>JBOEHJ010000055.1:0-78854 GCA_050633905.1 Geminicoccales bacterium
GGGGAAAGCGCGTTCTCGAGGTTCAAAAGACCAACGCCTGTATCGGCATCAGCGCCTGGAGCGCCTAGATCCGTTGCCGTGGTCAGCAATCGATCGCCAGCCGCTTGCGGTGAAACGCCGAACGCTGCCTGCACGACAGCCGCCGCACCACTAATCATCGGCGCAGCATAGGACGTGCCGCTGCCGATATTGCCGATACCACCGCCGGGTTGCGCACCTTGGAAATCGACACCAGGCGCTGCAAGACAGCGGTCCTCGACCCCAAGGCAGCTGTTACTGAAGCCCGCGCGCTGATTGTTCTCATCCAGAGCGATCGCGACGATCACACCATCGGCGCTCGCGGCTCTTTCTATGACAACCTCACCGCCAACAACCTCGACCGTGTTGACGCCCAAAAACGCCGGCGCATCCGGACCAATATCAACAAACTCGGTCCCACCAAGATTATTGCGATCATTGCCAGCTGCGATAACCACTAGGCTGCCACTATTCGTCGCTGTCAAAATAGCGTCCGCGATGTCTTGGTTGAGCGCAGCTACGTCAACGAAGCGTTGTGAAATAACAACATCACCATCACCATCGACCAGCAGGCCTGACAAAGGAACGCCCAAGCTCATATTGATGACATCTGCACCCCGATTCGATGCTTCCACAACAGCCGAAGCGATGGCTTCATTGTCGAATAGTATCTCTGTCGGATCGTTGGGATCCTGGTCACCAACCTGAAAGGCCAGGATATCCGCGCTCGATGCCACGCCGCGAATGCCACCATTGCCATTACCGCCGGCAGCGATACCCGCCACGCCAGTACCATGAGCACTATCGACGTCCTGAGCACCGTTGAACAAAAGGCTTGTTACCGTGCGCGTGCCATTTGACTGCAGATCTGGGTGATCTTCATCGATACCATCATCGAGGATAGCAATCGTCGTACCGTCTCCGTCAAGCTGACCGGTGATCTGAGCAAATCCTTCAGCGGCTCGGATCTGTTCCAAGCCCGTGGAATTATTGAAATCCTCATTACGAAAACTGTTGGCATCGCCTGCAGTTCCGCCACCGGTATTGCCGCCGCCACCACCACCACCGCCACCGCCACAAGCAGCTAGTGTCAGCATCGCTGTGCCACAGAGCAGAGTTTTCAATGTCTTTTGATGAGTACCAAATTCAATTGCCATGAGATCGCCCCAATAATGAAGATTGCATTACTCATAAAATTAAATGAAAAATAATCAATAACCTATTGTGAGTATCAACTGGCGGGCGTTTCACTTCTTAATTGACACTTTGCGCGAGCAGGTTTCATTGGGCGACGCGCGGATATAGCTTGACCGCAGCTCAACAATGATTTGACGGCCATGCTCGAACGAGAGTTTCTCTTCATGATCCAAAAGAATGAATGCTTTAGCTTGCCATCGACAAGCCCCCTGCCCTTGCGGTCGAAGAGGGCGGGTTGGTTGAATGGCGGGCCATCTGTCGGCGCATACCACGATACATTTTGGCCGATATGCACTTGCTAATTTGGCAGGCACCGACAAAGATAACACCGGTCAGGGATGCTAATCAGATGAATTGATCGGCTTTCAAGGCCGGCAAAAACGAAAATGGGTGCGCGAAGGGAGTTCAATGGCAGGTCAGGCGGCTATCGGCCAGGCTTTCGTGATAGGCCGAGCGGAAACTGTTATGCCATTGCAGCCACGTTGAACTGACCGTCATGCAAATCCCCGATCTCTCCACCCTCGACACTCTGCCAAAACTCCTTTGTCACAATGCCCAGCATTGGCCTGGCGATATCGCGATGCGCGAAAAGGATCACGGTATCTGGCATCGCTACAGCTGGTCCGAGACCCTTGATGAAGTTCAGGCACTGGCTCTCGGGCTGATCGCTTTAGGCGTGGAACGCAAAGATGTTGTCGGCATCATCGGGCGCAATCGACCCCATTGGGTCTGGGCAGAATGGGCAGCCCATAGCGTGGGCGCAATGTCCCTTGGCATCTATGAGGACAGCCTCGGCAAGGAAGTCAGCTATCTCTTAGACTACGGCGAGGTCAAATTGGTCTTCGCCGAAGACGAGGAACAGGCCGACAAGCTGCTAGAGATTGCTGGCGACCTGCCGGTACTTCAGTGGATCATCTACAATGACCAGCGCGGCATGCGGAAATATGATGATCCGCGCTTGATGAGCCGCCGCGATCTGGTCGAGCGGGGCAGGAGCCTGGGCAAGGAGGCCTTCGATAACGCCGTCGCCGCCGGCAAGGGCGAGGACGTCGCCATTCTCTGCACCACCTCGGGCACGACGTCCCATCCCAAGCTTGCTATGTTGCAGCATCTGCCGTTCATGGAGCATATCGCGGCCTATCTCCGGGCGGATCCGCGCGAACCCACTGATGAGTATATCTCGATGCTGCCCATGGCCTGGATCATGGAGCAGGTCTATGCGGTCACCATGCCGCTTCTCTGCCGGATCCGGGTGAACTATCCGGAAGATCAATCGACAGCGATGCACGATATGCGCGAGATCGGTCCCACCCATGTTCTCCTGGCGCCGCGCGTCTGGGAGCAGATTTCGGCAGATGTCCATGCACGCATGCTGGATGCCAACAGCCTGAGCCAGTCGATCTTTAAAAAATGTGTCAAGCTCGGCACAGACGCCCTGGATAAAGGAAACCGCTCGCGTCTCGCGGATCTGTTCCTGTACGGCACACTTCGCGATCGCTTGGGCTTTGCCAATGTTAAGGCGGCAGCGACCGGGGGTGCGGCTCTTGGACCCGAGACTTTCAAGTTCTTCCTGGCTATGGGTGTGCCGCTTCGCCAGCTTTATGGACAGACCGAACTCTGCGGCGCCTACACCTTGCAGCGCGCCGATGATGGGCTCGATTTCGACAGCTCAGGCCCCGCCTTCGACAATACCGAGATCCGTATCGAGCGGGCCGACGAACATGGTGTGGGTGAGATCATCACCAAGCATCCCGGCATGTTCAAAGGCTATTACAAACAGCCGGAGGCCTCCAAGGAGACGCTCACCGACGACGGCTGGATGCTTACCGGCGATGCCGGTTTTCTCGATGACAAGGGCCGTTTGACGGTGATTGATCGGGTGAAAGACCTGGCCACCACCACCGGCGGCATCCGCTTTTCGCCGCAATTCATCGAGAACAAGCTGAAGTTCTCGCCCAATATCGGCGAATGCGTGGTGCTCGGTAATGATCACCCCTTCGTAACGGCGATCCTCTGCATTCGCTATTCGATGGTGTCCAAATGGGCGGAAAACCAAGGGCTAGCCTTCACCACCTACACCAATCTCTCAGCATTGCCCGAGATCTATGAGCTGCTCCAAGGCGAAGTCGAGACGGTCAACCAATCCTTGCCCGAACCGCAAAGGATCAGGCGTTTTCTGCTCCTTTATAAGGAGCTCGATGCTGATGAGGGCGAACTCACACGCACCCGAAAAGTTCGCCGCGCCGTGATCGACGAGCGTTACGCGCCCTTGATCGACGCCTTGTATGACGATCAAGATCGCGTCGTCATGGAAACCGAGGTGACCTTCGAAGACGGCCGGACCGGCCAGATCAAGGCCGACATGGCCATTCGTACCATGCCCCCTGCCGCCGGCAAAACGGCTGACCAGTTTGCTGCGGAATGACGAGCATGGCAACCGCACGCTCAGATAACTCCGAAAAGCCCAACCAAGACACCAGGCAAGAAGAGCCTGACCGCGCCGCAGTCCTGCTAGAGGTGGAGAATGTGACCCTCCGTTTTGGCGGGGTCACGGCACTCACCGATGTCAGCTTCGATGTGCGAAAGGGTGAAATCCGCGCGATCATCGGTCCGAACGGTGCCGGTAAGTCGTCGATGCTGAACGTCATCAACGGCTTTTATCATCCTCAGGAAGGCCAGGTGACCTGGAAGGGCGTCACCCGAAGCCAGATGCGGCCCCATGAAGCCGCGGCGACCGGCATTGCCCGGACCTTCCAGAACATCGCGCTCTTCAAGGGCATGACCACGCTTCGACAACATCATGACCGGCCGCATTCTTCAAGATGAAAGCCGGCTTTCCTGGAGCAGATGCTCTATTGGGGCCGTGCGCAGAAAGAGGAGCTGGCGCATAGGGAGGATGTCGAGAGGATCATCGACTTTTTGGAGATCCAGGCGGTGCGCAATACGCCGGTCGGCAAGCTTCCTTACGGCCTGCAAAAGAGGGTCGAGCTCGCACGCGCCCTTGCCGCCGAGCCGGAACTCCTGCTGCTGGACGAGCCCATGGCCGGCATGAACCTCGAAGAGAAAGAGGATATGTGCCGCTTCGTCCTGGATGTGAACCAGGAATTCGGGACCACGGTCGCCTTGATCGAGCATGATATGGGTGTGGTGATGGATATTTCAGATCGGGTGGTCGTGCTCGATTATGGCAAGAAGCTCGCGGACGGTACACCTGACGACGTCCGAAGCGATCAAGCGGTGATCGAAGCCTATCTCGGCGTCAGTCACAGCGATGACAGCGAGTAGCGGCACGTGAATTTTTTTTCCACCTACCTCCTTGGACCGTTCGGCGAAATAACCTCCGACGTCTCCAAGGTGATCGAGACGGTGATCGCCGGGCTCGGCAACGGCTTTCTCTATGCGCTGGTTGCCATCGGCTTCGTCATCATCTTCAAGTCGTCCAGCGTCTTTAATTACGCGCAAGGCGCCATGGTGTTCTTCGCTGCGCTCAATTTCGCCGGTCTGCTGAAGCTTGGTGTGCCCTGGTATCTGGCAGGCGCCTTATCTCTGCTGATCATGGTGGCGTTCGCCTTCGCCGTGGAGCGTGTCGTGCTTCGACCACTGGTTGGCCAAGATGGGCTCAGTCTGTTCATGGCAACGATCGGCGTGGCGTTCTTCATCGAGGGCTTTGCCGAAGCTTTATGGGGCGGTGATCCCAAGCTGTTGAAAATTGGCCTTCCCGAGGGCGTGATCTTCACGGACGATTACGTCTGGGCCCAGGAACGCGGACTCAATATCGTGATCCAGCATTCCGATCTGCTGGCGATCGGCGTCGGTTTAGTCATGGTTCTCGGTCTCTATATCTTCTTCCAATATTCCCGCGTTGGCCGCGCGCTTCGCGCCGTCGCCGACGACCACACTGCCTCCATGTCGATCGGCATCCCGCTTAATCAGATGTGGATTGTGGTTTGGGCGCTTTCCGGCCTTACCGCCTTCGTCGCTGCGGTTGTTTGGGGCACAAAGATTCAGATCGACCCGACCGTGATCAACCTTGCGCTTAAAGCCTTGCCGGTGCTGATCTTGGGCGGCCTGACCTCGATCCCAGGTGCCGTGATCGGCGGCTGCATCATTGGCGTGTCCGAACTGATGTTCGAAACCTATTGGGGGCAGCCCTTGTTCGGCGGGGCGACCACCGAATGGTTTGCCTTCGTGCTGGCTGTGGTGTTCCTGCTGTTCCGGCCGCAAGGGTTGTTTGGGGAGAAAATTATTGAGCGCGTTTGAGTGCTGGCGTCGGGACCACTGCCGGCACCTCCTCTTTTCAAGCACCCTTGCTACACTTACCGCCATCAGCACAGCGGCCCCTTTGCTCGCAGACGAACACGAGAGCTGTACGCTTTCAAGCAAGAGCGACCATCCCAATCCAAGCGTGATGGAAATCCGCCTTACGGGCGATGTCGGGACGGAGATGGCCTATCAGCTGTTCGGCGAGATTGACCAGCATCTCGCCACCTATCCGACGCTCAAGACCATCAAGATTCTGCTCTCCAGTGTAGGCGGTCACGTCGAAACCGGCTTCACGATCCACAATTATCTAAAGGGCCTGCATCAGCGCCACGCCCTTCAAGTGGTCACCCATAATGTCGGCTCGGTCCAGTCCGCCGCGGTCGACATCTATTGCGCCGGCAATCAGCGCATCACCTCACCCTATACCTTCTTCATGGTCCACAACGGCCATTTCGAACTTGATGAGGGACCCTACGACGTCAATGAGGTACGCAAGCTGGACGAAGAGAACGCCATCACGTCGGAGGCTGGCTATGCATTGTTCTCCGCCTGTACCAACCTGACTGTCACCAAGGTCGGCGAGATGTTCGAAGACCAGACCTACATCGATCCGGACCAAGCGCTCGAGCTCGGCCTGACTCACTCCATCCAGCCCGCCACCTTCGATCGCAGTGCTGATATCCGCTGCCAAATCGCGGTGCTGGACAACGACGAAACCGAGAAATGAGCCAACGCGGGACCAAAACCTGATGCTCTATCGCGAATCCGGCGTTTTCCACAGCAGCTATGCAGAGGACCAGGCGGTCTTCAAGCTGCCCATGGATCGCTATACGGTCTGGATCGTGGTCGCGATCGCCTTTTTCATCGTACCAATGGTCGCCTCAAACTACGTGTTGACCGATCTTTTAACGCCGTTCCTGATCATGTCGATCGCCGCCCTCGGTCTGAATGTGCTAACCGGCTATTGCGGCCAACTCTCGCTCGGCACCGGCGCTTTCATGGCGCTTGGCGGCTTCATGACCTACAAACTGGTGACTAGCTTTCCAACGGCAAGCGCCTTTTTTGGCGTGCCCCTTCCCGAGATCAACTTGTTTGGCTTTGCTCCCTTTGACATCTGGTTCTTCGTGATGTTGATCGGAACTGGTCTGATCACAGCTCTGGTCGGCCTTTTCTTCGGCTTGCCATCGCTCAAGATCAAGGGCCTCTATCTTGCGGTCACCACGCTTGCCGCCCAGTTTTTCCTGCTTTGGCTTTTTATCAAAGTGCCCTGGTTCACCAATTATTCGCCCGCCGGCATCGCCCCTGCCCCACCGCAAACCCTGTTCGGGTTTTCTGTAACAGGCGCAGCCTCACCTGTGGTCAATCGCTATCTGTTCGTCCTGGTGTTGACCGTGCTCGCAGCGCTTGCCGTGAAAAACCTGGCGCGCTCCAGCTACGGCCGCTCCTGGATGGCGATCCGCGACATGGATATCGCCGCCGAGATCATCGGCATCAGCCCGACCTTCGCCAAACTCTCCGCCTTTGCTTTCAGCTCGTTTCTGATCGGCATCGCGGGTGCTTTATGGGCCTTCGTCAAGATCAACTCGGTGCAAACCGACGCCTACACCATTCTCCTCAGTTTCCAGGTGCTGTTCATGGTCATCATCGGCGGCCTTGGCACGGTGCTGGGCTCCTTCCTGGGAGCTGCCTTCGTGGTGTTGACACCCATCTTACTGAACATCGGGCTAACCTCGCTCAATCCGCTCCTGATCGCGATCGGGCTCGGTGAAATCAGCATTGCCATGATCAAGCATATCGAATTCATCGTGTTCGGCTCGCTGATCATCTTCTTTTTGGTTGTCGAGCCCCACGGCTTTGCTAGGCTCTGGCAAATCGCCAAGCAAAAACTACGAACATGGCCGTTCCCCTATTAACGGCTCTTGGGATTAACCCGCCGGATCAGTTCGGCATCAGGACTTGGGAGGCATGAACGATGAGAAAAGCTTTAATCGCAGGGGCTGCGACAGTGGCCATCCTTGCTGGAAGCCTGCTGGCACCAGCGCCGGTCTTCGCAGCGGAAGAGCAGTACTTTCCTCTCCTCAGCTACCGCACCGGCCCCTACGGCGCCAATGGTGCTCAGCTTGCCAATGGTCAGATCGACTATATGAAGCTGATCAACGCCAAAGGCGGCGTGAACGGTGTCATGTTGACCTGGGAAGAATGCGAGACCGGCTACAAGACCGATGTCGGCGTCGAATGCTATGAGCGCCTGAAGGGCAACGGCAATGTCGCCGCCGTCTCGCCGTTTTCGACCGGCATCACCTATGCGCTCCTTGAAAAAGCCGTGGCTGACGAGAACGTGTTGTTCACCATGGGTTACGGCCGCACGTCGGCCGCCGATGGCCGGGTTTTCCCCTGGGTCTTCAACTTCCCCGCCACCTATTGGTCGCAAGCCACCTCGATCATGAGCTACATCATCGATCAGGAAGGCGGTGTCGAGAACCTGAACGGCAAGAAGATCGGCCTCGTGCTCCTCGATCATCCCTATGGTCGTGAGCCGATCCCGACACTGGAAGCGCTTGCCAAGGATTATGGCTTCGAGTTTCTACAATATCCCGTGCCGACTAGCTCGATGTCGGATCAAAAGTCGCTTTGGCTCGACATCCGCCGCGCCAAGCCTGATTGGCTCATGATGTGGGGCTGGGGTGCGATGAACCCGACCGCCATCAAGGAAGCCTCGCTCATTCGTTACCCGATGGACCGCTTCATCGGCAATTGGTGGGCTGCGGCCGAGGTTGATGTGCGCGGCTCCGGCGTGCCGGCCGAAGGCTATATCGGTGCAACCTTCCATGATGTCGGCGATGCCGCGCCGGTTTTCGCTGATATCCGCGAAATGGTGCATGCTGCCGGTGATGGCACAGGGCCTGCCGAAGAGCTAGGCGAAGTTCTTTATAACCGCGGCGTTGCCAATTCCGCGTTCATCGTCGAGGCGATGCACACGGCGATGGCTGAATTCGGCAATAAGTCCCTTACCGGCGAGGAAATGCGCTGGGGCTTTGAGAACCTGGATATCACCGCGGATCGGATCGCCGAACTCGGTCTCACCGGCATCATCCCCCCGACGCAGGTTACTTGCGCGAACCATGAGGGCTCGCCGGCGATCAAGCTGCAGCGCTGGGACGGCGAGAAGTGGGAGATCTTCACCGACTGGATCCCGGCCATGAACGATGTGGTCCGCCCATTGATCGAGGCTGACGCCGCGCAATATGCCGAGGAAAACGGCATCGAGCCACAGAGCTGCGGCTAACCGTAGGACGGTTGACCGTGACCACTGAAACGACGAACGAGACGACGGCGAGTAATGGGGGTGGCGCCTCGCCACCTCCTCCCTTGCTTTCCATCAACAATATCGAAGTCGTCTATGATCACGTGATCCTTGCCCTTAAGGGGGTCTCCCTGGAGATCCCCAAAGGCGGGATTGTAGCACTGCTCGGAGCCAATGGTGCGGGCAAGAGCACCACGCTCAAGGCCGTGTCGAATATTCTGAAATCCGAACGCGGCGAGGTCACCAAGGGCGGGATCACCCTGGACGGCGATGTCATCCACCATCTCAGCCCCAACGATCTGGTGAAACGCGGCGTTGTGCAGGTGATGGAAGGACGCCACTGTTTTAGCCATCTCACCATCGAGGAAAACCTCCTGACCGGGGCCTATACCCGACGCGATGGCGCGCAGCCGATACAAGACGACCTCGATATGGTCTACGGCTATTTTCCACGCCTAAGGGAGCGCAGGCGCTCTATCGCCGGCTACACATCGGGCGGCGAACAGCAAATGTGTGCGATCGGCCGCGCTTTGATGGCGAGGCCTGAGGTCATTCTCCTCGATGAGCCCAGCATGGGGCTGGCACCGCAACTTGTAGAAGAAATTTTCGAGATCATTTTTAAACTCAACCAAGACGAGAACGTAACCTTTCTTCTCGCGGAACAAAATACAAATATAGCCTTATCTTATGCAAAATATGGCTATATTCTCGAAAACGGTCGGGTTGTACTTGACGGCGACGCGGAAACGCTGCGAAAGAATGAGGACGTTAAGGAATTCTACCTTGGCGTCAGTACCAGCGGCCGCAAAAGCTTTCGTGACATCAAAAGCTACAAACGGCGTAAACGCTGGCTATAAAATGGAGGAAATGCCGGCGTGATGAACAGCCAGGCATCGGCGACGTTGTTGCAGCGCATCGACGTAGCCCTGACGTTGGCGTTGCGCAATGATCATGATCTTGCGCCGCTGACAGCGAGCGCGCAGCGCTTTGATACCCGTGACCTCTTCATCAAAGGGGTGTCCGAGCGCGACCTGCCGATCACGCTTGGGCGTGCGAGGCTGCATACTCCTCATTCGGGCATGGCGCTCGCGATCAACAGCTTCTTTCCCTGGCGCCAAGCAAGCCAGCAGCTGAAGCTTGCCAGCCATACGGGCTTTGATGCCATCCAGTTCGATGTGCGCTGCCCGACGGGCCTTCGGGGAACACCGCCTCATCTCGACGCCCTTGCCCTTAGTGACGATCATGCCGTCGGCATCACCGTGCGCACGGTCGAGTATCTGACCAGGCGCCGCGCCTCCATCGCCTCGTCCTATGACGCGCTGCTCGAGGAAACACCAGGCATGAAAGCCTGGCATGACCATGTGGCCGATTGGCGTGCAGACCGGATCAGCTACCGGCATATCGATCTTGCAGCCCTGGTTAAATATGTCACAGCCCTCGCCCACACTTTCCCTGACCGCTCATCAACCCTGTTCTATCTCTACTGGGAGCCCATGAACGCGGACGCCTTCGATGCATTTCACCACCACCGACATGAGCTACAGGCACTCGTCGAAGCTGTAAGCGGTGCCAGGGTCGATTTTGCGGCAACCAGTTTCGACCGCCTCTGGCAGGATTGGATCGACCTCGCCTCACCCGGCTGGGTGACCGATCACGTCGCACGCCTGCGCCGGCGCTACGCCGTCACACTGGATAGCACGAATTAGTGGTCTTTATCCCTAAGGAATGCCTTTGATCCAAGCAGGGAAGAGGCGCCATAAAGCAGGATCAATTGGCTCATTCATCGACGGCCTTAGGTGCCAAATGACGTGGTCATACCATGAATGACCTTGAGACCAGATGAGCTTACCTTTAAAAAGGAAAGATGAGCGTCAAGAATATCTGAAGCTGGACCATATGCCTGAAACCAAAGGTGATTTTTACGACCGTCTGGAGGTGAGATCTGCCGCCAGCCGGGACAAGTCGTTGCTGACGGCTCTTTCAGGCTTCCTGCATCAGGCCATTGAGAACGCTCCCGCCGTGGCAAACCAGCTCAACGGCATCGACCCGACATGCATCGACAGTTTTACGGCCTTGGCTACCATACAGTTGATGCGCAAGAGTGAGCTGATCGAAAAGCAGCAGGCCTCCCTGCCGTTTGGCGAGTTGAACGGTACGCCGGTCGCACGCCTTGGCAAAATTTTCGTCTCGCCTGGACCAATCTACGACCCGGAGGGAACGCGGCCTGATTATTGGCGCTTTGCAAGGGCCATGTTCGCCGCTGGCTTTCGGCCCGGCGATTTGGTCCATAACACCTTCGCCTACCATTTGACTCCAGCAGGATCCATGGCCGAAAGCGGGGCAAGAGCCCTCGGCTGCCCGGTGATCGCCGCCGGCACCGGTCAAACAGAAAAACAGCTTCAGGTCATCGCGCAGCTCCGCCCGACCGCCTATGTCGGCACGCCGTCATTTCTGAAAATTCTCCTGGAGAAAGCGCGCGAGGACAAGGTTGACGCCTCCTCAATCAAGAAGGCCCTGGTATCGGGTGAAGCCTTCCCCCCTGCCCTTGCCAAGCAGTTCGAACAGGAATTCGGCATTTCAGCGTTTCAATGTTACGCCACCGCTGACATCGGTCTGATCGCCTATGAGACCCAAGCGCGGGAAGGTCTGGTGATCGATGAGGAGGTCATCGTCGAGATCGTCAGGCCCGGTACTGGCGACCTTGTCGCTGAGGGCGAAGTGGGCGAGGTGGTGGTTACCGTCTTCAATCCCGATTATCCGCTGATCCGCTTTGCGACCGGCGACCTTTCCGCCGTCATACCATCGCCCAGTCCCTGCGGTCGCACCAATCGCCGGCTGAAAGGCTGGATGGGGCGGGCTGATCAGACAACCAAGATCAAGGGCATGTTCGTCCATCCCAAGCAAATCGCCGATATCGTCGGGCGCCATCCGGAAATCGCCAAGGCGTGCCTGATCGTGACAAGCAGCAACAGTCAGGACAGCATGCAGCTCGAATGCGAGGTCGAGCAGGCCTCACTTGATCTGGAAAAGGGCATCAATGCCAGCTTGAAGACCGTCACCAATTTGAACGGCAAGGTGACGTTCGTTGCGCCCGGCAGCCTCGCCAATGACGGCAAGGTCATCGACGACCGGCGCGAGCAGGGATAGACGGAACACGTCCTTGCCCATGCTCGAAGCCCGAAACCTTGCCTGTGTCAGAGGCGGCCGCTCGGTATTTGCTGGGATTGAGTTCGGTTTGAACGCTGGCGACGTGCTTGCTCTTCGCGGTCCGAATGGTAGCGGCAAATCCACGCTTATTCGTCTGATGGCCGGCTTCTTGAGCCCGGTGATGGGTGACATCCGTTGGGAAGGCAACGATATCGGCAGAAACCTTGCCGACCATCGTGCTCGCCTCCACTATGTGGGCCATGCTGATGGGATCAAAAATCTTTTGACCGTGCGCGAAAACCTCGCCTTCAATGTCGCATTGAATGGCGGCGCCAGCGACGCGCTGAACCGAGCCCTTGAGACATTCGATCTCGGATCGTTGGTCGACACGCCCGGCCGTTTCTTGTCGTCAGGCCAGCGCCGACGGCTCAGCCTTGCCCGCTTGGCCGCTGGTCATCGACCCCTTTGGCTCCTTGACGAGCCAGGCGTCGGCTTGGATGCCGCCAACCGCAACCGGCTTGAAACAGCAATCGATCGCCATCGTGAAGACGGTGGTATGGCGATCATCGCCACCCATGGCGATGTCGAGGTAAAGCGAACGCTGGTCTTGGAGATGACCGGCTGATGACCGCGTTTGTCGCCATCATTCGGCGCGATCTCAAGCTTGGCCTGCGTAGCGGGATCGACAGCGCCCAGCCTCTGATCTTCTTCGTCATGGCGCTTTCGCTCTTTCCCCTAGGCGTCGGCCCAGCACCTGACATCCTGGAACGGATCGGGGTCGGCATCATCTGGGTTCTGGCGCTTCTTGCTGTCATGCTCAGCCTCGATCGCATGTTTCAGGCCGATGCGGATGACGGCACGCTCGAACAATTCGCGCTCGCCGACCTGCCGCTCGAACTCACCGTGCTCGCAAAATGCCTCGCCCATTGGCTGATGAGCGGCTTGCTCCTGGTGATCGCCTGCCCCCTCCTCGCCATCATGCTCAACCAGTCTGCCGACACCATCACCGTACTGACAATGGCCTTGCTGCTGGGAACACCGACCCTGACGCTGATCGGCAGTGTCGGCGCGGCCCTTCTCGTTGGTGCCAGGCGCGGCGGCGTGCTGATTGCGCTTCTCGTCCTCCCCCTCTACATTCCCGTTCTAATCTTCGGTGTCAGCGCCGTCGAAGGCGAGGTCATGGGCCTCGGCGGGCGGCCGCAGCTCCTTATTCTGGGCGCAATGTTCCTAGCTGCCCTCTCTCTTACCCCCTTTGCCAGTGCCGCAGCGCTTCGCCTGTCGATGGAGTGATTGCGGTTTTTTTGTAACCACCCTCCCCGTTCTCCCATCGAACCTGCGAGAGGCTACCTTAGGACGTCAGTTGGCCGGGTGCGGAAAAAGGCTGGAACAGTTCTCAAACCATATCGAAGCAAATCTTTTCGCGACGAATTTACCATCCGACCTTCAAACGCGCGTAAAAACCGCCTAAGTAGCTGCTCTGGGAGTGATCAATGCATAAATATGCCAACCCGTTGCGCTATCAGCGTATCGCCGATGCCATCTTTCCTTGGGCCCTAAGTGGTGCCGTAGCGATGCTATGCGTTGGCCTCTACCAGGCACTCGTCGTGGCCCCCCCCGATTACCAGCAGGGCGAGGCTTATCGCATCATGTTCGTGCATGTGCCGGCTGCCTGGATGGCGTTGATGGTCTACAGCATGATGGCGGTCGCCAGCATCGTCAGCATAATCTGGCGTCACCCACTCGCCGAGATCGCTGCCCGTGCCGCCGCCCCGATCGGCGCCGTTTTCACTGCTATTGCCCTCATCACCGGCAGCGTCTGGGGCAAACCCATGTGGGGTACTTACTGGGTCTGGGATGCGCGGCTGACCTCCGTTCTGATCCTGTTTTTTCTCTATATAGGGTACGTCGCTCTGCATGATGCGTTCGACGACCCCGCAAGAGGTGCCCGTGCCGCTGCGATTTTGTGCCTTGTCGGTTCGGTGAATTTACCAATAATTAAATTCTCGGTGGAATGGTGGAACACACTACATCAACCAGCGAGCATCATGCGCACCGATGGTCCTGCGATCCATCCAAGCATGCTGACGCCGCTGCTGGTGATGTGGGGTGCCTATATGTGCTTCTTTGTCACCGTGCACATATTACGTACGCGCGCTGAGCTAACCGATCGCAAAATCCGCAATCTCCGGCTTTCGACGGAGCCTGCAGTATAAAGCGAGTTCGCTTGTCAAATCGACGATCCTTGATGGATGGAGGGATAAAGATGCAGGTTTCAGGTCAAGACAGTTTGGGTGTTCGTCAACAGTTGGATGTTGGCGGGACGTCCTATGACTACTTTTCACTGGAAGCCGCATCAAAAAAACTCGGCGATATCAGTCGTCTGCCCTATTCCTTGAAGGTTCTTCTTGAAAACCTCTTGCGCTTTGAAGATGGACGCTCAGTCACCTCTTCCGATATCGAAGCCGCGGTTGCCTGGCTCAAGACCCAGCGCTCCACCCAGGAAATCGCTTATCGCCCGGCGCGCGTATTGATGCAGGACTTCACTGGTGTGCCGGCCGTGGTCGATCTTGCCGCTATGCGCCAGGCCATGGTTCAACTCGGCGGCGATCCCGACAAGATCAACCCCCAATCGCCTGTCGATCTGGTGATCGATCACTCGGTTCAGGTGGATATGTTCGGCCAGCCAGGCGCCTTCCAGCGCAATGTCGAGCTGGAATATGAGCGTAACGGCGAGCGCTATGCTTTCCTTCGCTGGGGTGCTGAAGCCTTTGATAATTTCAAGGTCGTGCCGCCCGGCACCGGCATCTGCCACCAGGTCAATCTCGAATATCTTTCGCAAGTCGTCTGGACCGGCAAGGAAGGTGACAAGCAAGTCGCTTATCCCGACACGCTGGTTGGCACCGACAGCCACACCACCATGGTGAACGGCCTTGGGGTGCTGGGTTGGGGCGTGGGTGGCATCGAAGCCGAAGCCGCGATGCTCGGCCAGCCGGTCTCGATGCTCATTCCAGAAGTCGTCGGCTTCAAGCTCAAGGGCGCCCTTCCCGAGGGCACGACGGCCACCGATCTGGTCTTGACCGTGACGCAGATGCTCCGCGCCCATGGCGTTGTCGGCAAGTTCGTTGAATTCTTCGGCCCGGGCCTCGACCATCTGCCGCTGGCGGACCGCGCGACCATCGGCAATATGGCGCCTGAATACGGGGCGACATGCGGTATTTTCCCGGTTGACCAGCGCACCATCGATTATCTGCGCCTGACCAACCGCGATGCTGGGCGCATTGCCTTGGCCGAAGCTTATGCCAAGGCCCAGGGCATGTGGCGCGACGCTGGCACGCCGGATCCGGTGTTTACCGACGTCCTGGAGCTGGACATGGAAACGATCGAGCCCAGCCTTGCCGGTCCGAAACGCCCCCAGGATCGCGTGTTGCTGTCCGGTGCCAAGCAGGCCTTCGAGAAGGTCATGCCTGATCTCCTGGGTGGCAGCCCGGCTGATGCGACGATCGCGATGGAGGGCGCCGATGGTGACCTTACCCATGGCGATGTGGTCATCGCCGCGATCACCAGCTGCACCAATACCTCCAATCCCGGCGTCATGATCGGTGCTGGGCTCTTGGCCAAGAAGGCGCGCGAAAAAGGCCTGATGCCGAAGGGACATGTCAAAACGTCTCTCGCGCCGGGTTCCAAGGTGGTGACCGAATACCTGGAAAAGACCGGGCTGATGGATGACCTGGAAGCGATTGGTTTCGATCTGGTCGGCTATGGCTGCACGACCTGCATCGGTAATTCCGGCCCGCTGCCCGAGCCGGTCGCCAAGGCGATCGACGACGGTAAGCTGGTGGCAACAGCGGTGCTCTCCGGCAACCGAAACTTCGAGGGCCGTGTGCATCCGCAAGTTAAAGCCAATTACCTCGCCTCCCCTCCCCTCGTGGTCGCCTATGCGCTTGCTGGGAGTTTGAAAATTGACCTGACCAAAGAGCCGCTTGGGACGGGCAGCGACGGCAATCCTGTCTACCTGAAAGATGTCTGGCCTACCCCTGCCGAGGTCCAGGACGCCGTTAGCACCGGTGTGACAGAAAAAATGTTCCAATCAGCCTATGAGGGCGTCTTCAAGGGCGATGAGCGCTGGTCCAAGATCGCGGTCACCGGTGGTCAGGTCTATGATTGGGATGACGGCAGCACCTATTGCCGCCTGCCGCCTTACTTCGAAGGCATGACCATGGAGCCGGACGCGATCACGGATATCGACGATGCTCGGATCCTGGCGATGCTCGGCGACAGCGTCACCACCGATCACATCTCACCGGCTGGCTCGATTGCCAAGGACAGCCCATCAGCAAGCTACTTCATGGAGCGTCAGATCCGCCCTCAAGATTTCAATTCCTATGGGTCCAGGCGCGGCAATCATGAGGTGATGATGCGCGGCACCTTTGCCAATATTCGCCTGCGCAACGAGATGGCACCCGGCACCGAAGGCGGCTTTGCCAAGATCATGCCCGAAGGCAAGGTCACATCCATCTATGAGGCTGCCATGACCTATCAGGAGCGGGGTGTTCCCCTGCTGGTGATCGGCGGCAAGGAATATGGCACGGGCTCATCGCGTGACTGGGCCGCCAAGGGAACCAATCTCCTGGGAGTGAAAGCGGTGATCGCCGAAAGTTTCGAACGCATTCACCGTTCCAACCTCGTCGGGATGGGGGTTTTGCCCTTGGTCTTCAAAGATGGCATGTCACGCAAATCCCTCAAGCTCGACGGTACCGAGACGTTCGATCTCAAAGGCCTTGCCGCCGGCATCAAGCCTCGCATGGACGTGCCCTGCACGATCAAGCGTGCCGATGGCTCGGTCGAGGAGATCCAACTCACCTGCCGTATCGATACACTGGATGAGGTCGATTATTACCAACATGGCGGCATCCTCCACTACGTCCTTCGACAACTGGCCGCTTAGCGGTGTGGTATGACCACACCATTGGGTTTTTGGCGCCGTCGAAAAACGAGCTTGGAATTCCGAGGGTATGCGGTTCCTTGTCGAAATGGCGCCAGGAACCATTCACGTAAAGAGCACCACTAGGACGAGCGCGATCGAGAGTCAGGGATGGAAAGCACGATCAATCACGACGCAAGTGTTGCGCGAGCCATCACCGCAGGACCTGTCACCGGACAGTGAGACTCTGCGATCGATCACAGCCATCGAGACCGTCACGTGACGCCGGAAACAGAGAAAGTCGGGCTATGGCCAGCTATTGTCGGTCTGATGCCCTATCTCTGGCCCAAGGATCGCCAGGAACTGAAGGTTCGGGTCGTGACGTCCGTGGCCCTTCTGGTCTGCGCCAAACTGATCAATGTGGCCATTCCGTTCTTCTACAAAGCCATCGTTGACGGTCTGACGGCCCCAGAAGCAGGTGCTATCATTGCGTTACCGCTTGCCGCCCTCATTGCCTATGGCGGTGCAAGACTGGCGACAGCGGCCTTTGCCCAGCTGCGCGACGCCATTTTTGCCAAGGTATCGCAGTATGCTGGACGCGAGGTCTCGCTTTCGGTTTTTCGCCATCTCTTCAAGATGTCGCTTCGCTATCATCTGGGGCGACGCACGGGCGAGCTGTCGCGCGCGATCGATCGCGGCGTCAAGGCGATCACCTTCATGCTGGGCATGGTTCTGTTCAACATCCTGCCGACCATCTTCGAATTCGGCCTGGTGATCGTCATTCTTCTTCTGAATTACCCTTGGCCGTTCGCCTTCGTCACCTTCGTCACCATCGTGGGCTATGCCGCTTTCACCATCGTCGCGACAGAATGGCGGACTGAGTTTCGGCGCTTGATGAACAAGGAGGACAATGCGGTCAGCGCTCAAGCGGTCGATAGTCTCCTGAACTATGAAACCGTCAAAACCTTCACCAACGAGACCCTGGAAGCCGATCGGTTCAATCGCAGCCTTACCCGCTATCAGAATGCGGCCGTCAAATCCCAGACCACGCTCGCCGCTTTGAACTTCGGCCAGGCTGCTATCGTAGCACTCGGTGTCATGATCATCATGATTCTCGCCGCACAAGGTGTCGTTGCCGGAACCATGACTGTTGGCGATGTGGTCCTGGTCAACGCGTTCCTGTTGCAGCTCTATCAGCCGCTCAATATCCTCGGCTTTGTCTATCGCGAACTGAAACAATCCCTGGCAGACCTCGAAACCCTGGCCTCCCTGCTCGCTCTGAAGCCGGAAATTGCCGATCGACCGGACGCCAAAACCCTTGAACTCGGGGGTGGCGAGGTTCACTTCGACGGGGTGGATTTCGGCTATGATGAAAGGCGTCCCATTCTCCAAAATGTTAATTTCACCCTGCCTGCCGGCCAATCGCTCGCCGTCGTTGGTAGCTCTGGGGCCGGCAAGTCCACGCTCATCCGTTTACTGTTTCGCTTTTATGATGTCGATCAGGGACGCATCCTGATCAATGGCCAGGATATCCGTGACCTTACACAAAAATCACTTCGAGGTGCTATCGGCCTGGTTCCCCAAGATACCGTGCTGTTCAACGACACCATTTTCAACAACATCGCCTATGGCGATCCCAATGCCGATCGAGAGGCCATCGAGAAAGCTGCTAAGGCGGCGCGCATCCATGATTTCGTCGAAGGGCTGCCAGATGGATACGAGACGGTGGTTGGCGAACGGGGTCTGAAACTTTCAGGCGGCGAGAAACAGCGTGTCGCCATTGCGCGGATGGTCTTAAAAAATCCGCCTATCCTTATTCTGGATGAAGCCACCTCTGCTTTGGACAGCCTGACCGAGAAACAGATACAAAGCGCCCTTCACGAGCTTTCCAGCGGCCGCACCACCTTGATGATCGCGCACCGCCTCTCAACCGTCGTCGATGCCGACCAGGTGATCGTTCTTGACGAAGGCAAGGTCATCGAACAAGGCCGACATCAGGATCTGTTGAGCCAGGGCGGCCAATATGCGACGATGTGGGCACGCCAGCAGGACATACCCGCATCGTCGAAAGCGACGGCCTGAGCAAAGTTCTGCCCGCAACAAAAAACCGCCGCTCGTGAGAGCAGCGGTTCTGGAGTAGGATCGGCGGGCTGGTTCAGCCTTCCGACTTGGCCTTCTTTGGTATCACGATCGGTGTGCTTTCGGCCTTTGGGGCCTTCTCAACCGCAACAATCTGCTGTTCTTTCGACGCCGATTTCAACATACCTGGGCAAGCCTGAGCGATCGAGATCGAACCGACCGTAAACGCCAGGGCCATCGCGAGTGAAAGTGAACGCATCGTCCATCCTCCGTTGGTGGAGACCCAAATAAGGTGCCTTCACGCTGACCTTTTGGCAACCGACTTCAACCAAAAAGCTTCAAAAGATTAAAGGAGACCGAAGAGCGAGCCCAGGAAGAAAACGTAGAACAGCAGCAGCAGCCACCCCTCCCACTTGGTCAATTCTTGCTCGAAGATGACGACGATCGTCAGGAAACTAGCGACGATCATCATCGGCAGGGCGAACGCAATCAGCTCAGGCGAGACCACCAGCGGCCCAAGGAGGCCGGTCAAGCCGATCACCGCAAACGCGTTGAAGATATTGGACCCTAAGATATTACCGATTGCCAGTTCGGTTCGTCCCCGACGAACCGCTGCAAGCGTGACGGCGACTTCGGGAAGCGACGTGCCAAGGGCGACGACGCTTGCGGCGATCGTTTCCGTGCCAAGGCCGATCAACGCCGCCAGGGCAATCACGGACTGGATCGTCAAATCAGCGCCGACATAGATCAGCAAACCTGCACCGACCAAGGGGATGACGGGATGCAGCCTAGACGCCTCCGGGTCCTCCGTCTCAGCGCCGTCCTCACTTTCCGCTATGTCCTCCTCGCCCCCCTGCCTCGTCAGCGCATAGCTGAAATAGATAACAAAGCCCGCAAGGCAGAGCAGAGCATCGCCCCGGCTTATCCATCCATCCCAGGCGACCAGGCCTAGAAACAACGCTGATCCGGCGATAAAGGGCAGATCGACACTCAGAACATTATAGGCGATGCGCAGATGCCCCGAGACCACACCGATCAAACCGAGAACCAAGAGAAGGTTGGCGATGTTCGAACCGATGACATTGCCGGCAACGATCTCTGGCGCATCGCGGAATACGGCCACCAGCGACGAGATCAATTCCGGCAGGGATGTCCCCAAAGCAACGATGGTCACGCCAATCAAGAACCCTGGCAAGCCAAGACGGTGGCCCATGCGAACCGCTGCTTCGGTAAACCAATCCGAAGCCTTGACCAGGAGCGCAAGACCAAGGGCCAGCCCCACCAGCCAAATGAGCCATGGGGGGCCGTGCAAGCTATTGACGAGCGTCTGCAGGGATATTCCTAACGTCAAGGGCCATCAGGCAGTGATCGAAACGCCGACACCAGAAGCTGTCGGCAAAACATCCTCACCGCATAGCCGCGCCGCGACCACACCGCAAGCTTCTCCTGATCATTGAAGTCATGACATCGTGGCAAGGTGACGTTTGCCCCCAGGAAGACGTCACTTATCCCACCTCGCCAGAAGAGGGTTGGTGCCAGACTTCAGCCGCGCCCGACAAAGGGCATCTTGCTTGCCATCACCGTCATGAAGAGGACATTGGCATCGAGCGGCAAGCTCGCCATGTGAAGTACGGCGCGGCCAACATTGTCGACATCCATCAAGGGCTCAGCTGCGATCTCGCCATTGGCCTGCATAACGCCATCGGCCATGCGCGATGCCATCTCGGTGGCCGCATTGCCAATGTCGACCTGACCGCAAGCGATATCGTATTTTCGGCCATCCAACGAGGTGCATTTGGTCAAACCACTGATTGCATGCTTGGTCGACGTATAAGGCGCGGAATTCGGCCTTGGTGCATAGGCAGAAATGGACCCGTTGTTGATGATGCGCCCGCCTCGTGGATCTTGCTCCTTCATGATCTTGAAGGCTTCCTGGGTGCAATAGAAGACACCACTCAAATTGACGTCGACCACCGAGCGCCACTGCTCCACGGTCAGGTCTTCCAAGGGAATGCCCGGAGCGTTGATGCCAGCGTTGTTGAACAGCACATCGAGACGACCGAAGGCGGCCTTGGTTTTGGCAAACAGCTGAGCGACGGATGCGGGGTCAGCGACATCGGTTGGCACGACCAGGGTTTTGGCATCGCCGGATGCTGCGGCCACCGTCCCTTCAAGGGCGTCTTGTCGTCTGCCAGCCAGCGCGACATTGTAGCCATCGCCCAACAACGCCAACGCAACGCTTCGCCCGACCCCCGAACCAGCACCCGTTACAATCGCAACCTTACCCGTCGACGTCATTCGCCCCTATCCCTTGTTACGTGATGATCCCGCTGATCAGCCTAACGGCCCAAGCGGTTCTCGACAAATGCTACATTGCCAAGCTGCAAAAAATCACCGGATCATCGCTTCCCCGATCGAATATGACTGACGATCAGGTCCATCTACAAGCTTGTTGCGCTATACAGTGACAAGCGATCTCCATGTGATAAAATGCACTGCAGGTTTTGCGAATTGAGCTATCAATTATCAACGAAAAATTCAGGGAGTGTTGTTCTCATGGGTAGGATTGGCCCACTCGTCTTGGTTCTATCCTGCTTGTATGCCGGCTCGCTGTCGGCCCAAGTTGTTGAATGTCCAGGTTTCCTTCCAAGCTCCAGCATCGATGCGACAAAGCAAACAGCCTTGACCAGAAAGCTGCTTGGCCGGTTCATCGCCGTGCTCGATCTTCATGAGCTGGAAGCTCTCGATGAAGAGACCATCATCGCAACTTATGCCGAACACCCCGAACAGCTTGCGATCAAGCTCAGCTACCTCACGCTCCAGTGTCAGATGGTCGTACTCGATGCGACGATGAACGCAAAGGACCGCCGAGCGGCTGTAAGACGCGTCTTTCTAGATTATGTACTCATGCCGCCTGATCCAGCGATCGACGACCTCACGATCTATGTCAACCAGATCACGTTGAGGGAGCAGTACCAAGCACTGAAGCCCATCATTGAGAGCATTGAAGAAACCCTCGACCAAGCGCCGAGACGCCAATGGCAAGATCGCTGGTTTTCGGCGGACAGTTCCGTTGAGAATGCCAATCTATGGTCGGTCATCATCGCCTCGCCACGCTATGAAGATGATGGCTGGGCCGAACTGAGACGGCACCAGCGCGATTGGCCAGAGGCTTACTTCGAGCTGGATGGTCCGTTCGATCTTGAGAGTCCCTTCTATGCCGTGGTCGCTGGACGAAATTTGTCGCCATCGGTTGCCGATGAGCTAATCGCCTTGATCAAGGCTGATGGGATGGCCAGCGATGCCTTTCGCTGGAAAGTGCCAGAAGAGAGTGATGGTCTCACGTCGTCGAACACCGCCGCTGATCCAAGCAACGATCTCATCCGACCAACCCCGCCCAGACCAGCGCTGGATAGCCTGCGGGATGCCTTACTCAGTCAATAAGCAGCGACAAGAATTGTGAGGACGTGACACGCCGCGGCGAGCTTCATGTTCCAAGAAAGCTAGGCCTTTATGCGGCTGCTTTCGGGGTCGTAGATCGGAGCGAGGTGGAGCTTCGCTTGCACGCGCTCGTTCGCGACAACCAAGTCGTAATGCCCTGCATTCAGGTAATCCTCGGTAACGCCGTCCGCATGGCGAACATAGCCGTAGCCGATGGGCCGGCCGATCGTGTAGCCGAAGCCGCCGCTGGTGAGATAGCCGGCAAAATCACCGTCGCGAAGAATGGTCTCTCGGCCAAGGAGAACGATCTCCGGATCGTCAGTGGTGAACCCGACGAAGCGTTTTTTCGGGATTGATATCGAGGCATCAATCGACGCCTTGCGACCCAGAAAATCGACATTTTTGTTAATTTTGACTGCCCATCCCAATCCGGCTTCGTAAGGGTTGTCGTTGGGCGTGATATCCGAACTCCAAGCCCGGTAGCCTTTTTCCAAACGCAACGACTCCAGTGCTCGATAGCCAACAGGCGCGATGTCATGATGTCGCCCGGCCGTCATCAAGGCATCAAACACGTCGCCGATCGCCGCGATCGGAACATGCAATTCCCAGCCCAATTCGCCGACATAAGTGACACGCAAGGCCCGCAAGGCATGGCCAGCAATGAAAATCTCTCGGACATGGCCAAAGGGAAAGACAGTGTTACTGCAATCCGCCTCCATAACCGCCTGTAGCACGTCTCGCGCACAAGGCCCCATCAGCGAGAGCGTCCCGAAACGTTCGGTCACATCGACGAGCTTTGCCTCAATCCCTTCGGGGAGATGTTCCTCTATCCAGGCGTAATCATGAGTACGAAAACCCGTACCGGTGACAATGTAGAAAACATCCGGAGCAACACGCGCAACCGTGAGATCGCATTCGATGCCGCCCTTGGCGTTCAGCATCTGCGTATAGGTGAGCCTGCCCACAGGCTTTTGGACATCGTTGGCACACAACCATTGCAGCGCGTTTAGCGCATCCTTGCCGTTGAGCTCGAACTTGGCGAAGGAGGACTGATCGAAGATCCCCACCTTCTCGCGCACCAAATGGTGTTCCCGCCCCACGGGCTCGAACCAGTTCTGGCGTCCCATGGCATAAACATCCTCAGAAGCCATCCCCTCCGGCGCGAACCAATTGGGCCGTTCCCAGCCGAGCTTGGAACCGAAAACCACGCGATGGCTCTTCAGCCGATCGTAGAGTGGCGAGGTCAGACGCTGACGAGCGCTCTCATATTCTTCATGAGGATAACCCAACGTGTAATGCTTGCCGTAAGCTTCGAGCGTGCGCTCTTCGACCCAAGAACGATCATCGTGCAGCGCTGAGAAGCGGCGGATATCGACCGTCCACAAATCGAGTGGCGCTTCTCCCTTAACGACCCATTCGGCAAGCGCCCAGCCGGCCCCGCCGCCGGACGCGATGCCAAAGGCGTTGAAGCCAGCGCCGACATACATGTTGTCGCAAGCGGGCGAACGGCCGAGGATGAAATTGCCATCCGGCGTGAAGCTTTCCGGTCCGTTGATCATCTGCTTGACGCCCGCCGTCTCAAGCGCCGGCACACGAAGAACAGCCTGGCTCATATGCTGCTCAAAGTGATCCCAATCGTCATCAAACAGCTGGAACTGAAAGTCAGGGGGGATTGCATCGACCTTCCAGGGTATCGGGTTCTGCTCATAGCCGCCCATGACCAGGCCGCCGACTTCCTCCTTGAAATAGGTGAAGCGGTCAGGATCACGGACGGTCGGCGTCGTCGGCTCGATCCCCTTGATCGGCTCCGTTATGATATATTGATGCTTCACCGGCTGCAGCGGCACGGTCACGCGTGCCATCGCACCGATCTGGCGCGCCCACTGACCGCCGCAATTCACAACCTTCTCGCAACGGACGACGCCATCAGTCGTTTCGACCGCGGTTATTCTTTTGTCATTTAGCTGAAAACCAGTGACTTCAACGCTTTCGACCAATCTGGCCCCAGCCATGGTCGCCCCTTTTGCCAGGGATTGGGTGATGTCGGAGGGATTGGCCTGTCCATCGGTCGGCAAGAAACTTGCGCCGACCAGATCATCGACCTGCATCAACGGCCAGAGTTTATTGATCTCGGCCGGGGTCAGGAGATGCATCTCCATGCCGAAGCTCTTCGCCGTGGTCACCAGTCGTTTGTACTCGATCCAGCGGTCCTGATTGCAGGCGAGACGCAGGCAACCCGTCATCTTCCAGCCCGTCTCAAGCCCGGTTTCCGCATCAAGCCTCTGGTAGAGATCGACTGAATATTTCAAGAGCTGGGTGATGCCGGCACTCGATCGGAGTTGACCAACGAGCCCCGCCGCATGCCAGGTCGAACCTGATGTCAGCCTGCCCTGTTCTAGCAACAGCACATCAGCCTTGTGATCGTGTGCCAAATGATAAGCTGTGGAACAGCCGATAATACCACCGCCAATCACCACGATTTCTGCATGATCCGGCAAGGTCATGACTGGTTCCCCATAAACTCACGAGAGATTGGACAGGCTTCATCCTCTTCGTGAAGCAAGCCAGCATACCCATCGACCACCTGGCTCATTTGTCGAAGGCAGTCGAAACCACATGAAGTGGTCACACCACGAAACGGGAGCGATAGCTGTCGAGGGCCACGTCCAGGCGATCAAGATTTTCTTGGGTGTAAGCGACGTAGTTAGCACCGGGTGCATCGAGATGGAGTTCCGAGACCATGCTCCACATCGCCTCACGCAAGAGCGAGGCACACTGCATGGCGGCATGACTTTTAATCGTCTCGTTGTCCGGCTGACGCCCGAAATACAAGGCCAGCAGCATGCCCGCCTGCTCTTCGTCGAATTCAGCATTCGAGGCGATCCCGGCAAGATCAAACATCGCGGTCGAGAAACCGCCATATTCGAAGTCGATCAGCCAAAGCCGATCGCCATCATCGATGAAATTGCCGGGCAGGAGATCATTGTGGCCAAAGATGATCGGCAACGGAATCTGCGCAGCTTCCAGTTCCTCGGCAAGCTCAAGATAACCTTCTAGTTTCTGCACCATGCGACTGCCGCCGGCATGAAGGGTATGGGCGTAGTCGCGGATCACATGGAACGGCCAGAACATGAACCCCGGACCGCTGACATGACGGGGCATGCTCCGGTGAAATCGACTAGCGAGATCGGCAATGCCTGGGATGTTGTCCTTGACATCATTGGCATCCAACGTCTTTCCGTCGATATAGTCCAAGACCATGACACCCGGCTCGGCATGAACAAGGGCCGGCGCGACGCCGGTTTCGGCCGCCGCCTTACTGGTCATCACCTCCCGGTCGCGAAAAACGTGATGAAACGGGAAATCCTGACCGAAACGCACGACATAAGCCTGGCCGCCGTCATCGACCTTGAAGCTCTCATTGCTGAGCCCACCCTTCAACGGTTCGATCTTGGGCGTGCCACGCCAGATCGGCAACGCCTTGATCCTCGCAAAAGTCTCGGTCATCGCCTCCGCCTCCCCGTCGCTGCCTCAGCCAGCTTCTATAGGCATCATCACCTGCACGCCCTAAGTCAATCAAGAGATTGCGCAGGCAGCACTCAAGCTTCGACGAGCCAGGACACAATCTGGCTAAACGATCAGCCCAGGGTTTTCCTTGCACCTTCAAGAGGAGCAGCACCAAGAGATTTCTCATACCAAAGTGCGACTGCGACAGTCTAAGCGTAGTCACCTGTATCCCCAAGACCTGATCGCATACCGTCGATCTTGGCAACAATGGTTCAGCCCAATGACGTGGTCACACCACTAAAACTGCGAGAGATAAGCAATCAGATCAGCACGATCGCTGTCTTTTTTAAGACCAGGGAAGGCCATCTTGGTTCTTTGCATCAATGCACGCGGCTTGGTTAGAAAGACATCCAGAGTTTCGGCATTCCAAAAATTGCCGGCTGCACCGAAGTCGACAATGTCCTGGGAATAACCGAACCCCTGGATAGTGCCAGGTCTGCGGCCGATCAGCCCGGCGAGACTAGGTCCGATTTTCGTCTCCCCGCGCTGGGTCGTATGACATTGCTTGCATTGATCGAAGATTTTCTCACCATTCCTCGGATCGGGTGGAGCGACGCCGAAGCCGTTGGTCTGGGCGGGCGTAAGCGTTTGTGCGGGCGCAAGACTGGCGCCACCGATCATCAACAAGCTGAGCGCCATCAAAGCCGCGCATGTTTTTGACATCACGATCTTTCCTTTCATCGGTCATCGGCAAATGCGGATTGGGCAGGCGCTTCTTCGAGTTCACTCCCCATAGACCAAGATGGAGAGGATCTCAATCATCTTGGCACCCTCCTTCAGCTCGAGCAGGCTCAAGCGACTGCCCGATCGGGATGACTGGTGTCTCGTCCAGCAAGGGGATAAAACAGGCAGGCGTCAGGGTCACAAAAAACAAGGTGGAGATGAACAATGAACAGGATCGACTTGGAGGGCAAGCGTGCCGTCGTGACGGGAGGTGCTCAAGGTATCGGTCGCGCCATTGCCGAACGCTTTCTCGCATCCGGCGCCAGCGTCAGCCTTTGGGATCGGGACAAGGCCATGACGGATCAAACCCGAGACGAGCTTAGCGCCTCCGGCCAAGTCATCAGCGTCCCCGTCGATCTTACCGATCTCACAGCCGTCGAAGCGGCAAGGGATACCACCAACGACGCACTCGGCGGCATAGACATACTGGTGAACAATGCCGGTATCGCTGGCCCCAACGCCAATCTTTGGGAATATCCCGCTGATGCCTGGCGGGAGGTGATCGACGTCGATCTGAACGGCGTCTTCTATTGCTGCCGCGCGGTCGTGCCTCAGATGATCGATCAGAACTACGGGCGTATCTGCTCGACCGCTTCCATCGCCGGCAAAGAAGGCAATCCGACGGCAAGCCCCTATGCAGCGGCCAAAGCCGGGGTCATCGCGCTTACCAAAGCACTCGGCAAGGAATTGTCGACCCATGATATCGCGGTCAACTGCATCACGCCGGCAGCCGCTAAGACCCGCATCTTCGACCAGATCGATCAGAAATTCATCGATTACATGTTGAGCAAAATCCCACGCGGACGCTTCGTAACTGTCGAAGAGATCGCCTCGATGGTCACCTGGATCGTGTCAGCCGAAAACTCTTTCACCACTGGCGCGGTCTTCGATCTCTCAGGAGGACGCGCAACATACTAATGGTAAGACCATATCATCTGATGCGCCCGAAATCTTGTAACTAAGAACGAAATCAATGGGTTAACTTTCACGCAAATGGCTCTACTGATATGGTCACACCACCTGGGAAGGCGGCGCATCATCGAATTTACCCATGGTTTAGACGTTGCTCTTAAAATGACGTTGTGAGCAGGCCGAAGCCAACCGGATCGGCCCCCGCCCAGGCGCCTGACAGTGACCTCTCACCAAGCGATATCGAGCCCGTTTTAACGCTTCCTTAACACGAAGCGGCGATAATTCCTGACATGACATCCAGACTGCTCGTGGAGCAGGGCTGCGAAGACGTGAAAGGAGTTGGGCTGCATGGAACAGGCGATGACACGGACAGCTGAGCTGCCCGATCAGGAACCAATCAAGCGGTCGACGGCTGAAGCAGCGACCAGCCCAGCACCCAGATCCCGAGCAGACGAAGACAAACACCAATATGCAGGCCGTAACTGGACGTCCGAGCATCCCTTGAACATCCGGATGAGCATTCCACTCATCTTTGGGCGTTACTATATCACCGTCGTTGCTGGCAAGGAGCGTCGGGCGCGAGCACGTCTTGCCCTGGACAAGCGCCAGAATCCGCTGGACACCCCGGGCAATGTCATTTTTCTTTTCTTCATCGGCTTGATTGCGACCGCGGGAAGCATCACGCTTGCCTATATGCTACTCGCGAATTTGATGGGCTGGTCCGGACGCTTGCTTCTCTAGGCAGAATGTCTACATCACTTTTTTTCCTGAGACTTGGTTCAAAAATCGATCCTCAACAGGTAGTTACATAGCGTTCTACGGACCATGCGTTAAGAAAATATGCTGCGGACATTCCACTAAGATCTCTTCCAATCCGTTGAAACTGGCACAGTCAGATCAGGAAATTCCTTGGAAGCAGCTGAACCACGACGAGCATAAGCATCTCTTCTAGACGATTGATCCTGGTTGGACCCGGCAAATTACAGCTTCCTGAAAAAAACCCTCTCTTCTCTCCCTGGCCCTGCCGGGGGTCGTCTCGCCTTCTAAGATCGTGTAGGTCGTACCGCGTCGGAACATAAAGACGCGGAAATCTATGCAAGACCAGGCAAGATCTTGGGCTTTGACCGGCCGGACAGGCAACGGGGTCGGCAAGGCTGACGCCGATGCACCGCATGCTTGGCTAAGCCAAGCATCCACAGTCTTTAGCCTCATTGCCGCTTATCTCGCCCTGCATTTCGTCCTGCGGCTATCGCTTAGCCCAAGTCTTGGCATTGATGATGCCGAGCAAGTCCTGTTCGCCCAGCAATGGGCGCCAGGCTACCGTTTTCGCCAGCCGCCCCTTTTCACCTGGCTCCTTGTCCCCGTCATCGACGTTGTCGGGCCCGGTGTCTTGGCGGTCAGCATCGTCCGCTACACGCTCCTCGCCATTACCTACGGGCTTCTCTATCTAACAGCGTGCCATTGGATCGTTGATCGCCGCTTGGCGGCACTTGCGGCCTTCTCCTTCTCCTCGATCTATGTCTTTGCCTATTATGCCCATCACGATCTGACCCACACCACCATGCTGGCGGCGATAATCGCCGCCACGCTCTATACCTTCACCCAGCTCACACGCCGCCCAACGATCCAGCACTACTTGCTGCTCGGCCTCTGCTTTGGCCTCGGCATGCTCGCCAAGTGGAATTTTGTGATGCTGGCGGTCGGCCTTCCGCTGACCTGCCTCTTTTTTTATGCCTATCGGCCATTAGTTTTGACATGGAAGAGCCTGTTGATAGTCGCCGTCATGGCAGCGATTGTCAGCCCAACGGCCCTTTGGATGTTTAACCTCGGACAATCGGCTATTGGTGTCTCAGATGAGATTCTAGGCGGCACCAGCGATCTCAGCCGATGGGCGTTGACGATCAACGGCGGTCAGGCGCTCATCACCTCGATCGCCCTGTTTCCCCTGCCTTTCCTGGTGATTTTCCTCCTAGCGTTTGGCAAGGCTGTCATCCCTGCCCGTCTGGACAAGCAGCCCCGAGACGGGGTCGCCCCCAATCCGAATTTTCTCGGCTGGCTGATGATCGTGATCCTCAGCCTGCATGCCCTTCTCATCCCCCTTTTCGGCGCCGTGACCTTCACCGAAAGGTGGATGCACACAGCCCTCATGATCCTGCCACTTTTCCTGTTCGCGATCCTGGCGAAACATTCGCCAAGCAGCCGTAGCCTGTCATTCTATCTGGCCATGATCGCCATTTTGGTTGCCGTCGTGGTCGGTGCGCGGCTATACCGCTACATAGAAGGAGCGGATACTTGTGGAAAATGTCGAGAATTCGCACCGTTTTCGATCCTTGCCGACGATCTTCGCGGTGTGGGCTTTACGTCCGGTATGATCATCGCAGATGGCATGCATATGGGAGGTAATCTCAAGATGGCCTTTCCTGAAAGCCTAGTGATCGATGCCACTTTTCCGGCTGCCCTTTGGCCAAACTCGTCAAACCTAGGCCAGACAAGTGGTATGTGCCTTCTTGTTTGGCGCGATGATCAGCCCAATGCTAAGATGAGACGCGACAAGATCAAGCGCTACGCCGAGACCGAATATGGCGTGCCGGCGACCACAAGAGGGAAGACCGGACGCCTCAAAGCACCGCTCTATCGCTCGACAAGCCGACAATACACGCTTGGCTTTGAGCTTATCCAGGAGAATGCCGGTGGCTGCCGCTAACGCCCCGAAGGTCATCTCGAACGGCAATTGGAACCATCTCACCGAAGGTCAAAAGGCCAAGGTCAGCATTGTGGTACCCGTCTTTGAGGAGCATGAGTCTCTACCCCTCCTCACGGATCAGATCCTCGCTGTCGCCCGTGATCATGATGTCGGCTTGTCCGAGCTGATTTTTATCGATGACGGCAGCAGGGATGGGTCTTGGCCCGTGCTCGAGAAGCTCGCCGCCAAGCATGATCTGATCACGGCGATCCGTCTGCGTCGCAATTTCGGCAAAGCAACGGCCCTGAATATCGGGATCGAAGCCGCGATCGGCGATATCATCGTGACCATGGATGCGGATCTTCAGGATGATCCGGCCGAATTACCGCGCCTGATCGAAACAATGAACAACGGCTATGACTTAGTTTCGGGATGGCGTGCGCATCGCAATGATCCGATGTCGAAGACATGGCCGTCCTGGCTCTACAACAAAGTCACAAGCTGGCTTTCCGGCATCCAGCTGCACGACTTCAATTGCGGCTACAAAGCTTATCGCCGCGAAGTGTTCGATAGCGTCGACCTCTATGGCGAGATGCACCGCTATGTACCGGTCCTCGCCCATTCCCTGGGCTTCAAGGTCGGCGAAGTGCCGGTCGAACATCACGCCAGGCAGTATGGCCAATCGAAATATGGCTTTAAGCGCTATCTTCGCGGCTTCTTGGATCTGCTAACGGTGCTCACGATCACCCGTTATGCGCGAACACCGGGCCATCTCTTCGGCATGATCGGCATTGCGCTTTTGACCTTGGGTGTCATCACACTCGGTTATCTCTCCGGCCTGAAGTTCCTGACAGGTGCGAGCATCGGCGGCAGACCCATGCTGCTCTTCGGCGGCCTCGCGGTGGTCATCGGCGTGCAGATCATGCTGTTCGGCCTCTTGAGTGAAATGATTAACTCCCATACGGCAGGTCTCGAGCCCAAGGTCTTGATCACAGAAAAGATCACCGGACGCAAAACTGGCTAAGGACCCTTGCACAGCATTGCTGCGAAGAGGCTGATCTCCGCCGTTCTTGCGCTCGTCATCACGAGCTTTACGCTCTGGTGGCTACTTCACGACGGCGCTGGGCAAGCCTTGCTCGCAGCCCTCTGGAAGGCTGATTTCCGGTTTCTGGCGTTGGCCGCCTGCCTCGCCATCCTCATTCAGATGATCAGAGCCTGGCGCTTTGCCATTCTCGCCAATGGCAAGGCGACCTTGCCGTCTTGGATCATGATCGGCATCGCAACGCGCTTGATCTTGTTGAACTTCATGCTGCCCTTCAAGCTCGGCGAACTCGGCTTTCCCGTGATGATGAAACGCAGTTTCGGCACCCCTTTCGCAGAAGGCGCTGGCATCTTGATCTTAAGCCGACTGTTGGATTTTTCCGTCGTCACGGCCATTCTCCTGCTGACCGGCGCCTATCTACTGACACCGCCCGTCATCGGCTGGAGTCGAGAGTTGGTTGCTTGCATGGGCATCGCAATCCTGATCCTACCCATCTTGCTCATCGGCTGGGCCGCCGATCTTCGCCGCCTTGCAAGACCTTGGCCGAGGATCGAGCGTCTTACTGAGAAAATGAGCGTCGGCGCCCTGATGGCTCGCCCTGCAGTTCTGCGTTCGCTGGTTTTTGGCCTGACCTGCCTGATCTGGTCGATCCACGCCCTGATCGCTTTTCTAACCGCTGCCTCAATTCAAGCCGGTATCGGCTTTCTGCCGCTGGCGATGGCAAGTGCAGCGAGCAATCTCGCCTTTGCGCTTCCCATCAGCGGCATTGCCGGGCTTGGACCACCACAAGCCGCTTGGGCAAGCGTGCTCAATCTTTCCGATGTCGGTTGGACATCGGCCATTACCACCGCTTTGCTTTGCCACGGCCTCCTCTTGATCACGATATCGACATGGGGCGTGCTCGGTTATCTGCAAGCGGCGATCAGGCCGAAGAATTACTCGTCCCTGGATAAACGCCATCCATAACCGGCAATATGGTATAGCCGATGGGATGAAGCTCACTTAAAGCCTGAATTCCATGATAAGTCTCCTCCACGATCTGGAACTCGGCGCTAGCCAACCAACATAAGACGGATGAGTGATAAACCGACGAAAACAGGACGAACCGGCACCGATAGCACCTTAACGGGTCAAAAAACGGCCGGAAAAAAGGCAGACCTGCCGAGCAACCGTTCCAGGCAGGACAGCGTCCAGGCGTTTTTGAGCCAGGTTGCCAAGACACCGCCGCCACCACCCGGTAGTGCGCGTGGTCGGTTGATCTTTGCGATGGATGCGACAGCGTCCCGCGAGCCGAGCTGGGATCAGGCCTGTCAGGTCCAAGGTCAGATGTTCTTGGAAACGGCGGCCCTTGGCGGGTTGGATGTACAATTGATGTATTATCGCGGTTTCGCGGAATGCAAGGCTAGCCGCTGGGTCGATAACCCGAGCGATCTTGTGACCTTGATGACCTCCGTCTCGTGCTTGGCCGGCCAAACGAAAGTGCAACGCATCTTGCAGCATGCGATCAAGGAAACCAATCGAAAACGCGTTGCCGCCTTGGTCTTCGTCGGCGACGCCTTTGAGGAGGATCTGGATGCGATCGGCCAGATTGCCGGACAGCTCGGCCTGCTCGGGGTACGCGCCTTCATGTTCCAAGAGGGGCACAAACCTGAAGCAGAGCGCGCCTTCAGACATATCGCACAATTGACCAAGGGGGCTCATTGCCGCTTTGATTCCAATAGTCCTGATCAGCTACGCGAGCTCTTGGGCGCTGTCGCCGCTTACGCTGCCGGTGGAAGAAAGGCGCTCGCAGACCTGTCAAAACGATCAAGTCAATCGGTTAAGCTGATCGCCAGCCAGGTCGACTAGATCGATGAACCTGTTTCTAGCAAGCACGCTGCTGCTCCTTATCCTTGGCCTTTGCCTTTACGTCTTCGTCAGGGTCAACCCGGCAACGCTGGCAAGCGCCATTCGAGCATTCACGACAACCTTCGCTATCCTCGCCGGCACCGGCCTGTTGCTTGCCGGCCGCATCGGTCTTGCTATGATCACCATCAGCGCTGCAATCATGGCTTTGCGCGCCTTTCGAACGTCGGGTGCGCCGCGCAAGAGATGGACTGGATCTGGCCCGTCGTCATTTGGGCAAGGCCAGCCCGGCAAGACATCGGAAGTCGTCACAGAGATGCTTGCTATGACGCTGGACCATCAGACCGGCGATCTTGACGGCGAGGTGCTAAAGGGGTCATTTGCGGGCCGCACCCTTGTGTCGCTCGGGCTGCAAGACCTGCTGCGGCTCCTACTCGAATGCCGGCGGGATGACCCGCAATCCGTACCGCTTTTGGAAACCTATCTCGACCGGCAACAGCCGGATTGGCGCCTGCATGCCGACGAGGATCGAACCAGTGACGATGCCTATGGTCGTCATCCAACATCGCATGAGACCATGGATCGAGCGACAGCCTGCTCAATTCTCAATGTGTCGCCGACGGCTGGTGTCGATGAGATCAAGAATGCCCATCGTCAACTGATGAACAAACTCCATCCCGATCATGGTGGCTCAAGCTATCTCGCAGCACAGTTGAATCAGGCGAAGGATGTTCTATTGAAACGTTAGAGTCTGTGTTTGCTGGCTGTAACTTGTCTTTTTCTGATCTTCATTATTGAAATCTTAACCCTTAAGGAGATATGACCAAACGGTCTGCGTCACTTCGCCCTTAACCTTACGTAGGGATGCCTCTGGCAGAGAAACCGCTAAAAGTGATATGTCGCGCTTTCATAAATCATTCGCCTGAAATCAAGTTGGGATCCCTGTTGTGATTCGGAAAGCTGTCTTTCCTGTGGCCGGTCTTGGCACGAGGATGCTACCGGCTACCAAAGCCATTCCAAAAGAAATGCTTACCGTCGTCGATAAGCCGATCATTCAATATGCCCTCGAGGAGGCACGCGCCGCCGGCATCGAACAGTTCATCTTTGTCACCGGCCGGGGCAAGTCCTCGATCGAGGATCATTTCGATCACAGCTATGAACTCGATGATACGCTTGAGATGAAAGGCAAGAAGGCGGAGTTGGAAGCGATTTCGAGCTGGCTGCCGAAGCCTGGAGAACTCAGCTACACACGTCAGCAAAAGCCGCTCGGCCTTGGCCATGCCGTCTGGTGCGCACGTGACCTAGTGGGCGATGAGCCCTTTGCCGTGTTGCTGGTCGACGAGCTGCTGCAAAACGATCCTCCTTGCCTAAAGGAAATGGTCGATTTGCATCATGAAACTAGAGGCAACGTGGTTTCCGTCATGGAAGTGCCAAAGGATCATACCAACCGTTACGGCATTCTTAAAACCGGCCATGATGACGGTCGTATTGTCGAAACCAAGGGAATGGTTGAAAAGCCGGCGCCAGAAAAGGCGCCATCAAACTTGGCCTTGATCGGACGGTATATCCTCCTTCCCGAGGTCTTTGACCACCTCGCCAAGCAGGAAACCGGTGCCGGCGGCGAGATCCAGCTGACGGATGCCATGGCGAAGATGTTAGGCGAAACGCCGTTTCACGGCCTACGGTACACAGGACAACGATTTGATTGCGGCTCTAGGTTGGGCTATCTAGAGGCCATCGTCGCCAATGCGATGGCGAGACCAGAGCTGCGATCTGGCATGGCCAGCATTCTCCAACAATATGCGTGACAGGGCTGCCATTACGCTGTCTGCCGCAGAAATCCTCTGAACAAGGAAGGTACATTATGGGTATTGCAATGATCGGGACCGGTTATGTCGGCTTGGTTTCGGCTGCCTGTTTCGCGGAATTCGGTATCGACGTCATCGCTGTTGATAAAGACCAAAAGAAGATTGAAGGCCTGTGGGACGGCAAGATTCCGATCTACGAGCCCGGTTTGGACGACCTGGTAAAGCGCAATGTCGAAGCGAATCGCCTTAAATTCACCACCGATCTTGCCAATGCGGTTCAAGATGTCGATGCGGTTTTCATCGCCGTCGGCACACCATCCAGACGCGGTGACGGTCACGCAGATCTGACCTATTTGTTTGCCGCTGCCGAAGAAATCGCTAAGGGCCTGACCAAGGAAACGGTGGTGGTGACGAAGTCCACCGTGCCTGTCGGCACCGGCGATAAGCTGCGCAAACTGTTCGCCCAGACCCGCCCGGACCTCAAGATCCATGTTGCCTCGAACCCGGAGTTCCTGCGCGAAGGCTCGGCCATCGAAGATTTCATGCGCCCGGACCGGGTCGTGGTCGGTGTGGAAAGCGAACATGCCAAGCAGGTCATGGAGCGGATCTACCGACCGCTCAATCTGCTTAAAACGCCGATCCTCGTGACGGAGATCGAAACCGCTGAGCTGATCAAATACGCCACGAACAGCTTTCTTGCGACCAAGATCACATTCATCAACGAGATGGCGGATCTTTGCGAGAAGGTCGGCGCCGACGTTCAGGTCGTCGCGCGCGGCCTCGGTCTCGATGGTCGTATCGGCCCGAAATTTCTGCATCCTGGCCCAGGCTATGGCGGATCCTGCTTCCCCAAGGACACGGCAGCCCTCCTCAGGATTGCCGAGGAGGCCAATGTTCCCATGCGCATCGTGGAAAGCGTTGTCTCGGTCAACGACGGCAGAAAACGCAATATGGTCCGCAAGATCACCCAGGCATGTGGCGGATCGGTTCGCGGCCAAACGATTGGTGTCCTGGGCGTTGCGTTCAAGCCCAACACTGACGACGTCAGGGACAGCCCGGCCTTGGTCATCATCCCCGCCCTTCAGGCGGAAGGGGCCACGGTCAAGGTCTACGATCCCGAGGGGATGGAGATGGCCAAGCCCGACCTTCCCGGCGTCGTTTGGTGCAACGATACCTACGAGGCGATTGACGGTGCCGATGCCATGGTGGTTCTAACTGAATGGAATGTCTTCCGTGGCATTGACTTGGAGCGGGCAAAATCGCTTCTGCGCCAGCCTTTGGTCGTCGACCTCCGCAATGTTTATGATGCGGGCGATATGATCGAGCAGGGCTTTCGCTATATCAGTATCGGGCGCCAGGAAGTCGATGGCACCGCCGCTGATAAGGAACAAGCTGCATGACATCCGCTCCAGCGATGGCGGACAGTCTGCCTGGCCACCGGTTCCATCCGACCATTCTGCGCGAATATGATGTACGCGGCATCATCGGCGAGACACTGTCTGCCGCTGATGCCGAGGCATTGGGCAGAGCTTATGCCACGCTCCTGATCGCTGAGGGTGGCAAGAAAGTCTGCCTTGGCTTTGATGGTCGACTAAGCTCGCCAGAATTGGCCAAAGCTGTCGCGAAGGGGCTCTGCGCTAGCGGTATCGATGTGCACTGGATCGGCCTTGGGCCGACCCCGATGCTCTATTTTGCGGTCCATGAGCTTGATACCGACGGCGGCATCCAGGTCACCGGGTCCCACAATCCGCCGAACCATAATGGCTTCAAGATGATGATCGGCAAGACATCGTTTTTCGGTGAGCGTATCCAGGATCTGGGCCGCATCGCCGAGGAAGGTGCCTATCACCATGGTAACGGCAAGCTCATCGACCAGCCAGTTTTTGAGGCCTATGTCGACCGGTTGCTTGCCGATTACAAGCAGGGCAAAGAGCTGAACGTCGTTTGGGATGCCGGCAATGGAGCCAGCGGGGAAGCACTCCAAGCGCTGACCAAGCGACTGCCTGGCAAACACCACCTGCTCTATGCCGAGATCGATGGGCATTTCCCTAATCACCATCCCGATCCAACAGTGCCTGAGAACTTGGTCGACCTGATCGCCGCAGTGCAGGAGAATGAGGCTGATTTGGGCATTGCTTTCGATGGCGATGGCGATCGGATCGGTGTGGTTGACGGCAAGGGCCGGATCATGTTCGGCGACCAGCTCCTGCAGGTCCTGATCAGTGAAATTCTCGATCGGTATCCAGGCAGCCCCATCATTGCCGATGTTAAGGCGAGCCAGGCATTCTTTGATGAAGTTCAACGCTTAGGCGGTGACCCCATCATGTATAAGACCGGCCATTCGCTCATCAAAACCGTGATGGCGGAAAAGAAATCGCCCTTGGCCGGTGAGATGTCCGGACACATCTTTTACGCCGATGGCTTTTACGGGCATGATGATGCTCTCTATGTCGCAATCCGGCTCCTCTCTATTTTGACGCAAAGTGATCGAGACCTCGCCTCTTGGCATGACGCCATGGTCCCGATGATCAATACACCTGAACTCCGCTTCGATTGTACTGATGAGCGGAAATTCGAAGCGGTGAACGAGGTCAAAGCCAAGCTCAAGACCGAGGGGGCAAACGTCAATGCGATCGATGGCGTCCGTGTATCCACCGATGATGGCTGGTGGTTGCTGCGCGCCTCCAACACGCAAGCCGTTCTGGTAGCCAGGGCGGAAGCCAAGGACGAAGGTGGCCTGGAACGCCTCAAGAGCCAGATTGTATCCAACCTACAAGCCGTGGGCATCGAGCCGCCGACATTCTGATTGTTAGCCGCGGATCCAATTTTACGGATCCCGGCAAAGGATCAAGATGCTTTGCAGCAACATTCGCCAACTCAAAAGCCACAGTAGTATGTCGAAACACCGATAGTGGTGATCAGGCTTTTGCAATCCTGCTAGAAAGCTCTAAGAAGGCCTTTTCTAGGAGCATCGTTGGATCAGGCGTATTCGGCCTTTTTCCCTCACAGCGCTTTAGCACTCAGGGATCTTGACCGCTGGCTCGGCAGGACGGGGCTGAGCCTACCCGATCGGATCATGCCAATAACAGGTGGAGTTGCGTGATGCGCAGCGGCAAGGTATGGGCCGTCTTGGCGATGCTGGTCTTAGCCGGTTGCAGCCCGTCTGCGCCTTTTCGCGATATGGTGGGCTACGTTCCACCAACCAGCCTACCTGCTCAGCCGAAACGAACCCTGGTTCAGGATCGCCCAGCCAATGTCTGGAATAGTCTGATTGCCTCTCTGCGGCGTTCGGATTTCGAGATTGACCATGTAGATCGCGAGAAACGGCTTATCGTTGCACGCTATAGCGGTAATCCCGAACCCTTTGTGGATTGCGGCTCCATCGTTACCCACGAGAATGGCGCACTTGGGCAGATATCCGGTTCGGCCAGGGATCTCAGCCTGAACTATCGGCTCGAAGATCAACCGGTTGTTCTGCGACGAGGTCTCAACCTGGACAGCAGGATTATCATTCGGCTCCAAGAGCAACGCCACGGCACCGTTATCAGCACTGACACCACCTATGTTGTCACCAAAACTATCGATGTCGAGGCCACATCCGGCAGCGCGACTGAGGGCAGCCGCGAAACCGTCAGCTTCAGCGCTGGCAAACGTGCAGAGTTCAGCAAGGGAACAGCTTGTCAGCCCAATGGTTCCCTCGATGTTGCTGTTCTACGCAGCCTGCCCAATGTGATCGGCTCGAACGAGATTACGAGGGCTGATCTGCCGATCGACTCTTTCAATCAGATTGCAGACAGCAAGACGACATGGCGGGATCAACGAAACCTCGATCAAGATGATCGCGACCAGCCGACAACCTCTTTATTCGACGATGAGCATCTCGATGCAGCGATCCTGCCACCAACTGCCAGCAAGCCGACGCCTCCTCCGAGTGAGAAAAACTGGACATACTCTGAACCCGTTCTAGACGACGAGACCAAGACGACCACGCAAGCGACGCCAAGTGATCAACAAGAAATTGCCGGTCCCGATCTACACGAACGACTGCCAGCACCAACTCTTCCGCAGTCCCATGCTGCCGTCGATCAGTCATTGCAACGGGAGACGGTATCGCAAGGTGAGGTCGATGATGCCGCTTCGATCGTTGATGAAACGACCAAAACTCTACTCACCTCGCTCGATTGCCAGGGTGTCGAATGGCATTTCTGCGACGCCGTCGAACTCACAGCACCTTACCGAAAACGCAATATCGAAAAGGCCGCTGGCCTGACGGTCAACACCATCGGAGATTTCACCTCACAGCTTATAGGGGACGCCCTCGAGCTGAATGTCGCATTACCGGATTTTCCATCCTATCTGCACATCTTTTATCTCGGTCGTGATGGTATGATCGGCCATGTTCCGGCGTCGCCGACATTGTGGCCCGCGAATGTCACCTATCATCTCGAGGAAACCGACCATGCGATTCCCGGACCGTCCGGTCTCGCGATGATCGTCGCCTTTGTCACCGAACAGCCATTGATGCCTGATGTCCAAACTGGCAAGAAAGAGGCTGGGGTATATCTTGACGATCTGAAGCAGCGATTAGCGAAGTTCAACTCGTTGGCTCATGAAAGCAGGATTGTGGCGACCCAATTGTTGATCAATGTCGAGTAAGCAACGATGGCAATAGAAGATTGGCGACAGCGAATTTTAGACAGAGCCAGAGGCGCTGGATTTCAACCCTCATGTGATCGCTTCTACTTCCTGCGCCATGGGCAAACCGACCATAACCGGCAGCGTATCTGCCAAGGCCATGCCGACATACCTCTCAACGACACCGGTGTGGCGCAGGCGGATGCCGCAGCTGCCCTCCTGGCCAAAGCACAGCCCTCCGCGATCCGGGCAAGTGATCTCCTTCGCGTTCAGCAAACCGCAGCACCCACCGCAAAAAAACTGACGTTGACCATCAAGTCAGATCCGAGATTGCGAGAGCGGGCCTTCGGTGTTTATGAAAATCAGCCCATCGAAGGGCAATTATGGTCCTTCGATCATGCAAGTGTTGAAACGATCGACGATTTCGTCGACCGAAGCCTCGCAGGTTTCGATTGGGCGCTGCAGCAGGATGACGTCCTGGTCGTAACCCATGGTGGCCTCCGCCGGGTTCTTGCAGGCGGGATCGGCGTCGAACTCGCCGACTGGACCGCTCACAATGCCTTACCCATGCGCTTCGATCGCCAAAGTAAGGGGCATTGGCAGGTTGAAGTCCTGACGAAGGCCGGTGCTTGGCCCGCCGATGGGCCGGAGCCCAGCGATCTCGATCGATAAGCGCTCAGCACAAACAACATCGCTTGAGACCGTCATTGCAGGCAAGTATCGCCTGGCAGATACCGGCCAAATATTTCCCTGTCCGATCAAAGCACTACAGATCAATTCCGACCTGTCCGGTCAGGAAAGTGACCTCATCGATGCCTTAGGCATTGGCGGGCGACTTGCGATCGTCTGTGATCGCAACACCGCCGATGTCTTGGGCCATCGCCTCTCAAGAAGTCTGCGACGGGCCGATTTGATCGTGCTCGACGCGCCGAAAGCGGATGATGGCAATGTTGAAGAGCTGTCGGACAAGACCAGGCATAACGACGCCCTAATCGCGGTCGGCGCCGGCACGTTGAACGATCTTTGCAAATATGTGAGCTATCGGCGCCATGATGCTTATGCTGTTTTTCCGACAGCTGCGTCGATGAATGGCTATGCGACGGCAACGGCTTCGATCAGCCGCGACGGGGAAAAGCTGAGCCTTCAAGCTGCACCTCCGAAAGGGGTCTTCGTCGATCTCGATGTTCTGACCAAGGCACCTGCCCGCCTTACCCGCGCAGGTGTCGGTGACAGCCTTTGTCGAAGCACTGCGCAGATCGACTGGTTTCTAAGCCACAGCCTTCTCAACACAGCCTATAGCCAGGCACCATTCGATCTCCAGCAGGATGCCGAGCAAGCGTTGATCTGCCAGGCTCCTAAGCTTCTCCAAGGCGATCATGACGCGATGCGAGCCCTTGTTGAATTGCTGATGCTCGGTGGCCTTGGAATGCTGATCGTTGGTAATAGTCAACCTGGATCCCAAGGCGAACATCTGATCAGCCACTATATCGACATGTTCTGCCATCCCCATCCCGGCACGCTCCATGGCGAGCAAGTGGGCCTCGCCGCATGGACAATGGCCAGGCTACAAGACGTTATTCTGAAGGACCCCTCACCGCCTATTCTTGGCGAAACACTCATCGATACAAAATCCATGAAGGACCGATACGGTCATTTGAGTCCGTCATTGGAAGAAGCAATGAAGGCCAAGGCCATCTGCGGCAATCGGTTGGAAGCCATAAACGCGAAACTGAGAGAGAATTGGACGACACTCAGACAAGATCTCAGCGCCGCCGCCTTAACGCCAAAGGCCTTGAGCAAGGCACTTGACGCCGTTGGTGTTGCAAAAGATCCCACGACATTGGGGATTGATCCGAACTTCTATGGCAACGCCATCCGCCATGCACGAGAGCTACGCGATCGTTTCACCATGCTGGATCTCGCCGGCAATGCTGGCAGGCTTGAGCCCTTCATCGAACAACACCTGGATCACAGCCTTTGATCGCTCCAAATTGGGGCATGTGTCGATGCGGTGACAATGGTCGTCATCTCGGAGTGATACATAGATGATAGATGCGGTCATGCTCTTTCTCTCCTGGACAATGTTCGCCCCACCTGCCCACGATCTCGATGTACGGGCCATGCCGGATATGTCGACATGCCTGCAGCGCGCCCGGGTCATCACGGAGAAGATAGCGGATCTGGAGCAACGTGGTTCACGCGCTAAGCTGATCGCTCCTTGTGTCTTCATGCCAACCAATTTGCCGACGTAATACTCAACTAAACTGGAAAGAAGGCTGGCTCGATCGGCCTTTGAGACGTCATCGCCTGCAAGTGATGCATAATTCTCCGAGGCGTTAACAAAATCTTCACCATGATCTGCGACTCTTCAGAGAACCCGGTCGCGGAGGGCGGGGAAGATTCGGAAGAGCACGTGACGTCACATTATGATTTCATCGTCATCGGTAGCGGTCCCGCCGGTCGCCGTGCCGCCATACAAGCGGCAAAACTTGGCAAGAGCGTCCTCGTCATCGAGCAAAACGAGCGCGTTGGCGGCGTTTCGGTACATACAGGTACGATTCCCAGCAAGACGCTTCGGGAAACGGTCCTCAATCTCACCGGTTGGCGAGAGCGCAGCTTTTACGGCCGGGCCTATAAGGCCAAATCGGATATTTCCGCCGACGATCTGAAGAAACGCCTCCATCTGACGCTCGACCATGAAGTCGATGTGCTCGAACATCAGTTCGCCCGCAACCAGGTCACAACGCTTCATGGCCAGGCCCGCTTCATCGATCCTCATACAATCGAGGTCCAAGGCACTGAGCAAGAAAACCTCCGATGCAGCGGAACGCGATTTCTCATTGCCGTCGGCACCAAACCGCACCGTCCGAAGGACATACCGTTTGACGGCAAACATGTTCTAGACAGCGATGATGTCCTATCCCTCAAAATATTGCCCAAGACGCTTGCAGTCATCGGTGCCGGTGTCATCGGCCTCGAATATGCCACCATTTTCAGCGCGCTCGATGTCCAAGTCACGTTGATCGAACCCCGTGCAACCATGCTGGACTTCATCGATCGCGAACTGATCGATGAATTCATTCACGACCTGCGAGATCGCGGCCTAGTCTTACGCATGGGATGCAAGGTTGCCACGGTCGAATGCGAAGACAAGACGGGCTGCCGCATTCATTTGGAAGACGGTCGCCTGATCAGAGCCGACGCCACCTTATTTGCCGCCGGCAGGATGGGGGCGACCGATGATCTGCGCCTGGATACCTGCGGTCTCGAAGCGGATAACCGGGGACGCCTTACCGTCGACGAACAGAGCTTTCAAACAAATGTTCCCCATATCTATGCCGCAGGTGACGTCATTGGCTTTCCCAGCCTCGCTTCGACATCCATGGAGCAAGGCCGGATCGCTGCTTGCCGCGCCTTCGGCGAAGCAGCCCATGAAGCCCCTGCCTTCTTTCCCTATGGGATCTATGCTGTTCCGGAAATCTCGACCATCGGTATGACCGAGGAAGAAACCAAGCTGCGAGGCATTCCCTTTGAATGTGGCATCGCCCGGTTTCGTGAAACCTCTCGTGGTCAGATCATGGGGCTGAGTAATGGTCTCTTGAAAATGATCTTCGCTATCGAGGATCACCGTCTCCTTGGCGTTCATATCGTCGGTGAGGGAGCGACCGAGCTTATCCATATCGGTCAAGCCGTGCTGAATCTGGGTGGCCGTCTCGACTATTTCGTCGAGAACACCTTCAACTACCCGACCCTGGCGGAAGCCTATAAGATTGCAGCGTTAGATGCTTGGAACCGCATGCCACGCGCCAGTGACCAAGGTCAAGTCCCACTTGAGCAACGGCAAATACCCCTCACCCCACCGGGCAAAGTCGCTTAGTGGTATGACCACCTCTGTTGGCTCGGACCGCCATCGCCAAGATCGACGATATGCGGCCAGATTAAATGAGGTGGGTGGGACTCTCTGAGACAGGGCTTTGCTTTGTGCCAAAGTCAGAATGCCCGCGAGATCGCCCTTCAGGTAAATTGATAGCTCGCCAACCTCGGGCGCCAGCATGATCGCCTCGATCAGAATCTGTCGGCGATACTGGGAAGGCCTTGTCACGGCGTTTTCACGAACGCATAGTATACTTAATGGAAACGTTTCCATTAGGGTTGGCCGGTGAAACGCAACGTAACCATCAAAGATGTCGCCGAGCATGCCGGTTGTGGCGTTGCGACGGTTAGCCGTGTCCTGAATGGAACCGGACCGGCAGCCTCCGCTACGCGCCAGCGCGTCTTGAAAGCAGCTGAGTTGCTGCAGTTCGAATTCAGTGAGATCGGGCGCTCGCTGCAAAGCCAGACGACGAGGACGATTGGTTGCGTCGTGCCGTCCCTGATCAATCCGGTTTTTGCTGACGCCGTTCAAGGGTTGCAGGATGAGGTGCAGCAGGCGGGTTATCAGCTGCTCCTGACCTGTTCCAATTATAGCGCCGATCTCGAGTTCACGGCTATTCGAACCCTGCTGGCCAAGCAGGTCGACGGGCTTGTGATCACGGTGAGCGATGGCGAGACCAGCGAAGGGTTGAAGCTTGTCCGGCAACGAAAGGTGCCGTGCTGCTTGATGTTCAACGGTTTGTCCGGAGGCCTTCCCACCTCGTCGATCGATAATGATGGGGCTGCCAGGGCCGTTGCCGACGCCTTTGCGGAAGCAGGGCATATCCAAACGAGTTTTCTTGCCCTGCGCTTCAACAGTTCGGATCGATCACGGCAGCGTTTCGAGGGGTTCGCTGCTGCTTGCAAGATTAATGGCATGGCACCGCCGGCCTTACTGCAAATCGACGAAGACGGCGGTGATCTTTCAGCACTGCTGCTCGACCTACTGAAGGCGAACACTGGGGTCAGCGGTATTTTCGCCTCAAACGACTTTCTGGCACTCGCAGCGATCCGCACGGCACGGTCCTTGGGGCGGCATGTCCCGGACGAGCTTTCGGTCGTCGGGTTTGATGGCATCGATGTGGGAACGATGATCGAGCCGAGCCTCGCCACCATCGAAACCAAGCCGAAACGGATCGGCAATGTTGCAGCAGGGATTGTCTTATCCGCGATCAGAGGTGAAACGGGGCCCACGCTGCAGGCTCGGCATTTATCCTTCAAGTTCCGCCCAGGAGGTAGTCTGGCGCCTCAAAAGGCGGGGAAAGACGACCAAGGCCAAGGTGAGGCAGCCGCCTTTCCCTGTCCGGAGAGACCAGAAGAACCGTCCGAAAATCACTCAGGGAGGACTATCAAATGAGACATTTGTTATCGGCCGTGGCATTGACGGCCATTCTCACTGGCCCGGCATTCGGTCCAGCATCGGCGGAAGATGCCGTCTGCTACAACTGCCCACCGCAATGGGCGGATTGGGCGTCCATGCTCAAAGCCATCGACGAAAAGATCGATGTCCAGATGCCCCATGACAACAAGAACTCGGGCCAGACCTTGAGCCAGCTCCTGGCTGAAAAAGAAAGCCCTGTCGCCGATGTCGCCTATTACGGGGTTACGACCGGCATCAAGGCGGGCAATGAAGGTGTCGCGACGGCCTACAAACCGACCGGCTTCGATGACATTCCCGAAGGCTTGAAGGACCCAGAAGGCAAGTGGTTCGCCATCCACTTCGGCAGCCTGGGCTTTTTCGTGAACGTGGACGCGCTTGGCGGTGCGCCTGTCCCCCAATGTTTTGCCGATCTGACCAAGCCTGACTATCAGGGCATGGTCGGCTATCTCGATCCGTCCTCGGCCTTTGTCGGTTACGCCGGCGCCGTTGCCGTCAATATGGCCTTTGGGGGGGATCTCGATAATTTCGACCCTGCCATCGACTACTTCAAGCAACTCGCCGGAAATGACCCCATCGTCCCGAAGCAGACCTCCTATGCGCGGGTGGTGTCGGGCGAGATCCCCATTTTGTTCGACTATGACTTCAACGCTTACCGCGGCAAATATGAAGAGGACGGCAATTTCGAATTCGTCATGCCCTGCGAGGGTTCCGTGCGGGTGCCTTATGTAATGAGCCTGGTGAACAACGGGCCGAACCCAGAACTCGGCAAGCGAGTTCTGGACTTCATCCTCTCCGATGAGGGCCAGGCGATCTGGACGAATGCCTATCTGCAGCCATCCCGCCCGGTTGAGCTGCCGGCAGAGGTCGCCGAGAAATTCTTGCCGGCCAGCGACTATGAGCGCGCCGTCGCCGTCGACTACGGCAAGATGGAACAGGCCCAGGCAGGCTTCGGCGAACGCTACCTCTCCGAAGTCCAGTGATATGATCACTGCATTTGGTTTCCACCGCCTTCGCGGAAAGTGCCTGGAATATCGAGGGTATGCGGGCTTTTCTGGGTAAGGTTTTGGGGACTGTTTTGATCAAGCCTTCCTTTAGGATCGAGGGCCAGGTTCGCCTGGCCCTCGATAGTCGGATATGAGCACCCGCAGTTTCGTTCTGATCTGTTTCACGCCGCTGATCGTGTTCTCGCTGACCTTTCTGGCGCTGCCGCTGGTGCGACTGTTCCTGGCATCGGGCGAGGGGGCGAATGGCTGGGCGATCTATCTCGAGATCCTGCAAAAACCGCGCTATCTGTCGACGCTTGTCCAGACGGTCCTGGTTTCGCTGGCGGTAACGTTCGCTGCTCTGGTCATCTCGACGACGGCCGGGCTGTTCCTCGCTCGAAACCAGTTTCGCGGCCGCGGTGTTCTTCTCTCGATCCTGACCCTTCCACTAGCCTTCCCCGGCGTCGTGATCGGGTTCCTGATCATTCTCCTCGGCGGGCGGCAAGGTCTGTTCAACCAGGTTTTACCCGGCCATGTGGTCTTCGCCTATTCGATCCTGGGACTTTTCCTAGGCTACCTCTATTTCTCCATCCCGCGCGTCCTGCTGACGGTGATGGCGGCCTCGGAAAAGCTGGACCCGGCGCTGGAGGAAGCAGCGCGCTCCCTTGGCGCTTCACCTTTTCGGGTCGTTATTGATGTGATCCTGCCAGGCTTGGCACCCTCCCTGGTTGCGGCAGGTGCGATCGCGTTTGCAACAGCGATGGGCGCCTTCGGCACAGCGTTCACATTGGCGACGGATATCGATGTGCTGCCGATGGTGATCTACACCGAGTTCACACTCTCGGCCAACATCGCCATGGCCTCGGCCTTGTCGATCGTATTAGGCATCGTCACCTGGGTGCTGCTGCTGTTTGCACGCAGTTTCTCAGGCGCTGCCGTTGCGGGCGGGGGCTGATATGCAAGTTCCGCAGGTCTCGAAGAGCAAGATCCTACAGTTAGCCGTAACACTGCTGGCCTGCGCTTTTCTTCTGGTCCCGGCCATTCAGTCGATCCTTGCCGGCCTTACGGTCAACTATTTCAAAGGGCTGTCATCAGGCCTGACCTTGAAATGGATCTGGCAGGTTTGGGAGCTCTATGCCGACAGCATTTTTCTGTCGCTTGGCCTCGCGTTGGCCTGCCTGATCTGCACGTTGATCATCGGCGTCCCCGCAGCCTATGGCCTTGCGAGAAATCCGGGGCGAACGGGACGCATCCTCGAAGAGTTCATCTCGCTGCCGCTGGCCGTGCCGGGCTTGGCGCTGGCTCTGGCTCTGCTGCAGCTTTATGGGACGATCAAAGGGTTTCGCACATCCTGGACCTTCATTCTGGTCGGCCATGTGCTCTACACGCTGCCCTTCATGGTACGCTCGGTTTTGGCGGTCATGATTGCGATCGACCTCAAGACGCTGGAGGAAGGTGCTGCTTCGCTTGGGGCACCGCCTTGGCAGAGATTTCGCGACATCGTGGTGCCGAACGCCATGCCCGGCATTCTTGCAGGGGCGCTAGCCGTGGTGACGCTCTCCATCGGCGAGTTCAACCTCACCTGGATGCTGCACACGCCATATCTGAAAACCCTGCCGGTAGGTCTAGCCGACAGCTATGCCTCGATGCGCCTCGAAGTCGCTTCCGCCTACACCCTAGTCTTCTTCGTTCTGATCGTCCCGCTACTAGTGGCTATGCAGTGGGCGTCGAACCGCGCGCAAAGGATCGCGTCATGACGCTTCGTCTCTTGAAGGCCGCGAAAACATTTCCCGACGGCACTAAGGCGCTGCTGCCGACCGATCTGCAAGTCGAGACCGGTGAGATCGTCTCGCTGCTCGGCCCGTCTGGATGCGGCAAGACCACGCTTTTGCGCATCATCGCTGGGCTGGAGACGCCCAATTCAGGGACCGAAGTCTGGTTCGACGATGACAACGTAACGGCGCTGCCGGTGGAAAAACGGAATGTCGGGATGGTGTTCCAATCCTATGCCCTTTTTCCGAACATGTCGGTACGCGCCAATATCGGTTACGGCCTGAAAATGCAAAAACTGCCGGCGGGGGAAGTCAAGACCCGCGTCGACGAAGTCCTGCAGATGTGTCAGCTGGAGCCTTTCGCAGGGCGATCCATCAAAGCCTTGTCTGGAGGCCAAAGCCAAAGGGTCGCCTTGGCGCGGGCCTTCGCACCACGCCCCCGGCTTCTTCTGCTGGACGAGCCGCTCTCTGCCTTGGATGCTGCCTTGCGCGACAGTCTCCGTGATGAGCTGGCAGTCTTGCTCCGCAAGTTTGAGATTACCGCAATTTTCGTCACCCATGATCAAAACGAAGCCATGGCGATCGCGGATCGCGTCGCCGTCATGTCGAACGGCCTGGTCGAGCAGATCGGCTCGCCGGAGGACCTCTATCGAAATCCTGCCTCGTCCTTTGTCGCCGGGTTCGTCGGCAGCGCAATGGCGCTTCCCGGTCAGATCAAAGGGGACAAGCTGGTTCTCAAAGGCGGCGTTCTTTCATTGCCGAGCGAAGGTCATGACCAGGCCGCCTATGTCCGCGCGGAGGACGTTCGCCTTTCCGATGACGGGCCGCTAACCGGCACCGTCGAAACGGTGACGTTCCTTGGATCACATTATCGCATCGGGATCAAAGGCGTGGTGGATGACACTTTATATGCGCTCCATTCAGGTCTTCAGGCGCCGAAGCCAGGGAGTATCGTACGCCTCGATATAACACCCGAAGCACTGATGCTGCTTACCAAAACGAAGGCCGCCTGATGTCCAAGATCATTCAGATCACCGATACCCATATCGTCCCGGACGGCGAGCTGGCTTATGGCAAGGTTGATACTGCTGCCGCTTTGGCCGAAGCCGTAACCACCATCAACCGCATCCTGCCAGAAATCGGCCCGGTGGATCTAGTTGTCATCACTGGCGATCTGACCGATTTCGGAAGTATGGAGGAATATCGCCGCTTTCGTCGCCTTATGGAGCCGCTCTCCCTTCCCTATCGCGCCGTGCCCGGCAACCACGATCATCGCGAAACGATGCGCGCCGCCTTCGCAGATCAGAGCTGGATGACGAAAGGCGGACCTATCAACTGGGTCGAAGAATTTTCGGACCTCGTGCTCATCGGTCTGGACACACTGGTCCAAGGTGCCTCGCATGGCTGTTTAAGTGAACGGACTTTGGATTTCTTGAAGGAAAGCATGGCCAACCACTCAGCAAAGCTGTTTCTGATTGGCCTACATCACCCGCCCTTCACAACCGGCATCCATGCAATGGACATTCAAAATCTACGAGAGGCCGAACCGTTGCGCGACATCCTGAACGCCCATCCAGGTGAAGCGCGCCTGATCTGCGGTCACGTACATCGCAACGTAGTCACTGAATGGGACGGTGTCGTCTGCCAGGTTGGCCCAGGAATTTCTCATGCCGTGACGCTGGATCAGCGCGTCGGTGCCACCAATACCCTAACGGTCGAGCCCGGCGCCTTCATGCTGCACGAAATGCGTGATAAAAAACTGGTATCGCATCACATCCAGATTGGCACGTTTGACGGCCCCCATCCTTTTTATCCAACATCTTAATTAATTTCCTTGGGACAGCAGCCTGTCACTTATTTCCGCACATTGATCACTGTCCCCACCCAATCTGTCGCCTGTTTCGGTGGATCGTGAGCCAGGTGAGCATCTACGTAGGTGGGTGACTGAACCAACTCCATCATAACGGGATCCGGTCTATCTGTTCGGCCCAGTTTGATGCGCTCCCCATATCTCGAATATTATGATCGGTTTACAGGGACTATCACATAGAGTTTTGACTTTTGGCGACGTAAGAATTTGTCGATCAAACAATCCCGTTGACGGTAAAAAAACTTCAGGACTGCTTCATAAAATCGGTGACGTCATCCAACACCGGGGCCAGCCAACGAAAGGCGCGCGCGAAGGACAACATGATCCCTACATGCGCGATGCTCTCATAGGTCTTGGTGGTTGCATCCCCACCAGCTGTGTTGATCGCTTCTGCAAGAACCTTGGCATTACGCGGGAGCACCGTCACATCATCATCCCCGGTCAGCAAGAAGAACGGCGGTGCCTGCGTCGCGGCGTGATGAATGGGCTGAGTTTCGATTAAGGGATCGACATCGAAGATCTCTTTGATCACGGGATCCTTGATGGGCAGGAAATCATAGGGGCCGGCGAGTCCGATGACGCCAGCCAGGTCGGTTGGAGACATGCCCTCGGCATCGAGAAACTGCTCGTCGAGAGCTAACATGGCCGCGATATAAGCCCCCGCCGAATGGCCCATTAGATACAGCTGATCTGGATCACCGCCATAGGTTGCAATCGTGTCTCTCGCCCAGCTGACTGACTTAGCAGCATCCTCGATAAAGGTTGGATACATGACCTTCGGATAAAGGCGATAATCCGCAACCACTGTGATGATGCCCTTGGCGGCAAGCGCCTGACCGACGAACAAATAATCATTGCGCGACCCGAATTCCCAGCGCCCGCCATAGAAGAAAACTACCGTCTTCGGCGGATCTTGGATCTGGTCCGGAACGTAGACGTCGAGCCTCTGGCGCTCCTCTTTGCCATAGGCGATCGCCTGTTCAAGGCGATAGCCGTCCTTGGACACCACAGCATTGAGCAGACGAGCTGGCGTGCAGCCGAGCATCGGAACGGCTAAGGACAGACCGGCCGCCAAGCGAAGAAGTTTCCCCAGAATTATCGACACGGGCAAAAAAACTCCCTTTGAAAATCCGTAGCAGGCTGTAACGTCCGTGATTGCCGCAGATTGTCGATGTCAGCTTGATCAAATCCGCGGGACTTGCAAAGTTAGCGCGCCTCATCCATCTCCTGATGTGATTTCCTCCGTTTACAAAGCTCGGATTGATGAAACTTTTCAACTCGCTCACCGGCAAGAAAGAGACATTTCAGCCAGCCGACCCCAATCGGGTGACGATGTATGTCTGCGGCCCCACGGTCTACAACTACGCCCATATCGGCAATGCGCGCCCAGCAGTGGCCTTCGATGTTCTCTTCCGTCTATTGCGCCAGGAGTTCAGCAATGTCGTCTACGCGCGCAATATTACAGATATCGATGACAAAATCATCAAGACGGCGGCTGATCAAGAAGTCGACATCGAGGCGATCACCAAGCATTTCACCAAGGCCTATAACGACGATATGGGCGCTCTGAACGTCTTAGCGCCGACGATCGAACCGAAGGCAACTGGTCATGTCGATCAGATGCTCTCAATGATCGAGCTTCTGATCAAAAAAGACGCTGCTTACGTTGCCGACGGTCATGTGCTGTTTCATGTGCCGGCCTGCCCTGGATATGGCGAGCTTTCGAGGCGTTCGCGCGACCAGATGATCGACGGTGCTCGGGTCGAAGTCGCCCCCTATAAGCGCGATCCCGCCGATTTCATTCTTTGGAAGCCGTCGACGCCCGATCAGCCGGGGTGGGAAAGTCCCTATGGACGCGGCCGGCCTGGCTGGCATACCGAATGCTCGGTGATGATCAAGGAGCATCTTGGCGCAACCATCGACATTCATGCTGGCGGACAAGACTTGAAGTTTCCCCATCACGAGAATGAGCTGGCCCAGTCAGTTTGCGCCCATGACGGCGCACCGCTCGCCCGCTATTGGCTGCATAACGGTTTTTTGGATGTCGATGATGAAAAGATGTCAAAGTCCATCGGCAATGTTCTCCTGCCCCACGATCTCCTGAAGACCATACCAGGCGAAGCGATCCGCTATGCGTTGCTCTCCGCGCATTATCGAAAGCCGTTGAACTGGACTGGGGCCGGACTTCAGCGCGCCAAGCATGCTTTGGATCGTCTCTATCTGACCCTGTCTAAACTGCCTGGACCGGACCAAGCCGATGCCGGAACACCGGCGCCGAAATCGGTAAGAAAAGCTCTCCTGGACGACCTGAACACGCCAAAAGCCCAAGCTGCGTTGTTCGATCTTGCAAGACAGGCCAATAGCAGCAGGGACGAGCAAGAGAGAGCCACCTTCAAGCGCGAGCTTCTGGCCGCAGGCGCTCTTCTCGGACTTTTCCAGAGTGATCCGGCGAGCTGGTTGACAACATCCAGTGGTGATGCGGATGTGGATAAGATCGAGATCGAACGCCTGCTCGACCTTCGCCGCAGCGCAAGGGACGCCAAGGACTTCGAGACCGCCGACCGCATCCGAGATCAGCTCGAAGCCGAAGGCGTCATCCTGGAAGATGGCCCCGAAACCACACGCTGGCGCCTCGGATAATGATGTGACCACTGCATTTTGGCGTCACTACTCCATTGGGTTTCTGCCGCCAGCGCCTAGATCAACGGTCTGCAGCCAAGTCTGGAGAAAGCCTGGTGGGAACACAATGACAACACCACCGGCGTTCTAAGTGAGCGACCATCGCATAGCGATCCTCGGCAATGCCGGTGGCGGCAAATCGACGTTGGCCCGCGCTCTTGCGACATCGCTGGACCTGCCTCATATCGAAGTCGATCGATTACTGTGGCAGCCCGGCTGGAACCTCGCCCCGATCGAGATCTATGACCAGGGACATGGCCAAGCAATCGCGAGCGAATGTTGGATCATTGATGGACTTGGTAGGCTGGAATCAATCGAGCCGCGTTTGAGGCGGGCCAGCTGGATCATCCTGATCGACATGCCCCTTTGGGTCCATTTCTGGCTGGCAGCCGAAAGACAGATCGCTTGGAGCCATAACCTACTCGCCCATCCCCCGGCAGACGCAACGACAGCACCGCCTACGGAAGCGCTGTTTCGCGTGATTTGGGATGTCGACAAGGACTGGATGCCGGCCATTCGCGATCAGGTCGCCTTCGAAAAGCTGCAAGGCAAGCGCGTAGAAACGATCACCACATTCGATCACTTAAAACGCTATACACAATCCAAGACGACAGCCTAAGTAGCGGCGGGCCGCCTCGGCCCTTAGCTTTCGAGCAGGCTTGCCAATTTCATCGCGACGCCAAGGGATCCGTCGACCTTGATCTGGCCAAGGGTGTAGGCGAGCGTTGGGCTGAGATCGCCGGCGATGAGCTTTTCCATATTGCCCGGCGTCAGCGCGATGGTGCAATCGGCCTCGTCATTGTCATTGGAGACCGCCACGGGATTGACCGTGCCATCCACCAGGATCATGCCTTCGTCCTCAACGTCGAATTTGACCTTGTAGCCAAGCGACGCGAGTTGCAGGGTCTGGGCCTTGACTTGATCAGTAAGATTTTCGAGGCTCATTGTCATCCCTCAGGGTGATCGTGATCCGTTGATGCAAGCGACCGATCCATCATCGATATGGGCGGCTCCTTGCCGTCCTCTGCAGGAGGCCTGCCATCCGCTTCATTCAGGCGGCGCATTTCCTCAACGATCAGCGCATGACGGGACGGCTTGCCGATCAAGGTGCGTGGCAGTTCATCCCTGAATTCAATCTGGCGGGGCTGCTCGAAGGGGGCGAGCTTATCCTTCAAGAATGCGCGCAACCGCGCCGACGTTAGGCTCTTGTCCTCCTTGAGCTTGACATAAGCCTTCACGATCTCACCGCGATGGGCATCCGGGATGCCGCAAACCGTGACTTCCTCGACCGCCTCATGCAGTTCGATCGCTTCCTCCACCATGCGCGGATAGACGTTAAACCCACCACACAAGATCAAATCCTTGATCCGGTCGATCAGATAGACATAGCCGTCCTGATCGATGAAACCGACATCGCCGGTATGCAGTCGTCCGCCATGGAGCGCTTCTGCTGTCTCGGCCTCACGTTGGGCATAGCCCCGCATGATCTGCGGTCCGGTGACACAAATCTCGCCGCGCTGGCCGATCGGAAGCCGCCTGTCCGGGTCATCCAGATCGGTAATCTCGATCAGCGTTCCGGGCAACGGCAATCCTACCGATCCGGGCCTCGGATTGTGGAACGGATTGATGGTGCAAACCGGCCCCGCCTCAGTTAGGCCATAACCTTCGACCAATGAGCAGCCAGTTAAGTGCTCAAAGCGGCGCTGCACCTGGCTCGGCAATGGCGCCCCGCCGGAGATGCAATATTTCAGGCTGGAAAGATCATAGTCGGCCAGCAGCTTGGAGCCGTTGATCGCCGAATACATGGTCGGGACACCGAGCATGACCGTCGGCTTTTCTTGGTCGATCAATTTCAACAGCTGATCGAGGCGAAAACGCGGCAGCAAGATGATCTCGAACCCATTGGCCAGGCTCGAATTCATCACCGCCGTCATGCCGAAGACATGAAACAACGGCAGAACGCCGACGACGCGTTCTTTGCCAGGCTTCGCTTCAGTCGCCCATTTCCGAACCTGCTGGGTATTGGCGTAAAGGGCGGTATGGCAAAGCTCGGCACCCTTGGGCAAGCCGGTCGTGCCGCCGGTATATTGCTGCACCGCTATATCGACGGCGGGATCGATCTCAACTGGCGCCATCTTACCATCATTGGCGGTCAGCTTCTTGAACGTGATATGCTGATTGTCATGGGCGACATCAGCGATTTCCTTGCGCCGCAGCAAGGCGAAAAGGGTACGCTCCCGCCAGGGCAGCATTCCGCCCATGGAGCCGACGACGATTTTCTCGAGACAGGTGTCCTTCAGCCGTGCTGCCGCCTTCGGATACATCCCTCTAATATTAAGGGTGACCATGATCTTGGTCTTGCTGTCGTCGATCTGCCGGGCGATCTCGCGCTCAGCATAGAGCGGGTTAAAATTGACCACCGTGCCACCCGCTTTCATGATCGCGAAGAAGGCGATGACATAGTAGGGGCAATTGGGTAGGAACAGACCGACGCGAACGCCTTTCTCCACGCCGAGTTCTTGGAACCCCTTGGCGGCGCGATCGACCAACTGGCCGATCTCCTTGTAGGTCGATTTTCGCCCGAGAAAATCGAGGCATGGTTTGTCGCCGAATGTTTCTACGGCTTGATCCAGGATTGCAAAAAGGGGCCGTTCCTCGAAGGTCTCGTCCCAATCGATCTCTGGCGGATAATGGGCTTCCCAAGGATAGGGGCGATCAAGGGCGACATCCGGCAGAGGCTCGGCAATCAGCTCTTCCGGCCCGCGAAAACGGCGCATCAAGCCTTCAAGGCGGGCCAGCGCTTGTGCCAACACACCCTGACGTTCCTGGCTCTCCTGCCTGGCTCTATCGATGGTCGGCTTGTCCAATTTTTCAGCCACCCAGTTCAAACACCTCAAACGCTACCTTAGCATAGCCTTGGCGCACGCTCATCTCATGACGTACCATATCATACTTGGATATGATGAGATCATTCAATCATCCTGAATGGTCTTCTGCGTCGCAGCTTGGACCGACGACGTTCTGCGATAGAGATGCGGACTTATGAGGTTCTACTGAGACTTTAGGGCCAATCACGCCGTGTAGTGGGCATCAGCGCCGCCGAAATCGGCAGGATCAATAGGCGCCGAAACCTTTGAGCACGGCCTTCGGTGTCTTGATCAAGATCACCAGATCGCACCACAGAGACCAGTTCCGTACGTACCAGCTGTCCAGATGAACGCGCTGGCGATAGGTGACGTCGCTGCGTCCACTCACCTGCCAAAGGCCCGTTAAACCGGGTTTACTCTCGACATAATAGACCAGGTTGTCACCATATCGGTCCAGCTCATCGGCCACCACCGGCCGAGGACCCACCAGGCTCATCTCACCCTTGATGACGTTGATCAGCTGGGGAAGTTCATCGAGAGAGGTTCGCCGGAGCCATTTGCCCATCCGTGTGATGCGAGGATCGTGACGGAGCTTGTGGTGCGTCTCCCATTCCTCCTTGAACTCGGGATGGGCATCAAGATGGTCATCCAGCACCCGATCAGCATCCGGCACCATGGTCCTGAATTTTAAGCATTTGAAACGGCGACCACCTTTGCCAATACGGATATGGCCGAAAAAGACCGGGCCACCCTTTCTAGCCAGCCGCCAGCCGATCAGGGCAAAGAGCGGGGCAGAAAAGAGAAGCAGCAGACATCCCACGGCCAAGTCGAAGCAGCGCTTAATCCTTCGGGGCCAAGGGCGGGAGAGACTGTTATACAGGCGAAGGGCCAGAACGTCGTGGGTGAAGAAATGGGTCACCTGCGTGCCGGCTAGGGGCAAACCGCGCATCGGCGAGATGATATCGACATCGCTGTAGCTGAGACTTAGCCGCTCCACATAGCTAGCATGGGCCACCATCTCGTCCATGGCCATGGCCACCACGACATGGGGCCGCCCGAGATGGGAGGGGAGAAGGTCGGGAAAGGGCGCTGATGGCAGAACGGGCAAGGTCGTAGCACCCACCTCGATCGAGCCCGGCGTCTCGGCGTCCTTGTTGGATGGCTGAATAAAGGCGACAACATTGAAGCCGAGAAGCGGCTCGCTCTCCAGCGCAAGGGCTGTGTCTTGGGCGTTGGGTCCAACGCCAATGATGACCGTCGGACGAAGCCAGGCACCTTTCGACATGAGGAACTGTTTGACAGCGTAGCGCACCGTCGGCACCAAAATGGCGACTAGGCTCCAGCTAGCACCCCACCAAAGACGTGAGAAGTTGGTCTTGGTTAAAAAGACCAGTGCAGCATCGAGGATCGCCATCATGACGACGACGCCTAGAATGTCACCGAGTTCCTGCCAGAAAGGGCGGCGGCGATCATAGTGGCCGAAGCGTGCGAACATGATAAGGCAGGCGATGCCAAGGGTAAGCGCGATCACGGCGCGCGTCGCCCCGTAATCCGTTTGCCAGCCGAAGAGTGCTTGTTCGAAGGTCAGCCCGTTCACAACCCAATTCGTGGTCCGGCCGATCGCAAAGCAAGCATAGATGATCAGAAGGTCGAGCCCGATAAGCAGCCATGTCTCGTGCAGCCTGCGCTTAGGCTTGGTCTTAATACGTACGTCGGTTGCCGCGAATTCCATGAACGATGAGCATCGCCAGGTTTGAGAAGTGATCACCAAGCTTGGGTAGCATCGCCAATAGCGTGAATAGGTAGATATTGGCAAGTTATTATTTGGCCTACACTCCTAAATTTTAGGCACTTTAGGGTTGATTGCAGCCGAACAAGCTTAAGCTGAAGAGCGCTTAAGAAAGCCGAAAGCAAACGTTTGGTATTTATTTCATTTTTTTTAAATAAACTTGCTTTAATTATGCAGCTTTGTCGGCGACCTGATCACGATACCAGCGATAAGCGTCTCGCAGCCCGACATCAAGGCTGATCCTCGGTTCCCAGCCCAGTGCCTTCAACCGGCTGATATCTAGTAATTTGCGTGGCGTGCCGTCCGGCCGAGCACTGTTGTAGCGAAGGCGCCCTTCGAAACCGACGACGCCCTGGATGCGTTGCGCAAGCTCACCAATCGAAAGGTCTTCTCCGCAGCCGATATTGATGTGCATATCGTCGCTGTAGACCTTCAAGAGATGAATGCAGGCATCAGCAAGGTCGTCGACATGGAGAAATTCGCGCCGCGGCTTGCCGCTCCCCCAGATCTCGACCTCACTGGCGCCAGCCTTCTTGGCCTGATGCATCTTCGCCACCAAGGCCGGTGCGACATGACTTGTGAGCAGGTCGAAATTGTCGCCGGGACCGTAGAGATTGGTCGGCATGCCGCTGATGAAATCAGCACCATATTGCTTTCGGTAAGCCTGGCATAGCTTGACCCCAACGATCTTGGCCATGGCATACCATTGATTGGTCGGCTCAAGCTGGCTTTCCAGCAGGCATTCCTCTTTCATCGGCTGCGGCGCAAATTTCGGATAGATACAGCTGGAGCCGAGGAACAACAGCTTTTGCACCCCGACCTTGAAACAGCCATGGATAGCATTCGCCTCGATCATCATATTGTCGTAGAGGAACGTCGCCGGATATTGGTCATTGGCAAGAATGCCGCCCACTTTCGCCGCCGCGATCAGCGCGACCTCAGGGCGCTCTTTGTCCAACCAGGCCTCGACCTGATCCTGCCGGGTGAGATCGCAAACATCCTTGGGTGCTGTGAGAATGGTGCAATCTTCATCATCCAGCCTGCGCACCAAGGCACTGCCCACCATGCCATTGTGTCCGGCAACCCAAACCCGTTTGCCGCGAATCGAGAATTTTTCAGTTTCATTCATCGATGACGCTGCCCCTGATCGTTGCCCATCAGCCTAACGGCCCGTTCCCGTATCAAAAAATCCTATCGAGGTCGATGCGTGCAGCTCAATCATGTCGATGGCAACCTTCTTTCCTGACCGCCACAAGGTCGGCGTCGACCATCTCCTTAACCAAATCGGTAAAGCTCGTTTGATGCTGCCAGCCGAGCTTTTGCCTGGCCTTGGTTGGATCACCGAGGAGCAGTTCGACCTCGGTGGGCCGGAAATATTTCGGATCGACTCGCACCAATTCATTGCCGGATCGGTTGTCGACGCCGACTTCCTCGACCCCCTTGCCTTTCCAGATGATCTCGCGCCCAACGCAGCGAAATGCCAGTTCGATAAACTCGCGCACCGAATGCATCTCGCCGGTGGCCAGGACATAATCATCGGCTTCATTTTGCTGAAGAATGCGCCACATACCTTCAACATAGTCGCGCGCATGACCCCAGTCGCGCTTGGCATCTAGATTGCCAATATAGAGCGTCTTCTGCAGGCCGAGCTCGATCGCCGCAACAGCCCTGGAGATTTTGCGGGTGACGAACGTCTCGCCGCGAAGCGGACTTTCGTGATTGAAAAGAATGCCGTTGGACGCATGGTAGCCATAGGCTTCCCGGTAATTCACGGTGATCCAATAGCCATAGAGCTTGGCCGCCGCATAGGGACTTCTCGGATAGAACGGCGTGGTCTCACGCTGCGGGGTTTCCTGGACCTTGCCGTAGAGCTCCGAGGTGGAGGCCTGGTAGAAGCGAACGCGATCACCCATCTTCAAAATGCGAATGCCTTCCAGGAGCCGAAGCGTGCCGATGCCATCAGCATTGGCGGTATATTCCGCCGTCTCGAAACTGACCTGAACATGGCTTTGCGCCGCAAGATTATAGATCTCGGTCGGACGGGTTTCCTGGATCAGACGGATGAGGTTGGTCGCGTCGGTGAGGTCGCCGTGGTGGAGAAAAAATCGCGTGTCGCTCTCATGGGGATCGACATAGAGTGCATCGACACGACCTGTATTGAACGACGACGAGCGGCGTTTCACGCCATGCACGACATAGCCTTTGTCCAGGAGCAGCCGCGCTAGATAAGCGCCGTCCTGTCCGGTAACACCTGTAATGAGAGCAACTTTGTCCGACATGAGGTTCCTCAATGAATGTGGTCGACGTTCTACAGCAGGTGATCATGCCCCGCCGACGACGAAAGACGCCGCCCTGATTTCGCCAATAGATCGTAAGTCTTCTTATTAATTACGCGTTACGATTTACAACAATTCCCTTTCAGCCAACAACCCCAAGCAGCGGAATTCGGGGGAATTTTTCGCCCCCCACCCTTTCCCCGCCTGCCGTTCGCGCGCATCATGAGCGATGATCGCTATATCAAACGGACGGATCGATGTTACCTCGCGGATCGACCTATCAGGACATTTGCGCCAAGTTCGTTTGGGACATTCCCGAACGGTTCAACATCGCCTCCGCTGTCTGCGATCGCCATGCCGATGGCAGCCACAAGCTAGCTCTCATCGACGTTCAAGATGGCAAACGGGCGCTACTGCATAGTTTCGACGATCTGCGATCGGCAAGCTCGCGCCTCGCTAACAGTCTTCGAGCCAACAATATTCAAACCGGCGACCGGATCGGAATTCTGTTAGGCCAGCGGGTCGAGACCTTGATCGCACATCTCGCCATCTACAAACTCGGCGCGATTGCAGTACCGTTGTTCAGTCTGTTCGGGCCGGAAGCCCTTGCCTTTCGCCTGGCGGACAGCGGCATGAGTGCCTTGATCACCGATCCCGAAGGTGTGGCAAAAATCACCGCGATCGATCAGGACCTGCCCGTACTCAGGCTGATCATCTCCACCGAGCCCGGCCCAGATGGCTCTGTGCATCTCGGCAGTCTGATGGAGCGGGCATCCGATCAATTCGAGACCGTGGCCACGCGCGCCGATGATCCGGCCCTCATCATCTACACCTCCGGCACGACCGGCCCACCTAAAGGTGCTTTGCACGCGCATCGAGTCCTGCTCGGCCATCTACCAGGCGTACAATGGCCCCATGCCCTCTTCCCCAAGGCCGATGATCGTTTTTGGACACCGGCGGATTGGGCCTGGATCGGCGGGCTGTTCGATGTCCTTATGCCCAGCCTCTATTTCGGCGTGCCGGTGGTCGCCAGCCGAAGCACCAAGTTCGAAGCGGCGGCGGCGATCGACCTCATGATCCGCCACGACATCAAGAACGTCTTCATGCCACCGACCGCACTCCGCCTTCTCCGCCAAGCCGGGGTCGGGGCGTCCCGCCTTGACTTGCGCAGCCTTGCGAGCGGCGGAGAGAAACTCGGCGACGATGTGATCGACTGGGGTCGCTCGACCTTCAATCTGGATATCAATGAGTTCTACGGCCAAACCGAAGCCAATCTACTGGTGGGCAACAATGCTGAAATGATGCCTCTTCGATCCGGCAGCATGGGTCGGCCAATCCCTGGCCATGACGTCGCCGTGATCGATGAGGACGGCGAGCTCTGCCCCCCAGGCGAAAACGGCGAGATCGCTGCCCGGCGTCCAGACCCCGTGATGTTTCTTGGTTACTGGAATAACGATGCGGCCGTTGCCGCCAAGTTTCGCGGCGATTGGCTATTGAGCGGCGATCTCGGTGTCGCCGATGAGGACGGCTATCTCACTTTTCTCGGACGAACCGACGATGTCATCAGCTCCGCTGGCTATCGCATCGGCCCCTCGGAAATTGAAGACTGCCTGACCCAACATCCCGCCATCGCGATGGCCGCGGTCATCGGTGTGCCCGATCCAATCCGCGGCGAGACGATCAAATCCTGCCTCGTCCTCCGCGAGGGCTGCGAGCCCAGCGATCACTTGAAAGAGAACATAAAAAAGTTTGTCAAAACCCGCCTCGCCGCCCACGAATATCCCCGCCTGATCGAGTTTTTTGACAGTCTACCGCTGACCGCGACCGGCAAGGTGATGCGCAAAAACCTGCGCGAGCGGCATTCCAACTGCGACTGATGGATTACCTTTGGATGAAGAGTCCTCAGACTAGATACCAGAAACCAGTCGTCATCAATGTCAGATTCGGACCTGCAAACTTTTCTTAACCTGCTTTTGTCACGGTATTTCCTGGTCCAGGCGATCGTGAAAATCCGACCACTCGCAAGCAAAAGGGAGGCGGTGGCGGATTACCAGGATCACATGGACCTGATCTCCAAGCTAACACTAACTGGTTAAAGAAAAATGAGCGGCTGGCGTGCTGCTTTGATTAATCAGAAGGGATTGATCGCCATAGAAGGAGTATAAGCGACGATGGTCTTCGATGAGCCCCTAGCGTTCAGGATTAAGACCTGATGTGCCAGTATCAGACCCGTATCGACGCGTCGACCGGCATAGCCTTAGTCAAAGTGATGCCACCCTGCATGAATGCGGGTTGCGGTGGTTACCCAACATAGAGATCCAAAAACAACGGCTAGGATCGGGAACCAGGTCGGAAAAGCGCAAGCGAGAACAAACAAAAGTATCGTTTCCGTCCCCTCGGTCAGGCCACCGAGATAGTAGAGGGACTTTTGGCCGCGGATGTCGGTGGTGATGCCACGCTTCTCTGCCATGATCGCGTAAGCAAGAAAAGAACACCCCGTGCCGATGAAGCTGAAGATCAGGAACGCGGCTGCCAAGGCATTGTTCAAAGGATCGGCGAGTGCGAAGGCAAAGGGAATGCTGGAATAGAAGACGAAATCTAGGGTGATATCGAGAAAGCCACCCCGATCGGTTTTTTGAGATTTTCGTGCGAGCGCGCCATCCAGACCATCAGCACTCCGATTGACGAGGAGAAGAAAAAGACCGAGCAGATAAGCCTGATAGGCGATCGAGACCATCGCGAAGAGGCCGATCACGAAGCCAAGCACGGTCACCCGATCAGCGGTCCATCCCCACTTGATCAAGAGCGCAGCGGTCCGATCGAGTGGTGGGTCAATCAGGGGTCTGAGCCTGGCATCAAACATCAGTCATGCTTCCCTCGCCCAGGAGACCGAGGCCGAACGATCAATCGTGCTTTGGCTCATCGGGCTTGATCAGACGAACGCGCCCTGCCGCCGTCTCTGCAGACTCCAGCGTCGCCCTGGGCGGCTCACCCTCAATCATCTCCGCCTCGAGATCGGCATCGCGTCGCTCGGCTTCAGTTTGCGCGGCCAGATTCTTGGCGACCACAACACTGATGGGAATGCTGATAAAATAAAGAACTGCCACGGTCAGCAAGGTCCACCAGGGAACATTCACCAGAGCCACGATGATCGCGCCGACAATCACCAGGGTCGGCAACATGAATTGCGGCTTGACCCGGGTCGTCATCATCTTGATTGAAAAGGTCGGGACCGTGCTCACCATCATTAGGGCGGCAAAGACCAGAACGGCGGCATTCAGCCACCAGATCTGCGGCCAGGCCTGGCCGAGCGCGAAGGTCAGCATCATCGGCACGATGACCACACCAGCGGCGGCAGGCGCCGGCATGCCGGTGAAAAAGCGCGTCATCCAGGGAGGACGATCGGGATCTTCAAGTTCGCTGTTGAAGCGCGCCAGCCTAAGCGCAGCGCAGATCACATAAAATAAGGCAATCGCCCAGCCGAAGCTCTTGGCCTCGTTCAGCGTCCAGAGATAGATCAGGAAGGCTGGCGCCACGCCGAAGCTCAGAAAATCGGCGAGACTGTCCAGTTCAGCACCTAGCTTGGAAGTGATCTTCAACAACCTGGCCGAGCGACCATCCAGACCATCAAAAATACCTGCTAAGATGATCATCACAACCGCGGTCTGGTAATGGCCATCCAGGCCATAGCGGATCGCCGAGAGACCAAAGCAGATGCTGGCGACAGTAAACGCATTGGGAAGGAGGTGAATGAGCGGCCGCGCCTGCAAACGCCGCCGTCGCGCCTTCCAGCGATCACGCCGCCTTTCGCGCTTCATCAGCTTTGTCTCCATCCACTTTGATCTTGATTGCGCCGACCATCAGCGAGCACGGTCTCGCCGGCCAGCGCCCGCTGCCCCGGCGCCACCAGCGGCGTGACCCCTTCCGGCAAATAGACATCACAGCGCGAACCGAAGCGGATCAAACCGACGCGCTCGCCGCTATGCAGTTGATCGCCCTCGTCGACAAAGCGCACGATCCGACGTGCCACCAGGCCCGCTATCTGTACGAGGCCGTAAACATCGCCATCAGCCGTCTCGATGCGAAACGACTGGCGCTCATTATCCTCAGATGCCTTATCGAGGGCGGCGTTCAGGAATTTGCCGGGCCGATAGGCAAGCTTGGTGACGACACCCGGCACCGGCGTCCGGTTCACGTGCACGTCGAAAACGTTCAGGAATACGCTGATGCACATCTTGGGCTCATCACCCAGTTCCATTTCCGGCGGCGGTGTCCGCTTCGTAATGGTTTGCACCACGCCGTCAGCCGGGCTCACCACGATTCCTATGCCCTCTGGCGTCACCCGAGGCGGGTCGCGAAAGAAGTAGATCATCCAGGCGGTAACCAGGAGGCCCAGCCAGAACAGCCAGCCGGCAAACAGCCCGAGGATCAAGCTGGCTACGAAGGCGGCCGCGATGAAAGGCCAACCCTTGGGATGGATCGGGGTGATCACCCCTTTGAGATGCTCTGGCATGGTCATGGCTTGGCCGATTATCCCTCTGATAGCGCCCAGAAGATGCTGATGTAAGCCGAATGCGCCCCGTCGTCAAAGGATCAGAATCCCAACGAACCAGAGTTTTCATGGTCTGTGCCCCTGTCAAATCACAATTTATCATGAAAAATCACACGAAGTTTTTGCAAAACTCATCGCAATTTGCGATCAATCAGTCGCGGAATGAGACTCGCAGACGAATAACCACCCCTAGCCGGAGCCTAACGCACTCAAATCTAACGATGGTTCTCGCTGGCATGTGCCTTGCTCTCTGCTTCAGATAAGTTTTAATCAGGAGGACTAACTCAATGCTGTTCAATAAAGCTCTCGCCGAGGTTATCGGCACCTTTACACTCGTTTTCATCGGCTGTGGCGCTGCGGTTCTCGCCGGCGAGCATATCGGCTTCACCGGCATCTCCTTTGCCTTCGGACTTGGTTTAATCGCCATGGCCTATGGCATCGGCCCGATCTCCGGCTGCCACATCAACCCCGCCGTCAGCCTCGGCATGCTGGTCGCTGGACGGATGTCGGTTGTTGAATTCATCACCTATGTGATCGCCCAGGTGATCGGCGCCGTCGTTGCCGCGGGTGCGCTCTTCTTCATCGTGAGCGGTGGTGCTGGCGAAGGTGGGGTGACCAATCTCGGCCAGAACGGCTGGGGCGAGGGCTATCTTGATGGCCATGGCCTGCAGGCAGCGATCACCTTCGAGCTCATCGCAACATTCCTCTTCGTCCTAATGATTCTCGGCTCGACCACAGACAGAGCGCCCGCCGCCGTTGCTGGCCTCGCAATCGGTCTTGCCCTGGTTGCTATCCATCTCATCGGCATCCCGATCACCGGCACATCGGTTAACCCTGCAAGAAGCTTCGGCCCTGCCCTCCTGGTTGGTGGTCAAGCGATGCAGCAATTGTGGGTCTTCATTGTCGTGCCGCTCATCGCTGGCGTGATCGCGGGCATCGTGCATCGTGTCCTCGAAGCCGGGCATGATGATGTCTATGCCGCCTCCAATCGGGTGCCTGCCGAGTAACCAGCGGCCCGATCGAGACGAGAGACGCCCGGCTGGGACTGTTCCAGCCGGGCGTTTTTTTTGGCCTCGTCAACGCGACTTTACGAAATCTCCATTTTTCTGTGGTCTTTGGTCCATTCGCGAATAACGCTCCAAGTTTTTGTGTGAAGAGCTATGACGATTGTCCTCATGAGATGAGTGCCACACCACCTCTACAAATCGACCAACTCACCTGCTGTTATGGCGCTACCCCGGTGATCGATCATCTCTCCTTCACCTTGGAGGCCGGCGAGATTCTGGGCATTGCCGGGGCTGAGGGTGCTGGTATCTCAACATTGCTTAAAGCCGTCTTGCTGCTCGTAGCGCCCAATTCTGGCCGTGTCCTGATCTTTGCAAAACCTCATGAACTCGCCAGCAGCCGGTCCCAGCTCGCCTATCTGCCTGAAGAGATCAATGTCCCTGGGCACCTCACCGGTTACGACGTCGTCAATATGACCAGAACGGTCCATGGCGAAGTTAAGGCGAAGTCATCGATCGACGACCTTGCCCGCAGGCTCGATTTGCCGGAAAAGCGCCTCATTCATCCGACCCGTGACTGCACCAAAGCGGACAGCCAAAAACTCGGCCTGATCGCTCTCCTTTCCATGGAGAGGCCGATCCTGCTGCTCGATCAGCCCATGACCCATATCGGCCCCGAAGCTAAGGCCGGCTTGACCGATTGCTTAAGGACTTATGTCACGAAAGGTGGTGCCGTGCTTCTGGGATCCCATCGCCAGGACGATCACCAAGGTGTTTCGGATCGTCTCATCACCTTGGAAGAGGGCAAAATGGTGACGATGGCAACGTCCGGTAAAAAGGACGATCTCGCACCTAGTTCACCTCGTCGTCAGGACGACATCATTTCGCCGACAGGGTAAGGTAAAGACGGATTCAGGTTGCAGAGCGGAGCGGTTCGGGGTTCAGCGACCGTCGGGCTGATCAGCGAACCAGGATGCCTTGCGCAGATCCGGCCAGCCATAAGCGATCTCGCGCACTGCTGGATATTTTTTACCCTTGAAGGACAAGGGTTTGGCGATACCTAGGAGAGACCCACCCAGGTTCTCGTAAAAGCGTCGCCCCATATGATTGCCTTCGAGCACCCAGACAGCAGCGCTGATCAAGCGTTGCTGGATTAAGACCTTGCCGGCATGGGTCAAAAGCGCCGTGCCGACGCCGCATCCCTGGGCTTCCGGCAGGACATAGGCAGCGTAAACCTCGCTTTGATAGTCTGGCAGATCCGCGCGTACCGGGCCAAAGGACAGAAAACCGACGATCTCTTCATCCAGCTCGGCGACCAGCACCTCGCCGCCTTCGCGCTGGCCGCAAAGCACCCGCTGCCAGAACCGCGTGCCCTGACTTTGGCCAAAGCCAATCAGTACCTCGTGGGGCAAAAGGCCGAGATAGGCTCCTTGCCAAGACTGCCATTGAACATTTGCGATATCTTCGGCATCGCCCGTTAAAGCACTTCTTACCCTCAGTCCCGTCATGACACACTCACATCATAGCTCAATCGCTGCACCAGGGTCCGGCGTTAGCACGGTCCCTCGCGTCACCAGCGATTTGAAGGTTTCCGGGTCACCCGTCAAGAGATCGAATGTACCCCAATGCACCGGTATAATCGTCTCAAGATCCAAGAACTCATTGCACGCCATCGCCGCCGTTTCGGCTCCCATGGTGAAACGATCGCCAATAGGGATAAGGCCGATTTTCGGCTGATGAATTCGCTGGATCAATGCCATGTCGGAAAACAATTCCGTGTCGCCCGCATGGTAAACCGTCTTGCCGCTCGATTTGATCACGAGGCCAGCCGGATTGCCCATCGTCACCGGCTTACCGTCCTCGACGACGGCCGAACTGTGCAACGCGTTGACCATCGAAACGGATAGGCCACCACAATCGATCGTACCGCCGATATTCATCGGCTCGGTCTTCTCAAGGCCTTGTGCGCCAAGATAAGCGCAGATTTCGAACATCGCCACGACGGTCGCATCAAACGCCTTAGCAAGGCGCAGGCTGTCGCCGAGATGATCGGCATGGCCATGGGTCAACATGATGATGTCAACCTTTTCCAAGCCGGTCTCGAAGTCGTTTGGAAATTTCGGATTGCCTGAAAAGAAGGGATCGACCAGGACGCTTTTGCCGTCGACAGCAAGATGACAAGCTGAGTGTCCGAGCCAGGTAAGCTTCATTCAGTCTCTCGCGAATGTTCTGTCATCAACAACCCTTTCACAAGGCCGCAGATCCTAGCCATGTCGGATCGTTTCCGCTATGCCTTCATTGCAGAAAAAAATGAACATTCGCGATCGCTGTGGCATTTCGGTCATTGCTATTCGATCGCGGCTCCTGTCTGTCTAAAACTACATGTTTTATGTGTGAGAACATGACCTTAGGCCTCCTTACAAAATAGGTGCCGTTTGACCCTGCGTGACGCAATTGCCACAGCAAGCGGCAAGCTTGCCAAGGTGGGAATCGAGGGTGCTTCCGGGGAGGCTTGGCTGCTTCTTTCTCATGTCACGGGACGTGACCGCGCGACCTTGTTCGCCCATGCGGAAGACCAGCTGTCGGCCGCCGATGAGCGCGCTTTAATGGAGCTTGTCGAACGGAGAGCCCAGCATGAACCGGTAGCGCTGATCTTCGGGCAAAAGGAATTCTGGAGCCTGCCGTTTGCCATTTCGAGCGACGTCCTCTGCCCACGGCCCGATTCGGAAACTCTGGTCGAGATGGCCTTGACCCAGCTCTGGCAGCGTGACGGGGAACAGCAGCCACCTTGCCTGCTCGATTTCGGCACGGGCTCCGGCTGTGTGATTTTGGCACTTCTCAGCGAACTTCCCAAAGCACGCGCGATCGGCATCGATCAAAGCCTGAAATCACTCGCGATCGCGAAGGCCAATGGCGAACGGCTCGGGCTGTCCTCACGGGTCAATTGGGTCTGCGCAGATTGGGGAACAGCGCTGAGCGGCCACCATTTCGATCTGATCGTCAGCAACCCGCCCTACATCAAGACAGGCGATTGGCCAACACTCTCCCCTGAGATCCGTCTGTTCGAGCCAGACGCAGCCCTCCTGGCAGGCGAGGATGGGCTCGACGCCTATCGAAAGCTCGCCCCTGACATCGCGCGCTTGCTCACCTCAGACGGCATCGCGGTTGTCGAACATGGCATCCACCAGGGCGATGCCATCGCCGATATCATGTCGAAGGCCAAGCTGAATGTCATCGACCGCAAAGCCGACCTAGCCGGCATCGACCGCTGCCTAGCTGTAAAGCGAACGGCCCAAACCTTGGCGCTTTAGCCAGCCACAGACACCAATGCCAAGTCAACGCGCCTCGGCGTCCCCGGGCAGGGGAAGCTAGGCGGCGGCTAGATCACGTTCGATGGCGCCGATTGCGGCGTCGGCGGCATTGCCGTTGGGGCCACCACCTTGGGCAAAATCAGGGCGACCGCCACCTCCTTTACCACCAAGCTCGGCAACGCCGATGCGCACCAGATCGACCGCGCTGAAGCGATCCTTCAGATCATCGGAGACCGAGACGACCAGGGCGGCCTTGCCGTCATTGGTGCTGATTACCGTGGCAACGCCAGAGCCCAGCTGCTTCATCACTGCATCGGCGACCCCACGCAGTTCCTTTGCCGGGATGCCATCGAGCTTCTTCGCAGCGAACCGGATATCACCGATTTCCTTGGCTTCCTCTTTGTCGCCGCCTCCGCCGGTGGCCAGCTGCTGGCGAAGCTTTTGGATTTCGCGCTCCAAATCGCGACGTTCTTCCACCAGGCTCAGGAACCGTGCAGGAAGGTCCTTTGGCTTGACCTTCATCGCCGCGGCGACATTCAGGAGCATACGCTCTTCGTCATTGACATGCTTGAGCGCCGCCTCGCCGGTCAGCGCCTCAATCCGCCGAACACCGGCGGCAACGGCCGCCTCGCTCTGGATCTTGAAGAGCGCTATATCACCAGTACGACCGACATGAGTACCACCGCAAAGCTCAACGGACGTCGTCCGGCCATCTGGTTCGCGGCCCATTTGGACGACACGAACCTCGTCGCCGTATTTTTCACCGAAAAGCGCCATGGCGCCCGAATCGATCGCATCCTTTTGCGCCATCACCCGGATCGAGGTTTCACTGTTCTGGCGGAGGAAGAAATTCACCTCGTCCTCGACAATCGCCAGTTCCTCAGGTGTCACCGCCTTCGGATGGCTGACATCAAAACGCAAGCGATCCGGAGCAACCAGCGAACCCTTCTGGGTGACGTGATCGCCCAAATGACGTCGCAACGCCGCATGCAACAAATGGGTCGCCGAATGCGCTCTTCTGATACGGCCACGACGCTCTGCGTCGACCACTAAGTTCACCGTGTCGCTGGTGGCGACCGAGCCACCTTCGAGCTTGCCGATATGGACGAAGAGATCGCCAACCTTCTTTTGCGTATCGGTCACCGTGATCACAGCATCACCTGCGGTGATCGTCCCTTGATCGCCGATCTGGCCACCGCTCTCGCCATAGAACGGTGTCTGATTAGTGATGACCATGACATCGGTACCGGCTTCGACCCGCTCTGTCGGTTTGCCGTCGACGATAAGGGCTTGGATCTGGCCTTCAGCACTCTCAAGCTCATAACCCAAAAACTCGGTGGCGCCATGCACCTCGCGAAGTTCGAACCAGACGCTATCCTCGGCCTGCTGACCGGAGCCTTTCCAGCTCGCCCTCGCCTCAGCCTTTTGCCGCTCCATGGCAGTATTGAAGCCGTCGGTGTCGACGGTCATGCCGCGTTCACGGAGAGCATCCTGGGTCAGGTCGAGAGGAAAGCCATAAGTGTCGTAAAGCTTGAACGCAGTCTCACCTTCTAGGCGGCCACCTTCTACGAGATCGACCGTCGCTTCATCCAGCAGACGCAAGCCTCGCTCAAGGGTCTCGCGGAAACGCGTTTCCTCGAGTTTCAAAATCTCGGTGATCAGCGCTTCGGCGCGGCCCAGCTCCGGAAATGCCTGGCCCATTTCGGAAACTAGCGTCGGCACCAGGCGATACATCAGCGGATCCTTAGCACCGAGCAGATGCGCGTGACGCATACCGCGGCGCATGATCCGCCGAAGGACGTAGCCCCTGCCCTCATTCGAGGGCATCACACCATCGGCGAGTAGGAATGATACGGCACGGAGATGATCAGCGATCACCTTGTGGGAAGGACCGACCGGCTGGGTCGACGTCAATTCCGCACTGACCCCTATCAGGCGCTTGAAGAGATCCGTGTCGTAATTACTCTGCACACCCTGGAGGATCGCCGCCATGCGCTCCAGCCCCATACCGGTATCGATGGAGGGCCTGGGCAAGTCTTCTCGCGAACCCGGTGCGAGCTGCTCGTATTGCATGAACACCAGATTCCAGAATTCCAGGAACCGGTCCCCATCTTCTTCAGGGGACCCAGGCGGCCCACCCTGGACTTCTGGCCCTTGGTCAAAAAAGATCTCGGAGCAAGGGCCGCAGGGGCCGGTGTCACCCATACTCCAAAAATTATCCGAGGTCGGGATGCGGATGATTTTCTCATCCGGCAGCCCACCGATTTTTTTCCAAAGATCGAAGGCCTCGTCATCCTCGGCATAGACCGTGACCAGCAAGCGGTCCTTGTCTAGGTCGAAATCCTTGGTGACCAGGTTCCAGGCAAGTTCGATCGCCCGTTCCTTGAAGTAGTCACCGAACGAAAAATTGCCCAGCATCTCGAAAAAAGTGTGATGCCTTGCGGTGTAGCCGACATTGTCCAGATCGTTATGCTTACCCCCGGCACGCACCACTTTTTGCGAGGTCACCGCACGAGAATAGTCGCGTTTCTCAACACCGGTGAACACATTCTTGAACTGCACCATGCCGGCATTGGTGAACATCAGCGTCGGGTCGTTTTGCGGTACGAGCGAGCTAGAACTCACGACCTCATGGTCATGGCTTTTAAAGTAATCGAGGAACGCCTGGCGAATGTCGCTGACGCTAGACATGGCGGATCCAGTACAAGGCTAGAGGGTCTTTGACCCCTTAAATAGCGATATCGAGCGTATCAGAAAAGACCTTCTCGATTCTTGGACGATTCACACGCCATCTATTTGGGCCAAACACCTCTTATGCTAGGCTCAAATCCTGATTCAATCGGCAGCCTCCAACACTGGAGAACGACATGGCGACACTCACGGAAGCCCAAAAAAAATCCTTTTGGGAGAACGGTTATCTAGTGGTCGAAAACGCCGTCAGTCCAGAACTTCTAAGCAAGCTCAAAGCCGATTTTGCCGCGTGGGTCGAGGAAAGCCGACGTCACGAAAAATCATATGGTGAGATCATCGATGGACGACCTCGCTTTGATCTTGAACCCGGCCATTCAGCGGACCAGCCCGCCCTTCGCCGGGTTAACGCGCCGATCGAAGTCTCAGAGGCCTATTTCGAGGCGATGGCCGACAGCCATATGACCGATTGCGTGGCCGACCTGATCGGCCCGAACGTCAAGCTTCATCACACCAAGATCAATTCGAAGCTGCCGGGTGCGGCAACCCAGGTCAAATGGCACCAGGATTTTCCTTTCACACCCCATAGCAATGACGATCTGGTCACCGCGCTGTTAATGGTTGACGACGTGACCGAAGACAACGGCCCCCTCGAAGTCGCCGCCCAAACCCATCGGGGCGAACTGCACAGCCTTTGGCATGATGGCGTCTTCACCGGTGCCGTCGGCGAGGAGGTAGCGGAGGACTGCAAGAAAAAATCGGTGCTCTGCATGGGCAAGGCCGGCTCCGTTTGCCTAATGCATACTCGGCTGCTCCACGGCTCCACCGCCAATCACTCTGATCGCCCGCGCACCTTGTTCATCGCCGTCTATTCAGCCGAAGATGCAGTCTCCCAGGTGCCCAACCCCGTCCCGACCCAACATGAGGGACATCTGGTTCGCGGCGAGCGAACCAACCATGTCCGCTCAACCGCCTACGAGGTCGAACTCCCACAAAAACCAACCACCGCCTCCTTCTTCGACCAACAAGCCAAGCGCTCCGTTTGATTCTTTTTGTGGCGTGGCCCCATCATTAGGTTGCCGACCGGTAGAGCAAGGATCGATGGCTTACGGCCAAGTTTTGGTGGGTCGGTGTTATATTCCTTCAGATTTTCTGCAAAAGGTTTATGCAATACTGGTTCTCTCTTGCCCAAACCACCCGCAGGATCACACCAAACCGGGTGGGCGGAGAGGCCTCGATCGATCTGCCCAGGAGCTACCTACCCTAGCTCTACTCTTTCACAACCTTCTAGGTGTTATGAAGGGGGAGTTCCCTGGTCCATGCGACCTTGAGAATCCACCTACCGGCAGGTGAGTGATGCGAGGCTCAGATTCTCAAAATCACACGGGCCAGCAAGAGCCATCCTCGATAATTGGGGCCGGTTAAAGAAACGTAGACGCCCCCCCTCTTAGCCAGCATTGAACGCCAATGCTGTCACTTGATGCCGGTATTGGCGATGCCGGTGGTGATGTAGCGTTGCAGGAACGCGAATACCAAGGTGATCGGCAGCAGGGTCAGGACAGTCATGGCAAGCAGATTGCTCCACTGGGTGTTCAGGTCACCCTGGAAGGAATTGAGCGCCAGCTGTAGCGTGAACTGTTCGCTTTGGGTGAGCACGATCAGCGGCCAGAGGAAATCGTTCCAGCGCCACATGATCGCGAAGATGGCCAGCACCGCCAGCGCTGGTGCGCTTAGTGGCAAAATAATCCGCCAATAGATCTTCCACTCGCTCGCATGGTCCATGCGCGCCGCATCGATCAGCTCATCCGGGATGGTCAGCATGTATTGCCGCAGCAGGAAAACACCGGTGGGTGTCGCCGCCCCCGGAAGAATGACGCCCCAAGGGGTGTTCAGCATGCCGAGCTTGGCGACGACCAGGTAGGCGGGCACCAGAACGATGGTCGGCGGGATCATCAAGGTCGCGATGATCACGACAAACACCGTGGTCCGGCCCTTAAACCGGTATTTTGACAATGCGAACGCCGCCATGGAATTAAAGAGCAGCATGATCATCGTTGCAACGGCGGTGATGAAGACGCTGTTCCAGAAGTAGCGCAAGAAGCTGAAGCGTTCGAAGAGGTCGGTATAGTTCGACCAGGAGAACGCCATTTCGCGGACCGGCTCGCGATCATTGATGCCGAGATCGATGCGCTCACCGGGGTTGGCGGGATCGACCATCTGCGCCTGGATACCGATACGCCGGATCTGGGCCAGACGCTGGCCCGCATACTCACCAGCGGTCACCTCAAACAGTGGCAATGGCTTGTCGTAGCCCTCGACCTCGACACTGATCTGTCCATAGGGAAGGAACGAGGGGGGAAATTCCAGCAGCTGCGCTTCGGATTTAAAAGACGACATGGTCAACCAGAGCACCGGTCCGAACATCAACAGCACACCCATGACCAGATAGGCATAGCAAAACCAGTCCGTCCAATCCCGGCCGTTTCGCCCCCGTGTCCGGGTAAGAAATGCAAATGCTGTCGACATTCGACTAATGGTCCATTCGATATGAAAGTTTCTCAACTCGATCCCGACAAAGGCTGTCATACCCTTGGAATCTGGAGCTCCGTCTTCGAAGGCCGCCTGAACTCAATGATGTGGTCATACCACTAACCATCGACGTTTTTCCGATTGAGCCAGAGTTGGGCGAGGGTCAGTACCAGAAGAACGATGGCCAGCATGAGGGAGGCGGCGGCGGCGATACCGAAGAGCTGCGGCTGGGCGGCAAAGCCTGTCTCGTAAATATATTGCACGATCAGGAGTGTTGCTGATCCGGGACCACCTCCCGTCAGCACAAAGATCTCATCGAAGCTCTGAACGCCTTTGATCAGCGCCAGAACCAGCACCACCAGCATGTTGGGCATCAGGAGCGGAAGCGTTATTCGCCGAAAGGTGCGCCAGGGAGGAGCGCTGTCCATCTCAGCCGCTTCGTAGACGTCTTTTGGGATGGCCTGCAGGCCTGCCAGTAGAATGAGTGTGTAAAAACCCATATGCGCCCAGATACTCACAAAAATCACCCAGAAGAACGACCAATCCGCATTCACTAGCCAGCTGACCGGATCGAGACCGAGGCCGATCAGCCAGCCGTTCAGGAGACCTTCGCGCTGCAGGATCCATTTCCAGATCAGGGCGACGACCACGGGTGACAGGAGCACGGGGTAAAAGAAAACACTGCGGAAAAAGCCGCGCGCACGGATCTCGGCATTCAGAACCAGGGCCGTGATTAGGGAAAAGAGAACCATGAAACCGACCTGCAGCACGACGAACAGGCTGGTGTTGAAAATCGCCTTCCAGAAGAGATCCTTGTTGCAGCTGTTCGGGTTCAGATAATCGTCACAGGTCAGGAGTTCCTTGAAATTGTCGGTCCCGACATAAACGCGATCTTCCGGCAGGATCTGAACGCCGCCGGTGGTGGCGTAGAAAAAGTTCAAAAAAATCGGCAGAAAGGTGAACAGACCGAAAATAAGAAGGTTGGGGGCGAGGAACAGCCAGGCGATCCGGCTTTGGCCGAGCCGCCTCTGCGCCCACAGCATCGGCCGCTCAAACAGGCCCATCGCCGCTGCGAACAGCGGTGAAAAGATGCCGGCGAGAAGTTGCCCCATCGCCCCCAAACCTTGTTACTTCGCTGCTTCGGCAACAGCCTCCGCAACGTCCGCCGTGATCCGCTCCAGCGCTTCATCGACGGAAAGCTCGCCGACGATCGCTTGGGTCACGCGGGTGACGGTCGCGTTGAACATCGCACGGTTGCCCGGATAGCCCTGATAGGCAAAGGCGACCGGCGTGATTTTCGAGACTTGCTGCGCCCAGCCACTGAGAGCAGCAGCTGCCTGCTCTGAGACGTCAGGATAGTCGAGACCCTTGGCCGCCAAGCCTGCATGGGCCGGCACGTTCTTCGTGCGCGAAATCAGCTCGGCATGGTTGTCTTCCCTAGCGAACCAGTCCAGGAGCTTGGCAACAGCTTCGGGTTCCTCTGTCGAAGAGAAGCCGACCATACCTGCCCCGCCCGGCATGCCGGTGCAGCCGCCAGGGCCACAAGGGCTGCCAACCACCTGCCAATCGAAGGCATCGCCGATCGCCTCGTCGAAGCGCCCGACCTGCCAGCTGCCGGAGAAATAATACACCAGTTGGCCATTCACGAATTCTTCGGCAGCATCCTGATAGCTGGAGCCACCCTGGCCGCCCCAGACATCGATCGCCATGGTGCCGTCCTGGTTCCAGCCGACGAATTGCTCGATCATCGCGCTGAACCCGGCATCGACTAAAGCTGGCGTGCCGTCCTCGGCGAAGATATTTGCACCCATTGAGATCGCGGGGCCAGCGATGCGGTGACCGGAGCGGTCCATCGCCATGGGGAACTGCGTCTGGGTCGCGTCAGCAACCTGTTTGGCGGCCGCTGTCCAGGTCGCCCAATCGGCATCATCGGCAGGCAACTCAACGCCAGCCTGATCGAAGAGCGTTTTGTTAACATAGGGTCCTGTGATGGTGAGCTGGGTCATCATCCCGTAGATGCCCTGGTCATCGGCGCCTTTGCGGTACCAGTTCAGCGTCTCGCCAAAATTCTCCTCCCAATAGGCCGCATCCACATAGGGTGTGATGTCGAGATAGTACTGGCTGAGACCACCAAGATCGGTGACGCGGGCAACATCCGGCCCTTCGCCAGCGGCAAGCTGGATCGGCAGGCTTTCGAGAATGGCCTGATAGGCGACAGTGTCGACGATCACTTTGATATCCGGGTTCTCGGCCTCGAAACGATCGATAATTTCCTGGCTGACCTCGCATTCATTGCCGTCTTGCGAGCACATGAACCGGATCTCGGCAGCACTCGCAGCATTCGCAGCAACAAGCACCAGGCCCAGGGTTGAAGGCAGCAGAGCTGCACGCAGAGATGACATCACTTATCCTCCTTGATGTGGGCCGGCGCTGTTTAGATACTCGGCGGCTCCGAGGTAGACAGAAACACAAAGACTTTATCGAACACAACCCGAACAAAGGGTCGTTAGGCACTCCAGGCTTTTTTCGCCCCCGATGCTTTCGGGCTCAAAGAAGATGGCCAAGGCGGGCGGCGCTGGCCTGAGCCTGGAGCGCCAGCTCCATGACCTTGAAGCAATGCTCCTGGCTCATCGCTGTTTCGCTGCGCTCGCGGATATCATTGACCAGGTCATGGTAGTAGGAGAGCGGCGTGTTTGTACCGTCGACATGCTCGACCTTGTCACCATTGACGACGAAGAGATGATTGGTCCCTGGCCGGCCGGCGATGTCGACATATTTTCGGAGTTCGATATAGCCCTCGGTGCCAAGGATCGTTAGGCGTCCGTCGCCCCAAGTTGGCAGGCCGTCCGGGGTGTACCAATCAACGCGGACATAGCCGTGACCGTGCTCGCTCCTGAGCACCACCTCCCCAAAGTCTTCGAGACCGGGTGTGCTTGGGTTGGCGTAATTGGCGATGGAGGCTGAGACGATCTCGGCATCCTCGGACCCGGTAAAGTACAAAAATTGATCGATCTGGTGGCTGGCAATGTCTGTCAGGATGCCGCCATAGCGCGCGGGATCGAAGAACCAGTCGGGACGAAGGGGTTTGTTCAAACGATGAGGCCCAAGCCCGATGGTCTGGATCACCTTGCCGATGCGGCCGGCCTCAATCAATTCGGCCGCCTTGGCGACCGCCGGCACCTCGAAACGTTCGGAGAAGTTCACCGACCAGATGCGACCCGTCTCCGCCACAGCCTTCTTAAGGTCAATGAGTTCGCCAAGCGACGTACAGCCGGGCTTGTCGGTCATGACATCCTTGCCAGCACGCATCGCCTGGATGGCGACCTCAGCACGATCTGAGGGGATTGCCGCGGTTACGATCAGTTGGATGTCAGGGTCATCCAACAATTTTTGTTTGTCGGCGAGACGGGGCAAATCAGGATAACGCTCAATGAACCCCCTGAGAGGCTGCGGCTCGCCTTCCGTCCAATATCCCTTGCAGTGACAACCCAGCTCCAAAAGGCGGCCGACCTGCTCATAGATATGACGATGGTCGAGGCCGATGGCAGCAAAGGTGATCATACCAAGTCATCCATTCGCACATGCCGGCACTCCTTGGCCGAGAGCAGCAAGGCATCGATCAAGCGATGCACCCGAAGGGCTTCACGACCATTCGGGCTCGGCTCCTTGTTGCCGTCGAGCGCATCCAAAAAGTCTTCGATCAGGCGTTGGTGCCAATCATGAGGAAACGCCATGGGATCGGCACCGCCACCGCTGCCTGTGGCCTCTTCGCCAACCAGCTCCTGTCGGCCGTCCTCAAAATCGAGAATGAGTTCGCCGCCCGTCAGGCGAGCGGCCCCCTTGCTGCCGATGATCGTGATGTTTTCCGTTTCGCCAGGATAGTTTGCTGTGGTTGCTACAAGCGATCCCAAGGCACCGTTTTCGAAACGAAGCCCGCCTGCGACGAAATCCTCGCTCTCCATATGATGCAGATCGGTTGTGCCGGCGATGGCGGAAACCTCGCTGACCGGGCCTGTCAGGCTCAACATCAGGTCCAAACTATGGATCGCCTGGCTGATCAGAACACCGCCGCCGTCGCGTTCATAAGAGCCGCGGCCGGGTTCATCGTAATAGCTTTGCGGCCGCCACCAGGGAACGGCTAGCTGTACCGCGCTGAGATCGCCGAGGGCCCCGTCCTGCATATATTGCCGAAGCGCAAGCGAGGCTTTTCGAAAACGATGCTGGAAGACGATGCCAAGCTTCACATCAGCTTTGGCGCATCGCTCGACGATGACCGCCGCCGCCGCTGTCGTCCGCTCCACCGGCTTTTCCATCAGGATGTTTTTGTGATTTGCCGCAAGTACCTCGACGAGGTCAGTGCGCGCATTAGGCGGGGTCAGCAACAGCACCGCACTGATGTCGGGGTCATCCAAAATCGTCTCGACGCGATCGACAGCAGGCATGGCAAAACGCTCGGCAAACGCTTGTCGACGTTCAGCATTTGGGCTGAACACGGCCTTCACGTCGACTCGATCCGAAAGCGCTCTCAAACTTTTGCCATGGGGCAAGGATGCCATGCCAAGCCCGATAACGCCGATGCCCCGCCTGCTCACCAACCTCAAACTACCCCTCGTCAACGAGGCGGGACATTCCCGCGCTCATGCGCTGGCGGTCGCCGTCTGCGCCCCAATATCATCTTCACGTCGGCGACGTTGCAGCATCACGACCAGGGCCAAAAGCAGCAGGGCCGGAAGATAAAAGACTTCCTTCGGCATGCGCTCGTTCGGTACGTCAACCGCCGCGATCTCAACCGGCGTATCACCGTAAAAGTCGAAATCCTGCAATGGCTCCATCAGGGGCGTGCCTGGGAAAGGCTCATCGACTGCCGCCTGCTCGCCGTCGACATTGACCACAAGCCCCTGGCGCTCCAGCCTTGCTGCGCCGTCACCCGCTTCGCCGAGATCAAGGATCAGCGTTTGCTGTCGATTGGCATCCTGATTGTTGAAGTCAGGCCCTGTCAGATTGACCCTCAGTGTGCCGCCGTCAGGTGCTTCTGATGCTAAACGCTCGATCTCCGTGCCGCTGACCTTTTGAAATTCGGGCTGGACGTAGTCCAACCAGAAGCCCGGGCGGAACAGGGTGAAGGCGATCAGAAGAAGCGCAATTGTCTCCCACCATTTGCTTCTGACGATGAAGAAACTTTGGGTTGCTGCTGCAAACAGCATCATCGCGGTCACCGCCACAATGAAGACGAGGATCGCCTTCCCGAAAGAAACGTCGATCAAGAGGAGATCGGTGTTGAAGATGAACAGGAAGGGCAGCAGTGCCGTTCGAATGTCATAGGCGAAGCCCTGGATACCTGTTTTGATCGGATCGCCTCCCGATATCGCAGCGGCCGCAAAGGCCGCCAACCCAACGGGCGGCGTATCATCCGCAAGGATGCCGAAATAGAAGACGAACAGATGCACCGCGACCAATGGTACGATCAAACCCGATTGAGCACCCACCGAGACGATAACCGGCGCCATAAGCGAGGAAACCACGAGGTAGTTGGCTGTGGTCGGGAGGCCCATACCCAGGATCAGGCTCATCACCGCTACCAGGAACAGCATGATCATCACATGGCCGCCGGAGAGGTATTCGACAAACGCGCCAATCACCTGATGCATGCCGGTGA
>JBOEHJ010000056.1:0-11174 GCA_050633905.1 Geminicoccales bacterium
TCACTCGACGTCGCCTTGGCATCGGTAACACTCCATGAGCACGGCAAAGGCAGGCAAGAAGGCTGGATCGACATTGCCGGCCAGACGGAAGCCATCGACATCGTGCCGCTCAAGGACGGCCGGTTCGTATCGCTCGGCATGCAGGAGGTTCCAACAGGCGCCTACGACGCCGTTGCCGTGCGCTTCGCTGCGGTCGACGGTCGCTTGAAGACGGAAAAGGAACCGACCGTCTGGCTCGAGGACGCGATCGTCCGCATCGATCTCGCGATCACCGAGCAAGAGAACGCACCGCTCGTCATCGATCTCTATGCCGAGGATCAGACCGAGCATGATCCGCCGCGCTATGTCGTCAAAGTCAAAGAGGTTCGTCTGGCCAAGTAACGTCAGCGCCGAATGTCTTTCTGGTGAAAGAAGATTGCATGTCCAACGCAGCGACGATACCGACGATGAGCAGACAGGAACTCGACGATCTCGTCGACAAGCCGCTGGTGCGAAAATGGCTCATGACCGGCATGTTCTGGCTGATGTTTGGGCCGACAGTTGGTGCGGTCATTTCGACGTTCTTCAACTATCCCGACTATCTGGGAACAGCCCTTGAGCTGCAGTTCGGCCGCCTTCGCCCTCTCCATGTCAACGGCGTCATCTTCGGCGCCTTTTCAACCCTCTTCATCGGCCTTTGTTACTACGTCGTGCCCAGGCTTTGCGGTGTGCGTGTCGTCTGGGAGCAAGGGAGCCACGCGCTCATCTGGGTCTGGAACCTCGCACTCGCCGGCGGCATGCTGGCTCTTGTCTTCGGCTACAACCAGGGCCTGGAGGCCGGCGAATTTCCGTTCTTCGTCGACATCGTCATCTTCGCATCGATCACCTTCCTCTGCGCCCAGTTTCTGGTGACCACGGCCAACCGCAGGGAGCAGCAGCTCTACGTGGCGATGTGGTACATGCTCGCCGGTTTCGTCTGGACGGTGATGACCCTGATCCTGGGCTCGTTCATCCTTCCCTTCTTCATCTCCGGCATCTCCAGCGCCGCGTTTCACGGTCTTTACATCCACTACATCGTCGGCCTTTGGATCACGCCCGCCGGCTATATGATCATTTACTATTTCCTGCCGGCTGCCGTGCAGAGCCCGATCTACAGCCATAAGCTCTCTCTCATCGGCTTCTGGTCGCTTGCTCTCTTTTATCCGTTCGTCGGCATCCACCACTATCTCTACTCGCCGATCGCGGATTGGGCAGAAACACTCGCGATCATCACCTCGATGCTGCTGATCATTCCCGTCTGGACGGTGCTGCAAAACTTCTTCGGCACGATGATCGGCCGCTGGCGCGACTTCGGCAGGAACCTGCCGGCGAAGTTTCTGATCATGGGCTCGATCATGTATCTGATCGGCTGCTTTCAAGGCTCGACCGAGGCGCTGCGTTCGATCCAGGAACCGACCCACTTCACCGACTTTGTCATCTCCCATTCCCATCTCACCATTTTTGGCACGTTCGTCGTTTGGGCGGTGGGGGGGCTCGTCTATGTCTGGCCGAAGATTCATGGCCGCGAACTCTGGTCCTTCAAAGCCGGCAACTGGTCGTTCTGGCTGATTACGCTGGGCATCAGCACCATGGGCATTGTGCTCTCCGCCCAGGGTCTGCAGCAGGGTTACATGTGGATGGCCGGTGTTGAGTGGATGGACTCGCTCGTACCGCTCAAGGCGTTCTGGTTCGTCCGCACGGCCGCCGGCATCATCATGGACCTCGGCATGACCCTCCTCGTCTACAACCTGATCCGCACCGCGATGCCTGAAAAGTCGGCCAGGGCCAGCACCACATCGCCCCTGCCCTCATCTGCGACCGCATAGTGGCATGGCCACCTCATTCGGCTCATGCGGGCACTTGCCAATGGACTTGAAATCGATGCGTCACCCTCACCGCCAACCTGCGTTAACGATGTGGTCGCACCCATGATGACAATGAGTCTCAGAACGGTTTCGCTGGTCGCCGGTTTTGGTTTCGTCACGCTTGCGACTTTCACTCAAGGCATCCTCCCGATGCTGGAGCCGCAGACGACCACCGATCGGGTTACGCGCGTCGTGCGCACCGATCTCGGCGAGCTCAAATGGATGGAGAGCCGGGCTGTTGACTACACAGCGAAGGAGCAGGCCGGCCGCGATATCTATATCCGCGAGGGCTGCTGGTACTGCCATTCCCAATATGTGCGCCCGGTCACCGGCGAGACGCTGCGCTGGGGACCGATTACCCAGGCCGGCGAATATGCTTACGACACGCCTCATCTGTTCTCGACCAGGCGCATCGGCCCGGATCTTTCGCGCGTCGGTCTGAAATATTCGGACGAGTGGCACTACGCGCATTTCTGGGATCCACGCATGATCGTGCCCGGTTCGATCATGCCGAGATTCATGAAGTTCTTCGATGCACCGAAAGCACCCGTCGCCGTTGTCGACGGTCCTGACGGCCTGAAGACACTGGAACAGAACGCGGTCACCGAAGCCTTTTTCGACTTCTCCAAGGCCGGCGATCCCATCGCCCACATGAAGATCACGCCCAACAGGGACGGGCTGTTGTTCGTGCCGGAACGCGGCAAATATCCGGTCATCTGGACGCCGAATGACGAGTTCGACGGCGACCAGGTCCAGCTTGCCGTGGTCACCGACGAGCTGACGTCGATGGTCGCCTATCTGCAGAAGCTCGGCATGAATCGCGGCAAGTGGCGCGATGTCTTCGCCTCGCAATCCGCAGACATCAGCCAAGTCAGTCTGAAAAAGGACGACGAGTGGATCGAACGCGGCCACAAGGTCTATGAGCGTCGCTGCGCCGGTTGCCACGGCGTCGACGGCGACGGCAACGGCCCGGCCGCGACCTTCACCTTTCGGGACCGCCCGCGCAATTTCAACCAGGCCGTCTTCAAATTCCGATCGACCGGATCCGACTCGTTGCCGACGGACGGCGATTTGCTGCGGACGCTGGTGCGCGGTGTGCGCGGCACGTCGATGCCGGCCTGGCACATGCTGCCCGACAAGGACCGGCAGGCCGTGGTCCAATACATCAAATATGAGCTGGCGGTCGATCGCTCCGATCCCGAAGACCCTTACGTGATCTTCGAGGAAGAAGAGCCGGAAGAGCCCCTCTATATCGCCCGAGCACCGGAGCCCGACGAGGAGGTGCTCGCCGAAGGCCAGGAAATTTGGACGCAGGCCAAATGCTGGGAATGCCACGGCGAGACCGGCAAGGGCGATGGATCGAAGTCGGCCGGCCTGAAAGGCGACGACGAGTTTTCGATCTTGCCGGCCGATCTGACGTCGGGTCAGTTCAAATCAGGCCCGTCGGTACGGGACATTTACCGCACGATCTCCAACGGTCTCAGTGGCTCGCCGATGCCGTCTTATTCGGACTCGTTCGACGAAGACGAGCGCTGGGCGCTTTCCTACTATGTGATGTCGCTCTCCTCCTTCACCGATCCGTTGAACCGCGAGCCGCTCGCCATCGATGATGCCGATCGCGAAGCGCTGAACGACACCGAACTCGAAGCCAATCGGTCTGAAGACGCTTACAAGCCGGAGAAGGCCGTCGCGGGTTCTAATACCCGATACGGTGGCAACGCCTGGGCGAAGCGGCGTGGCATGGAAGTCATCGGCGACGTCCATGCCGACGAGATGCGCGCGCCGGAAACCGTTGAGGAGTAAGGAACGCCAGATGCTTGAACTCACATTGCTTCAATTCCTGGTCGCGGCCTTCATGAGCCTCGGCGGCGTCTGCGTTTTCGTCTGGGCCGTTCTTTCCGGTCAGTTCAACGGGATCGAAGAGCCGAAATTCCGCGTTTTCGAGATGGAGAGGGATGAGCATGAGCGAGACTGACGGAGATGCTGCGAAGCCGAAGGACGTTCCGCACCACCAAGAGGTCGAGAGCTATGGCGGCGGCCATGTCGAAGCACGGCATGGTGGGGTCAATCTCTGGCTGGCCGTGGTCTATCTCATCATGTTCGTCTGGGCGATCTATTACGGGATCACCTATTGGGGCGGCCTCGGTCCCGGTCTCGACTACTAGGTGGCGTGGCCGCCTCCTTGGGCTTCGGCCGTCATGACGAAAGCCGATGGTATGCCGCCAGGTTTGGCGAGGTCTGTTCTGAAACTTCACGTTGAAGACACACCAAAAGTACGTCACGAGCAAGAAAGCGTTGAACCATGGATATCGGTCTCAAAGTCCTCCTCGGCTACACGATCCTGAACGGTGCGATCCTCAGCTACGATCTCGCCTTCAATATCCTGAGCGCGATGGGCATCCTCTAGTGGTGGGCACGCCGACAAAAGCCGGCATACCCTCGACTTTCCAGGCTCATTCTTCGGAGGCGGTTGAAACCAAATGACGTGGTCATACCACTAGGAGACTTTTCATGCTGTCTGCGATGTCCGGTCCCGAACTGTTCGGCTTCATCATCTTCGTCGCCATGACCGTCGCGTTCTTCGCCTGGATCGCCTATCTGACGTTTTCCAGATAGCCATGAGCTGGCGAGCGCCGACATGAGCGCCTTTGTGATCGCCATATTGGCAGGCTTCGCTGGCAGCTTCCATTGCGTCGGCATGTGCGGTGGCTTCGCCTGCGGGCTCGCCCAGACCCGCCAGGGCTCGACGACCGCACTCATGCTGCACAGTCTTCTCTACAATACCGGGCGTGTGGTCACCTACGCCTTCATCGGCGCCCTTGCCGGCCTGCTCGGACATATGCTCACCGATGGGCACGACCACACCGTCGGCCTTGCGCCAGACGTCACCGCCATCGCCATGGACGTCATGGCGGATGGTATGGACCACAGCATGCCGATGTCGGGATCGCATGGCATGGTGCTGGCCGGTGAGATGGGATGGGCACAGCGGGGTCTCTCCATCCTCGCAGGCCTCTTGATGCTGGTCATGGCCCTCGAACTCTTAGGTTTGCGCCGCAGAGCACCTGCGACCTGGGCGAGGCTGGGCGGTGAAAGCCTCGCCAGGGTATTTCGCACGCTGTTGCTGTCGAAACGCCCATCTGCCGCCCTGGCGCTCGGTGTCGCCAACGGCTTTCTCCCCTGCCCTCTGGTTTATGCCTTTGCTGCCGCTGCCGTCGCGACCGGCAACATCGTCGATGCCGTTTCGCTGATGACGGCGTTTGGCTTCGGCACGTTGCCTGCCATGGTCTTCATGGGGGTTGCTGGATTTCTCATGACACCGGCCGTGCGTAAATGGGGTGTGCGGTTCTCGGGTGCTTTCGTTCTGTTGATCGGTCTGGTGACGATCCTGCGCGGTGCGGTGCCGGGCCTGCTGCACGGCCTGCCTATGGCATGAACGACCGGCCTGCAGCGGTCTGCGCTGCCTCCTTCAACAGCTCACCGGCGAGCGACGCGTCATTTTGCGACCATTGCGGCCTGCCGCTCGGGCGTTTTGATTTTCGACGAGAACAGACGGACAGTCGTGAACAATTCTGCTGTTACGGCTGCTATATCGGCTGGCGGGCGGCGCGCGGCGGTGGGGATGACGTCGCGGCCGTCGGCTTTCTCATCCGTCTGGGCGTCGGCGCGTTTCTTGCGATGAACATCATGCTGTTCAGCCTTCTGCTCTACACAGGTGCTCTCGACGACATCGATCTCTGGCTGAAGCCTTACGTGCATGGCCTGCTCTGGCTGCTCACGACACCGGTGCTGATCATTCTCGGCGGTCCTTTCTTCAGGGAAGCCCTGTCCAACCTGGCCAGCGGCCGACTTGCATCCTCTGTTCTGGTCGTCATCGGTACGACGGCGGCTTACTGCTATTCGGCCATCGTGACCTGGCAAAGCGGCGACCGTGTCTACTTCGACGCCATCGCCCTGATCCTGGTTCTCTTTACCCTCGGCCGGTATCTGGAAGCCGAGGGCCGGGCACGAGCGGCACGCAGCCTTCGGCCCTTCCTGGACGCCGAAAAACAGACGGTCCGATGCCTCGTGGATCATGATGAGATCATCCTGCCGCTTGCCGACGTGATCGCGGGCATGCGGGTTCTGATCAAGCCTGGAGAACGCATACCGATCGATGGTCGGGTCATCGACGGCGTGTCGACCGCCGAGGAGTCGTCGCTCACCGGCGAGCCATGGCCTAAGGAAAAATGCCCGGGTGTTGACGTCCTCGCTGGCAGCACCAACGGGGACGGCAGGCTCATCGTCGAGGCCGAGGCGGCCGGCCTGGACTCGCGCTGGATCGTCATCTGCCGGGATGTCCGCTCCGCCCTTTCCCAACCAACGCGTCTGCAGCAGCTTGCCGACCAAGCCTCCCAGATCTTCGTTCCCCTGGTGATCACCGTCGCCGCCGTGACGGTCTGGTTAAATGGCCAGGACGGCGCCATGGACACCGCACTGATGGCCGGCCTCGCCGTTCTGGTCGTTGCCTGTCCCTGCGCACTTGGCCTCGCCTCACCGCTTGCAACCAGTATAGCCATCGGGCGATTGGCCGAGGCTGGCATCACGCTGCGTAACGGCCTCGGCCTCGAGACGCTGGCCAGCATTCGGACGATGGTCCTGGACAAGACCGGAACACTGACGGCCGGACACATTCAATGCCGGGAGACGATCGGCGTCGATGGTAATCTTGATGACGGGCTGCGGTATGCTGCCAGCCTTGCCGTCCATTCCAAACATCCCCTCTCCACGGCCATCTGCCGGACCGTCGCCGAGCGAGAGATCGACCGCCCGGTGGCGACAGAAGTCGAGGTGATACCAGGCATGGGTATCTGTGGCACCGTCGATGGCGAGACGGTGATGATGGGCAATGCACGTTGGCTGGAAGGCGAAGGGATCTGTCTCACAGACGAGTTGTGGAAACGGATGGCCGACGCTGCAGAACGCGAGCAGATGCTGGTCTTGGTGGCCTGGCGGCAGGCGGCACGCTGTCTGCTGATCTTCGATGACGTCAGGCACCCGGATGCTGAACTGCTGATTGAGATGCTGCGCGCAGATCGTGTCGGCGCGGTCGTTCTCACCGGCGATGGTGCTACGCAGACGGAACGTTTCTGCCGTGCGATCGGCATCGACCGCTGGTTTGCCGAGACCACGCCTGAGGGAAAACGCGCAATTCTGGAACGCATGGCGAAGGACGAGGGGCCTCTCGCCATGGTCGGCGACGGCGCCAACGATGCACTGGCGCTGACCCGCGCAGAAGTGAGTATCGCCGTCGGCAATGGCACGGATCTGGCGCGCGAAACCGCCGACATCGTGCTGCCGCCCACAGGAATCTCGGCGCTACCCGATCTTCTTCGTCTTGCGCGCGTCACCAGAAAGACGGTTGCTACCAATCTCGTTTGGGCCTTTGGCTACAATAGCCTCGCCATCTCCCTCGCCATGTCCGGCCTGCTCCAGCCCATCATCGCAGCCGCCCTCATGGCCGGTTCCAGCTTGGTGGTCGTTGCCAACACCTTGATCCGTTTGGGGGGGAGGAGATCGTAAAAGGGAGTTGGGACGATCTCGTCCAAGTTCATCATCGGCTGGACACTCTGTGTCGATGTCAAGCAAGAGCATGCCGATCGCTGCCGAGCCGGATCTACTTATCAGATTCGCAAGCTTTTTTGGGTGTTCATGCCGTCCTCCTATGACAGAGACGGCGAACGAGGCGACATCGTTCATCGAAAGTGCACAGACTAAGCGACATCCGGCACGACGTAGCATGATAATGCGAGCTGCTTCATCAACTTGGCTGCATCCGATCACGAGATGTGATCGGATGCGACGCCGAAGTCTTGGTCGTCAGCCCTGGCAAATCTCGAGGGCGATCAGCAGTCGACGAAATTCGGATGCTGGGCGTCGACCTGCTCTTTCAGCGTCATTTTTAGACCGTCGCGCGCGGGGGCGGCAACGCCTTTGCAGCAATTGTAGAAGCCGAAGGCGCAATCGAAGTGATCCTCCAGGACCTCGCGCGGAATGTCCGGGGCCATAAGGCGGGCGAACTGTTTGCCTTCCTCGGAGTTCGGATCGAGCGTCAGCATCGCGCGGTCTTTCCTATCGCGCATCTTCTCCACTAGTTCATTCACCTTGGCATAGCCGAGCGGCAGGTCGGTGTGAAAGGCGCCAAGGAAAGCCTGGCGAAGCTGATCGTTCGACGCGTTATCGACCGTGGCGCCTTGGGTTTCGAGGTGACGATGAATGGATGGATAGGACACGGGCTATCTCCTGTTGCTATCGAAAAACGAAATGTAACGTTATAATATTACATTAATCGATGCAATCATCATTCTTGCTGACATGCTGTCTATCGATGACAGATTGTTGTGACTAGGCGGCCTCGCCGAGCGTTTGCTTGCCCAGGACAGCCTCCGCCGCTTCGGACATGGAGAAGTCGGGGTCGATTTGATGGGTCAAATCGTTACCGATCGCCTCATTTGCCCAACTCGCCGCGTTTCGCCGATGAAAGTGAATGGCATCTCGATAGGATCGGTCCCAATCCTTCTTTTGCTGGCCGACGGTGAGAAGGAGACCTTCAAGGGCCTCTTCGTTGGCCGGCTCCAAGTCGTGGAGCGGTAGGATGTGCCCCTTCTCCATCGCCTTGACGAAGGGCGATCGCGAGAGCCCCCCGATCAAGTCTTCGCCAACACGGCTTCGAACGAAGTCGTAATCGTCGGTGTTGTCGAGTTTGTTCGCCATGACGCGAATTGTGACGTCATGATCACAAGCGTAGCGTCGGTACTGATCGTGGACTCCGAGGGACCGGAGCGTCGGCTCGACCACGAGAACCGTCAGATCGAAACGGGTGAAGAGGCCGGAAGCGAAGGCATCGGCGCCAGCCGTCATGTCGACCACCACGACGGACCGCTCATCGTCGATCAAATGATTCAGCAGGAGTTCCACGGAACCCGTCTTCGCGTGATAGCAGCGCGTCCCGATATCGCTCTCATCGAACGGGCCGACGGCCATCACCTCGATGCCACCTATGCGCCTGACGAAGTGATCGAAGATCGGATTCGGTCGGCCCGGTATCAGCAGGCTTGAGCCGCGGCCAGGCGGTGTCGTCTTGATCATCACGGAAGCCGAATGGACCCGTGGATTGTCGCCGCGCAGATGCTCCTTGATGCGATCGATCTTAAGCCCCATCGGTGGCAGGGCCGCGGCGTCTTCAGGGGGCATGCCGATGGCGGTGGCAAGATGCTGATTGATATCGGCATCGATCGCCAGCACAGAACGGCCCTGTTCAGCAGCATAACGGGAGAACAAAGCGGCGAGCGTGGTCTTGCCGCTACCGCCTTTACCAACGAAGGCAATTTTCATGGGAGTCCAACATGACGATGATGTAGAATATAGAAACGTAATAACATTGCATTATAAGACAAGCAAGCGTGTTAATGCCGCTCTCTCAGATCAGCATGGGCGCGCTGGCATTCTAATATTCGTAAGGCTCGGTCTCGTCGAGAGTCATCATGTAACCAACGTCGGCGAGATCGCTGGAGAGTGAGGCTGTCTGCAGCTTGCCGGTGATCCACATCGGCTCGAACATACCACCGACCTCGATCCCCTCCTCGCTGGTGACATAGATGATCTGGTTCGGCGGCGGCGGCGGCACGTGGATGCAGGCGCCGACATAGGGGACAAGGAGGAACTCCTTGACCTCGGTTTCTTCGAAGTCCAGCGGAAGGACGTAACCGGCAATCTTGACCTGCACATCGTTAAGCTCTTCGACGACGTTCGTCGTGTCGGCAAGGGCCGGCCTTGGCGTCATGCCATGCTCGACAACGCCGCCAAAGTCGGGATCGTAGGTCTGATCTTCCGGCAGATCATTGCCGCCGAAGTCCAGATCCTCGGGCATCAATGGCTGCGCGACCTGGGGCATGAGATCCGGCCAGGCGATGAGTTTGGGCTCCTTCGCCGCCCAGATCGGCGAGGCAACAGCGACAAGAGCAGCTAGAGGCAGCCAACGCAGCAGCATCTCTTCATCCTTTCCTCATGTCCGCACCATCATGCCATCGGCTAGTGACAACCGATAGGCGTAAAGGGCCGGTAGCAGTCCTGCTAACAGGCCAACCATGATAACGGCCAGCAGGGACAAAAGTTCCCTTGCGGTCAGCCAGCCAACGTCCAGATAGAGCCCATAGGCGGCATCGACCATCGGACGAATGATCAATAGGACGAGATAAAGCAACACGACGCCAAGGAAAGTCCCTAGAAGACCAAGCAACCCAGCCTCGGCGACCAGGAGACCGAGCACGGTCCTCGGGCGCGCGCCGACAGAGCGTAGGATCGCCATCTCACGCCGGCGCTCGTTCAGGGTCGCCAGCACCATGGTCACCATACCGAGGAGCGCTGTGATCACCACCATGATCGACACGGCGCCGAGTGCGGTTTCCGCCGTGCCGATCAGCGACCAGAGCTGTTGCAGTGCGGCACCCGGAAGGATCGCGGACAAGGGTTCTTCTGCATAGTCATTGATCTTGCGCTGCAGCTTGAATGTCGAGAGCTTGGACTTCAGGCCAACGAATGCGGCGGTGATGGCGTTCGGCGTGAGCTCCATCTTGCGAACCTCGTCCGCCGACACCGTCTGCCCTGGGATCTGCGCACCGCTTTGCCAGTCGACATGAATGGCTTCGATCGCCTCCAGACTGACATGCACGGTGCGATCGACCGGTGTTCCCGTCTTTTCCAGGATGCCCGCGACCACGAAGGGTTTGTCGTCATGCTCCGTGAAAGAGACGTCGCCGAGGCCATGGGCGACGACGATCGGATCGCCGAGCTGATAGCCAAGTGCTGCGGCCACGTCCGAGCCGAGAACGGTGTCGAAAAGGTCGTCGAACGGCTTGCCATGCGCAAAGGTGAGCTGCCGGTCCCGGCGATAGCGATAGTGCTCGAAGTAATCTTGAGAGGTGCCCATGACACGAAAGCCGCGATGGCTGTCCCCTAGTGACAGCGGGACGATCCAGTCGATGGCATCATCCGCCGCGATCTCCCGGTAGCTCTTATAGGTCATGTTGTTGGTGGCATTGCCGATGCGAAAGACCGAATAGAGCAGTAGCTGCAGATCGCCGCTCCGTGCCCCGATGATCAAGTCGGTGCCAGAAATGGTGTTGGCGAAGCTGCTGCGAGCACCTGTCCGTACTTTCTCGACCCCAAGCAGCAGCATCACGCTGACGGCGATCGCCAGAATGGTGAGAACGGCCGTCACCCAACGATTCAACAGGCTCTGCCAGGCCAACC
>JBOEHJ010000056.1:11196-50253 GCA_050633905.1 Geminicoccales bacterium
AGCGCCGAGGTCGGCTCGTCGGCGACCAGGACTTCCGGCCGGCCGATCAGCGCCCGCGCCGCCGCGACCCTTTGCTGTTGGCCGACGCTGAGGCGTGCTGCCGATTGTGAGGCGAGAACGTCCGCACCCAGCCCTAGCCGCTCCAGGAGGCGGCGCGCCTCGGCGTCGACGGATGACGTGCCTTGTGCTGCCTGCTGCCGGCGCTTGGCGGAAAAGGACAAAGGCAAGAGCACATTATCGATCACCGAGAGATAGGGTAGCAGGTTGAACATCTGAAAGATGATGCCGAAATGCTCGACCCTGAATCGATCCCTGGCTGACGCATCCAAGGTCGCAAGGTCGATATCGAGGACGCGGATCCGCCCCTCGTCCGGCGTGACGATTCCGCAAAGCAGGCTGAGCAAGGTCGACTTGCCGCTGCCGCTCGGCCCGATCAACAGGAGCTTCTCGGCGGCCCTGACGTGAAACGTCTCGATAGCAAGCGTGAAGGCATCCCGTCCAGGCCAGCGAAAGCTGACATCGTCCATCTGGACGACATCAACCGCCGCTGCCGCGTCTGGGTCACTTAAAGTCCGCGCTACGACCGCGTCGCCGCTCACATCACGCCCTGAAAATCCACGGTTGGCGCATCACGTTCCACCTCGTAGCTGGACTGCCCCTTTTCGCTGATCACCGTGACCTCGATCTCCTCGGCACCTGCAAAGCTGTCGAAAAAGACGGCGAAGTCAATGCCATCCAGGGCATCGGGGACGCTGCAGGTCAAGGTGTAGGCGGCATGAAATTCATTATGCGACGCCTCGCCTTCGTGCTCCTCGTGATCACCCTCGATCTCGACCGAAGCGCTCTCGACGGAACAGCCCGCATCGGGAGAAAGGGCGAATAGAGGCAGCGGTTCGCCCAGCCTTTCTTCCGCCTGCTCTACCGCAGTCTTGTCCTCCTTCGACTCGGCTGCATGCTCGAAACCGACGATGTCAGCACCAGGTGCGATCAGCTCCATCTCGATGCGATTACCTTCGATCGCGATGTTGAGCTCACTATGCCCATGTTCATGGGCCCCAAGCTCACGCTTCTCACCTTCAGCCAACGCTGGCGCGACGCACAGCAACGCCAACGACGCGGCAATCCCGAGTTTTTTCTTCATGACGGCCTCTGCAAAATTCCTTTGATAGATGTGTAATAGTATTACATTTCATCATTTGGCAAGATCAGATCGATTAAATTTGCGTCATTTTTAAGCTCGACGACGGTTCAAGGTCGGCGTAGCCGAGCCCCTGGGCGATGCCTTGCCGCTGACCCTGGTGGCTGCCGTAAGGTCGCCGACGAAGCTATCGGACGGGATCTCGACACCCCAGGAGGCGAGGAGCGGCTCCAAGGTCTCGATGGCGTTACCTTGTGGCTGCGGCTGCTGCGGACCTGCCGACATGGTTAGCGTCGGTTTACGCATTGACGTCAACGACGCACCTGCCCTTGACCTGACCCTTGAGGATGGCCTTGCTGAGTGCAGGCAGGTCGCTGAGCGTTGCCGGCTGCACCATGGCTTCGAGCTTGTCCATCGGCAGATCTGTGACGACCCGGTCCCAGGCACGTTGCCGGTTTTCAAGAGGCTGCATCACCGAGTCGATGCCAAGCAGATTGACGCCACGTAGCAGGAACGGGACCACCGTGGCGCCTTCGAGCGCAGCGCCACCCGCCAGCCCGACCGCCGCGACCGAGCTTCCATAGGTCATCTGCGTCAGAACCTTTGTCAGCATCTTTCCGCCGACGGCATCAACGCAGCCAGCCCATTGCTCGCGCTCCAGCGGCTTTCCGGACGGCTCGGCGAGATCTTCTCGCGCAACAATGGTCGTGGCACCGAGTTCCTTCAGATAACCCGCCTGCTCCGGTCGCCCGGTGACCGCGGCGACCTCGTAGCCGAGCCTGGCGAGGATCGCGGTTGCGACCGAGCCGACCCCGCCGGCAGCGCCGGTCACCAGAACGGGGCCGGCATCCGGCTTCAGGCCGTGATCTTCGAGTGCCATGATTGCCAGCATTGCCGTGAAGCCCGCGGTGCCGACCGCCATCGCCTGGCGGGTGGTCAGTCCTTCGGGAAGGCCGACCAGCCAATCGGCCTTGACCCGCGCCTTTTGCGCATAGCCGCCCCACCAGACCTCACCGACCCGCCAGCCGGTCAGCACCACCTTGTCGCCGAGCTTGTAGCGCTGGTCGTCGGATGTCTCGACTGTACCGGCGAAATCGACGCCCGGTACATGCGGAAAGTTCCGAACAAGCCCCCCCTTGCCGCCAATGCAAAGACCATCCTTGTAATTCACCGTCGAATACTCGACCGCGACGGTAACATCGCCGTCGGCAGGCAGGCGGTCGTCATCGAGAATCTCGACGGCTTGGGTGACGGTTCCGTCTTCGGCCTTGTCGATGATGAGCGCTTTGAACATGGGTATGCCTTCCTTGATGACGTCAGTCGCGATGAACTCCCGACCGAGCGCTCTGTTTCGTGATCATAGATCTGCTGTCGCAGCAGGAATTTCTGGATCTTGCCGGTCGCCGAAGACCACATGCCTGGGCATCTTGAACCCGGCGAGATGATGTCGGCAATGGGCGATGATCTCGTCTTCGCTCGCGGCCATGCCCGGTTTCAATTCGACGAAGGCAGATGGCGTTTCGCCCCATTGTTCATCGGGCCGAGCCACCACAGCACCTGCGGCGATCGCTGGATGCCGACAGAGCATGTTTTCGACGTCGACCGAGGAGATGTTTTCACCGCCCGAGATGATCACGGCCTTGAGCCGATCCTTGATTTCGATATAGCCGTCGGGATGAACCACGGCGACGTCGCCCGCAACCGGCTTTCGGGTCACGACATCGACGACACGCACCTCCTCGGTCACCGGAAACCTGACACCTTGGCGCGCTTTGATCGCAGCCCGCATTGGCCGTTACCTTTACCATCCCGTCGAAGTCCTGTCTCGACACTATTTGCTTCCCCGAACTTGCTCTCTTAAATGAAAGGCAACGCACACACCGTTGCCATGCGCTGGCCGTCCGACGTGCTCACTTCGACATGCGTATCCGTTTCCCAATGCGAAGCCTCGATCATCGAGATAGCGATGTTGACACCGAGGTCGGGTGACCAGACCGCCGATCTGACATCGCCGATCGCGTTGCCATTCGCGGAAACCATCCAGCGTTCCCGGCAGGCCGTGATCGGATCGCCGTCGATCATGAGCCCGCGGATCTGTCGATGAAGCCCTTCCGCGTGAGCACGGCGAAGCGCGTCCCGGCCGATGCAATCGATGTCATCGACTTGAGCGCAGAATTTGCCGAGGCCGCATTCAAAGGGCGTGTCGGCGCGGGTGATATCCGCGCCATAGGACAAGAGACCACCTTCGATCCGTTCAATCCCGTTCGGGCAGCCTGCACGCACGTTTAGATCCCGGCCGCGCGCGAAGAGCGCATCCCAAAGCGGCTCAGCAACCTCCTCGCTGTCGACATAGATTTCAAATCCGCCTTGCTTGGAATAGCCGGAACGGGCGACGATCAGCTCCCGCCCTTCGAACGGCAGGACGCGAAAACGGAAGAAGCTGATGTCCCTGATCTCATCGCCGAACACCTGGGCCATCAGGTCGTCCGACTTTGGACCCTGCACTGCGAGCGGCGAGACGTCCGGCTCGTCAACCCGGACATCAAGGCCAAGGGCGTTCGCGATCCCTTCGATCCAAAGCCTGAGATCAGAGTCGGCGATCGAAATCCAATAGTGATCATCGGCGAGCTTCAGGGTCAGCGGGTCATTGAGCATCCCGCCTTGGGCATCGACCATTGGCGTATAATAGCACTGCCCGATCTTCAGCTTGGAGAGATCTCGCGGTGTCAGCTTCTGGACCAGCTTTGTGGCGTCGGGACCGCGTACGGCCACTTGGCGCTCGCAAGAGACGTCCCAGACCTGCACGTTGCGTTTCAGATGATGATAATCGGCTTCCATCGAGTTGAAAACGGTCGGAAGGAGCATGTGATTGTAAACGGAATAGCTCTTGACCCCATGGGCCTCTACTCTGCGGGTAAAGGGTGTGCGCCTGACCCGATTGTTCAACGAGAGGAGCGGCATGTTTGCCGTCTCGACCTGCTCTATCTCGTCGAGATAGGCCGCCAAGGGATGGTTCTCATTGGTGGCATCGAGGAAGAAGCCAAAGTCCGCATGATTGGTGAGCGCGTCCAGCGAAGACGGCTCGGCTTGGAATGACATCGACATCTCTCTATCCCCTCCAGTCGACCTGGCAGATCTCCGCACTTCGACCTTCAAAGTCCCAGACGCGGCCGAAGGCGCGAACACGTCCCTGGTTAGCGCTGGCGATCGTAATGTCGGGACCCATCCAGTATCGCGTGTTAACAACTTTGACCTCGGTCTCCGCATCTTCACCGGTAATTGGCTCGATTTCGCCGATGATTTTCTTTGCCACAGTCAGTCGCCGTTTCTTCCCCTCGGTTGCGAATGTGACAGGTGCTCGCTCGGCGCCGAGGAAGGTGCTGACCAGCATCGAGAACAGGCCGGTTGTGCCGCGCCGCTGGCCGGAAAAGATATCGACCAGTGCCTCATAGGCGTCGTCCGATGCGCGCTCATCGATGAAGGCGCCGACCGTCCAATTGCCGCGGCCCATATTGCCGGGAATGTCCAGCACCATGCCGACATTGAGCCCGGACAGGTCTTCGCCGTTGGCGTCACCCTCGTCGATCCGAACCCCAAGCCACGCCTGGCAGTAGCCTTCGGTCGGCGGATGCTTGCCGAGCGAGACGACGCAGGGACAAAAAACGGTGCAATTGCAGTTCAGGATCAATTCGCCTTTGAGAGACCAGGCCATGTCGTCTCCTCTCAGATGAAAGCGATTGCGCGCGCCATGACCATCAGGCCGGCGAGGATCAAGCCAATGCCGATCGGATGAGTCAGCGGTTTTCCGATTTCCGGCAATTTCTCGAGCAGCATCAGGACCATGGCGCCGCCCATCCAGATCAAATTCATGGTGCCGCCGACGAAGGCGAGCAGCATCAGCGCCCAGCAGCAGCCGACACAGACTGCCCCATGCTGAAGGCCCATCCGAAACGCGCCGGATGAGCCGGCACGCCAATGGCTCATGAAAAAACTCAACGGTGCCCGGCAGTGGCTGAGGCATGCCGACTTGAGGTCGCTGAACTGATAGAGCCCGGCCGCCATTAGCAAGACCGTCGTCAGCCAAACCGAGACGCTGACGCCATGCGGTGAGAGCAGTGATGACGCTGAAAGAGCATATTGTGCGCCCGCTGCAATCACGGCAAAGGCGAGCCAGACGGCAAGATAGCCGCCGACAAACGCGGCGACGCCGGCCTTGGCCATGCGATGCTGTTTGGTGAGCTGCCGGTAGGCGATGATCGCCGGCACAGCCGTCGGCGCCATCATCGTGACCGCCATCAAACCCCACATGAGAATAAGTCGGCCCATCGGCTCGCCGGCAGGCGTCACGGCACAGATCGAACGCCAGAAATCGGCGTCGAAAGCTGGTGACAGGGCACCCAGCACCGGCCCTGCAGGATGTCCGAGGGCGAGCGTGAAGAGGGTCATCCAGGCTACTAGAATGCCCGACAGAAAGACGACCCAGAGCCGGTCCATCACGACGGTATGCATGAATCGCAGCATGAGCCCCCACCGATTTTTCTTAGTCGTCCCACCGTTTTTTCTTATTCTTAAAGCGCAATATGATCTTGCTGATCGGCCTTGCGAAGGCTTAATAGATTCATGATGTTATCAAAAAAATCGATGATGACATGCGTGATCTGCCGCCGTTAAAGGCACTCCGCGCCTTCGAGGCGTGTTATCGCCTGCGCAGCTTCACGCGCGCTGCCAGTACGCTCAATGTCGGCCAGCCGGCGATCAGTCACCAGATCCGATTGCTGGAACGCGATCTCGGCATCGAACTTTTCGAAAAGCGTGGATCGATCATTCACGCGACCGAAGAAGCCGACACGCTCTATGCTGCGATCGCACCGGCTTTTTTCAGCATTGTCGAGGCAAGTCGTTCTATCCGCCGGGCGGCCTCAATGAACGATGTGACGCTCGCCACTTATTCTGGCATAGCCGCTTATTGGATCTCGCCACGCCTTGCCCGACTGCGCGAGCAGGCGCCTGACATCTCCGTCCGAATCGTCACCGCCGATCGTGATGAGGAGATCGTGCTGGCGGATGTGGATTGCGCCATTCTGTTCGGACGCGGCATCTGGCCTGGAGCCGACGCCGAGCTGCTTATTCCGGAGGAAGTCGTTCCCATCGCCTCGCCGTCGGTAGCCAACGAACTTGGCAGTATTACGCCGGTGGAACTGATCCAGCATGGACCGCTCATCCATCTCGAAGACCCAAGACGGCGTTGGTACAGCTGGGAGGATTGGCGAGATCGCTTTGCTCGAGAGACGAAAAAGATCGACCGCGCCGTCACTGTCACCAACCATGGCCTGGCTATCCACCAGGCCTTAGCCGGTCAAGGCATCGCGCTTGCCTGGAAAGGTGTCGTGACGATCCTGATGGAAGGCGGTAGCCTGGTCGCCCTTCACGACACACCTCTCGTTTCCGATCGCGGATACTGGCTGGTCGCTCGCCGCGGCTTTCTGGACACCGATCGAGGCAAGACCTTGCACAGCGCCTTGGCAGAACCTTCCTGAAGTCGAGATCTAAGATATGTCCTGCGACCGCATCCAAACACAGGTCGCGCGCCTCTTCATGAGCAGGCTGATTTCGCGATGTCGGCGAAGTCGGGATGCCAGCGTGACAGCGGTGGGCGGTTTTCCGTAATGTCCTTTGAACCCCAGAGGATTCGCTCCCGGTCCATTTCTGAGCTGACCTCATCGTCTGGGCAGATGATGTAGAAGCTGTCCTCCGCGATGGCGTTGAGCATCATGTCGACCACCTGTTCCGGGAGCCAGGCGCCCGGCTTGTGCTCCGCCTTGCCGGTGGTGGTCCAGCCAGGGACCAGCAGATGCGACGTCACGCGGTGCTCGCCCTGATTGTCGGGATGATTGCGCAGGGTGTGCTGCAAGGATTCGGTGTAGGCCTTGAGCGCGGATTTCGACATATTGTAGATCGGGTGGCCGGGCGGGTTGGTGATCCCCTGTTTCGAGCCGACATTGACAATCGCGCCGGGGCCGGGATTGTCGAGCAATGCCGGCAGGAAGGCACGCACGCCGAGAATCGGCCCGAAGAGATTGACGTCGATGGCGCTGCGCCACTCGGCAAGGTCAGCGTCAATGCCCCGCCCGATCCGTGTCGCCGCATTGTTGGCCAGGAAATCCACCTTGCCAAAGGTATCGAGCGTCACCGTTTTCAGCCTGGTGATCTGCTCCGGATCGGCAACATCGGTGACGATGCCGAGAACCGTCTCCGATCCTCCTTTGGCGACGTCGCGAACGTTCTCGAGAGAGGCCTCGAAGTCGTCGCTTTCGAGATCAGCCATCACGACCGACATGCCGGTCTCTGCGCAACGCAAGGCCATCGACCTGCCGATGCCGAGCGCTGCACCCGTAATCACCGCCACATTGCCGGCGCTGTAAATACTCTCTCTGCTCATGCCGTTCTCCAAATGCCTTGAAACGGATCACGCACCGGAAAGACCGCCAAGCAATGTCTCGGCGCTCGTCTCACCGAACTCGCCGGGCTTCTCGGTATGGAAGCTGGCGACCACGCCATTATCCACGATTGTCGAGAAGCGCCTGCAGCGTTGACCGAAGCCGTTGTCACGCAGCATCACCTCCAGCCCCGCGGCACGTGTGAAGCTCAAAAGGCCATCGCTGACCATGACGACCTTGCCGTCGGCGTCATGGGCTCGCCCCCATGCGTCCAGCACGAACACGTCGTTGGTCGAAAGGCACATCACCTCGTCGATGCCCGCCGCCTTCAAGGCGTCGGCATGCTGCACGAAGCCCGGCAGATGCTTAGCGGAGCAGGTGCGCGTGAAGGCGCCCGGCACACCGAACAAGGCGACGCGCTTGCCGCCGAACAGCGCATCGGTCGACACGGCCTTCGGGCCGCCGTCTTCCAGGATGAAGAGTTCAACATTGGGAATTTTTTGACCTACATCGATTGTCATGACGAAATGCCCATCTTGTGTTGTCAGGTCTGGGATGAAGAGAGTACGGACGGTGTCGAACCGCTTCGGGCCCCCGAGGCTTCAAGCGTTGGCATCTCGACGAATCGCAAGCGGCACCTCCTCTCTGATCAGCCCTTTAGCTCGAAGCATTAGCCAGAACGCGTCAGGGATGGGGTGGTTAAGCGCGTCGATGTTCTGTTTCACCTGACCCGGCGAATTGGCGCCGGGAATGACAGAGGTGACCAGCGGATGCGCGAGGGGAAACTGCATTGCCGCTGCGCGCAGCGGGACCTCGAACGCGGCACAGACCCGCTCGATGTCGCGAACCTTTTCCAGAACATCTGGATCCGCCTTCTGATAGGCGTAAGACGCGTTTTCAGTTGCGCCGGTTGCGAGAATACCGGAGGCGAAGACGGCGCCAATCACCACGCTCGCCTTACGCTCCGCGCAGAGAGCGAAGTCTCCATCGAGGGCCGGCTGGTCCAGCAGCGTGTAGGGCATAGCGACGAGGAAATAGTCGATCTCGAATCGCTCAAGGAACAGCTTGATCATGCCGATGTGGTTGATGCCGACGCCGATGGCCTTGATCTCGCCGGAAGACTTCAAATCGCTTAGCACCCGATAACCGCCACCTTCCGACAAGTCGTCCAGTGCGTTTAGAACCTTGGCCTCGGTCTTCTGATGCTTGAGATCAAGGTCATGGATCGCCAGTGCGTCCACCCTGTTCAGGCCGAGGCGCATGAGGCTGTCTTCGTAGGAGCGAAGAATGCCGTCGGCTGTGTAGTCGAAGCGTAGATCGAAGGGCAGGCCGCCCCGCCAGCGCTTCATCCAAGGCGATTGATCGAAGTTTTCCGGCTCCTCCGGACGGCTGTAGACGCGCCCAACCTTGGTCGTGATGACGAAATCATCCCTCGGCTGCTGGCGAAGCAAGTGGCCGACGCGATGCTCACTCTTGGTGTTGCCGTACCAGGGTGCGGTATCGAAGTAGCGAAGGCCGCCATCCCAAGCGGCTTGCAGCGTTTGCTGCGCCTGTTCCTCCGATATGATCTCGTCCGGATCGCCGAGCGTGCCGCAGCCCTGGCCCATGGGCGGTAGACGCAGGTCGGTTTCGGCGACCCGCTGCGCGCTGATTAGATCAAACATGAACCGCTGCTCCCGTTCCCTTATCGCCTCAGCCGAGCGCCTTGCAGATCGCGTCCACACAAGAGGATGTCGAGCCATCGCCACCAATATCGGGCGTGACAAGTCGATCCGCGGTAAGGACCATCTCCGTCGCTGAGCGGATCCGCTCGGCGGCCGATGTCAGGCGCTGGTCGCAATGGCGGTCACCGAGCCAGTCCAACATGATCGCGCCAGACAAGATGCAGGCAATGGGGTTGGCCAGCCCTTTGCTGGCGATATCTGGCGCTGAGCCATGGGAGCCCTGGAACATGCCGTGCTGATCCCCGGTTTCGCCCGACGGCGCCAGCCCCAAGCCGCCCATCATGGCGGCGCCAAGATCCGATAGAATGTCGCCGAAGATGTTCTCGCAGACGACCACGTCGAGCCGTTCGGGACGCTCGATCATGTGCACGGTCATGGCATCGACGATGACGTGATCGACCTCGAGGTCGGGATAGTCGGCAAGCACCTCGTCAGCGACCTTTCGGAAGAAGGCGTAGCTGCGCAGCACATTCGCTTTGTCGACAACGGTAATGCGCTTGACGCCATCTGCCGGTGCGCCGTTGCCGTTTGACGCCATCTCCGCCGCGCGGCGCACGATCCGCTCGATGCCCTTGCGCGTCATCACCAGCGTATCGGTCGCAATCTCGTCGCGCAGCAGATTACCGCCGCTGCGGGCGGCATACAGACCTTCGGTGTTTTCGCGGACGATGGTGAAATCCATCTGGCCGGGCTCGATGGCTGTCAGGCGGCGCGGGGCGCCATGCATAAGCCTGATCGGACGGATGTTGGCATAGAGATCGAGGGCGGCCCTGATCTGCATGGAAAAGTCCTGTCCGGCCTCGGTGCCGTCGGGATAGAGCACATCGGGCAGACCGGCGGCGCCGTGGAGAACGGCATGGGCGGCTTTGCAGGCTTCAAGGGTTTCCCTTGGAAAGGCATCACCGAATCTGACATAGCATTCGGCACCGGCTTCATAGGACTTGAAATTGATCGCAACATCGCTTCCGATCGCCTGCTTCAGAACCTGCGTGGCAGCGCTGCTGACCTCCGGCCCAACACCATCGCCCGGAACGACGGCGATCTCGTAACTTCCTGCCGGTGCCTGGCCCGCCTGGGCATTGTCATGCCGAATGACCGTCTCCAATGTATCGGGTTGGAAATATATTTCAAAATATGTTTCTATTCGTCAAGGGCTTCTTTTTTGCCGAAAGGTCGCGCGGTCATGGCAAAAGCGTCATTTCAGGGGGGGGCAAGGAAGCCGTCCACGGCGCCAGAAGATATGCAGCCGAAAGTCTCACAGACGGTTGGCGCCTATCTCCGGCTGAAGGCCATGATCATCTCCGGCGAGATCGATCCTGCAGATCAAATCGATGCGAACAGCCTCGTCGACGTCCTCGACTTTGGCCGCACCCCCATCCGCGAGGCGCTCCTTCGCCTGCAGACGGAGGGCATCGTGAAGATCGTTCCGAAACGCGGTGTTCAGATCGTCAAGCTGTCAGCCGACGACCTGACGGCAATCTACCAAGTTATCTCTGCCGTCGAAATCGAAGCCGTCCGCCTTTTGACCATGCAAAGGCCGTCCGTCGATCAGCTCGGCAAGCTAGTTGGTGCTGCCGAACGCATGATCATGGCCGCGGAGACCGATCAGCGGGAAGCGTGGATCTTGTCGGATGAAGCTTTTCATAGAGGGCTTTTGGCGTTGAATCCAAACAAACGGCTGCGCGACGTCGGCCTTCTTCATCGCGACCTTGCGCAGCGGGCGCACTTCGTTGCGATTCGCCTGCTCCAACCGGACTGTTTGTTGAAGTCCGCCAAGCAACATCGAAAGCTGATCGATCTCATCGCTGGCGGCGGTGTTGACCAGGCGGTCGCCGACCATCGAGCACAACGACATCGAGGCGCAAAAATGCTGGTTGACGTCCTGCGTCAATACCGTCTCTCGCAACTCTAACTCAGGAAGGGCAGATACTCCTTCATCAGACCGAGCATGTCCTCCCAGTCGGAGGCGAGGTGCTGGAAGAGGCCGGCAGGCGTGGCATCGAGGTTGGCGTCGACATGTGTCAGAACCTTGCTGATCCGCCCCAGGCCGTCGACGACGTCGTGGCTTTTCTCATGTTGATGATCACCAGCTGATGCGGACGGGCGCCATCGCCCAGACCATGACGGCTTCGGATTGGCTGTTATTGCGAAAGCGGTGTGGGATGGTTGATGGATAGGAGAAGCTGTCGCCCTTCTTGAGGGTAATTCGTTCATCGTCCAGGAGAAGAAGGATCTCGCCTTCGAGCACGATGCCGTGCTGTTCGCCTTCGAAGGCATAGCCGTCGAGCGGTGACCCATTGGGGCCAGATGCTGCTGGGAAGCGTGAGATCAGGAGGTAGAAACCGCCATCCAGGCTGCTGGAGAGGAGCTCGTCCTCAAATCCCAGTTCCTCGGTACTGCGTGAGTACATATTGCTCAGCGGCCGGCGCTTATCCTTCCTGACGACATGGGCGCGCTCCAGCGGTCCGCTGCCGCCGCGATCAGGAAAAAACCATTTTGGATCGACGTCGAGCGCGGCACTGATCTGCTCCAGAAGATCGACCGAGATCCGTGCCGCTCCACGCTCGATCCGGCTGAGATAGGCGATCGAGCAGTCCACCTGGGCGGAGAGGTCCTTCAGCGTCAGATCACGGGCTTTGCGGACTTCACGGATTTCAGCACCGATACCCTGACTTTCATCCATCGGACCGTGCGTGCTTCGACATCATTCGGGCTTCGACTTACATTTGATCAAGAATTGAGTTGAATTTTTTATCTGAATTAAACTATGAGTCAATGAGGGAGAGAAATTTAAACAATAGTGGAAGGTCGGTATGCGCTTCGATATCATTCCGTTCTTCAATCCCGGCGAGACGATTCCCTGGGAACGCACACTCGCTATGTTCCGCGATCAAGCGGTGCTCGCCGAGGAAGCCGGCTTCACCACCTGCTGGTTTACCGAACACCATTTCGCGCATAACGGCTATCTGAACGCACCGCCCAATCCGATCCTGATATGTTCGGACATTGCCGCTCGCACCCGACGCCTGCGCGTCGGCACTAGTCCCGTTGTGCTCCCCGATTGGCATCCGCTCAGGGTGGCAGAGGACATCGCCATGCTCGACAACCTCTCCGGCGGACGTGTCGATTTCGGCGTCGGTAAGGGCATCAACGAGCGCGCCACGATCCAGTTCAACCCTGATGCCGATCGACGCGACAACGAGAAAAGCTATCGTCTGTTCAGGGAGTGTCTGGACATCATTCTGAAGGCCTGGGCCGAGGATGCTTTCACCCACAAAGGCGAATTCTATGAATTCCCCGTCCCTGGGTGGAAGGAGAACAATCGATTTTTCCAACCGCTCGATCCCCGCTATCATGGGGCCGACGGCGAGTATCGGGCAATGTACGTTCACCCACGGCCGGTGCAGGTGCCGCATCCACCCGTTTGGCTGATGTCGAACGCGCCGCCGACCTTCGACTATGCCGGTGCCAACGGGCTGCATGTGGTCTCGATGGCAGCACCCTTCGGCCGTATCCGTGCCTGCTGGGAGCCTTATCGTAACGCCCGAATCGTCGCTGGCGAACGTGACAAAAAACTTGGTCAGGGGGTCGGCATCTGCACCTCGCTCTATGTCGCCGAGACCATGGAGATTGCGGCCGCCGACGTGCGTGATGCGATCAACGGCTACTATGAATTTCTCTGCGGCTCGCGGCCTGCTGGCGAGTGGTCGCGAAAAATGTATCTCGAGGAGGGGGCTGACCTCGACGGCGGGGATCGCGAGCTCGACTGGTTCGATTTCCTGCAAAAGCACCGGATCATCTGGGTCGGCACCGCTGATTACGTCACCGAGCGCATCGAGGAGGCCAATGCAGCCATCGGCTTCGACCATCTGGTGGCGCTGCAGCAGTTTCCGGGTGTGCCGTATGAGAAGATTCGGGCGAGCTGGGAGCGGTTGGCCAGCGATGTGATGCCTCGGTTTCAACACGAGAGAGCATAAGGACGAAAAGATGCTGGAGATCTGGGGACGACCTTACTCCTCAAACGTCATTCCGGTGATCTGGACCGCAGCCGAACTCGGCCTCGACTTCAAGCTCAATCTGGCGGGCGGCAGCTTCGGCGTGCTCGACACCGAGGAATATGAGCAACTCAATCCGAACCGGCTGATCCCGACGATCCGCGACGACGGCTTCGTCCTTTGGGAGTCCCATGCCATCGTCCGTTATCTCTCCCATCGCTACGGCCTCGGTACGCTCTGTCCAAAGGACGCTCGGACGCGTGGAAATGCCGATCAGTGGATGGAGTGGTGTAGCACGCGCGCTTTTCCTGCGGTCTTTCCGCTCTTTTGGGACATGGTGCGTACCGAGCCCGAAAAACGCGACATGGGAATGGTGGCGAAGAAGGCTGAGGTTGCGGGCAAGCTACTCGCCATACTCGATGCTCACCTCGCCGACCGCTCCTTTGTCGCCGGCGACATCTTCTCCATGGGTGACATTCCGCTCGGGGCCGTTGCCTATCGCTATTTCAACATCGCCGTCGAGCGCCCCCCGCTTCCTCACATGGAAGCCTGGTATGCGCGTCTCTCGGAACGACCGGCCTATCAAAAGCATGTCATGCGCTTCTTCGGCACCAATCCGAGCGAGTGGCGAGAGATCGAGCGCCGCTCGGGTGAAGAGTGGGCGCGCTGATATGGAGACATCGGCTTATCGAAAGACCCTCGGCAACTTCCCCACCGGCGTCACCATCGTCGCCGCGTTTGACGTCGACGGCGAGCCATGGGGCTTGACCGCGAACTCCTTTTCTTCAGTTTCGCTCGATCCGCCTTTGATTCTCGTCTGCCTCGATCGACGTGGTCGTGCCTGGCCGGTTTTTGCCGAAACGGCCCGGTTCTCTGTGAACATCCTCGCCGCCGGGCAGAGGAGCCTGGCGCAGCATTTCGCGAGCCCGGCACCTGATCGCTTCGCCACTGTTGCTTGGGCCCACGGCGAGGCGAGCACGCCGTTGCTGCCGGAAACCGCCGCCTGGCTCGAATGCGCCGCAGACCGGAAGATTGATGCCGGCGATCATGTCATCCTGCTTGGCGCCGTCGTCAGCTATGGCCAGAGCGAACACCAGCCGCTGGGCTTTTGCCGTGGCGCCTTCTTCACACCGGACGTCGAAACCTGACGGAAAGAGACCATCATGTCTGATCCCATCACCAGTCATCAACAGCTCTCCGCTGAGGAACTCGAAAAGCAATACAATCTGCGCGCCGGCCGACCCGACTACGATGTGACGGTCATCCCGGATTGGACCATCCGAAGCGAGCAGGCGCGCAAAAGACTATCCGGCAAGATCGATGTTCGTTATGGCGACGGCGAGAAACAGAAGCTTGATCTCTTTACCTCCGGCGATCCTGCAGCACCGCTTATCGTCTATTTCCATGGCGGCTATTGGCAACGCGGCGACAAATCGATCTACAGCTTCCTTGCCGTCCCCTTCACGGAGCATGGGGTGAATGTCGCCATTATTGGCTATGATCTCTGCCCGTCCGTGACCATCACTCAGATCTCCGAGGAGGCACGGGAAGCACTCGCTTATCTCTGGAACAACGCAGCCGAACTCGGGATCAATCGCGAGCGCATCACCGTCATGGGCCACTCCGCTGGCGGCCATATCACCGAGATGATGATGGGCACAGATTGGCCTGTCTACGGCGCGGATCTGCCGAAAACACTGATCCAAAGCGGCATCCCGATCTCCCCTTTGAGCTTGCTCGAACCGGTGCGCCTCACCTCTCTCAACGACAATGTCCGCATGGACGCCGAAGAGGCCGCTGCCGAAAGCCCCATGCTCAACCACCCGCCCGCTACCGATGCGCCGCAGCTGCTCGTGGTCGGCGGCAGGGAAACGGCCGAGTTCCACCGGCAGGCCCTCATGTATCAGGACGCCTTCGCGACCGACCAACGCAAGATCGATCTCTATGTTGTCCCCGACGTCGACCATTTCGACGAGATCAATGTCCTGGTCGATCCGGAGAGAGAGTTCTTCAAGAAGATCATGGCGATGTTGAGCAATTAGGCCACGGATGCGGAAGACGCTCTGGCATTAGCCAGATGAACATCGACCGTTACGCCACCGCCCCAAACAGTCCCAGCATGTATTGTTGGTATCGCTCCTCCGCAATCATCGCTGTGCACTTTTCTGCAACGTCGCCTCCGATCCCCGCTTTGTCCTTGTTTGCCAAGGACAAAATCCCAGCGAGATGGCCATGCAGATCGATCGTCAGCGACTTCTTGCCTTCGATCTTGACCGGCTTCAGCTCGATCCGATCGATCAACGTCCGCAGGACGTCGGTGGCCGCATTACTGTCACCAAGCTCATTCAGCGCGTTGCGTAACCTTGATACCTGTTCACGATAGTAGCCCGCCATCTTCGGATGCATCAGTGGAGCCGGTGTGTCGATGTTCTCTAGCCTGGCGCCGATCTCGATCTTGACAAGCTCGGCTCTCATAGCAGCTTGGCGAGAGCCAAGCAGCAGGCTCTAGGGCGAGCTCGATTTACAGTCAGGCCTACGGGATCATCTTGGATGGAACACCCTTGGTCATTCTCGCAGGCTAAGCCTCTTCGATCGCCTGCGCCTGCACCGATGTTATCGCGATGAGTCGAAAAACGTCATCGGCGCTGCAGCCGCGGGACAGATCGTTGGCGGGGCGGGCCAGACCTTGGAGGACCGGGCCGATCGCCCTAGCCCCACCCAGCCGTTCCGCAATCTTATAGCCGATGTTGGCGGCTTCGAGGCTGGGGAAGATCAGGACGTTGGCGCGGCCGTCGATCGCTGAGTTCTTAACTTTGCGTGCACTGATGGCGGGGACGAGCGCGGCGTCAAGCTGGACGTCGCCCTCTATCGCAAGATCGGGGCGTTCCTTCCGGGCAAGCCGGGTAGCTTCGATCACCTTCTCTACCAGGGGATGGCTGGCGCTTCCGCTAGTCGAGAAGGACAGCATGGCAATGCGCGGGTCGAGGCCGACCATGGTCGCGGCGCTGTCGGCCGTGGCCAGCGCAATTTGGGCCAGGGCCTCGGCATCTGGATCGACCACCAGAGCGCAATCGGCAAACACCATCGCATCGGCGAGATCGTGGTCGTGGGGCGCTCCCAGCAACATCAGGAAATAGCTCGATATCAAACAGTAGCGGGAATCGATGCCGATCACCTGGATGGCTGCGCGCACGGTGTCGCCCGTGGTCGCGACCGCCCCGCCGATCGAGCCTTCGGCTTCGCCAAGGCGAACCATGACGGCGGCGAAATAGAGGGGATCTTCGAGGATTTTTCGCGCTTTGGCGAGATCGACACCTTTGTGCCGACGGAGCTTTTCCAACTCTTCCGCAAACGGCTCCTTTAGCGGCGACGTTGCCGGATCCACGATGCCGACGGGGAGATCATGCGCGCCCCGTTTCTTAAGCGATTCCAGGATTACTGTCTCTCGGCCGAGCAGGGTGACGCGGGCGATTCCGGCGTCGACTGCGCTCAATGCGCCATCGATCACGCGGGAATCTTCGCCTTCGGCCAGGACAATGTGACGGGGATCGTTTTTGGCGCGCAGCAGTATGTTGTCGAATGGGTTCATGAGATCGACTTCCCAAAATCTATCATAATGGAAGGCTAAATCATGCTCTCCGACACCCGTAGGGCCAGTTCGGTACAACCGATCGGCACAGTGTGATTGACGCAGGCGCGACAGATCGGAGATAATCGCTTCAGACGAAAAGCAAGAGATCAGGGGGAAGTGGTGGCACGTCGCATTGACCAAGCGTCGTGGGATCGATTGTTCGTGCGGACCGTCACCAGCGGCCGGCCGTTGCAGGCACGGCTGCGCGAGATGGTGATCAGCGCGATCGGGGAGGGCTGGCTTGGCGCCGATACGCCCCTGCCCTCCAGCCGGCAGCTCGCGAAGAATCTCGGCGTCGCCCGCAACACGGTGCTGCTCGCCTATCAGCAGCTTGTCGATGAAGAGGTGCTCGAAGCGCGTGAGCGCAGCGGTTATTTCGTGAAGCCATCAAGTGACAGACTGCCCTGTGCCGATCTGACGGACAAGGCAGCGCCAGGGCCAACAGTCGATTGGAGCCGGCATCTGGCCATGACGCCGAGCCGCCAGCGCAACATCGACAAACCACTGGACTGGCTGAACTTTCCATATCCGTTTCTTTATGGCCAGTCCGATCCGACCCTGTTTCCGATCAATGACTGGCGAGAATGCGCGCGCCAGGCGTTGAGTGTGCTCGAAATCCGCGCATGGGCACCCGATCTGGTCGACGGTGACGATCCTGAACTGGTCGAGCAGATCCGGACCCGCGTGCTGCCGCGCCGCGGCATCTGGGCGGGCGCGGACGAGATCATGATCACGCTTGGCGCGCAGCAGGCACTCTATCTCCTGGCGGAGTTGCTGGTGCGTCCCGGCATGGTGGTCGGCATGGAGGATCCGGGCTATCCGGATGCACGCAACATTTTCTCGCTGAAGTCGGCCGATCTAAAGCTGCTGCCAATGACGAAGGACGGCATCGATCCGGATGACGTATCCGAAGACTGCCGCCTTCTGTTCCTGACACCCAGCCGGCAATGCCCGACCGGGGTGCGCCTGCCCGTCGAGCGCCGGCGGCGTCTGCTGGAGCTTGCAGAGATCCGGGACATACTGTTGATCGAGGATGATTTCGAGAGTAATTTCGGCCTCACGGAGGATGCATCCACGGCGATGCGCGGTATGGACGGCAGCAGCCGTGTCCTCTACGTCGGCAGCCTTTCCAAGACGCTAGCGCCTGGCCTGCGCGTCGGCTATATCGTCGGTCCGCCCGCCATAATGCGCGAGGCGCGTGCCCTTCGCCGGCTGATGCTCCGCCATCCACCGACCAACAACCAGCGCGCTCTCGCCTTGTTTCTGGCGCTCGGTCATTTCGACCGTTTGATGCGTAAGAGCATCGATATGCTGGCGGAGCGCGCTGCGACCATGCGCACCGCCTTAGAGCGACACCTGCCGACGTTCGACGTCACGTACGGCTCGGGCGGTTCCAGTGTCTGGGCCAAGGCTTCAAAAGGTTTGGACAGCCGCGCATTGGCGATAACAGCACGGAAGGCAGGTGTGCTGATCGAGCCGGGCGATGTGTTTTTCCACGGCGATCAACCGCCCAAGCATTACTGCCGCCTTGGATTCTCCTCCATCCCGATCACCCGCATCGAGCCCGGCATCGAGATCCTCGGTGGGATCGCGGCCAACGCTGGCTGAAGCACGCTATCTCGGCAATCAAACGTCCACTGGAGCCATAGATGCGCCGTCTCTGGATCTAAGGGATGGCGACCGCCTGTCCTAACTTCGGCTTGTCAGGGGACGCGCTCAGCTATCGATAGCCGGGGCGTCCTATCAAACGAATATCTGGAGGGAATGGCATGAGCGGTAACACGATCGATTTGAACGCCCTGTTCGACGCCTTCAATCGGCATGACGCCGATGGAGCGGTCTCTTTCATGACTGACGACGTGGTGTTTGAGACACTCGGTGGCGCCGAGGTCCATGGCACCCGGATCATCGGTCGGGAGGCCGTGCGCGCCGCATTTGCAGGCGTCTGGGAAAGCTTCCCTGATGCCCATTGGGAGACCACGAGCCACCGGCTCGACGGCAATTTCGCTGTCTCCGAATGGATCTTTCGCGGCACCGGCAGCGACGGTTCGCGCATCGAGGCTGCGGGCGTCGATCTCTTTTCGCTCGAAGGCGGTAAGATCTCGATGAAGCGCGCTTTCAGGAAGCAGCGTCCCGCCATCGCCGCCTGAACCTGCTCCCTGTTTTCATCACCGTGATGCGCAAGGACCAAGGCGATGCCAAACCATCTGCGCCCGAAACACTGGCCGAAAGCCAGCTACGATCCCCGTTACGACCCGCTGATCGACGCCGGCCCAGGCCATAATCGCGACTACGCTCCAACCTACTGGATCGGGACTGCGGGGACACCGCCTGAAGACGACGGTCCAGTGTCCGGCGATATGGATGCCGACGTCGTGGTGGTTGGCTCTGGTTATACCGGGCTTTCGACGGCCATTCATCTTGCGAGGGAGCATGGCATCAAGGCCGTTGTGCTCGAAGCCAACACCGTCGCCTGGGGATGCTCCACACGCAATGGCGGTCAGGCGCAGATCTCGTCCGGGCGGTTGAAACGTTCGGAATGGATCGAGCGCTGGGGCGTTGATGTTGCCAAGAAAATGCACGCCGAAATCTGTGAGGCATTCGATCTCTTCCGTGACCTGATTGGATCGGACGATATCGACTGTGATCCGCAGGATGGTGGCCATTTCTACATCGCCCATAAGCCGGGCATGATGCCGAAGCTCGAAAAGGAATCGAAACTCCTGAACGATGTGTTCGGCTATGGTTCGCGTGTGATCGGTCGGGATGAGCTGCACGAGCATTATGTGAAGGATCAGGAAGCTGCCGGCGCCATGATCGAACCGGACGGCATCGGCATCCATGCCGCGAAGCTCGCCTTCGGCTATCAGAAGCTTGCGCGGAAGCTCGGGGCAACCATCCATCCGGCAAGCCCGGTGATGGGCTGGAAGACCGTGAATGGTGTCCACCACTTGACCACACCCGGTGGCACGGTTCGAGCCCGGGTCGTTGCGCTTGCGACCGCGGGCTATACGCCACCCGGGCTCAGCCAGTTCACGAAGCACCGGCTGATGCCGATCCTCTCCAACTCGGTCGTCACGCGCCCGCTCGAGGATGACGAGAAGGAGGCCTGCGGCTTTAAAACCGGTTCCCCTCTGACCGATACCCGAACGCTTCGCCATTACTACCGTTGTCTGCCAGACGGTCGCGTGCAGATCGGCGGCCGCAGCGCCGTTACCGGCGATGACGCTGAAAATCCGAAGCATCTTCAGCTGCTGCAGGAAGGCCTGTCTCGAAAATTCCCGGCCTTGAATGGCATCGACCTCGACTATTCCTGGTGGGGCTGGGTCGACGTCAGCCATGACATGATGCCCAGGATCTTCCAGCCCGATCCCAAGCAAACGATCTATTACGCGCTGGGTTACGGCGGCAACGGCGTGATGTATTCGGCGCAGGCCGGGCGACGCATGGCGCAGATGGTGGCCGGCAAGGGTGGCGAACTCGACCTCCCGATCTTTACATCGCCGCTCCCGAGTCACGGCATCCTGACACCGTTCAGAAGGCTCGGTCAGCGCTTCATGTATGTCTGGTACTACGTCCGCGACGAACGGCTCTGAAGCCGCCGATAACACTCGAGAAATAGAGGAGACATCAAATGAAAATGACCACGGAAGAGGCGTTCGTTAAAGTGCTGCAGATGCACGGCATCGAGCATGCATTCGGGATTATCGGCTCGGCCATGATGCCGATCTCCGACCTGTTTCCGGCCGCTGGCATCAAGTTCTGGGACTGCGCTCATGAGGTGAATGCCGGCATGAGCGCTGATGGCTACACCCGGACCACCGGCAGGATGTCCATGGCGATCGCCCAGAATGGGCCCGGCATCACCAACATGGTGACCCCGATCATCACCGCTTACTGGAACCATACGCCGCTGCTTCTGGTGACGCCCCAGGCCGCCAACAAGACTATCGGCCAAGGCGGTTTCCAGGAAATGAAGCAGATGGCGATGTTCGAGGACTGCGTCTGCTACCAGGAAGAGGTGCGTGATGCGACGCGCATCGCGGAGGTTTTGAACCGTGTCATTCTGAAGGCGCGTCGTGGTTCGGCGCCCGCGCAGATCAACGTGCCACGCGATTTCTGGACCCAGGTGATCGACATCGAACTACCCCAGATCGTCAACATCGCTCATCCGCGCGGTGATGCCGACGCCATCGGCGAAGCGGCGAAACTGCTGTCGTCAGCCAAATTCCCGGTGATCTTGAACGGGGCAGGCGTGGTACTCTCCGGCGCGATCCCGGCGTCTGCAGTGCTGGCCGAACGTTTGTCAGCCCCGGTCTGCTGCAACTACCAGCACAACGACGCCTTCCCCGGCTCGCATCCGCTCTCCTGTGGACCGCTCGGCTATAACGGTTCGAAGGCGGCGATGGAGATGATCGCTAAGGCGGACGTGGTGCTGGCACTTGGCACCAGGCTCAACCCGTTCTCGTCGCTCCCGGCCTATCAGACCGAATACTGGCCGAAGGATGCAAAACTCATCCAGGTCGACATCAATGCCGACCGCATCGGCCTGACCAAGAAAGTCGCGGTGGGCATCCAGGGCGACGCCCGTATGGTCGCCGAGCAGATCCTCGATCAGCTGTCGGAGACAGCAGGCGATGCCGGGCGTGACGACCGGAAGAACCTGGTTGCACAGGCGAAGTCACGGTGGGCGCAGGAGCTGACCTCGATGGATCATGAGGATGACGATCCCGGAGTCACCTGGAACGAGCGCGCCCGCGATCGCGATCCCGAGCGCATGAGCCCGCGTCAGGCCTGGCGCGCCATCCAGGCAGCACTCCCCGAGAACGCGATCATCTCCTCCGACATCGGCAACAACTGCGCGATCGGCAACGCCTATCCGACCTTCGAGGAGGGGCGGCACTATCTGGCGCCCGGCCTGTTCGGCCCTTGCGGCTACGGCCTGCCTTCGATCCTGGGCGCGAAGATCGGACGGCCGGATCTGCCGGTGGTTGGTTTTGCCGGCGACGGCGCCTTCGGCATCTCGATGAACGAGATGACCGCCTGCGGGCGCAATGAGTGGGAGCCGATCACCATGGTGATTTTCCGAAATTACCAATGGGGTGCGGAAAAGCGCAATACCACGCTCTGGTTCGACGACAACTTCGTCGGCACCGAGCTGAATGTCGGCGTCGATTACGCCAAAGTCGCGGAAGCCTGCGGCGTCAAAGGTGTCCAGGTCAGCACGATGGATGCGCTGACCGAGGCGCTCAGAACCGCCGTCAAGGAGCAGATGGAGAACCGGGTTACCACCTTCATCGAGGTCGTGCTGAACCAGGAACTCGGCGAACCCTTCCGCCGCGACGCGATGAAAACCCCCGTCCAGGTTGCCGGCATTAGCAAATCCGACATGCGGCCCCAACCCCTGGCAGGGGTTGGCTGAACTTGGCTGAGGAGCCCGGTCCAATGGTTTGCGCCGCAGACTTTGGACCGGGAGTCTGATCGTCACGCCTGAAACACGGACGGTGGTGTCACGCTCAGGCTAGTAACCGAGATCCGCGTCGGACAAGGATGGGTTTGATGGATGCTGTAGTCGGCAGGTTCGACCTGCAGAGCCTGGGCGAGCTCGCCCGAAAGTTTGCACCAGGCTTTTTTGTTGCAACGACCGTCGCAGTGACGGCGCAGTTTCTATCCGAGCATTATGGTGTGCCCGCCATGCTCATGGCACTGCTGCTCGGGATTGCCTTTCACTTTCTCGCGGAAGAAGGGCGTTGTGTGCCGGGCATCGACTTCACATCCAAAACGGTGCTGCGCCTCGGCGTCGCTCTGCTCGGCATGCGCATCAGCGCTGGTCTTCTAGTCGATCTTGGGGCGGCGACCATCGCGCTTGTTGTGGGTTCGGTGATTGTGACTATCCTGGTCGGGCTGCTCGGTGCGCGGCTGCTCGGACGCGGCTGGCGGCTTGCACTCCTCACCGGCGGTTCGGTGGCAATCTGCGGCGCGTCGGCAGCGATGGCGATTGCCGCGGTTCTGCCGAAGAACGAGCATTCCGAGCGCAATCTTCTGTTCACCGTCATGGGCGTGACTGTGCTCAGCACCATCGCCATGGTGATCTACCCGATCATCGCCCAGCAGTTTGCCCTCGACGACCGCGAGATCGGCATCTTTCTCGGCGGCACCATTCACGACGTCTCCCAGGTGGTCGGCGCTGGCTTTTCCGTCTCGGAGGAGGTCGGCGATACGGCGACCCTGGTGAAACTGATTAGGGTGATCATGCTGGCGCCAATTGTGCTGATATTCGCCCTTGCCATTCGTTTGATGCCGACCGAAGCGGATCCCGGAGGCGCCCGTCCGCCGCTGGTGCCGGGTTTTGTTTTCGGTTTCCTCGTGCTGGTAGCACTCAATTCCTTCGGTCTCATACCGGAGGCCGTCAGTAAGCTCGCGGGCGATGCGTCGCGCTGGGCGCTGTTGATCGCGATCGCGGCGGTCGGGATGAAATCGTCGCTGAAACGCATCTTCGATGTCGGCGGTCAGGCGATCACGCTGATCCTCGCTGAGACCGTGTTTATTGGGGCGGTGATCTTGGTCGGTATCGCATGGCTTGGCGGAAGTACCGGCTGATCGTCATAAAATCTGGTTCCATCAATGGCTTATTCTGGATCTATGTGCTTCACTTTCGAAAAGATAAGAATAGGTTGAGAAGAAGATGAGGGAGGCGCTGCCGGTCGGCGAGCTTGATACTCCGGGCATCGTCGCAACCAACAAAGCCTCCACGTCCAAGTGGCGTTAAAGAGAGCACCGCGCTTGCGGGCTGCAAACAAACAATGGAGGCTAGGATGCATATCCATAAGACGCTTATCGGCAGCGCAGCTATCGCGCTGACTATGATGTTGGGCACCACGATCGACGTATCCGCCCAGACCAGCCTTCGAGTTGCGGTTGGCGATGCTGCGGGTTCCGCTCAGCATGAGCTCGGCAAGAAGTTCGTCGAGGAACTCGAAGCCGCGACCGACGGCGCCTACACCGCCGAGCTCTTTTTGAACGGCCAGCTCGGCAGCGAGCAGAACACCGTCAATGACGCCTCGATGGGCCTGCTCGACATGTCGATCCTAGCGATCAACAACATCACGCCGTTCTCGCCGACGGTTGGTATCTTCACGCTGCCTTACGTCATTCAGGGCGTCGACGACGCCGAAAAGCTAATCAACAGCGACGTCGGTCAGGAGCTGATTGACAACACGATCCGTGATGCCGGCGTGCGCATCATCGGCTGGACCTACACCGGCTGTCGCGTGCTCACCAATTCCAAGAAGCCGGTGGCGACACTTGACGATCTGCAAGGCCTGGTGATCCGGGTACCGAAGAACGAGATCATGATCGACAGCTACAATGCCTGGGGCATCAACCCGACGCCGATGGCCTGGTCCGAAACCTTCACGGCACTGCAGCAGGGCGTGGTCGACGGGCAGGATAATCCCTACCTCACCGTACACTCGATGAAATTCTACGAAGTGCAGAAATACGTCACTGACATCTGCTACGTGTTCTCGATCGAGCCGCTGATCATCAGCGAAGGCGTATTCCAGAGCCTCGATCCTGCGATGCAGGAAGCGATGCTGGCAGCGGGGCAAGCGGCCACCGTGCACAGCGCCCAGTTCCTTCGCGACTCCGAAGCCTCGATCAAGGAAGACTTGGTCGCCAAGGGCATGGAAATCACCGAGCCCGACGAGGCCGATTGGATTGCCAAAGCGACCGAGGCGGTCTGGCCGAAGTTCTATGACAGCATCGGGGGCAAGGAAAAACTCGACGCGGCGATGTCCATCCTCGGCCGCAGCTAGTGGCGGTGTAACCACCACATGAAGTTCTGGCCACCATCACTTGGATCAGCAGTATGTGGCCAGGGTTTCCAGGTGGGCAGCAAGACGGTGTCCGGCCGATCGTGCCGGACACCGAAGCCGCCCAGCAATCAGGGCGGCGAGTAACAAAAAACAGGAGGGGCGGATGGCCATTCTCAAACACATCTTCGAGAACATCGAAAGTTACGTCTGCCGCTTCCTGCTCGTCTCCTTCGTTACGCTCCTATTTGCCCAAATCGTCTCGCGTGAAGTTTTCGGACGCTCGATCTCCTGGATCGAAGAGCTCTCTACCTACATGTTCGTCTGGTTCGTGTTCTTCGGGGCGAGTTACGCAGCCAGACTCTCAGCTCACAACCGCGTAACTATTCAGTTCAAGCCGTTCCCGAAAATCGTGGCGAAGGTCTCGGAATCAATTGCTGATCTGTTCTGGGTTCTGTTCAACATCTATTTCGTCTGGCTCAGCATCGACTTTGTCTTTTTCAAGATGAACCTGTTCTGGAAGTCGCAGACCCTCGGCGTGCCGATGAAATATTTCTACATGATCCTGCCGATCGCGTTTGCGCTCATGACGATCCGCATCATCCAGGTGAACTATCTCCGCTGGGTTAAGGGCATCGACGTGCGCGATCCCGATAAGGAGGAACTCGATCAGGTGATCGAGGAAGCAAAGTAACAGGCGGCGTTCAGCCATAACGAAACATCGGGCATTACCAGAGCTCGGGGGAACAGATCATGGAAAGCACCGTCGTCTACATCCTGTTCGGCGCATTTCTCGTCCTACTCTTGATCGGCGCACCGATCACCGTGGCGCTCGGCATCGCCGCTCTCGCGTCCTTCATGTATCTCGGCGAAGATCCGATCAAGTTCGTCCAGATCGCGTTTACCTCGGTCGGTTCCTTCCCCTTGATGGCACTGCCCGCCTTCATCCTCGCAGGCGCCCTGATGGAAGCCGCCGGCATCTCCAAGCGGCTGGTGGCGCTGGCCGAGAGCTTCGCCGGCCCGTTCACCGGCGGCATCGGAGCGGCCACGATATTCGCGTGCCTGTTTTTCGGCGCCATCTCCGGCTCGGGTCCGGCGACCACCGCCGCCGTCGGTCTCCTGATGATCCCGGCGATGATCAAGAATGGCTATGATCGGAGCTATGCCTCCGCCGTCACCGCATCCGGCGGCAGCCTCGGCATCATCATTCCGCCCTCGATCCCGATGGTGATCTTCGGTATCGCAGCCCTCGGTCTGCAGGCCCCGCCGGAAGCCGTCGAAAAATTCGGCGTCTTCAAGTCGGTCTCGATCCCGAAACTGTTCGTCGCCGGTGTCTTCCCGGGCCTTCTCATGGCCGGCAGCCTCCTGATCATGAACTACATCATCTGCAGGAAGCGCGGCTATCACGGTGCGGATGAAGGCTGGTCGATGTCGACCATCGGCACCGCCCTTGCCCGCGGTTTCTGGTCACTGCTGGCACCAATTGTGATCCTCGGCGGAATCTATACCGGCTATTTCACCCCGACAGAGGCCGCGATCGTCGCCATCTTCTACACGCTATTCGTCGGCGTCGTGATCCACCGCGAGCTGAAGTGGGAGGCGCTCAGCCACTGCCTGACCACCACCACCTGGCTCACCGGCCGGGTGCTCCTGATTCTCTTCACCGCCACCGTGTTCGGCCGCCTTCTGGTCGAGAACCGCATCCCGGCGATCATCGCCGAGGGTATGCTGAGCGCCACCGACAATCTCTACATTCTCTGGGCGATCATCATCCTTTTCCTCTTGTTCGTCGGCATGTTCATGGAGACGCTCGCGACCATCCTGATCCTGACGCCGGTGCTCCTGCCGATCGGCTACAATCTCGGTATCGATCCGACCCATTTCGGCATCGTCGTGGTCTGCGCGCTCGCGGTCGGCTTCCAGACGCCACCACTTGGCGAAAACATCTTCATCGCCTCAGGTGTCTCGAACGCTACGATCGAGGAGATNNATCCTGCCGTTCACCCTGGTCAACATCATCGCCATCTTCCTGATCGCCTTTTTCCCGCAACTGACGCTCTGGCTGCCAAGCCTCTTCGGCTACTAACCAGCGGAGCGCTGGACCCTGATTTTGAAGGAGCGTAGGCATGCAACATGCCGTCAAGAGCATTCTTTATTCGACCGATCTATCGCGAAACGCGCCGATTGCTTTCGGCTACGCCGCTTACCTGGCGAAACTGACCGGTGCCGACATCCACATCCTGCACGTGCTAGAGCGCCTCTCGGACGACGCGGCCTTTGCGATCCAGGTCTATGTCCAGGACGACAAGAAGCGCCACGACATGCTCGATCTTCGGATCGAACGCGCGCGGAAAACTCTGGATGAGAAGCAAGATGCGTTCTGGGCGGCAGAGAGCGAAGAGGACCGGAAGGTCCGATCCCAGATCAAGTCCGTGACGGTCTGTGAATCCCACCCGGTCGCCGAGATCCTGAAGGCGAGCAAAACGCACGATTGCGACCTCATCGTCATGGGCTCGCATGAGCACGGCATAAACCACTCCTTCCTGGGTTCGGTCGCCAAGGGCGTGCTTCATCGCTCCCATGTGCCGACCCTGATCGTGCCGCTTGCCGAGACCGATTGAACACACCCGCATCAGCGGAGGATGTTTCGATGTTTCGATTGAATCGAATGATGTTGGTGTTGATCAGCACCGCCCTTGCGACGCCTGTCCTGGCTGCGGACCCGGAAAGAATAACCGTCGCCTATTTCGCCGAATGGCCAACCGCCAACCAGGTGGCCCAGGCGGAAAAATGGTACGATGAAGAACTAGGCGTACCGTTCGAATGGCGCGCTTTCGAGACCGGTGTCGCCATGGCCGAGGCGATGGTCAAAGGAGAGGTCGACATCGCCTATTCCATGGGTGTCGTCCCCTTCGCGCTCGCCGTCACCGATGGTGCGCCGATCAAGGCAGTCGGTGTCGCCGTCTCCTATGCCGAAAACGACAATTGCGTCATCTACAAAAAGGAAGCGATCGACCGCGCCAATGCCCATGAGTTGGAAGGCCGCAAGGTCGGGGTGCCGCTCAACACGGTCACCCACTACAAAATGCTAAGAAGCCTGACCTTCCTCGGGGTCGATGTGAGCAAGGTCGACGTCGTCGACATGTCACCGCAGAAGATCAGTGAGGCGTTCATCGAAGGTGAACTCGCCATGGGTTGCTCCTGGGGCGGTCCGCTTCGCCGCATGAAAGGTCATGGATGGGAACTCCTGAGCGCCTATGAGCAGGAACGTCTCGGCATCCGCGCCTTTGATGTCATCGCGGTCACCGATGCCCTCGCAAGCGAAAACCCGGAGCTGGTGAGCAATTTCCTACAGATCACCGATCGCGCAACCGAGCACTTGGTCGACAACCCGGATGATGCAGAGCCCGTGATCGCCGAAGCCGCCGGGCTGGAGCTCAAGGAGTCGAACATCGTGCTTTCCCTTTTCGACTTCTACACGCGCGATGAGCAGCTAACTGAACGCTGGATGCAGGGCGGCGTCCAGGCATTCGTTAAGGAGGTGGCGGACTTTTTCGAACAACAAGGAGAGATCGAAAGCACACTCGACGACTATGGTGCTGCCGTGAGCAGTAGCTTTTATGAAAGCGCCGAATAAGGTGGTTCCGGCATTTGCGAGCTGGCCTTGAGCTCAGCTGAACAGGATCAGTGTCGTGCGGATAAGATTTCCAGTGGTGCCAAGGCGAAGGTCGTGACCGTCTTTGAAAGTCATCCTGTAGTTCTAGATCGATAGCAGAAGGTACGATTTTGCCCATAATTAGGACAGCTCTAGAGCGAGGTAACCAACAATCGCTGCGAAACAGATCCGCTTAGAGCCCAGCACATTGTGGCCAAGCTCAACCGAGCCAACGACAGCGCATCGATGAGTTCGATGAATTTGGCTGGAATTGAACTCGGCCTCACTTAAGCGGCTGCTTCAAAAAGCCCCAGCAAGTATCGTTGGTACCGTTCCCCTGTACCGTTTTGGGCGTTCGCAGGTTGGCGTGTGCTAGGCTGACCTGACCGGGCCGCCCCGTGTTTCTTGCCGGACGTCAGGACAATCTTGTCGATAAGAGCGCGCATGGCCTCTAGCTTTCTCAAAAAAGGCCATGAAACGTGACGGTCAACCAAATGTGATCATGACGGACCGCCTGCCCTCCTAGCGAGCTGCCATGACGGAGATCGGTAACGACCATCGACAGGAAGCCGGTAAACGGCTCAACAATCGAGCCGAAAATTCCCATCAGCCCTTCCGGCGACGAGAAAGCGCCGTGGGGCAGGTCCGATGTTTGAAGACACTGCAGAAATTCACGTCCGCCCATGGCTCCGGCCCAAAACTGCCGGTCGTCTTAACCCGCCGCATGAGCTGGATCGGTGCTGATGGGCTCGCCGGCTATCGACGCTACGCCTGTCTGATCGAACTGTCTTGCTCCACGGCTTCAACAAGCCGTTCTCTCAGATCCGACGACAAAGGTGCCGGCATCGTTCCTGCTCAATGATCTCAACCGAGATTGTCGCATTAAAGACATCGACTCCCCGCAATAGGAAAATGCTCTAGACTCATAATAACTAGGACTAGCCAGTTTTAGTCTGACAACGCCTGGAGCAACTTGATGGATCTAAACCTCACTGGGAAAGCTGCACTCATTACCGGGGCGTCGATGGGCATCGGCGAGCATATTGCTGAGACACTTGCCGCGGAGGGCGTCCACTTGCATCTGACAGCCCGCTCTACCGACAAGCTCGAGGCGCTCAAGGCCCGCATAGGCGAGACATCGGATGTTTGCGTCACGCTGCACCCGCTGGATCTGACCACCGGAGGCGCACCGGAAATCCTCGCCGACGCCATCAGCGACATCGATATCCTTGTCAATAACGCCGGCGCGATCCCCAGCGGCGATCTGTGGGACGTCAACGAGGCGTCATGGCGTGAGGGGTTTGATCTCAAGGTCTTTGGCTACGTCAACATGAGCCGACTATTTTACGCCAAAATGAAAGCAGCAGGTGGCGGCGTGATCATCAATATCATCGGCAATGGCGGTGAAGTGCTGGATCGCAACTATATCGCGGGTGCTATGGGCAACATCAGCCTGATGGGCTTCACCCGGGCGCTGGGTGGTTATGCGCTGGATGATAAGATGAGGGTCGTCGGCATTAACCCGGGGCCAGTGAATACAGATCGCATCTATAACATGCTGCGCAAGTGGGCGGAAAAAGACCTGGGGGATGCAGAGCGCTATATGGAGTTGGCGGCGGGATACCCTCTTGGTAGACCTGCTCATTGCCGCGAGATTTCTGATCTGGTGGCCTTTTTAGCCTCGGACCGATCAGGATACACGACCGGGACAGTGTTCACTGTTGATGGCGGGATTTCGGCACGGACGTCGATCGTCTGATGAGGCTGGGACTGCTTATTCCGTCGTCAAATGTGGTGCTGGAACCATTGGCGGCGCAGTTGCAAGCGAGACGGCCTGAGATCAGTGTGCACGTTTCACGGTTGGGCGTTCTGGATGTGAAGCTCGACGCAGCTTCGCGCGCGCAGTTCGAAATGGAAAGGCAGATTGCCGCCGCAAACTTGCTGTGCGATGCGAAAGTGGACCAAATCATTTGGGGCGGGACATCGGCAAGCTGGCTAGGGATCGCGCATGATGAGACTTTCACGAGCAGGGTAGAACAGGAAACTGGTATAACCGCAACAACCTGCGTGCTCGAAATCAATCGGCACTTGGCCGAGTTAGAGGCTACACGATTGGGAATGGTGACACCTTACACCAATGATGTAAGCGCGCAGATTAACCGTAATTATGCTGAGATGGGTTTCGAGGTCATCGCGTCATGCAATGATGGCGGCGAAATGAGCAACGACTTCGCTGCCATTCAGCCAACGGTGATCGAACGAATGATCAGGGATGTGGCCGCTGCAGAACCGGAAGCCATCATTGTGATGTGCACAAACGTCGCTGCGGCCGCGCTCGCGACCGAGCTCACTGCTACCCTTGGCATTCCTGTGTTGGATAGTGCCGCGATCACGTTAGGGCTCGATTGAGAGGGCAGTGTCAGAAGCACTTGAAGAATTCATGTGACGAAGGCATCGGTGCAGAAAATTGCTGGTGAGCGCTTCATCACGGCTGTTCAGCGAGAGCGGGATTTGAGCAGTCAGTATCAATGTTTGGCGAAGGTGGTTTTGACGTCGTGGAATGGGTTCACGTTGCTCATTCCGAACGCCCCAATGCCCAGGCGGGCATCTCAAGTCGGGTTCGTTGGTGCGCGATCTGCAGCTCAGAGCGCATATCGTTAGCACGATTTTTGAGCACCGATTGCCAAGATGGCTGCGTCTTTAGGCCGTAAATTATATTCTGTTCGCGCGATTAGGTGCAAGTAAAACTTGTCTGCTGCGCAATTTTCTCAGTTTGACTAGAAATCGATCGTCGTGTGCCTCAAAAATAAACACAGCACAGACCTCACACAAAAACACTTGCACAAAAATGCATTACATAATTCAATTATTCCGAGACAAAGATCAAAGCCTCTAACGCAAACTTGTACAAAGCAACAGGGAGGAATGACATGTGGTCCCAATTACGAAAGTTGGTCGCTACCGGGACGTTTGCAGGCACGATGGTTCTGGCAAGCGTTGCCGGGGCAGATGATGTCATCACCTTCGCCGAAGCCGACACCATCACAGGTGAAAGCCTTATCCACCTCATCGCGTTCGAACGGGCCAAGGAACGTGGTGTGGAGGCGGAAGTCGTCTCTCTGCAGTCCGATGACCTCGTATTTCAAGCGGTCCTGAACGGGCAGATCGAGGTGGGCGTGGGCTCCGCCTATGCAGCCATGCAGACGCTGGGTGCCGACTCGCCGGTGCGCTACTTCTATCAATTGCGGCGCCTCGCTTTCTTTCCCGTTGTGGCAAAAGCCGAGGTTTCGTCCTGGCAAGACCTTGATGGCAAGCCCATCACGGTTCATGCGCGCGGCTCGGGCACGGAAGCCATTTCACGCTACATGGAGTATATCCACGACATTGAGTTCGCCGAGCTGAGCTTTGTCCCCGGCTCCGAGGTTCGCGCCGTGGCCATGCGGCGCGGTACGATCAACGCAACCTTCCTCGACATCACCAATACCCGGCTCTTGCTCGCCGAGGATCCAGACCGGTTCGGTCTCTTGGAGCTGGGCGACGTGGACGGTTCCGACAGTCTTCTCTTCGCACGCAATGACTTCATGGATGAGCGCGCCGAAGACGTGCAGGTCCTCGTCGAGGAGCTTATGCGCTCGGCCGCCGAGATCAATGCCGATCCAACCCTGCCTGCGCGTTTGCGGGAAGAGATGGGGCTCTTGCCTGATTTACCCCAGGAGTTGGTGGACGAGATCACACCCTATTATGAGACCGCGGTGAGTTCCGGACTCTTTGCCGAAGACGGGGGTGGTTTGCCGGCGGCCTTGGGCGATTTCGACTTCCTCACCCAATCAGGCGGCCTGACGGGTGATGCGGCCGACCTCAATCCCGAAGACTTCTGGACGTTCTCCTTCATCGAAGCCGCGAAGTAACGGTCTGCCATAACGATCAAATGCGGTGGCCACCGTGCCACCGCATTTGGTACGTAGTTCCAATAATGGCAATCACCTTGAAAAGCTCAACAGCGCCGATGCTTCCAAATTGGCGTGAGCTCGCCAACACCACATTCGCTTGGCGGGTCTACTCCTTTGCCCTTGTCTTCACGATTTGGGAATTGGGAGGACTCTCGGGATTCAGCATTGCCTTCCCAAGCGCCAGCGAGGTGCTGTCAGCCTTTTGGCAGATGCTCGTTTCGGGAGAGCTTTTCTCCGCCTACGCAGACAGCTTCCCTCCACTTCTCACTGGTCTGATGATCACAGTTGTCGGCGGCGTGGTCATTGGCGTTTCGATCGGTCTGGTGCGAGGGGCGGAGTGGTTCTTGATGCCCCTGCTGATCATTTTCCAAACCGCGCCGGTTTCGGCGATTATTCCGATGCTCACCTATGTCTACGGGATCAGTGATACAGCGAAGGTCGTTGCCATTGTCATCCTGGGCATGCCTCTAGTCGCACTCAACTCCTACAAAGGTGTCCAGGCGACCAACAACTCGCTCCTCGAGATGTCGCGCAGCTTCCTGCTGTCGCGAGCGGATACGATCCGCCTGGTGATCCTTCCGTCCGCACAAAAGATGATTTTTGCGGGCCTCCGCTTGGGCGTCTCTGGCGCCTTCATCGGTATCGTTCTGGCGGAATTGCTGATCACCCCTACCGGTATTGGCGACTTGATCACCTATAATCGCTCCATTGCGCGCTACGACAAAATGTTTGCTGCGATTGTCTCCATCCTTGCCCTGGCCGCCATCACCTTGGGCGTGATGCAGTGGATCGAAGACCGGCTATTCGGCACGAGCCCGCCGACATGAACGGTACAAAGATGCCGCTACCCGCCACGGATGTCATTTTGCAGACGGAGGACATCGGTGTTGAGTATGACAATGGCACCGTGGCGCTTGATGGTGTGTCATTGGACGTGCCGACTGGGCAATTGACGGCGCTTTTGGGGCCAAGCGGGTGCGGCAAGACCACACTCTTGAAGGTCATCGCCGGCCTCGTGACGCCCAACCGTGGCGATGTCAAAGTGCGCGGCACGAAGATCGACGGCCCGGGCCCAGATCGCGCTCTGGTATTCCAAGACTTCGCGCTGATGCCATGGGCCACGGTCCTCGATAATGTGGCCTTCGGCCTCCGTGCGCGTGGTGTTCCCCGCAAGGAACGCCATGACACAGCGCGGCACTATATTGCCGAGGTCGGCTTGTCTGGTTTTGAGGACAAATACCCCCACGAGCTGTCTGGCGGAATGCGGCAAAGAACAGGCCTAGCCCGGGCTCTGTCCGTTCAGGCCGACATCTTGATGATGGATGAGCCCTTCTCTGCAGTGGACGAGCAAATGCGACGCAAGCTGCAGGAGGACCTGCTGGAACTCCTGAAGGTCGAGAAAAAGACCGTGATTTTCGTGACCCATTCCATCGAGGAGGCCGTGTATCTGGCCGACCAAGTCGTCATTCTCACCGGACGCCCAGGCAAGATCGCCAACATCGTGCGGCCCGATATCGACCGGGATGGCGATGTCGACGTGATCAGGCGCCAGCCGCATTACATGGAATTGGTCGATGAGATTTGGGGGAGTTTAAGGCGCTATGTCGAGTAGTCCCGCTACAAAAACATGGTTCCAACGGCTGATGTCCACCTCGCCCTTCTGGTCGCTTCTCTTCTGGGCCGCGCTTTGGGAGCTGTCCGGGCAGTTGGGGTGGATGACGCTCCTGCCGCCGCTCTCGGGTATTTGGATCGCGTTTCTCGAGCTCTTGTCTCAAAATGCGTTTTGGGATGCCTTCGCGATGACGGCCCGCACCTTCCTGATCGGCTTGGGGCTCTCCGTGGGTGTGGGCATTCCCATCGGCATCCTGATGGGGTTGAGCAAGCGGGCCGACAAGCTCTTGTCGATCTGGGTCAATATCTTCCTGTCGGCTCCCATCACAGCAGTGATCCCTGCACTGATGCCGCTCCTTGGCATCGGGGATGCCACCGTGATCGCCACGGTGATCCTTTTTGCCATTTGGGTGGTGATCATCGATACACAAGCTGGCGTCACCCGCGTCTCGACCTCCCTGGTAGAGATGGGGCGTGTCTTTGGTTGCTCCAAAACACAGGCTATCTTCTGGATTGTAATCCCAGCCGCCCTCCCCGAAATGGTCACGGGCATCCGCTTGGCTGTAGTGCGCGCCATCAAAGGTGTCATCGTCGGTCAAATCGTCATCGCCCTCATCGGCTTCGGCGGTCTCTTCAGCACATACCTTTCAATGTTCTTGATGGAGCGCTTCTGGGCCCTCATCCTCGTCGTCTTTGCCCTTGCCTTTACCATCATCGGCTTCGTGGAATTTCTGGAGCGTCGCATTGCCTTCTATGCAAAAACGAGGTGATTGGGTCCCTCAACCCACCATGCCAGTGCCCCTGTGGTGAGGTGTCGTTCCGGTATCATTGGCCACACTGAACTCTTCATCTCCGAAGGCGCCGGACATCCCAAGGCGTAAAGAGGGTGAATAGCGGTCAGGTCGGCATGAATGCCCTTGGTACTGAGGCGGGCCCTCAGTGACAAGAAGTGCACAGAGGGTGTTGCATTCCCCTGCATCCACGAAAATTCGCATATCTCCATTATTGAAAACAGGCCGCGGCTTTGACCTCGACACGCTCTGCGCGCCGCATACAGGCACTGTTTCCGCCCACCAGCTGATCTTCGAGGCGATCAACTGGATCGTAGCCCATTGCGACGGACGATTCTCTTCGCACGCGATCCAACTTTCGGCACCCACCTGGTCGAAGACAGTCGGTTGGGCAAAATAGCCTTTGTCGAGGCCTGGTGGACGATTATTCGGGACCAACATCCGTGCACCAAAGCCATTAGACTGTCCTTAACCATCCTTCCCAGCGCGAATCATGGATAACTGATCGGGCGCGCATGAATTTCCAGGCGCCATATTTGTGGTAGTCGAAGTTGAGTTCAGAGATTTGTTGCTGGACCATAGCCCAGCCTGCCCATTTGATGTCTGCAAGGGCGCGCATGACCATGACGCGCGCTGCCAGTCCGGCCTTGAGTTCGCCCGCATAGGCCGTGAGCAATTCTGTTGAGAGGTCTTCCGGAAAGAACATTTCGCCGAGCCAGACGCCGAGCTCGTAGGAGCGCTCGTTCATGGAGGCGAATTCGTAATCGACGAGCTTCATCGGCGCATCCGGTTTGACCAGAAAATTGCCGGGCATCGGGTCATTGAAGCAGGGCACCAGATCAAGGCCGGAGGCGTTGAAGGCCGCGCGGGCATTTTCGTAGTTGCGGCTGAGCCATGCCCAGTCCTCGGGCAGGCTGCCGCTCAGTTCGCGGATTTGGGAGAGGTGTTCGTCGATCATATCGAAGACCGTTTTGGTCAAGCGGAGTTTTGCACCCTCATGAAACGTCCGGTAGCAGGCAACAGCCGCGCGCTGGATGTCGTGAGACTGGAAATCGGTTGTCGTGCAGGCCCGGTAGCCTTCCAGAAATTCGGCAATCTCAAGGCCGGACTCCGGATCGAAAAAGACGACTTCGGGTCCGAGGCCGACGGTATTCGCGAGGATGGCCGCTTCATTGGCGGCTTTGCGGTCAACGAACATATCGGTGCCGGCGCCGGGGATTTTCATGAAGAAGCGGCGGGACTCGCCGTCCACGCTGACCCGCCAATTGCTGTTGGTCAGCCCGCCGGTCACGAGCCTATAGGTGGCGGTGCGCCCCTGCCAGAAAGGCACGCTTTGGATCGCCTGTTCGACGGCACGTTCCTCTGCCGAGGAGGCGCTACCCAGAGTTTTCTCCTCCATATCAGACTCTCCGAACCCTTTCTTCGAAGCGCGGATCGCGCATGGCCATGCGGCAACGCAAAAATCGCCATTCGGCATATTTGAGAAATTCGAGATCCGTGCGCGTCGACATTTCGGCAAGGATTGCCCCGATCAGCCCCCAGCGCAAATCATCGGCGACGCCATAGAGCCTTGTGCGATTGAAAAGTTGCTCGTCGAATTGTCCATGGAATTCCTCGAATGCCGCTTGGGCTAGCGGATCGAACGCATAGGCTTCGACGAGAAAACTGCCGAGATCCTGAAATGGATCCATATTGGCGGACATGTCGAAATCAACCAGAGTGATCTTTTGGCTATCGTCGAGCAGAATATTGCTGGCGTTGCCATCGCCATGGGCAGGCACTGTATCAAAACCCGCGGCTCGGATGGCGGCACCCGCTGCGCGACTATTGTCCAACATCCAGAATTCATCCTGGGGCATCACCACCCCGTTTTGCCCCGCCACGTCATACAAGGCTTCAATCTGATCGAACACGTTGTTGCAGCGTTGGAGGCGAGGACCATTGTGAAACGCGCGTTTCGCCTTGATAACGGCGCTGCTGATCGCGGGCTCGGCGAGCCTATCAAGGGTAGCCGTCTTATGAGTGTCACTTAGATCCTGCATGGCGAGCGCGCCGGTTTCGGGATCGCTTGCCACCAGTTTGGGGGCGATGCCAAGAAAGCTGGCGCTCTTTGCTGCATCGACGATTGCGGCTGGATCGGCGAAGAGCTTGGCATCAGCGTGAGCGACCTTGACCCAAAGGCTCTCGTCCGCGGTCGGGTTTGATGCTCGAAAAGCGGTAGCGTCGACGCCTTGGTACATTGGTGAGGCTATCGGAACAGGCCCGGCTTGCCATTTCAAGTCACGCCCGGCCCAGCCCGGCACCGTTGCGACCAGCGCCTTGGCGGTATCAAGTGGATCTTCTGTGTTCACGTCACGATGTCCCCGTCTTTCAATTCATTCGGCCCCTTGATCAAGAGATGCTCGAGCATCCCAGAAAGCAGGTCCAAGCCGATTTCAAGGTCCTCTGGCTCGGTGAATTCCTTGGGAGAATGGCAAATGCCGCCGACGCTGGGGGTTGCCACGACGATCGAAGGGCAAATGCTGGCAAGCGGAACCGCGTCATGCGCAGCGATCGTATCAAGTTCCATGGCGGGCTCACCCAAGGCTTTGGCAACCGAGCCTGCCAGACGTTGCAGGCCCGGCGCAAAACGACCGGGGCGGCGCAATTCATCCCGCTCGAATGCCCAATCGACCCCCGTTTCTTCGGCCGCTTCTTCGATCAATTTCAAGGTCTGGGTGTAGCTTGCTTCCAGAATTGCGGGATCGGCTGATCTGAGTTCGAGGAAAATGATGGCCGATGAGGGAACGACATTGGGGGAATTCGGCAAGACTTCGATGCGACCGACGGAGGTGTGCAGTTCGCCATTCGGAGGCTCGTCGACGAGCTCGCGGACACCTCTGATCACATATGCTGCAGCCAACAGGGCGTCGCGGCGTTCCTCCATAGGCGTAGGCCCTGTATGAGCTGGCACGCCATCAAATCGCACCTCAAGCTTGCGGCAACCCCACCAGCGATCGAAGATCCCGAGCCTTCGCCCGGCGCGTTCAAGCTCCGGGCCGCATTCGATGTGCAGTTCGACATAAGCTGCCGGCCGCGGCACCGGCTGATCCGTGCCCAGATAGTTGATGGCTTCCAGCGCGCTTTTGAGGCTGACACCGTCCAGGTCGGTTCTTGCCAGAGCCCAATCGCAAGCAATGGCACCGACATAAACCGAAGAACCCAAGACACTCGGCTGGAAGCGAGCACCTTCTTCGTTGGTCCAGGCGACAATAGCGAGGTTCATCACTGGCTGGCAGCTGCGTTCTCGAAGTCGCTTTTGAAGATTGACAGCGGCGATTGTCGAGGCCAGCACGCCATAGGTTCCATCGAACCGGCCGCCGTTCGGCTGGCTGTCGAGATGCGAGCCCGTGAGAAGCCAGGGTGCTTGCGGCCCTGCGCATTCCGCCAGGCCGAAGATATTGCCGACGGCATCGATGCGCACGTCGAAGCCGGCCTCGCCTAGCCAGGCGACGAGCGCATCGCGCGCCTCGCCATTGGCTGTGCTTGCCTCGGGGCGATGAATGCCGCCTGCATCTGTCGCGCCAAAGGTCGAAAAATGGGTAATCCGCTCGTGCAAATCGCGATGGATGTCATCCAGCCCCATGATTGCCAATCCTTGCTCAGACCCGCCTGAAGGACGCCCGAGTTTTGTGTATATTGACCGATTGTGAAACAATAGTCATTGACTGATCAATACAGTATCAAATATCATTTTTCCAGTAACCGGCAACGATCTCGACCAAAAAACGCCAGCTCAGCTAAAGTACAACAAGGTCGTGTTATTGTGGTGTTTGTGGGTTTTGTGGATTGTTCCGAGACCCGTCGTCAGACGCAACAATGTGGGGAACCTTCAATGTCGAAGCTTGTGATACCCGCTAAGAAAAGCTTTCAGTCGAACAGGCGAACCGTTCTTGGTGGCATGGCCGCAGCAGGTGGCTTGGCGGCATTTCCAGCACCCTTCATCAAACGGGCATACGGCCAGGGGCGCAAACATATGACGGTCGCCAGCGCTGAGCCGGTGACGGGAAACTGGGATCCGACCAGCCACACGACGCTGGCGCAGATCAATCTCGAAGGTTTTGTTTACGGCAAGCTTTTTCAGACACCGATGCGCCCGGACAAGCCGGATGATATCGTCTACGAATTGGCACTCAGCCAGGAAGTGCTTGATCTCCATACCATCGAATACAAGCTCCGCGACGGTGTGACGTTCCACAATGGTGCGCCGTTCAGCGCCGAGGATGTCAAGGCCACCTTCGAATATGCCTCACAACCGACCCGCCCGGCGGC
>JBOEHJ010000057.1:0-21415 GCA_050633905.1 Geminicoccales bacterium
GGCAGCTATGCCCTCGACAGCGGCCCTTCGCTGGCCCGTTCTAGATGGCGCTGTTGACCCCAAACCGACACAAGACCTAGTCGACAGAACAGCCAAATGATCTGATAGCGGACGATTTGCGCAAGCGCTCCACATTCAGCATTTGGGTTGCTTTCTGCAATGAGACTTGAGGCAATCAATGAACAACCTCAGGCACTCCACCCGTTTATTCTGCGTTGGATAGTAAAGATAGAAGGGCGGCAGCTCTTTGACGAAGGGATCAAGAACGGTTTCGAGCTCTCCGGTCCTGAGGTGCTCTTCCATCGTTGCACGCATGGACCAGCCGATGCCATGCCCTTCGCGTGCCGCTTGGATAACGCCGGCGACTGTATCAAAGATCAGCCGGGCTGGAGGATCGATGCGTTTGTCTTGACCGCCTTCCTTCACCCACCACTCCCGGACTTTGCCAGAGGTCGGCTGCCGATATCGAATGCAATGATGATCCAGAAGGTCCGGCGGGCGCTCTGGACGTCCATGTTTGTCCAGGTAGGCAGTGGAGGCAAAGAACGCTGGGGTCAGAGGCCCCGTTATCCTAACCGCGACCATATCCTGCTCAAGGATATCACCGAGACGGATACCGGCGTGAAATCCTTCACGGACGATGTCGACCAACTCCTCGTTCCATGAGATATCAAAACTGACACCGGGGTTTTCCGATTGGAATCTGTCCAGCACGGGCGCGACCGCCGCGATATAGGCGTCGCGTGACATGCTGAGGCGCAATGTGCCAGTCGTGGACTTTGCCATGTCCTGCGATTTCTTTACCGCATAAATCATATCGCGGTAGGCAGGCGCTGCGGCGTCAAAGAGGATGCGCCCTGCGTCCGTCAACTCCACGCTCCGTGTTGTACGGAAAAGCAGGTCAACGCCCAGTTTCTCCTCCAGCGCTTTTAGTTGGAGTGTGACCGCCGGAGCGCCCACCCCGAGAGCCTCAGCTGCCGCGCGCATCGATCCTTCGCGAACAATCGCCAAGAAAACCCCAATGCTGTGAATAGGCAATCGGTCCATTGTTTGATTTTACTAAATAATGAATTCAGTTTGCAACAAATATCCAAACTCATTTTGACAAGGTATCTCTTGGAGATCAATGGCTTACCGCATGGGGAGGTAATTTTGAGCGACATTAGCGAGAACCGCCCACAGAACATCGTGCGTGGTGTCACGCTGATCTTTGCTGTTGCGCTCACAATCTCCATACAGGATGTGATTTTCAAGTTCTTCAGCAGCGAGCTGACGCTTTGGCAGATATTTGCCCTGCGAGGCGTTCTTGCTGTGCCGATGCTTCTAGCCGTGAGTTGGATGCAGGGCGCACAAAAAGGGATTGTGAGCGCGGCTTTGGGCAAGTGGCCCCTTTTGAGGTCGGTGTTCATCACAACGACTTTTCTGGCGTTCTATTCGGCCATCCCGTTTCTCAGCCTATCAACCGTTGGTGCTGCCAACTACATCGCTCCCATCTTCGTCACCTTGCTATCGGCCTATGTGATCGGAGAGGCGGTTGGCCCACGCGGCTGGCTTGGCGTTCTGCTCGGATTTGCAGGCGTCGTCGTTCTCCTACAGCCGGGCACGGATGCATTCTCCCCATGGGCTGTGCTCCCTGTTATAGGAGCAGCTTTCTATGCTCTCGCGCATATCACGACCCGCGCCAGATGTCAGAAAGTCCCCCTCGCTGCCATGGCTCTGTCCCTCAATCTGGTCATGTTATTGGCTGGTCTTATTGTTAGCGGGCTACTGTTATGGCTTCAGCCAGAAGGCGATGTCGCCAAAGCTTATCCCTATATCTTTAGCACATGGTCCGCCGTGGAAACGGCCGATTGGCTGGTGCTTGCCTTGCTCGCGGGACTTGCCATCGTCATTGGCATGATGCTGGCGGGTGCCTACCAGGCAGCACCGCCATCGATTGTATCCACATTCGAATACAGCTACCTGGTCTTTGTCGCTGTTTGGGACATTCTGTTCTTCGATGTTACACCCACGATGACCTCAGCCACGGGCATGATTCTCATCGTGGTCGCAGGGCTTTTGGTCCTCCGCCGCAAATCGAATGAAAGCTAGAAACCATGTTGCTCGAGATTGCTACGCAAAAGCAGACATCGGAAAACCTACATCCAACGGCAGTTTGTCCACATTTCTTTCCCTCGGCGTATGACCACTTGAGTTCGGTCCGGCACGACCCGGAAGAAAACCTTCAGGCGGCTATCCAGCTGTCAGCAGACCATTCCTAAGCGCAACCGTTTCTATTCCAAGTTCAAAAATGCTGGTGATCATAGTCGCTGTCGTGAGGAAGATGGTCCAGATCATGATAACCATATTCGTCATAACCCCCGAGATAGCGTATAAGATAACGAGAGCCGGGAGCGATCCAAGCGTTTCCGTAACGATCCCTGCATTGTGTCCCGCCGAACAGGGCCGGACGACCACGGTACTCATAGGCCTTGGTCACGGGATAGCAGTCAACGTCATCATCATGTCCTTGTGAGTGATTGCCTCGGTAATCGCCTGCGAAGGTTGGAAAGGCAGCGAAGCACATGATCAAGGCGCTGATTAACGGAATAGTTAACATCGATGCGGAACGAACCATAACTTTCTCCCATCGGATCAAGATGATGGGATTTCTTACACCTCATAGGATGACGGCTGCCTGAATAGGCTGTTCATATTGGCGCTGAATTTTTCGGAATGTCTCATCCTTGTACATTCGAGAAGCAAGCTCTGTGGTCGGTTTGGCGCGCAAAGCCGTCATTCGCCGGCCCGTACCAGTGGCTTAAGGTGACCCAATCCGGAAGTAAGACGATCGGCAGTAGCTCGCTAGGATTGACCACTCTCTGTCAGCCCGAGCGTCCGAGCAAAGCCCGAATACGAGTGTTTGCGGAGTTTCTCCAGTTCCGATTCATTCGGAGCATTTGAGCTGCCAACTACCGAAACTCCAGTTCCTTCAACGATTCGGTTCATCATATTGAACAAGGCAGCAATTTGGATCGCATCATATAGTGCACGCTCGCTCCAGCCCGCATCATAAACGGCCTTCGCATCGGCCTGCCCTAAGCGCGTCGGTAATTCATTCAGCTTCTTAACATAACTTAAGATCGGTTTCAGTTTGTCGTCGACGGGCGCCGAATCGATGTCAGTCATCAAGGCGTCGATAACGCCATCTGGAATTCCGAGGGCCCGCGCAAACACTTTATGCCCTTCAAAGCAGAAGTTGCAGGCATTCAGTCCGGACACGTATGCCGCGATCAACTCCCGATCACCAACTTCGATTGGCCCTTCGGCGCGCAGCAACGCGTCGTGATAGGCAAGCAATGGCAATACCTGATCTGGAAAAGTCTTGAACACATCGGCTAGACGCGGCGAGGGCGGCAAAGAGGGAAAGAGCCTTCCACAGTTCCTTCGGGAGGCGTTCTAATAAGATACCTTTGTATGAAATATTTTGTCGCCTAGCGACCACCATTCTTGGCCGGACCTAGCGGCAAGAAATGGCACATTTAACGCGTACGAAATCATCGTCGTAAGCTGCCGATTCTGGATCATACAGCCGACGTTCATATGCAACACTTGGTTGAACCCGCCTGCTTTCGACGAAGGGTGTATTCCATAGAGACATTGATCAGTCACCAGCGACCATAAGCATAATAATTCGAATGCATATCGCACAGATTGAGACGACTGTCACCGCACAGGGCAAATAAAACCAGAATGGTCTAAAATTTCGCCCGCGGCCATAGAAGTATACATAGTTTCGATACACGCTATAATATTCACCAAGCATCTCCTCAATCTGCTCGCCGGTTCTACTTTTAGTATGTAAATTCAAATCTCGTGCATTATAGTGCAGAAATGACCACATAAAATATGCGATTATTAGCAAAATGAATATATAGAATAGTATATCTGGTGATCCATGAAGCTCTATTCCGACTGTTTCTATTTTCTGGGGGGTCGCTCCAGTTATCGCAATCAGCGTGCCAATGGAGGACGACAAGAGGAGATTGCGTCGTGCCTTTTGGGCGTCCGCCATAAGCCTAATCCAGATTGCCCTAAGGTCTTCTAGGGCCGCTTTTTGCACCTCCGATGCCTTCTGTTTTTCTTCCATGAATAGAATCACTCAGAATGAACTGCCGGCGGGTCTTCTTCAGTCCATGAGCGCCTATCCAGGCAACCAAGTCAACTGATGTTGTCGAAACATAGGGTCGTTGGATCGGGACGACTGCTCGGATTGCATGAAGAGGATGGTTTTGTGATCATAGTGTCTGCAGTTGGCACACAGTCCGCGCGAGGCTTGTGGCCGCAATAGCCCCAAAAGCCGGCTTTCGTCCGTGCGACTGGGATCACATACCGAGTGAAGATTTTATGTCATGTTCTGGATAGTGATGCGGCGCGGGTCCTCCCCCTAGTCGGCCCGAGTCGCAGAAGGACTGACTTTTCGGTCGGTCCGTGCTTCAGGTGCGATGCCTGAAGGTTTGAGGATCGCTTATCCTCACGTCTCCCAAACGTTAAGCCTCCCTGATTAGTTTCGCCGGGCCGTCGTGCCCGGCTTTTTTTCTGCACAGCCGGTCAGTCGAGTGGCCGTTGTTGGCACGAAGCGGGAACGAGGCTTGTGGCCGGTTTCAGGTGTTGACCGGGCATTGCCGAGGAAGCTCTAGCGTCAAAAAGTGACCCTACCCGGTCAGAAACCTCCACGATCATAGCACGAGACTTTGAGCCTCAAAGAAGCGCAATATCGGCGGCTCATCATCAAGAGCGCGCTAATTCCGGAGATAACGAATCAACAAAAGCGGACACTGTGATCCGGTAAGTTCCGCCGCTCACATTCGTCAGTCGACACTGCCATTCGTACCGACAAAATCCAATCTGCTGTCCCTGATCGTTGCCGTTGCAAATTCAAAGAATGCATGGACCTTGGCGCTTCGGCGAATGTCGGGGTGTGCCAAGATCCAGAGATCCGTATTGAACGCCGCGTCCGGCTCATGGACACGGGACAGCTCGGAACTGTTCTCGCCTAGGTAACAGGGCAAAACGGCGATGCCGAGGCCAGAGCGAACCAGATCGAAGATGCCCATAACGGAATTGGCGACTGTTATCGGTGCATCATTGGCCCTCTGCTGCATCACGATCTTGCTCATTGGAGATCGGTTGAGATCGTCGTCGAGCCGTATCCACCGATGATCCTCCTCAGGCAGATCCTGTAGAGCCTTCAAATAGTCCGGATGAGCGTACGCAGCATAAGCAACGGACAATAGCTTGCGGCCAATCCAGTGTTCCGGTGGATGCTGCGTTGGGCGTAAGGCGATGTCGGCGTCACGCTGCATGAGATCAAGCGGACGGACATCGGATAACAGGCGCAGTTCGACGTCTGGATATTGCTGCTGAAATCCTGTGAAAACGGGTGTCAGACGATGCAGCAATGAATCGGTCGACGTCACGGTCAACTCACCATGGAGGCGCAGGTCTTGGCCGCCCAATTCACGCTGAATGCGGATCACCCCTTCGCTGAGCGCAAGACCGTGCCGGAAGAAATGCTCTCCCGCCGCCGTCATGACATAGCCATGGCTCAAGCGTTCGAAGAGAGTCACGCCAAGTCTGGTTTCCACACCGTCGATGCGACGAAACACCGTCGAATGATTGACGCCGAGTTTTCGGGCCGCGCCCGAAAGGCTCCCGGTTTCGCAAACAGCGAGCACAAAGGGGATGTCGCTCCAATCCAATGTTTGTGCGTTCATGCAAGGCTACTTTGCTGAAAATGAGAATTCTCTTGCGCAAACTATCAAATCATTATCGAGCCGACAAACTGATTTGAGGCATGCCTGGAGCAGCAGGGTCGTGCTCCAAGTGCACAGGAAAATGGAGACGAGCATGAGATCTCTTCTTACGGGCGCCGTTGCGTCCGCGATGATCTCTACCGCAGCCAATGCTGTAGAGATTGAAACCAGAACGCTCGATGAGCTCTACGCTGCCGCCATCGAAGAAGGTGGAAATTTGGCCTTGGCGCCCGGTGGCGACAAGCCTGATCAGTCGGACTTCATTCTCGACATGTTCAAGGAGGCTTTTCCCGAGATCAATGTCGTCCACAAGGTCGATCTCAGCAAATTCCACGCGCCTCGCTTCGATAACGCCCTGGAAAGAGGCGACGACGCGGATGTGCCGGATGTGATCCAGTTTCAAACGCTGCACGACTATGACTACTACACGGAACGCGGATTGCTGACGCCGTACAAGCCGTTGGGCTGGGACGAGGTTTTTCCCGACTACAAAGATCCCCATGGCCACTGGACCGGGCTTTTCGGCGTCTCGTTCAGCAATCTGATCAATACCGACGTGATCGACGAGGCAAGCGCACCGCGCGACGCCCTTGACTATTTGGACCCAGCGCTCAAGGGCAAGGTCATTCTGACCTATCCCCACGATGATGATGCGGTGCTCTACCAGTTTTGGAATCTAAAGCAGAAATATGGTTGGGACTATCTCGAAAAGCTTGTCGCCACGGAGCCGGTTTGGGTGCGCGGCACGTCGATGCCCTATGTTTCGGTCGGCAACGGCTGGTATGGGGCAAGCTTCACGACGTCCTGGGCGCTTGTGCCCTTTCCGAACAGCCCAGCGCGTTTTCTGCTCCCCGAAGACGACTACTTTCTGACCTGGTTTCAAACCGGCGCCATTCCGAAAGCCGCCAGGAACAAGGCGGCCGCCAAGCTCTACCTGAGCTGGATGCTGTCAAAGGATTTCCAGGGCAGATGGCTGCAATGGCCGGTACGCATGGATGTCGAGGCGTCAGGTGGCTACAAGTCGGTTCAGCACCACAACACGTCACCCGGCGACTTCCACAGGTTCATGCTGAAACGTGACATGCTGGAACGCTTCCGGTTCCAGATGGAGCAGCTTATCGGCCCGTTGGAGGGCGTCTCGCCCCTCGACATGGACTACAGCGTCAAGCCCTGAACACACACCCCCTCGTACAGGAAAATGCCATGAAGATCCTTATTGTCGGGGCCACCGGCCTCATCGGCAAAGCTGTGGCCGACCGCCTTTCCCCGAAGCACGAAATCATCCGGGCCGGCTATCGTGAGGGCGACGTCAAAGTCGATCTTGGCTCGAAGGCGTCGATCGAAGCGATGTTCACCGCGGTCGGCAATGTCGATGCCGTCGTCTGCACGGCCGGCGTTGCAGGCTTCGCGCCGTTCAACGATCTGGACGATGCCGCCTACGATCTTGCCCTCAAGAACAAGTTGATGGGCCAAGTCAATCTGGTTCGCGCCGGCCAGGCGCATGTCAATGACGGCGGATCATTTACACTGACGGCAGGCATCCTGTCGCGCGAACCAATGCCCGGATCGGTCGTCATCAGCATCGCCAATGGCGCGCTGGAATCCTTTGCCCGTGCCGCCGCTCTCGAGCTTAATCGGGATTTGCGGGTGAATACGGTCAGCCCAGTGTTCGTGAAAGAAACGATGGAGATGATGGGCATGGACCCGACATCCGGGCTTTCCGCCGCAGACACAGCCAACGCCTATGAGGCAGCCGTTGAAGGCGAACAGAACGGCGCAACACTCGATGCGCCGGACTACGCGTGATCTTTCAACGGAGCCACTGGCCAGTAGCTTCTGTGTAGGAATGTGATTTGGTAGAGCATGTCGAAGCCTACTAACTTTACTCAGTAGGTTTCGACATCGCTCGCGTCCGCTTTCGGGAATTTCGAGAGCCTAACATGAGATAAGAGGCTCGATCAGAACCTGTACGCTATCGATCCAATGGTAACAGAACTGTCTGACGCTGCCGCTGGTGGCTGCTCATGGCACGGAGCGGGAACGAGGCTTGTGGCCGGTTTCAGGTGTTGACCGGGCATTGCCGAGGAAGCTCTAGCGTCAAAAAGTGACCCTGACCGACCATTCGCACGAACGATGACCAAAGCTCACGAGAGCGAAGCAAACACCTCAAGCATGATCCGGTGAATATCTTGATAATCTCGATTATCCAAGCATCGCCAGAAACGTCATGCTGATGTGCTGCAGGTTGATAGCACCATTGGTGTTATCCGCGTCCTTGCAGTAAGACAGACGATCATGCGCAACGCGAGCGCAATGATGGTCAGCGTTGGATTGGCATTGCCAACAGTTGGGAACAGAGCTCCGCCGATGACGTAAAGATTGTCCACGCCGTGAACTCGGCCGTCGCCATCGGTCACGCCGTACCTCGGACTGTCATTCATTCGCACAGTGCCAAGATCGTGAGATGATGATGACGAAATTGGCCAAGCGTTAGCCTCTGAGTTTAAAGAAGTATATAGCTTGCCAATGCCGTATCGCTTGAGATTATTGTCGAGCAGTTCATGGAGACGACAGAGACTATGCTTATCCTCGGTATTGATGCGCCAGTTCGTACGTAACTCCGGAACTCCAAAGCGGTCCTTGTCTCGAGAAAGCTCAATTCGGCTGGCCGGGTCGGGCGCTTGTTCCATGTGATTGATCACGCGATAGTGCTGGGTCCCGTAGGACAAGGAGAGCAAGATATTCTTGCATGTCGATGCAGTGACCTTCGGCATCTCAATCGAACTTTCAAAAACTCTCCGCCGCAGCGCGCTGTCATGAAAGCCTTCCCAACAGCAAGCCCGAAGCTGATGATAAAGCCTAGAGGCGTGGCTTTCCGATAGCTGCATCAGCGGCGCGAGCGCAATCCGATGGTTCAAGAGGCCTTCGTGGCGCTGCCGCTGTTCAGTCATTGTGACACAGGCTTGCATGAGCCGATCATTAAATCGAGTGCCACGCACATAGCCAGTCAGCCTGCTATGCCGACGAAGGGCCAAAAGACCATGGCTGCCTTTCGGATGCTGCATGTAGTATCGGCCAACCAGATCATTCTGATTGCCGACGCCACAGTCATGCTTGCGCTTTGAAGCGAGCATGAGGCGTGCAGTCTCTAACCCTCCGCAAGCCAGCACGAATGTTCTGGCGGAAAGCCGATGTCTTCGGCCGTTGCCAGCAACAGCTCTTATCGAGCTGATACGGTGCTCAGAGTGGCTCTCTTCGATTTCGATTGCGTTGGAACTGATCAAAACGCGGACGTTGTTCGCTTGATCCAATGATCTTCGAAAACGCTGCCCAAACCTGACTGGGCTGGCCAGATGTATCATGGTCGACCGCATGACATCGTCGTCGAACGCGGCGAGAAGGTCATGGTCATGTTGCCCCGTATCGAAACCAAGAAATGGGATATCGTCCAGGAGGCTGCACGCTTGTTTGTAGAACGGTTTCAGCTCTTGATATGAGATTGGCCAGCCACTATTCGGAACCCACGATCTCTCTTCAAAGTCAATGGGATCGAGTGGCAAGAGGCGGACGTGGCGGCCACGTACGCCTCCCCAGATATTGCTCATACCCCCAAAGTATTTCGTCCGTGGATGAATGGTTATCGGGTGACCAAGTTGCTCGGATACCCCGCGACTCGCATGTTCACTTTGATGCGACAAACCTCCAGCTTCGGTGAGGCAGATCTGCAGACCTGATTTTGCAAGACCATCGGCAAGAGTGATTCCGGCTGGTCCAGCGCCAATAATGCAGATATCACAGTTCAGCTCTGCATTGTCTGGAAGTTCTCTAGTATCGATAAACATCGAAATCCAAGATATGGCTTAAATAATCTGCAAAGATAAAAACGCAAACCAACTTACATGAAAAACGCTGACTGAAGCAATCAGCAAGATCGAGCAGCTTTCCTACGATCTGAACACTCGATAATGATGGCTACACCAATGGCGGCTAATGTGACACTGCGCTGAAGCGAGCCTTATGGCAGCAATGGCTCAGATTGCGGACATTCGACCGTGGCGCCAGGTTCAAATGCTGACCACAAGCAGCCACGGGAACATTTAGTATCAGCGCTTATGGGACAGCGGCGTACCGTGCCTGGTGGCGACATTCGTTCCGGATGCTGCATTCGAATACACAGAGCTTGCTCACCGAGGCGAGTGATGACCACCCATGTATTTCTCGTTGGAACGTTCCAGGATAGGTACGTCTCCTCTACGGATTTTGATCGGCTTGTCAGGTTGTCTTCTGCCCTATCATGAGCTGGGAAATCTCCAGCGCCGCCTTACGAAAACGGTCGACATACGATTTGGCCAAATCGATGTCGACACGCTGACTTGGTGCATGAAACGAGAGCGTCGCGCAAAACCGGCCGCTTGCATCCTTAATCGGGACGGCGAGAGCAACCATACCATCAATGAACTCCTCGTTATCAATTGAGTACCCATCTTGTCGTATCTGATCCAGATGGCGTTCGAGATTAGCTACGTCGGTGATTGTGTTGGAGGCTTGTCGCTCCAACTGTCTGCTGGAGAGATAGCTATCCAGAAAGGTCTTCTGCAGGCTACTCAGATACATTTTGCCGCTGGCGGTGCAGTAGAGAGGGACGCGGGAGCCGATCTGGAGATGTATTCTAAGGGGCCAGCGGGTTTCGACGCGATCCCAGTACAGCATGCCATCGATATCTGGCAGCGAAAGATTGCATGTCTCGCCGATTTCTTCCGAAAGACGGGTCAACACCGCCTGTCTTGCGGCTCGAAGGTCGGTGGAGGACAGAATAGCTGTGGCTAAGCGAAGGGCGCGTGGACCGGGCGTCAAGCGTCGACCGTTGATGTCCCGGATTAGGAATCCCTCCCCCTCGAGCGCACGGCATAACCGATGGATTGACGGCTTGGCAAAGCTTAGTTTTCTGTTGAGTTCAGTAGGCGTACAAGGTTTGCCGTGGTCGGTCAGCTCCTCGAGTAGCACTAAGGCCTTGAGGGTGGTTGGAATATTTTTGTTTTCGGTGTCGCTATCGTTCATTGCCCGCCTCAAAGTGTATTGCAGCCTATTGGTATTCAGCCAGATCGAAGAGCTATCGATTGAGTATTCATAACAAATTTGGCGGAATTAGATATTCCTGCGCAATCAGGCTTGGTCAAGATCGTTGAAGGTGGCTGATGAAGAGCAATGGACACGTTGGCAGCATGGCAGGGCCATTACCTGCCACCCGTCACGAGCAAGTGAGGGCGACACCCTCCACGCCTTATCAAATCGTCGATGAATCGGCTTGCTGATCGGCTAGGATGTTTACGCTCACGAGCAGAAAACCAATGATAACGACAGAAGCCATCGATGCCGATGCTAGGTTACGCGCTTTTCCACCATCGGCGAGGTTCGACATTCTCCGGTAGCATCTCTTTCGGGATTTCCCGAGCAATATCATGGATCTCCTGATAGGTATCGATGCCGCCCGCCCAGCCGTTTAGGCGTTCACGCCATTCAACCCAAGGTCCGGGATTGAAGGCAGGCGAGCACATCTGCTCGGCTTTGGCGATCTCATCGTCGGATATCGAGGCGACGCGGACACCGTTCTCGGCGAAGATCGTGCCGGGCAGCTGCGGGTTGGAGGCCCCGACCGTTCGAACTAACGCTGCCTCATTGGCGCCTTGGATCTGGACCTGGGTGAGATAGGCCGATTCCATGACCGCGTCCTGCAGCTCGCCATCGAGGCTGTCGAACACCGACGCGCTCATTGCGGTATGCTCGGTGCCGCAGAAGAAACGAAGGTCCACGGATTGCGAGACCACCGGCGACATGTTGGCGTAGGCGACCGCGGACGGCCAGGTCTCGGCGCCGTCGAGCAGGCCCTGCTTCAAGCCGTCCAGCGTCTCTTCCCAGGCGACTGGAATGGGATTGAGCTGCATCAGCTCCATTGCGATCCGGCCGAGCTTCGTGCCGGTCACCCTATTCCTGGTGCCGGCGAGCTGCTCGACGTTGGTCACCGTCTCCTTGTCGCTCCAACCGAGGCCAAGCTGAATGCCCCGAAGCTCACAGTGCGTGAACAGAAAATGCAGGCCATGGTGGGTCCGTAGCGGATCGCGCAGGATCCGCTGGCTGCCAGGGTGATACATGAAATAGTATTGCGACGCTCTTGTTGGAAACATATACGCGTAGTCGAGCACGTTTAGATATGGCGCGCCGCCCGCCGAGTTCTGGGTGGATGCGGCAAAGATGTCGATCTCGCCTGCCATGGTCTTTTCCACGCAGTTGAGCTGGCCACAGGCCTGATTGGAACCGATGAACTCGATGCGGATGGCACCGTCGGTGCGCTCCTCGAGATCACGAACAAAATCCAGACATCCAGCCCGCTCAATGAGAAGATTCTTTTCGTTGAACCCCGACGCACCGAATTTCAACGTCACCTTCGGCTGTTTCGAAAAGCGTTTCTCGTAGGTGGAGTTGGCTGCTCGGGCAAGGTTGGGCAAGCCCAGGACGCCCGTCATCGATGCGGTCGCCAACAAGGTGGATGACCAGCCATAGGCGCCTGCGACTTTGAAGAGATCGCGGCGGCTCATACCGTTGAGTTGCCAGGAATTCATGCTGTTCTCCATTTTGGCTGGGAATGATTTTTTCGACTTGGGGCGATGGCAACCACGTCGGGAGGGAGGGACTGCCGTGTTGGAGCGGATCCGCAATCGACTCATCGAGCCAAACTTGGCTTTAAGATGTATTAGAGCAACCATCAATAAAATTCTTGAGACTTTTAGGTCTTTTTTTTGATTTTTTTTCATCAATCATATAAAGCATCATTTCGGCCTTCCTATTTATCGTTGGTTTCAATAGTGAACGGTGGATATGCGCTGTTAAGGTTGAAAGCACGCCGTCGCCATTGGCGGCATTCTCGAAGACTTCATGGAAGTGACGTTTCTTTCCTCGGTCTAGCTACGATCCCCTTTTCTGAGAGCTATCACGTTTTTTCCTTAATCAATGCCCGGTTACGGCTGGGGAAAATTAAGTAAAGGGTGGTTGTGGCATGACATACGAGTTCGAGAAAACTTATCGCGCATTGATGACTCAGCTTTTTTCGATAGGCCTGCAAAGCTTGTTCGTTCTTTTGCTAACGTCTGTCTTGTGGCATCAAGCAGAGGCCAAAACACGGCAGCACATCATCTCTCCCGAACGACTGAGCGAGCTTGCCGATCAACTGGTCGACATGATCGCTGACAAGGGTGTTTCAGAGTCCTGTCGCCTACATCTGATCGAAATCGAAAATGTCGTTGGTCCGTTGCTGGCTGAAGGAACACTCAATGCGCTCGAGACATCCATCGATGCTGCACTGCAGGACCAATTTCCCGGATCAGGTTGTGATGCCGGAATTTTAAACGGGTATGATGAGGCAAATGAGAAAGAGATTGCGGGACGTCTCGCCGACGAAGGTCGTTCAGGTTTTATCTACACCTTGTCGTTTTTTCCTCGCAGCAGCGGGCTGATGCTCCTGGCAACGGCTTATCGTCCCGATGGCCGTTTTGCAGCTTTCTCCAACGCGACCGACATTAGCACGGTAATGATCGACGGCGATCGTCAGAAGACGACTGTTGAAAAGACCACGCTCGATTTGGCTGCCAATAGAAATGAAACCTCCCGGCCCGTCACTAAGGTTCTATCGCCGTCCGCAGCCACGTTCGGCAGCTTGGCGGCCATCGGTACGCCTGCGGAGATCGCTGCTATCAAATCCAGAAAATTGGCTCTGATGCCCGACGATCCCAAACCGTCATCATCGCCCGATATCGGCCTCCGCATCGATATCGGCAACGCGGTCGAATCGACGGTGATCAAGGATCTGGCGCGAGTCTTTTTGGCCGCCCAACCAGGAAGTCGACTGTCCGCGCCCATCATCGAAGAGCAAAACCGTCTCCGGTTGGACAGTCGGACCGACGGGGGCCTGCAGGGTATCGAGCTCCTTGATAACGACCGGGAGGTCGCCTTCGATCAACTGTTTCGCGGTGATGTCGATCTGGTCGTGTCGTCGGAACCTATTTCACAGACCGACTATGATCGATTTGCCAGCGCTTACGGAGTCGACATGCGCAGCGGCGCCGGTGAAACGGTCATCGGAATCGACGCGACCGGTCTTATCGTTCATGTCAGCAACCGATTGTCGAGCATGACCAAGGAGCTTGCCGCCAAGATCTTCAGCGGCGAGGTGACCGGCTGGGACCAGGATGATGTGGCAAGGTCAGGCTTGGCAGGGCCGATACAGGTGCTGGCGCCAGCCCATGACGTCGGTCTTTACAATGGCTATACCGTAAGACCTGATTTGATTTTGAATGCGAGCGCAGAAATCGCCGATTTGGTGGAGATCAATCCGCTGAGCTTAGGTATCGGCAATGCGAGCGTGGCCGAGGAGGATGGTCGTCGGATCCTGGCGATCGAGGAATGCGGCATCGTCTATCCGACGGATGACTTCTTCCTTCGCACCGAAGATCACCCCCTCGCTCATCGCTTATTTCTCTATTCGAACCCGGCCAAAGGCAACCGATTCCGCAATGCATTCCTGTTCTTTGCGACCTCCGCCGCCGGCCAGGATCTGATCGGCCGCCATGCCATCGATCTCAACGTCGCCCTGGGCGGACCTGAACGAACGCGTGAGCGCATCGAGATCATCCTTAGCCAGCCGACAGAGTTACCTGACCTTAAGGATGACCTGATCGGTTTGATCGATGGTGCGAAGCGATTGTCCACCACGTTCCGATTTCGGTTTGACAGCCCGGAGCTCAGGCTTGATCAGCATGCAGCGCGGGACCTCGCCAATCTTATCCGGCTCAGCCAGCGCGACAAGATCGATCCCCGCCGATTGTTGCTGCTTGGGTTCGCCGATGCGGATGGCAATGCCGACTACAATGAGACGCTATCCCTCGAGCGTGCCCATGCGATAGCCAAGCGACTTCGCACTTATGGGCTCCCAGTACCCGAGGCGAATATCTATGGTTTTGGCGAAGAAGCTCCTGTCGCCTGCAATTCAAGGCCCGATGGTGCCGACGACGAACTCGGAAAGGCGAGAAACAGACGAGTCGAGATTTGGCTGCTTGATGAGGTGTCGTAACCCCGGCGACTAACCGACTGGGTGACGGCAATAACAGGCAATCGGCCATTGTGTCTGGGCTAATCCCAGATCACGCGCTGCTGGTAAACTCCATACACCCAACTCAAAGGCCTGAGTGATATCTTCTCGAAAGTGGGGGTAGTTAACTAGGTGGGCGGTTAGAGCTGAAGCGCCAGCCTCTGGCATGTTTGGGAAGCAGACATTAGGGCCGATTTGCCCTTGAAAGCGGACGTTTGCCGTCCGGTGCTAGATGTCGGGTGGTTAGCCCAAGATAGGCGCCGATTCATCGGCGCGGATCACACCTTGGTTGCCAATCAGCGACTGGACAATCTTCTGGATCACTTGGTCCTGCAACGCCTACACGTCCGCACCAGCCTCATCGAATTGATCGGCCCAGAACGACCGCCACAAATGGACCTTCACCGATAGCGCGAAACGCCATTCTTCCGTGGGTGACCAGGAGGAGACGAAAGAGCGAGGCAGAGTGCCGTCATCCAGCGCACATTTTGGGAGACAATTCTCCTTTTGTAATGTTGGAAAGTGTTCACATCGGTTCGTTACAGCTGCCGATGCGCCGTCCACTCTGGACCTCGGTCATTGTCATGTTTTTGGCTCCTTGCATGATCGATACGCGACTTTTGAACTGATTGGGCGTCGTTACATAATCGGCGATCGCCCTGGCAGAGCCGCGACCCGGGCAAACAATTTCATAGCTGAAACCCGCGCTATCCTTGCGGACGTTCTCGATCCGACATGTTTCGAAAATGTCGTTCTGGCTAAGCAAAGGTACAGGCGGATCATGCCATTGGGGGGTGCCTTGTTCGACGCAAATCGTTGTCTTCTGATCGATCGCATACTTTTCGAGATGAGGGAGTTCGAGACGGAAATGGACTTCATAAAGCCCGTCTTCCAATGAAGCCTTATCGGCAAGCACTGCATTTCCAGGTAGGACAGCGATCAAGACGGCCCATATTGCTTGGCGAAGTCTCATGAATGGCTCCTGACGTCGAGAGGTCCGTCTGTGGCTGACATCTAACCCCTCTTTCATCAGACTGAAAACGAAAAGTACGAGGGAGAAAGGAAGTTTGAGGAGGCGTTCGGCAGAGATGCTGAATGTCCTTAGATGGCACATTTGAGAAGGAAGCGCTTCGGCCGCTTCCGAGCGCAAAGCAGGCATTGGAGCAAGGTCGCTAGATTCCGTAGGTGATCCAGACCAGCTTCTAGCGTCGTGCGCCTTCAGAAGGGTCCATCAAGAACTGTGAGTGTGAATCGGTTGCGATCGGGCGCCAGCGGGCGAGCATTATCAGTTGTTTAAGAAAGTTCTGTTATCAATAATTTGAGGCCTTTTACGAACGTCCGCGAAACTTCCGAGAAATTCTAAGATGACGTTGATCACATGAAGCTATTTGCTTGTTTTACCAAGCTGAAAATCGCCCAAAAGCTGCCGCTTTACATCGTTGGGTCTGGCCTCCTGGTCGGCGTGGCGATTGGCCTTTCGACCTATCTCAATGCTGCGGCCAGCTTGGAACAGGCAAGACGTGACCAGATGGCCACGGCACTTGGCGGCCAAAGAACCGCCCTGCGGACCTATCTGATAGGTATCGAACACGATCTTGTTTCGCTCGCTACGAGCTCGATGACGCAAAATGCGTTGCTTTGGTTCTCGGAGGCATGGGAAGAGCTTGGCGATCAGCAGACAGAAAAGCTGCAGCGCGCCTATATCACCGAAAATCCACATCCCACAGGGCAGAAAGAGAACCTCGATGACGCGGGTGACGGCTCGAGCTATAGCGACACGCACGCTCTCTATCACCCTAAGTTCCGCAAGTTTCTCAGAGAACGCGGCTATTACGACGTCTTCCTGTTCGATACCGACGGCAATCTCATCTACTCGGTTTACAAAGAACTCGACTACGCGACCAATCTGGTGTCTGGAGAATGGCGGGACTCTGATCTTGGCGAGGCCTTTCGCGCTGCGCGTGACAACCCTATCGCGGACTACAAAGCCTTTTTCGACTTCAGCCCCTATGCCCCAAGCCATGGAGCGCCGGCGAGTTTCTTTTCAACGCCGGTTCTGGATGTCGATGGCGAATTTGTAGGTGTCCTGGCCTTTCAAATGCCCGTCGATGAGTTGGATCACATCCTCCAATTTACCGATGGCCTTGGCGAAACCGGCGAGACTTTTCTGGTTGGGCAGGATCTTCTCATGCGCTCGGATTCGCGCTTTTCTGATGAGCCGACCATTCTCAAGCGTCGCGTCGACACTGATACGGTGCGTCGGGCCTTGGCCGGCGATCACGGTATTGTTCCTGATGCCGACATCGAAGGTAATCCCGTCATCTCCGCCTTCGAACCCTTCGACTTCGAGGGCGTACGCTGGGCACTTCTTGCCCAGATGTCGACGAGCGAAGTCATGGGGCCAATCCATCAGCTCGCCGTCCGAATGCTCATTGTAGGAGCCGGCGTAGCCGTCCTTCTGCTCGTCTTGGGACTGCTGCTCGGGCGCAGCATCGTCAAGCCTCTGCAGCGAATTCTGAACGCCATCAGCGAGCTTGCCAAAGGTAACCAGACCGAAATCCAAGGTGACCAACGCGGCGATGAGATCGGCGATCTCGCAAGAGCCATGAGGCAGGTTTACGAGAAGGGCGTCGAAGCGGCTCGCCTTCGTTCTGCGCTGGATGGTTGCAGCACCATGGTGATGGTCGCGGACAAAGCCGGCAAGATCATCTACGCCAACCCGGCCAATCAGGCCTTTTTTAAAGAGTTCGAGGCGGATATTCGCAGCCAGACAACCGGATTCGACGCTGATAGATTGCTCGGCGGTGACTTGGCGTCACTGCACCCTGATCTTGCTCGGATGACATCGGATCTTGCAACTCGCCCGGCTTCCAAGGGTATCGAGATCGCGTTGGGTGGCCGCAGGTTGAACGTCAGTGCGGGGCCGGTTCTCAACGGTGCCGGCGAGATCATCGGCATCGTGGTCGAATGGTCGGATGCGACCAACGATCTTGCCATGCAGGCAGAATTCGCGCGTATCATCGGTGCGGCTCAGGAAGGTGATTTCGACCAGAAAATCGATCTCGCCGGCGTCGATGGTGTCTATCGGGAACTGGGTGGCGGCATGAACCAGCTTACCTGCATGGTGGCGCAGGCGACCGATGAGCTTGGGACCATGCTCGAAGCCATGGCTTCAGGCGATCTCGACAAACGAATCGAGGTCGATTTTCAAGGTAAATTCGGCAAGATCAAGGACCATGCCAACCGGACTGCTGACGAATTGACACGCATTGTCAGCGAGATCCAGGACAGTGCAACGGAGGTTCGGAACGCCGCTTCCGAGATAACCACGGGTACCGAAGATCTGTCTCATCGAACCGAGCAGGCGGCCGCAAATCTGGAAGAAACCGCGGCCTCGAGCGAAGAGCTGGCTGCCACCGTCAGGCAGAATGCCGAGAATGCAAAGAACGCGAACGGTCTTGCCGGCAGCGCTGATCAAAGTGCCAAGACGGGCGGTGCGGTGGTCGAACAAGCCGTCAGCGCCATGGCGGGTATCGAGGGGGCGGCAAAGAAGATCAACGACATTATCGGGGTGATCGATGAGATCGCCTTCCAGACCAACTTGCTCGCTCTCAACGCCAGCGTCGAGGCCGCGCGCGCTGGCGAGGCAGGCAAAGGGTTCGCCGTGGTCGCGCAGGAAGTCCGTCAGCTGGCCCAGCGCTCGGCGAAAGCGGCCTCCGACATCAAAACCCTGATCGACGACAGCAATGTCGAGGTTCAGGAAGGTGTGCAGCTGGTCAATCGAGCAGGCGAGGCGCTAAGCGAAATCGTTGGTTCCATTGGCAAGGTAACCGGGATTGTTCAGGATATCGCCAACGCCTCGCAGGAACAGACGATCGGCGTTCAGGAGATCAACAGCTCGATCACCAGCTTGGATGAGATGACCCAGCAAAATTCCGCTCTGGTTGAGGAGAGCTCGGCTTCGGCGCGGGCCCTAAGTGATGAGGCAGGCAAGCTCGCCGAACTCATGGCATTCTTCAAGATCGGTAACATGAAAACGCAACCGATCGCTAAAAAGCCTGTCGCAGCGCCATCGATAGTCCCAACAAGGCCAGTCGTGACAACATCCTAAAGGTGGGGTCAGTTCTGAAGGGCCAAGAAAAAGCCTTGCTGTGACGAAAGTTTTACATCCTCTCTAACATCGGCTTGAGGCACGTTCCTGCCCATCGTCTTGCGGCAGCAAGAGATCAAATTGCGGACACTCCAGCCGCAGCGCTAGAGTCAAATGTTGACCCATTCCGGCCGCAAGCATAATCGGCTATGATCTGGTGAGCAGGCCAAATTTAAAGAGCTTGTTGCAGTCGCCGGTCAGGATCAGAAGAAATTGATACGCTCGAAATGGTTTTGGATGATCATGTTCGTGGTCATTCTGGTTGGTGTCTTTGTTGCTCTCATCGTTACTGGCGACCGAGGGTTGTTCGGTCGGCCGATGGAACCGCGGCCTCTCGATGTCACGCGTCTGAGCAAGGCGGAGACCGAACGTCTTGGATGGAAACCTAGTGGCCTTGACAAGGTTTTCAGCTACGCCGCGACTTTGAGCACCGACACGCTGATGATCGTCACCGACGACGAAATCGTCGGTATGTTCGGCGACATCGAAAGGCCATATTCCACTCACTCCGCGGTCAAGGTATTCTTGAGCGCCTTGGTCGGCCAGCACATTGGTTTAGGCGAGAAGCAGATTCGCCTCGACGCGACGCTGGAGGAGCTTGGCATCGACGATTTACCCAATCCTCTAACACCGCTGCAGCGAGAAGCAACCGTCCTGCATCTTCTTAAGAGTGCATCGGGGATCAACCACGCCGCTGCTGCTGAGGCAGGGATTATGAAGGCTGAGAAAGATCGTCGTTTAGGCGACGGCGAGAACATCCCTGGCACGATCTGGGCCTACAACAATTGGGACTACAATGTCCTGACAACGATTTTAGAGAAGCGCACAGGAATGAGTTTAGCAGAGGCGTTCGAGACCGGGATCTCGAAGCCTGCGGGTATGCTCGATCATACGCCTGATGCAGTCTTCTACAGAGAAGCACCGGAGCTTTCGCAGCACAAGGCACCGGCGCTCAAAATGTCCGCCCGCGACCTCGCGCGTTTCGGCAAGCTCTATCTCAACAAAGGTGTGGCCGGCGATGACAGGCTTTTGCCTGCATCCTGGATTGATCGTATCACCAACGACTTCATGAAGACCAATAACGATGATGTCCTAAGGCATGGGCATAGCTATCTTTGGTGGATCCCAGGACCGGATAGTGGCTTGCCGGAGGGCTCGTTTATGGCTTGGGGCTTGGGTCAGCAGGCTCTGTTCGTCGTTCCGCCGTGGCAAACGGTCATCGTGCACCAATCGGATACATCCGAGTTCATAAAGCGGTGGTTCAGATTGATTGAAGGTGAGGGCGTCGAGCCGGAGACAGCTTTCGAACAGCTCGCTCTCTCATGTCTGGAACCAGACAACCAGGAGTCAGAATACTGCGTTGAACATCGCTTCATTCTCCCCAAAAATTTTACCGAGTTGATATCGTTAGTCGCTAACGCGCGCCGTTGAGAGAAACAGGCGACCGTGATGTTGGCTATGCACTCAAAAGCCGGTCGGGCCGGCTTTGGCTTGCGGAAGAAGTTATAAGGGAAGCTGACGATAGGAGGCACAGTCGATAGATAGGACTTATGGACTAAGATGGGCACCCCGTAGCTACTTTCCCAACCACATTTGGGCTATGACAATGGGCAATCGCTGGTCCTGCAAGATCATCTAGTGAGGCGTGGTATGTCGGTTGAACTTCATGGTTATCAATACAGTGTCTATGCATGGATCACGCGCTTTGCATTGCATGAAAAGGGCGTCAGCTACCAATGGGTCGAGGTAAACCCGTTTGCCGACGATCTACCGGCGAACTATCTTGCGATGCATCCCTTTGGACGTGTACCGACGCTGATCAATGGTGATTTCGTCCTCTTTGAAACAGGGGCCATCACACGATATGTCGATGAGGCCTTTGTTGATGGGCTAAAGCTGCAACCATCGACGCCTGAAGCCCGAGCACGCGTTAGCCAGATTATCTCGATCGTCGACAGCTACATCTACTGGCCGCTGGTAAGGCAGGTGTTCTCGCACGACGTCATGGGACCATTGATTGGCCGTCCGTCCGACCCTTCAGAAGTTCATCGTGGTCTGGAGGCAGCGCCACACCTTCTTGAAGGCCTGAACAGCGTTGCATCTGGCAATGGTTTTCTCGTGGACGATATGTTGACCTTAGCCGACATCCACCTTGCTCCGATGATTTCCTACTTTGTCGAATCAGATGACGGACACGCCATCTTTAGAAAATACGAGCGTCTGTGCGCTTGGTGGAAAGTGATTTCAGCGAGAGCGGCCTTTGCCGAAACAAAACCCAAACTACCGAAGCCATGCTCGTAGTGTCCGAAGATGGCACATTTGAGAAGCTAG
>JBOEHJ010000057.1:21458-28859 GCA_050633905.1 Geminicoccales bacterium
CCCGAACCCGCCACTAGCCCGCCTTCGATCAGCGGACGATACTTTCCCTGAATCGAACAAGGATGATCTCAGCTACCAGTCGTGGCTTCCAGACTGGGTTCATTCGCCAACGGCGCCTCGCCCTGTTCTTTCCGCCAGCTGATGAATAGAGCCAGAAGCGGCATTCCAACGAAGAATTCGATAGCTATTGGCGCGTACTCATCGGGCAATGGGCCGTATTCTGTAAAGCCATAGAGACGAGCAAATCCACCCAAGATGACCACGATGAGGCCGATCAGGATAAAATCTGGCTTCCGTCGGGGAATGATGGCGCCAACCATCAGTGCCATGCCAATGCTAAGCCAGCACATCGCCAAAAAACGAAGATCGTTGTCGAGAGAAGCCAGTGCTGGCGAACCTGCCAGGCTTGTGGCGGCATCACCCAACTCGCCGCTTGCCCCAACATAGAGCTTTCGGGCACCGGTCATCAGTGCGATGAGCGCAAAGAACCCAGAACCTAACCGCAGGATTATCAGTTTGGCGTTCTTCATGGAGGCACACTCTCTCTGATTTCACCGTTCGGGCCATGAAAGCCAGTACGCTCCATGGCCCACCCCCGTACGGAATGCGGTGAATTTTACTGGCCCATCAGCACGTCATATTGATCGTAGCCCTCGTCTCTTAGGGGTATGAGCGCTTGATAGTCGTCGCTTGAAAAGAAATCCTGGGCTGCCTGCTCGGAGTTGAACCCGAGGAGAAACACCGCTTTGTACCCCAATTCGCCGACGAGTGGCGCACTAACGCGAACGCCCTTGATGATTTCAACACCGGCCGCCTCGCCCAGCGGGTTCACTTTTTCACTGTATTCCTTGCGTGCATCGCCACCGTCCGCAGACGGTGTCGCCAAGATGACGGCCGTGACGGAGTCCGCAGCCTGCGCGACTGTACTGAGCCCAGCAGATAACAGGCCAATGGCGAGGCCCAGCGGAAGCGTCGCGGAGGCTATTCCAGGTCGAGCGCGGCATAAGAATTCTATCATCTTACTCCCCTCTTCGTTGGTTACGACCGATCCCCAGAACTGGGCTGAGACACCCTTCCAGCAGACGGTGTTTGTTCAAGATTATATAACGCTACGTTTGTAGTGTTTGTATCACTACGATAGAAGTGCTATCTTGTCAATCATGATCGATGACATCTAACTTTGGATCACCTTGGAGGGATGGACTAAGTGCCGAGGCCGAAGAGCTATGTGCGTGAGGAGGCCATTGAAAAAGCCTGTTTCGCCTTTTGGAAGCACGGTTATCGATCACTCGGAATCCGCGCGATCGAGCAGATTGTCGGCCTTGGGCGCTTCGCGATCCGAACTGAATTCAAGGGGAAGGACGGCCTCTATCTGGAGGCATTAAAGACCTATCGGCAACGCGGTAGAGAGTTCGTGATCGCGCCGATCGATGCCGGCGATGACCTCGCCACGCTGAAATCTCTACTGAACAGTAATGTCACTCCGTACGATGGGGGATATGGGCAGTTCGGGTGTTTCTTCGTCAATACGATCGTCGAAAATGCTGCGCTAAAGAACCCGAAGTTCAAGGAGCAAACTGATGGCCATTTCGACGACGTTCGCTCGGCTACCGTGCGGTTGATCGGGCGCGCAAAAGCCAGTGGTAAGGTACGCGACGAAGTCGATGCCGAAGCCGCCGGTGATTTCATGGTCGGGGCGCTCATGGCCATTGGCCTGATCAGCCGTGACGCGGGTGATGTCGCTGCTGCCCGAGGCTATGTCGAGATGGCGAACGCTACCATTGCGTCATGGGGTGCACATAACGAGTGACCCTTGTTGGCACATTTGAGAAGTAAGCCTTATGGCCGGTCCGCCCCTGAAAGCAGGCATTCGCCGGCCGCCGCTAGTGGCTTAAGTAGACCCTAAGCCGCCAGTTGAACGTCCACTGGAAAGCCTTTCGAAACCGAATTGCTCACCATGCAGCTGGCCTTGGCTCTTTCGATAATCTCTCCTGGATCTGAGCCATCTGCAGTGTCGCAAGCGACCTTCATTGTCGCGGCTTTGGTAAGCAGCGGATCGCCTTCCAGTTCGACTGTCACGGTCACGCCGATGTTTCGAAGCGGCACCTTCATCTTGTCTGCGACATACCGCAGGTCATTGCAAAAACATCCACCGATTGCCAGCGCAAGGAGCTGTGCGCCATTGAAGCCAAGTCCTCGACCACCTGCTTTTCCCTGGGGCCGATCAACGACAATGGTATGCCCTCCTGCCCACCCCATGGCGGCCTCGGTATCTTGAACATTGCGAAGCTCGACGGTCATGGACACCATAATTTTGTTCCATCTTTCGAATGTGCCAACTGTGACAGCCAAGATATGTCAAAAGGCCACCTCCCGCCAATGTCAGCGCACCCTCATGGTTCGGCTTTGGCTGACGACCCCTTCAGTGTTGGCAAGCCGAAATTTTGGTTGCCCATCCCATGCGTGCAGTGGCGCTCATTTTACGTGCTTACCGAACGATACTTAGTAGAGTAGGTGCCTTGCTTGGCTGTGGATCGTCGCGGTGGATCTCATATTCGATCCCGGGTCCCAAGGGGTAGTGGACGTGGCGTCTAAATCTCATTCCAAGCCGGGACATGATCGCGATGGAGGCCTGATTGGGACAATCTGCTCCAGCGAACACGCGGTCGATGTCGGGCGTACCGAACGCCTTACTGATGGCCGTCCAAGCCATGCGCGTCGCGAGACCCTGTCCCCAATAGGCTGGATCGAGGAGATAGCTGAGTTCGGCGGATCGTGACGGCAGGTCCGGCTGGAGCTGGACGCAGCCGCCAATCGGAACCGTTGGAGCTTCAAGCATCCAGAGTCCGATACTGAAGCGGTCATCGTCAGCCATGCTTTGTTTGATCATCTCGAGGAACAGCTCTTTGCCCGGCGCCTTCCCGTCGAACCGATAACGATACACCGCCGGTTGGCATGCTATCGCGTGGAGGCCATCAAGATCGCCCATGGCAGCCCATCGAAGCTGCCAGGCGAGCTCTTCGGTGCCATCCACAGAAGCTTCATGCATGGTACTGTTCATACTTCGCTGTCGACACTCCATTTGCCGCTGTCCGGCATCGTGTCCTATCGCTACGACCACGTCAAATCTGTCGCATCTAAGGCAGCTTTTGGCACGACCTGGTCACTAAGCTTACGGCTGACATGTGCGCGAGAGCGGCCATTCGGAGCGCGTTCCAGCCAGTGCGACAGCTTGAGAACCCATTGCGGACACTCCGAGCACAGCGCTAGATTCCGCAGCTGACCCGGAATTGCCTCAACGAGTTCAGCACCATTAACGCCGTTGGTGTGTGAGGTACTGCTCAATCGCCTCGAAAACGCACTCTGGGAATTGTTGGCGGCTGCGTCTCTTCCGCAAACCGTGCGACGGAATGTCCAAGACGCGAGAGTCGAATAAAACACGTTGAAACATGTTCTTAAAAGCAGCGTACGGATTGCGACGCCTGGCAGACTGTGTGTTTCGGCACGTGAAGCCGTGGAATGAACACTTGCGACGAAGCTTGATCGCCCCGAGATCGTTGGCGGCGGTCGCCTTTCAATATCTTGGGGAAAGCTATCCATGACGCATAGCCCGTTTTCTAACAATTCATTATCAATGGCGGCGATTCTGCTCCTGTTTCTAACAGCTTGTTCGGCTTCACCGACACCTTATCAGGTGGCGGACGGCGGTGGCGGCTATACCAACCGGAAACTTGAGAACGGAGGCTATCAAGTCACCTTTACTGGTAACGGTGCGACGCCAAAAGAGTCCATTCAGGAAGCCTCCCTTTTTCGAGCCGCACAAGTGACACTTCAGGGGGATAACAGCTATTTCAAGGTGCTATCGAACACGGTTGAGCCGGTGTCCGAGCCTATCGAAGATAGCGGATTTGACTTGTCATCGTTCTTCGGCGGCAATTCCGAAGGTGGCTTCGTAAGCACACTCGACTTCGTGCTGATCGAAGGCAAACCGACGAACAAAGATCCCAATGTCTACAATGCCAGCGAGCTCATTGGCGAATTGAAGGACAATGTTCTGTCCACGAACGGCGTGGCGGCAGCCGTCCGTAATGGAGCCATTGTCAATGACCTGCGTGCACCCCGAACCCGTGACTATTGATTGATGCTGCCACCAATGCGAGCGCGTCGTCACATTTGATCATCTCGCAGACATCGGTCCCAGTGTCTTGCGCAAGGTCTCCTCCTAGCACATTTGAGAAGCTAGCGTTNNAGCGTTTCGGTTGCTTCCGAGCGCAAAGCAGACATTGGAGCAGGGCCGCTCGATTCCGCACCCGAAGCCGCCGGTTCGGAAGCCATGCCGAGATCAAGCACGCTCATCTTTTGGAGAGCCTAAAACGACATAGGACGTCAGCGAGCTCACTTGTGGCAAGGTGCCGAGGACGCCTGTATGGAACGCCTTATAGCTTGCGAGATCAGCGACTTCGATCCGTAGCAGATACTCGATATTGCCGGTGATGTTATGGCATTCACGAACCTCCGATGCATTGGCAATTGAGCGCTCGAACGCTTCCTGAGTCGCCTTTGAATGATCGGAAAGACCGACGCCGATATAGGCTGTGAAGCCCACATTCAGCGCGGCGCGATCAATGACAGCACGGTATCCTCTGATGACGCCTGAGCGTGTGAGTTCCTGAACGCGACGTAGACAGGCCGAAGGCGAAAGGCCAACCCTTTCTGCAAGATCGATATTGCTAATACGTCCATCGCGCGCAATTTCGCGCAAGATTGTCTCGTTTATCTGATCTATTTTCATCATAGATTGCAAAATTAGCCGTCAGAAACTGCATATTGCAACAAAATTTCGAGGAAATTCGCACATCATTGCATCATGCTTGTAGATCACATGATAGCGCTCGCAGCCTTTGCCTTCGTAACCTCGATCACGCCTGGGCCTAACAATCTGATGCTTATGGCCTCGGGGGCGAATTTCGGCTTTCACCGCACGATTCCGCACATGCTCGGAGTGGGCCTCGGTTTCGTTTTGATGGTCGTACTCGTCGGGTTGGGGATCATCCAGATGTTCGAGGCCTATCCGCGCGGTTACATGCTGCTCAAGATCTTAAGCCTTGCTTACATGCTTTACCTGGCTTGGAAAATTGCGACCTCCTCGCCGCCATCCAAAGCCGGCGAAACAGGTATTCCCATCACCTTTTTGCAGGCCGCCCTCTTTCAGTGGGTCAATCCGAAGGCCTGGGCAATGGCCCTCACAGCGATCGGCGCCTACGCGCCGTCCCACACTCTCGGCTCCATTATCACAGTTGCGATTATATTCGGCATCATCAACCTGCCGGCCGTCAGCTCATGGACCTTTCTTGGCTTGCAGATGCAACGCCTGCTTACCAATCCGATAAGGCTTCGGAATTTCAATATCGCGATGGCCCTGCTATTGCTTCTCTCTGCCTATCCTGTGATTTTTTCTTGAGAACAGAGCGAAGGCGATTGGTCGAATCTGGTCCATTTGCGAAGTAAGCCTTATGGCCGCTTCTGATCGCGAAGCAGGCGCTGGAATAATGCCGTTAGCTTCCACACCTGACCCTAATCCGCCCTTAGCCACATCCACGACGATCTCTAATCCGCGTAAACGGATTGAGCCTTCAGGCCGGTCCCGGTCAGAAGAACGACTGTTCGCTCAGACCGGCTGATTTGGCCACTTTCGATAAGTCTCCTTGCGCCGGCCCAAGCGTGTGCGCTCGATGGTTCGGTGAAAATGCCGGCACGGGCGAGCCGTTTGCTTGTGTCAATGATCTCATCTTCAGAAATTGCGATGGAGCCACCGTTTGTGTCCCGCACCGCATTCACGATGGCTGGGAGCCTTAGAGGTGATTTCACCGCGGTGCCTTCGGCCACCGTTTGCTGGAAATGTTTCTGCCGGCTGCCTTGCAGCGCATGATGCAAGGGCGCGCAGTTTTCCGGCTGACTTAGGAATAAGCGCGGCACACGATCAATCTCCGATGACCGCATAAGTTCGCTAAATGCGAGATGGCACCCCAGAGCGTTGCTGCCTTCTGACGCCGGGATCACGATGTTGTCCGGGACAGCGAAGCCCAAGTCCTCCCAGATTTCGTACCCGAGGCTCTTCGTGCCTTGCAGAAACATCGGATGCCAGTTGTGGCTTGCATAGAAGGTTTTCTCGGCCATTTTCATGGCAGCTGCTGCGGTGTCCTCCCGGGTGCCCGGTATCAGGACGACTTCAGCACCATATGCTCGTGTCTGAACGATTTTGGCCGGTTGCGTGTAAGAAGGGACGAGGACGGTAACGGTCATCCCCGCCGCCGCGCCGTAAGCAGCGACCGATGCCCCGGCGTTTCCCGAACTATCTTCGACAACCATATCAATGCCCTGCTGCCTCAGGAATGACATCAGGACGGAGACACCGCGATCTTTGAACGATCCTGTAGGTGAAAACCACTCAAGTTTGAGATGGAATGAAAGCCCGTCGATCTCGGGCCGGATCAACGGAGTGCAGCCTTCGCCCAAAGAGAGTGGCTTCAGTATCTCCACTGGCAGGGACTTGGCATATCGCCAAATCGATCTGTTCGTTGCATCAATCTCTGCCCGCGTCATGCCAGGCAGTTCGCTGATCATCAGCGGATTTCCGTTTGGAGCGCACCATCGAGGTTCGTTCAGCGGATATGTCTGACCGGTCGCGGGATCAACGAACGCAGCTGCTTGTATCATCTTGGCATCTCCTTTACGGCCGCCAAGATAGAGAAGGCAAATTCAAATTGTGCGGCAATCTTGCGCCATATGCGCCTGTTTATTGCGCTTAGATCAACAATTCGCAATTATGACGCATGGACAGAAAGCTCGATCAAATCGACCACCGAATTCTGGCAGCCCTCCAAGAGAACGCTGATCTGCCGAACAACTTTCTTGCGGATCAAGTTGGTCTCTCACCGTCAGCATGCCTCAGGCGTGTCGCTCAGCTAAAGAAAACAGGCGCAATTCAGCGGATTATTGCAGTCGTTGATCCGGATTGCATCGAACGACGTCTGACAGTTGTCGTGACGGTCAAATTCGAGCGCCACGGTCCACAGCACCGGAAGAAGTTCTTCGATCAACTCAAAAAGGAGAAAGCCGTCGCGCAATGCTACATGGTTGCTGGAGAAGTCGGCAGTGTGCTCATCCTGAATGTTGTTGATATGGATGACTATACGCAAATTGCAGATCGTCTCTTTCATGCTGACGACAACGTCGCGGCGTTCACCACGCACATGGTTATGTCGAAACTCAAATGAGCGCGCCACATGTCGGCCTTGTGTCTGGAACTGGCACGTTTGAGACTCGAGGCTCATGGCCGGTTTCGGGTGTTGACTGGACATTGCCGAGGATGCTCTAGCGTCAATAAGTGATCCAACATGG
>JBOEHJ010000058.1:0-28288 GCA_050633905.1 Geminicoccales bacterium
GCTAGGTCACTGCCAACGACGGGGATGACTTGCTGGAGACTGGGTCCAGCAGGGGTGCTTTAGAGGGGTAAACCGATCACCTAATGTGATGAGGGGCTGCGCGTGGTTGGGTGGAAATGCGTGAGCTAGAATAGCTTCGCTGCATCGGCTGCTGGCGAAGCTCTCCTCTCGGAAGAGCGATGGTGGCCGTCCCGTCATCGCTATCAATACCTTTTTTCGAGCTTATGTCTTGACCAATCTCTCGTGGGAGAATGACATACACTGGATCAATCGTAGAATTCTAATCCGTTCAGGGATAAGGCCACCATGCAAGGTTTTCGCGATCCTTTACCAGTTCTGACGGCGATCTTCGTCTTAGCAGTCGTCGCCATCGCCTGGGCTGCGGAAACCTGGGGCACGGCGGTCTATGCCTTGAGCTTTTGGCATTATCTTGTCTATGCATTGGCATATTTCTTCCGGGAGATATCCCTTAAGCACTTCAAGCGAGATGCCATCATCCTGAAGTCGGTTTCCGTTGCCGCCCTCGTTTATGTGTTCCTCACAACCTGGCCCAATCTGTTGTCGATCATGGTGATCTCGGCCGGCTTTGCGTTGAATATCTCGGCGGCAAGAGCGCTCGGTGCGGATCGCACTTATTACGGCTTCGAAATCGGGGCCTTGCCGCCGGAGCGACTGAACGTTTTTCCGTTTTCGGTCATGTCGCACCCCATGCTCATCGGCAATGTTGTAGCTTATGGCGGGATGCTTCTTGATAGCGGATTGAGAGCAGATTGGTGGCCGCTTGCTGTCCTTCACGTCCTATTGAATGTCGCCATTATCTTGCAGGAAGCCTATGGGGACAAAAATCGGTTGATGGGCGTAACCTGGTCCATCACGATATTTCTGCTGGGATCATTGGGCCTGCTGTTCGGTTACCTGGAGATCTGGCCATTCGCACTGGCCATCATCGTCATCAGCCTGGGCTTCGGCCTCGTCATCCTCCGGCAATACTCAAAACGCACGGATGGGATAACACCAACAACTTGAGCAGTCATGCACGGCTGTCTGATCGATCAATATCACTTGTAGCCGCGATCCGTATTCCTGAAGAGAACCGCCTCATTCCGTTTCATGATCGCTGCTTGTTGTTCCAATGACGCTGGGTCAAGGTCGACCTTCGGCGGCAGCTCATGCTCGAAATTACCTTCGGAATCGAGACCACGGACCAACACGGCACTATCCTTCTCGCCAACAACCTGACGCACATAGGCGGGTATATAGCGAATGGCAAAACCGATGCGGCGATGGTCCGAACCATTGGCATTGGACCCATGGATCAGCTTCACATGATGCAGCGACATCTCGCCCGGCTGCAGCTCGATATCAACTGCCTCGTTCTCATCCACCTCGACCGCTATCTCTTGGCCTCGCGTCAACATATTATCGTCGGCAAAGGTATCCTTATGGGGCACTACCTCCATCTTATGCGTGCCGGGAACAAAGCGCATACAACCGCTAGCAACGGTCGCTGGGCTTAGCGCAACCCAAGCGGTGACGATATCGGCAGGCTCCAACCCCCAATAGGTCAGGTCCTGATGCCAACTGATGAAGTTGGTGGTCCGAGGTTCCTTGGTAAAAAAGCCCGTACTCCAGCAAAGAATATTCGGCCCGATCACATCCTCGACGGCATCCAAAATCTTGGGATGACGGATAAGCTGATCCAGAAAGGTAAAGACCAGATGCGGCTTGAACTTGAGATGCTTTGCCCGCTCAGCTTCACCAGTCTCGATCGCTTCAAGCTTTGTCCGGTAGTCAGTTGCGTCAGTCTCATTGAGAACCCGGATGGGAAAGACATAGCCGTTGTCCCGATAATGTCTGACTTGCTCGTCGGAAAGGAGCATCCTTCGCCTCCTGATGATGATCCAGCTAAGATGGATCTTTTGTTGTGTAACGCTTAACAAGCAGGATAGCGAATTGCGGGATCGCCCGCCAACACTAACGCTGTCTCTTGAGGGGGGGGTAAGCGTCGGGTCGAGATAAACTGCGAGCCGACAGCACAGCTTTGTTTTGCCGTTAAGCCTGCTGGATCAGGCTTACTTGAGGAGACGCCGAGCCCTATAGAAAGCGTCATCAGGTGCGATCGTTACGAATTCCGCAGCGCAACTCCAACCTTCTGGTGAAATGACGATGGTTGCTCTTACCTCATTTGCTAAGCCCATGAACGCCGTCGTCATCGGTGCCTCCGGTGGCATCGGCAAGGCCATCACCGAGGTCCTGACAGACCATGAGCGAGTAGGCCAGGTTCTCGCCTGCAGTCGATCGACACCAGCTAAGGATCAGCGGCAGTGTTCTCATCAAGTGATCGATTTGGAAGACGAAGCTAGTATCGCGTTCGCGGCAGAACACGCCCGCGACTTGGTCGGCGATCTCGATCTGATCCTCATCGCAACAGGTATACTGCATGACGGTGAGACGCAGCAGCCTGAGAAAACTTGGCGCTCCCTCGAACCGGAACAACTCGCGCTTAACTTTCGCATCAACGCGATCGGCCCGGCACTCGTCGCCAAGCATTTTCTGCCCTTGCTCGCAAAAAACCGGAAAAGCACGCTCGCCGCCTTGTCAGCGAGAGTTGGCAGCATCACTGACAACGGCTTGGGTGGCTGGTACAGCTATCGAGCGTCCAAAGCAGCATTAAACATGTTGATCCGCAATTTCGCGATCGAACTGAAACGGCGCAATGCTGGCGCTCTCTGCGTCGGCCTGCATCCCGGAACTGTTGCGACAGACCTGTCAGAACCCTTCCGCGTCAATGTACCCGAAGGTAAGCTGTTTTCACCTGATGTTGCCGCTACACGTTTGCTCACGGTCATCGACGATCTCGGACCCGAGGACAGCGGGAAATTGTTCGCCTGGGATGGCCAACCAATCCCATTCTAGTGGTGTGACCACCTCATTGGTTCGGACCGATATGACAAGGATCGATGGTATGCGGCCACGTTTTCGGGGCTGGTAGCGTGATATCACCAATCTGTTGGTATCTTGGCCACGTTGTTCATTCGAAAGGTGGTGACGATGGGCAAGGAGGTGTGCTGATGAATCGATGGTATCAACAGATCCAACGACAGGCAGTACCCGGCATTTTTCTATGGATATTGCTGTCGATCGCGATGCCGCTGGCGGCAAAGGCGGACCAAGACCTCTGGGAAAAACTTCGTGAGGGCAGCCATCATGTACTTCTGCGCCACGCCATTGCGCCAGGTACCGGCGATCCCGCCGAGTTCGCGATCGGCGATTGCGACACCCAGCGCAATCTCTCGGCATCGGGACGGGATCAGGCAAAGCGCATCGGCGCGCGCTTTAGAGCAAACGGCATCGAGGATGCCCAGGTCTTTTCCAGCCAATGGTGTCGTTGTCTGGATACGGCCACATTGCTCGGGCTCGGCAACGTCGAGGAACTGCCCTTCTTGAACTCGTTCTTCCGTCGCGTTGAACGGCGCGGCCGACAGACCGAAGCACTCAACGACTGGCTAAACGATGCCAGCTATGACAAGCCCTTAGTGATGGTGACCCACCAAGTGAATATCACCGCCTTGACAGGAGTTTATCCGACATCAGGCGAGCTGGTCATCGTTCATGTTGATGCGAACGGTGCTGTATCGGTCGCGGGTACCATCGAGACCGAATGAGGGCAGCGGTGGCATCAAGAACATGATGCAGCGGCCCTTCAGATCGAAGAAATCGCCTTCTCGATGGCTTGCACGATTGTCTCGGCATCCTCAGCCGGTGGGATCAGAGGAATACCCAAGATCTAAATTCCAAAGCCCTCCGACCCCATCGACAACACGATGACCATAGATGTCGGTGAGATGAACACCATCGGCACCTGTCATGATGATGGGGGCATCACTGCTCCGGAGTCTCCTAAGGTGACCCATCGGATACCAGATATGGCGGGCATTGTTTTCCTTGAGAAAGGTTACTTGTTTCCATCAGAGCCTCCCAGTGGAAAGACTAGTGACAATGCCTTCCCGAGTAACGGTTGGATCATAAGCCTTTCGGGCGAAGACCTCGCGGACCATCGGCTCAAAGTGATCGAGCAATCTTGATGGATAGTCAGGATCAAACGACGCTTGATCCCAGTGTTCGCAAAATTCGGCGCAGAGCTCAAAACAGGGATGATCCTTGAATCGGTCGCGCGCATTTTGGTCCCAGCCGTAGTGATGGCCATAATAGAGGGTCTGAAAAATGCCGTGATGCTCAACGACCCAACTCACATCCCAGCGAACGAAGGGACGAATAACCTCGGCGGAGAGCCTGTCATGATTTTGTGGGGCAAGCCCATCGCCGATGTCATGAAGCAGGGCGCCGACAATCCAGTCGATATCAGCGCCATCCGCTTCGGCCCGGCTGGCAGCCTGGAGACCATGATCCAGCCGGGTTACATGATAACCATCAAGTGTCGTCATCCCCTGGCGGCTGAGTTCATCCAGCACGCGATCCGCGGTCATTGCAAGAAACGGTTTCTCCAGCTCCTGCAGCAATAAATAATCGTCGCGTGTGCCGTCCTTCATCTGGGTAAAAGATACTTTGGCGTCGTTAACGCTCATTGATGCGTCTCCTGCTCGTTACCATTGCCGTAAAGCGGGGCCAATCCTTCAGTCCCTGCTGCAAGCACCTTGGACTGGTCTTCAAGGATCTGATCATAGAGAGCAAGATCTGGCGGCGCGAACAAGCCGCGCGGCCCAGCAATATTGATCCAACCGCGCTTCGCATCTTGGCCGCACACCAACATGGCATAGTCACGACCTGGCGCATCGTCTCGCACCTCAGGCGTCACATAACGAATAGCAAGACCAATGCGACGGTCCATCGAGCGGTTCGGTCCCGAGGCGTGGAAGCAGCGTCCATGATGCAGCGATACCTCGCCCGGCCACAAAGCGCCAAAAACGGCCTTGCTTTCATCGACATTGCCGATTTCCTGTCCGCGGGACAGCAGGTTGTCGTCAGCGAAGGTATCATGATGCGCTACAATGCCGCTCTTATGGCTACCAGGAATGAAGCGCATGCAGCCCGCCTTAACCGAGACATCGCTGAGCGCTACCCAGGCCGTGACCTCGTCATCGGTTTCCCCCATCCCCCAATATGTGATGTCCTGATGCCACGAGACGGTCTTTTCGGAGCCCGATTCTTTAATGAAAAGCTCCACAGACCAAGCAAGAAGATTAGGCCCCAAGAGAGCTTCGATCGCCTCTAAAATCGCATCGTTTCGCGGAATTTCGGCCAAAAGTGGGATCACGACATGGCCGTTGACACGAAAGAGCTGCGCCAGACTTCGGTCGCCGACACCGTCCTGATGCTCGTTTTCTAATCCCTCGATCGCCAAGCGAAGCTCGGTAGCCCTATTCTTGTCAAAGACCGGAACACCGCTGACAAAACCATCTCGCCGATAGGCTTCGATCTCGTCTGCGCATAAGCCTGTCACCATCGCTCGCTCCTCATTCGGTCCGGGACGCGCTTGAGACCAGGTCCTGCCGCCAGCGATACAAGAACACCATCGTTCATCAATCCTTAAGCCACGTAACCTAAATTTGATTTTTAGCAAACTCGCACGCAATGGCCCCAGCATATGCGGGACATGTAATGCATTGGATTTACTTGCTTTTTACACGCCTCTACTGAGAAGTTGTTGATGAAGGTAAGTCACAAACTCCTTCTGGTTCAGGCTGCGATTTTCTTAATCGGGATGACGGCGATATTCCACGCCTATCACAATACCAGGGCCATTGGCGTAGAGTACACACGGGTTGTCGATGAGAGTTTGCCGATGCTCCAAGCGCTGAACGAGTTACGCTCGGCCGCCATCAGGGTTGCGTCATCAACGAGCGAATATGGTTTGATCACGTCGCTTGCGGACACAAGGACAACTCGTTCCAAAGGCCAAGACGTCAATCCGAATGAGCATGAAGATTCATTAACTGAGGAGGAAGCGAAGATCGAGGTGGGCGGAGACGCCCTCCTTAGAGGGTTCGACATGTACGACCAACTGATGCATCGCGAGCTCTCCGTGATTTGGACACAAGGCGGCATGCGTGACAAAGGGTGGAACTTGATCGTTGCCGGTGCGGCGCTGCGTGACGGGCTGGAGCGCCAAGCGCCGGCAGCAGAGCTACTGCAGCTAAGAGCACATCTTGAGGATGCGAAAAGGGATATTTTATCCGCGATCGCCGCGCGAATCGGCTTGCATAACCAGGAACTTCAGCTGCGCAAAGATCAGGTACACGAAACGATTTCGTTCGGGCTTACAGCACTCGTGGTCCTTGGAGCCCTGACGTTGCTGGGTGCATTTCTGGCCAACTTTTTTAGCTTACAGGCGATCGCTAAACCTCTCGCACAACTGACTGAAGCAACAATCCGACTTGCAAAGGGCGACTTCACGCCTCTTCCTGAAAACAAGTCGTCAGACGAAATCGGCACACTGACAATCGCATTCCGCCATATGGCTAAGGAATTGCAAGCTTTGATACGCCGAAATGAGGCTGCGATCGACGCCGCGCATGCGAGCAACATGCGCTTTCGTGATATTGCCGAGGCCTCCTCTGACTGGATTTGGGAAACCGACACGGAACACCAAATCACGTATCTCTCCGATCGTTTCATTGACGTTACCGGCCATGACGTCGAGCCCCTGATTGGCCAGTCACAGCTAGAGTTTCTGACCCCAGCCCGACCTGATGACAAACCAGCCGAACTGAATTCAGCCCTCGCCGCCAATCAGTCGTTCCGCGATCTTTGCTGTCGCTTTATCGATGCGAAAGGCCGCCCGCGCATCTGCCGTCTGGCTGGCAAGCCCATCGTAACGCAAGACGGCAATTTTCTAGGCTACCGCGGCACGGCAACGGATATCACTGTCGAGGTTGAGGCTCAAGCACAGGCCCAGCACTTAGCGCTCCATGATGCCCTCACCGGCCTCCCAAACCGAGTTCTACTTGCCGAACGGTTTGAGCACAGTCTGTCAAGCATGCGTCGCCAGGGAGGCGTGGTGGCCGTCTTATGCCTTGATTTGGATCACTTCAAGGACATCAACGACACGCTTGGCCACGGCGCTGGCGATCTGCTCTTAAAGCAGGTAGCAGATCGGCTTCTTGGTTCGGTTCGCGGTGCCGATACGGTGGGCCGTCTTGGTGGCGATGAATTCGTGATTGTCCAAGCAGATATTGATCAGCCGAGCGATACCGAACTGTTATGCCGCCGTCTGATTGAGAGCCTGGCCGAAACCTATGATCTCGATGGCCACGAGGTCCAGATCAAGTCCAGCATCGGTGTGGCCATCGCCCCACAGAATGGTGTTGACCACGGCCAACTCCTCAAGAATGCTGATATGGCCCTCTATCGCGCCAAGGCGGAAGGCCGGGGCGTCTATCGTTTCTTCGAAGAGGAGATGAACCTCAAGCTGCAGCAGCGAAAGATGCTTGAAGCCGATTTACGGCAGGCCTTGGCAAAAGATCAATTCGAACTCCACTACCAACCGCAATTCGGGCTCGATGGTAAGCAGGTCACGGGGGTCGAGGCTCTCATAAGATGGCATCATCCCAAGCACGGCATGGTCGCTCCCTTAGAATTCATCCCAACGGCTGAGGAAACCGGCCTCATTATTCCTATTACCCAATGGGTGCTGCATCGCGCCTGTAGCGAGGCGCTAAGCTGGGAAGATCTCAGTGTCGCCATTAATCTGTCGCCGGCGGCCTTCAAACACCAGGATCTGCTAGGGCTGATTGAAGGCGTTCTCCATGAAACCAAATTCGACCCTCGGCGTCTCGAGCTGGAAATCACTGAGACGATACTCTTACAAGACACTGAACATGCGTTGATGATCCTCAATGATCTGAAAGCAATGGGGATAAGAATCGCGATGGATGACTTTGGTACCGGCTATTCGAGCCTTAGTCATCTGCAACGATTTCCCTTCGACAAGATCAAGATCGATCGCTCATTTGTGTCCGAACTCACGGCCAATAAAGATTCGAAGGCGATTGTGCGCGCCGTGATCAATCTTGGCCAAAGCTTAGGCATGGCCACAACCGCCGAAGGTGTGGAGACTGATGATCAGGCCGTGTTCCTGACGAGCCAAGGTTGTGATGAGGTCCAGGGTTTCTATTATGCCCGCCCAATGCCAGCCTTCGAGATCGCATCAATTGTTGAGGCCAAAAACGCCCACACCCTTTTTGCTGATTGCAAAGGGACTAACGACCGAGAAGCCTCATAAGCCGGCCGAAGCCGCGCATGACCAAAATGGGCCAAGCAAGGATCACCAAAACATCGGCATATCTCAAATGCTCTGGCTCAAGCTGCACTTTCGACGCTTAGAGACAGATCATCGCGCTCAAAAGCCAAAAAGGCGGCGTCCATGTCAGCACGGGCCTTCTGCACGGCATCGTCTTTCACGGGGCCAAACCCGCGGATTTCCATCACCATCGCAGCAATGCGGGCGGCTTCGACCAGGTTCTTCTGGGTCAAGTTCTTCAATAATCGGTCGATGGTTGTTTCGAATTCGGTGATCAGAGCACGCTCCATCCTGCGCTCGGCGGTATAGCCGAAGGGATCGAACGGCGATCCGCGAAGCCTTTTCATGCGGGCAAGCATGCGCATTGGCCAACGAATCCAATCACCAAACGCGCGTTTCTTGGGACGGCCGCGCGCATCGAGTTTACCGGAGAGCAAAGGTGGTGCTAGATGATACACGACCTTGAAGTCACCTTCGAATTGGCTCTCCAGCCCCTCAATAAAACCTGTCTCCGTATGAAGCCGTGCAACTTCGTACTCGTCCTTATAGGACATCAGCTTGAAGAGACTGCGCGCCACGGCATGAGAAAGGGTTCCATCTCCCCCAAGGCTGGTTTCCCTCGCTTTCACCGCATTGATTTTGGTCGTGTAGCGTTCGGCCCAAGCGCGATCTTGATAGTCCGTAAGGAAGGCGACACGATGAGCGATCACAGCATCCAGACCTTGCTCATCGTCAGATCTTTCAGCGATGAGTCCCTGAAGCACAGCCGGTACATGAGCGAAAATGCGCCCCCAGATGAATGCCTCCCGATTCTTCTCGATCGCAATGCCGTTCAATGTGATCGCACGCTCCATGGCCTCAAGGCAGATGGGGACAAGTCCTTTCTGCCAAGCGGCACCCAAGAGCATCATATTGGCTAGAACAGCATCACCCAGAAGAGCTTCTGCGGCCTTGTTGGCATTCAGCGTCCATAGATGATCTGCACCGACGATGTCGGCAATCTGCTTCGTTCGGAGCGCTGACTTCAGATCAGCGTCTCGGTTCCGAGTAAAATCACCGGTGGGTATCTCGGTCGAGTTCAGCATGATGCGCGTCTTACCGCGGTGATAGACAACGGACGCTTTGGGTGAGGAACTGACAACCAGATCACAGCCGATTACTGCATCGGCCGAGCCGGGCTCGATCCTAACCTGATTCAGATCTTTCTGTGCGGCGGCGAGGCGAACATAAGAAAGGACGGGACCGAATTTTTGGGCAAACCCGGTAAAATCGAGAACAGAGACAGCCTTACCTTCAAGATGCGCCGCCATGGCGATCACCTGGCCAACGGTGACGACACCCGTGCCACCGACACCGGTCACCAGCAGATCAAAAGTGGCGTCGTGGGCGGGGCAATTCGGTAAGGGCAGGACAGCCACCTGCTCGGCAAAGACCTTGTCCGCCGAGGCGATCGCGGCTTTCTTTCGGCTCGCCCCCTCAACCGTCACGAAACTTGGGCAAAACCCGTTCAGGCAAGTGAAGTCCTTGTTGCAGGTGCTAAGATTGATCTGGCGCTTGCGGCCGAAGGGCGTCTCCTTCGGTTCGACGCTCAAGCAATTCGACTCGATCGAACAATCGCCACAGCCTTCGCAGACTAGGTCATTGATGACCGCGAAACGCTTCGGATCTTCCAACTTACCACGTTTGCGCAGCCGCCGTTTCTCGGTAGCGCAGGTCTGCTGATAGATCAGGACCGTTACACCCTCGATCTCACGCAGCTCACGCTGCACGGCGTCCAGGTCGTCGCGATGATGCAAGGTCACATTCCGGGGAAAACAACCGCCCATGAACATCTCGGGTTGGTCCGAGACGACGGCAATCCGACCGACGCCTTCGGCAGCCATTTCCTGCGCGATGGCCTCGACCGAGATTGGGCCATCGACTTGCTGACCACCGGTCATCGCAACAGCATCGTTGAACAGGATCTTATAGGTGATGTTGGTCCCTGCAGCGACGGCCTGGCGGATTGCCATGGAGCCGGAATGGTAATAGGTCCCCTCGCCCAGATTCTGAAAGATGTGCTTGCCGTCATTAAAGAGCGAGCGTGCGACCCAGTTCACGCCTTCACCGCCCATCTGGATCAGGGAGGAAGTCTCGCGGTCCATCCAGGTCGCCATGACATGGCAGCCGATGCCAGCCATCGCTTTCGAACCCTCGGGCACTTTGGTCGAGGTCGAGTGAGGGCAGCCAGAACAGAAATAAGGCGTGCGCACCACACCCGAGACATCAATGATCTGGGGAGGCTCATTGATGTGCTCGGCACCCTCTTGCAGGCCAAGACCCGGAAACATGGTGTCGAGACGCCGAGCCAGAATAGCTGCCAGCTGCTTTGCGCCGAGCTCCCCCGTCCAGGGGATCAGTCGATCGCCATGCTCATCGCGCTTGCCCACCATGCGTTCGGGCTTTTGTCCAGGATCGTCATAAAAATACTCTTTGAGTTGACTCTCGATAATGCCGCGTTTTTCCTCCACTACCAGCAACTCGCGCTTTCCAGCGGCAAAGGCGCGTGCGGCGCGGTGCTCGAGCGGCCAGACCATGCCGACTTTATAGACGTCAAGGCCGATCGCTTTCGCTCTGTCGCGGTCTATGCCGAGGAGACGAAGGGCCTCCATCAGATCCAGATGGCCTTTGCCCGTCGTAACAATGCCGTAGGTTGCATCGGGATTGTCGAACACGGCGTGATCAATCGGGTTGGCATAGGCGAAGGCGAGCGCCGCCTTCTTCTTGGCTTCCATGCGCTCTTCGATATGCGGTCCAGGGAGATCTGGCCAGCGATAGTGGAGGCCGGCCGCCGGTGGCTTAAAATCGGGCGTCACGAATCGGCGCGGGGTTGCAAGCTCAACGCTCATACCCGATTCGATCATCTCTGAGACGACCTTGAAGCCGACCCACATGCCGGAATAGCGTGACAGTGCATAGCCATAGATGCCCATCGGCAGGATCTCGCCGACATTGGACGGGCTCAGAATTGGCATGAAGAAGGTGAGAAAGGCGGCATCAGACTGATGGGGCATCGACGACGATACGCAGCCATGATCATCCCCCGCCACAACCAAGACGCCGCCGCTAGGCGAGGCGCCATAGGCATTACCGTGTTTCAGGGCATCACCCGCGCGATCGACCCCCGGCCCTTTGCCATACCACATGCCGAACACACCTTCGACCGTTCGATCGGGATCAGTCTCGACCTGCTGGCTGCCCATCATCGCGGTGGCGGCAAGGTCCTCATTGATGGCGGGTAGGAAGGTGATGTCATGACTGGCGACAAGCTTGCTCTGAGCGAGGAACTCCCGGTCAACGGCGCCGAGTGGTGATCCCCGATAGCCCGAAACGAAGCCTGCCGTGTTCAACCCAAGATCCACGTCCCGACGCCGCTGATCGAGCATCAGGCGTAAAAGAGCCTGCGTGCCAGTGAGGAATACCCGTCCCTCCGTCCGCCTATAGCGATCCGCCAGCGCGTAGTCGTGGTCATCTAGCTGAGAGGCGGGCAGATGAGGGCTCATGGCAGGCTCCTTGTCACCTATCACTGAAGCGTAACTCTTTATCCGCAGCAGTTGTTTTCAGAATAATCCCAAATTCAGGTATTTATTGAAACGGCTTTCCGATATGTATAGCTAATATGAACCAGATTACCGGAGATCGATGCGTTGGCTTCTCAGCTTATTTCCCTGACCCAACCGGATCGTGTGATCCTGTCACAGTTACAGAAGGACTGCAGGCTGACCAATCAACAATTGGCTGATCATGTAAATATGTCGGCTTCTTCTTGCTGGCGCCGCGTTCAATCACTGGAGGATAGCAAGGTCATCCTCGGCTATGTCGCTCGCGTCGATGCGGAACGGGCAGGCCTTGGATTCTCCGCAATGGTCAGCATCAAGCTGTCCCGGCATGAGGCGGAATCGGTGCAGAATTTTGTCCAGGACATAAAAAAACGCCCGGAAGTTCTGCAATGCTTCTCCCTGACTGGGGATGCCGACTACATGCTACGTGTCGTCGTCGAGGACATGGCCGCCTATAATGCCTTCCTCAACGATTTCATCTTCCGTCTCGCCGCCGTCAACCAGGTCAACACAAACGTCGTCATGGAGGTCGTCAAGGATGATCTTCGGCTTCCGCTTTAGCCTATTTCCGATCATCCGGCATGCGCCCTTTCCTGCTCAACGACACGGTTCGTGGATGGGTTTGGGTAGCCCTGCGATCATGCAACCTCCCCTATTACCATTGTTAATCAACCGGCTCATCGGCTAACGGACGTTGCCGGTCGCGCAGGGAATAGCTCAGAATTCCGCCTACGCAGGGTAACGCAAGCTTAGACCTTGTTGTGATCAACACATTTAAGCTTTTGCGTCGCTACGGTACGTAATCGACCAATCGTTGCCCTCTGCACAGCAAGCCAAAGCAAAACCTGAGACGCGTGCTACATCTCTTACCAACCAGGGCCGATGGCCTCCTGAGACCTTTCGGTCGTTGACCAAGGCCTCATCTTTTGGAGTGAGGTTATCGTCCGGACAAATGACATCGAATGATGCGAGATCGCGCGAAAGTCCGAGGCCGATGGCCTTCACATAGGCCTCCTTTCGAGCCCAGATCCGAAAAAAGGCAAGCCGCATTCGGGCTGCCGGCAGGGCTTCCAGATGTGCGTTCTCGGCTTGGGAAAAGAAGCTCTTTGCAATGCCTGTATCCTCGAACTCTGGACGAATCCGTTCGATATCAATCCCCACACGGCGGTGCCAAGCCACGGAAACAACAGCCTGATCATCGGAACTTGACATACTCAATTGCAAGCCTGTCATCGACGCCGGTCCTGTGACTTGCGGCGGTTTGTTCTGCTTTATCTCCAGGGGAACTTCTGCTGGCGGCAGTTTGAGATAATGGGCAACCACTTCGCGCAGAAAGGCATGACGCTGGATGAAACGCCGGCGGTCTTTCGCGAATCGAAACGAATGGGCACGTCTCGTTTCATCGGCACTAAGCCAAGCCTCGGCGGCGGACAGGTCTTCTTGTGAGGGGTCGAGTCGCGTTTGCCGGATATGGATTTCCGAATGTTTGCTCATGGTTACGCAAAAAAGATATCGCCGTTGATGTCGACATCGGCGCCGGTGATGAAGGATGCTTCGCCCGAAGCTAGGAAAGCAGCAAGCTCGGCAATATCGCCAGATCTTCCCTCGCGCTCAATTGGGGTCACAGTGGTGAACTCTTGCACGGGCCTAATCCATGGTGAAGACATTGTGAAAACCCGTTGATTTAGCCAACCTGCATAAACTCATACAACCCCAAAGGTCTTTTGGATGGCGATCTTATCTTGTCGATCGTCACTGTTGGTGATGTAGAGATTGGCGGTGTAGCCCTGATCATCAATGAACTGTAAAAGCCGCTTTGGTGTCGATTTCCGATAAGGTGCGTTGCGATGATATGAGCGTTCGCTTTCGGAAAGCAGACTTTGAGATGCCAGCTCTTGGATAAGCCCTCAATCACAGCCGGGTCAACGCGACATCGATGATCGCGACGACACAGCGACTACGCGCCAATATATCCCTGGTTATGAGAGATGCGTACCGCGTTGGTGATGAACCAAGGGCTCGACGCATAACCGTGTTGCGCATCTCCTTCGCGTCCCGTCGATGCGTTTCAGCCGGTCGCAGATAGTGCGTTCGGGGTGGATAGAGCCAGCTGCCGATGAAGGTTATGCCATTGACCGATGCTGAAACGCTCTCAATCGAAAGAGAACTCAATCGGTTGCTCGTTACTGAGCTTAGGATCGAAGCAGAATGCTCCAACGGCGCAGTGCTTAGCGATACCGGCTGTAGCGGTGGTGTCGACGGAAACCACGGAATTTGCTGAATCGGTGACCGAAAAAGCCACGATATTTACCATATCGATGATTTCGAAAACCACGATGTCGGTGCGAGCGATACTTGCCGTAGCTCCTGGAGTTGCGAACCTCTAGAAAAAGATCGGGCCTGGTTTTGATACTGCCAAGATCGCTGCCAGCGGCTAGATCGACACTTATCGGTCCAGCGGCAGCCGGGTTAGCGATCCCAAACCCGCTGATTAGAAGACCAAGCGCAATAACGCATGACGATCCTAATCGCACCAATCGAGGGTTCGTTCGAAAAACGCATTTGGCTGTTCTCATCATCTTTCAATCCTCTCCGTTCCTACGTTCCTTTCGAGGCTCAAGCGATGTCATCGACCAAAATGGGGGCTCAAAGCGTGTTCACGGATCGTAAAGCCCCCTGCATCAAGGGCAATCCGTTGGCCGAAGGGTGCGCGGCTCTCATCAAACACATAAGCTGTTTCTGGCTGTGCAAGCTGTAGGGTCGCGTCAACCTGACCATTCGAACTGCAGGCTGAAACGCCCCCGGCCAACAGCATCAAGCTCAGAAGTTTCACAATCATGTTCAGAGGCTTGGGCATTGGATGTGTCCTCTTCTTTCAAGATCTGAGGGCACTAAAGCGCATCGCATTATTGTTGCCTGTAACGACCGATACAGATCACGTTTTTGTCATGCCCTGTGAGAAAAGCGCGGACACGATGTTAATAACACCTCTCCGCGTCTTCATCACTGTCATGGAATTAGAGCTGGCGCCCGACAACTGGATCGGATAACATTTTATTGTTAGCGAAGATCAACAAAAAAAATTAAGACCGGCCTACGGTGCATGCCTCCGATAATCAGGGGAGAGAGGCAATGGTCGATATTATTTCGAAGCGGGATGGTCCGCGTCGTGAAGATGTCGCCGCGCGACGGGTTCTTCAGGAGAATCGTGGCACGATCCATAAGATGATGGATCACCTCACCGGCGGACAGCTAAACAGCCAGGCAACGAAGACGGCTGCCCCTGAACCCAAAGGGCTGATCATCCATACGGGGCGGGCGATCGATTCCCGCGAGATTTCAAAGCCTTACGTTCGGATCAGTCTGAATGGCCGCGTGGTTGTAGCGGATCAAGAAACCAGCCGGCAGCTGCACTATCTCGGCGAGATCCGTGGCCCGCGTCGCAGCCAACATTTCGTGCTCGCAACCAAGGCTAACGGCTTTTACGCTGTGATCGATGAAGAGCTCGAGCCATCCCTCGCCGACCTCGATGGCAAGAACATCGCTAGTGATTTCACCGAAGATGATCTGGCCAACACCATCACGAAGAGGCTTGGCATCGAACGAGATGGCGGTGATGAACAAGCTGGCGATCCATGATGATGGTTCCCATCATGCCCGCTCGCGCTATAGCGCCGAATGAACGATGATCACTAAATCGCCCTACAAGCCTGCCGCCCGAAGCCATATCGATGGCGACGACGAGGCGCGTTCGAACAGGGCTCACGATCATCCCTATGACGAAAACGCGACCATGAGCGCTTGGGAGCACTTCCTCACCAGTGACGATCCTGCCGATCTGCCTGTACGAAGCATCATCCAAGGCTCCTGGGCAAGAAGCTTGACCAAAGGCGTCAACGCGCGCGCCGGAGCGACGCCGCAGGTCACGAACGGCGATCAACTTGACCGCACCAGACGACAAAACGGCAACCTCCTCGCCGCCGCAGATCAGTCCTTGCAGCAAGCGGCCGACTTGCTCGAAGAGACCTCCGCGATGGTCGTCCTCACCGACGGAGATGGCGTCATCCTTGATGCCCGCGGCGACAACCGCACCCTGGATGCTGGCCACGATATTAACCTCCAGCCCGGCGGCCATTGGGGGGAAGATGTGGTCGGCACCAACGGCATCGGCACCGCACTTTCCACAGGAAAGCCCGTCTTCGTCCATGCTGCTGAGCATTTTTGCGAGGGTATCAAAAGCTGGACCTGCGCTGGTGCGCCGATCCGTGACCCGCAGGATCGAAGCGTCATCGGTCTGATCGACATCTCCGGGCCGCCCGAAATCTTTCGCCGCCACAACATAGCCCTGGCCGTCCTCGCCGCCGAAAAGATCGAGTTGGCCCTTGGTGAACATGCCCGCGTTGAACGCCTCCGCCTCCTCGAAGCCTGCCTCTCCTCCATGCCAGTCGCAGATGGCGCTGATGGCCTGGTCGTCCTGGATCGACTTGGCAGGATCATTCACCTGAACGGCGAGGCTGTGCCGAAACGTGTCCAGTCTGAGGATGGTAACGATCTCAACCTTGGCCAGCAGCTGGTCGACCTCAGCGGCACGCATACCGATCAGGACATCTTCGATCGCTTGCCGGAACCTCTTCGCCCCGCCTGGGTGAGACCGCTCAAGATCGGCAGCGACATGTCCGGTGCCATGCTCATCTACGCGGCTGGGGGCCGAGCCAGGGCCAAGAGCATCCCGCCAAAGCCGACGTTCTCAGTGCCGCCGCCACCACATCCTGAGATCCAGGGAGAGAGCACGCGTCTTCTACACGCCGTCGCCAAGGCGAAACGCGCCGCTTCAAGCCGTGTTCCAGTCTTGGTCGAGGGTGAGACAGGCGTCGGCAAGGAGTTATTCGCCAAGCTGATCCACAGCGCCTCCCAGGATGATGATAAAGCGTCCTTCATCGCCTTCAATTGCGGCGCTGTCTCTAAGGACCTGCTCGGCGCAGAACTTTTCGGCCATGTATCGGGCGCCTTCACAGGCGCCGCCAGAGACGGCCGTGCCGGCCGCTTCGAGCTTGCCCATGGTGGTACGCTTTGCCTCGATGAAATCGGCGAGCTGCCACTGGATCTCCAACCCTATCTCCTGCGCGTCCTTGAAGAAGGGGCCGTCTATCGCCTCGGTGACGGCAAGCCGCGTCCGGTCGACGTGCGCCTCATCGCGCTCACCAACCGCAACCTCAAGGATGAAGTCGCCGCGGGACGCTTTCGCCGCGATCTCTATTTCCGCATCAGTACGGTCGTGCTCGAGATACCACCCCTGCGCGAACGTGCTGGCGACATCGACCGGTTGATCGACCATTTCAATCAGCTGTTCGCTACCAAATATGGCGTCGAAGCCCTGGTGTTCGATGGCGAAGCCCGAGATGCCCTTTGCCATTACGATTGGCCCGGCAATGTCCGCGAACTCCGCAATCTCATGGAAAGCCTAATCCTGATGTCCACGGAGCGGAACGTCCGCCTCGCGGACTTGCCTCAGGAGGTTGGGGCGCAAGGTATCACCCAAGATGCGCCAAAGGAGCTTGTTCGCAATTGCAGTCTGGAGGTGACGGAGCGGATTGCGATCGAGCAAGCGATCGAGACGGGAGGAGGCAATCTCTCGCTCGTGGCTAAAACACTGAAAATCTCGCGAAGCACATTGTACCGGAAGATAAAACACTACGGCCTCGAACGCTGATTTACACTGGAGCCTATCCGGGACAGGTCTAGCCAGGTCACAAAAATGATGGGCAACGCTCGGCAGCCTAGGCAAAACCCAAAATTCAATACGAATGTGCCTGATCCTATCATGGATATCAGCCGTAATAGGCATTACGAGCAACGATTTGGTAGGATCATGCAACCCGTCCCGCTCTCCCTGGTGATCGGCGAAAAAGGCAGCGGCGTTTCCACTCTTATCAACACCTATCGCCAACGCCCCGATACCGAAAACACGCTCATTGTTGATGAAGGCGAAGGGGGCCTTCCCGAAGCCTGGGACAGCGAGGCGATCGCAGCATGGCTTGCAACACATCAACAATCTTACCCCACCAATATCGTCCTCGCGAGCTCCGATCTCCGCGCACCCCGTCAACTCCTCCAAGCACTCGCAGAGCTCAAACTGGGCAGGCATTTCCGCCTCGATGCCGTAACTGGCGTGGCCAACGCAGTGACTTGGTCAGCGGAGGGATGGGATGGCGCCGGATTTGATGGAGCGGCAGAACCAGAAAAAGCAGGTGGTTCGACGATCGCTACCAACCCGCAGCGACACAGACATATCGGGGCCAGCGACCGCATCATCCTTACCCACACTGACCGAGCACAGCCCAGCTCGGTCAGACAGCTTGCAACGGCGCTAAAAGCCCTGAACCCAGCGGCCCCGGTCCTCCGTGCCTATAAGGGCGACATCGGTCCCGCCCGCCTGGTTGCCAGCGGTCTGATTGATCCGCTTAACGGAAGTGTCGACATCGACCGCTGGCTCTGTGAAGCCGCCTTCAACTTCGAAGCCGCCCGCCGAGGCTGCAACACCACCGGGCTTAACTTGCCTGAGGCTGCTTTCGCTGGCCTGAGTGCCGCGAGCGGCCTCCGCTTCTTTGCGATCACTCTGGATCAGCCTATCGACAGCGCCATGCTTTCAGTCTTTCTTAAACTTCTGATGGCGGACCACGGCGCGGACCTCCTTCGCCTGAAGGGCATCATCGCGACACAAGAACATGCGGATCAGCCCGGTCTAATCGACGGCCGCGAGCACCTTATCCAACCCCTTCTCTGGCTCCCCACCTGGCCTACTACAGACCGCCGCACGCGTTTGGTTTTCTCGATGCTAAATTGTAGCGAGACTTGGGTAAGGCAGCTGCTGACGACATTGAGTGATCAGTTAAACTTGGCAGACATGCCTGAGCTGCAACTGATGATGGCGGAGTAACGCTTAAGCGACGGAGCTTTGGAGAGAGACGGGCATCGATCTTTTGAGGGGTTGCTCATTACGCCCCTCGCACAGCAGCTGATCAACATAGTCGATGGTTTCGGCCAGCCCAATGCGGATGGGCATCCTAGCAGACCAGCCAAGATGCGCTTTCGTGCGGGGCAGATTGGGCAAGCACCATGCCGGGCCAGTTGTAGCCTGAGGCTCGAACGCAATCCTTGATGAGGTGCCTATCGCCTCGATGATCATGTTCACGAGATCGAGGATCATGTAGCTTTCATTGCTGCCAAGATCGATCGGACCGACCACATCCTCTGTCAGCGCCATCATACCGATCAACCCATCGATGATGTCATCGACGAAGCAGAAGCTTCGGATCTGGCAGCCATCGCCGTCGATGATCAAGGTCTCACCTTTAAGTGCATTCACGATAAACCTGGGAACGGCCCGGTCATCAACAATGCTCATCTTCGGACCATAAGCATTGAAGATCCGAACCTCCTTGATCTGCAGGTTCTCGTAATCGTCGCTTTCCTCCATCTGATAGGGAAAAACAGCATTGACGTTGTCATGATGCCGCCGGCTGCTCGATACATGGAGAAACTTACCACCGCGCCTTTTTGCCAATGCCAGCAGACCTATCCCGCCTTCATGAACTCCTTCAGCCTTATCGATGGGGTCACAATGGAGACGTGTCTGACCTGCTGAGCCACTGAGATCGAATATCTGATCGAAGTGCTGATCGATGAGGCCCGGGCTGGCCATGTCGCTGTGATACATGGTGAAGCTGCCATGCCGAAGCAGATGCTCGATACGCTGCCTGGAACTTGCGAAATAACGATCCAGGCCAGCCACTTCGTATCCGTCAGCCAGCAGCCGTTCACACAATGCGCTGCCAAGAAATCCAGCCGCGCCGGAGACTAGAACCTTCTTCCTTGCAAAGCTTGCTTCGTTGTTCATCAAAAAAATCCTCTACCGAGCCATAAGCCTTGGATATCAACAGCCTTGATGCCAAACACCCAGTAGATCGACGGTGACAGTCAGCCACGACCAACAATAGCCAACCCGCCCCCCCTACTGAGCCATCGTAAGGACAGCAAGATCGATGCCAATTATGCTCCTGTAGAGGTTCTCACCATTTTCTATGTAGTTCACGGCGGAAACGAACGTCTTAATCATCAAATGATTCTTAGCCTGAGACAGAATATGAGAAGTTCGCTCCCGGCAATTCCTCTGGATCGGTCGGCTTGCCGCATAGTGCGTTATGATTTTTTAATACGCCATTTTTAAACCATCTTCGGTCGAATGGGTTTCTTCTCCACCTCCCCACCCTGCCTCTCACCAGGTCTGCCGGCAAACGCGATCAGGAGGCTGATCACGCGCCTTCGAGAAACGTGATTTCGACGCAGCGGTTCTTAGGCTCTGACACCTCATCATCGGTGGCAACAGCAAGCATCATCGCGCCATGTTCGATCACGCTTAGCGCTTCGCGAAAGCACGGATCGTTTTTGATCGCTTCCGCCGTCGCAGCAGCCCAGCGCCACGCAAGCCCACCATTATAAGTATCCGAGCTAACTGTATCGGTGTGGCCAGAAATCACAAAGTGGGCATTGGTCAATGTTGACGCATAGCAACAGGCTTCGGCGACCGACGGGAAGTCATCCTGACTAAGATTGGCCTCATCAGAATTGACGTAGATCGTGAACAATCGTCTGGCCTTGCGAGCTGCCGGCATAGGCGCCGACTCCGGAAATGGGAGTTTGCGCGAGCTCAACAAACTAGTTCAGCAAGGATCTCGGTTGATGTTGGGACTTCCTCCGTAGGGACGGCCACAGCGACGAGCGACGGCGATATGCCGGCATTAGACGCCGCAAGTTAGCTGCTAGCACCCTCAAGCATCGCCATCGGCGACGCTGCCATCGCAAACGGCAAGCCCAGCTTTTCGGCATGAACTTGCGCTGCTCTCAAGATCTCCACATCGTCTTGAGCAGCACCCAGAACCGCATGGTTCAAATCACGACTGAGCACTGAACGATCCATTGGAGACGCCGAAAACGCAGTTGGCAATCAAGGAGAATGTAAGGTGATAAGCCAATGCTGATTGCCGGTTTTGCGCTACTCCTTACGCCAACGTCAGTTGAAGCAGCGTCGAATAGAACTGAAAGCAGCCTCGTGCATCACAAACAACCGGTCGCGACATTGACGATGGTGGTCTGTATCGGCATCTTTGGATTTGGCGAGGCTTGCGCCTAACCTCCTAAGGCCTTCCCCAGCAAGGTCTTAAACAGAGGCAAAGGGACTTCAGTCTCAGGTCGCTCTCTCGGTCCGATCGTTTCGGATGTGCTTGCTGGGGAACGCCGTCCGAGACGTGAAAGGCCTGACAATGACGAGAAATGGCAACCTTAAACGTCGTGTGCGCGCTCGTATGGCGAAAACGGGTGAGTCCTATATGGCAGCTCTCATGCACATTCGCGAGAGATCGACAAACGACGCTACCGCCGAAGCAAACACTGTACGATTGGCAGTAGCGCAAATGACTGTGTTCGACGATCCCCGAAATATCGATGAGCTTCGCACCTGCGGATCGGAAATGCGACGACTTATGCTTCAAGCCCATGAGGCCGGCGCGAAGCTCGTGCATTTTCCCGAGGGTGCGACCTGCTCCCCTAGTAAGCACATCATGTCGAGTACTGGCCCAGAACATATCGGCCCTTCCGATTGGGATCTGTTCGAATGGGCTGTGTTGCGTGAGGAATTGGAAGCGGCAAGAAACCTTGCCCAAGACCTTGGACTTTGGACGATTTTCGGTTCAGTCCATCAACTCAGTCAATCTCGAAGGCCGCATAACAGCCTCTACGTCATCTCCGATCAAGGAGACCTGCTGACGCGTTACGATGAGCGCCTGTTGTCGAACACTAAGATTTCCTTCATGTACACGCCGGGTTCCGTCCCAGTGACGTTTGAGGTCGATGGTCTACGCTTTGGCTGTGCGCTCGGCATGGAGACACACTTTCCCGAGATCTTCATCGAGTATGAGCAACTTGATGTCGATTGCGTCCTGTTTTCGACGATTGGGAGCCCCAACAGCGATTTAAGGGCCTTTGCCGCTGAGATATTGGGACATGCGGCCAGCAATTCCTATTGGGTCAGTTTTTCTGCCAACGCGAATGGCTGCCCTGCTCACCCTTCCGGCATTGTTACCCCCCTCGGCCAGTGGGCCGCACAATGTGCAGCAGATGGGTTTCCTTCCATTGCCGTTGTCGATATCAATGACAATCCAGGAGACTTTGCCAGACCCTGGAGGCGCATTGCCAGGACTGGGATTTACGCGCAGCATCAAGTGGACGACGATCCGCGGAGCGACAGGCGCAACACGTTCTAGCCGTTGACAGGCTATTCTGCGAGGCAGCAACTTTTGAGAGCCGATCTCTTCAGTTGCTGCATCGCTATCAGGTATAGCCAACGGCAAGATATGGCACCTTGCAGGCAGGCCGGCCAAGCTCCCAGGCTTTAGACCACCCCCCTAATACCCCCGCCCATACCCCCGCGTCATATCCTTCAACCTTGTCAACACCGCCTCCTGCTCCGGCGTCACGCGCCAAGGTGCTGCCTCGGAAATTCCACCTGTCGTGCCAATCAGCGGCACGTCAGGCTCATGATGTTCAAGCACCAACGCCATAGCCCAACGCGTAAACAGCCGCCCAGATGCGTCGCCAGCCTCGCGGACTTCGATGCTGTCGTGGCGGGAGTCGGCTTTGATGCGGTTGAGGAGGTCTTTGACCGTGTGTTCCGGGCCTTCCAGGACCTGGGCGAAGCGTTGCTTTTCCTCATAGAGGATCAGCGCGCCGGTGACGCCCAGGCGCTGGTTGTTCTGACGCGCCACCTTCAAGATTTCCGCGAGGCCCGACTTGCTGCCCTCGTTGTCTTCGGGCAGGAGGCTGCGACTACGGTAGATCAGCCTGAAACAAGGCTCAGCCTTGGCGTCATCTTCATTGAGTGTAGCGGTCTCGTCGGTCACGGCCGTTATCCCTCCCATGCCTGCCCCATGGATCTCTGATCGATGGAGCGATGCTTTTTGACCTTTGCTTAACCAAACGCTGCTACCTGCTGGTCCATGCGATCCTCGTACTCCGAGTCTCGCCTCTTTCTACCCGTGGGCGGGCGGATTCCCAGGGCCGCATGGGCCTGAAAATACCATAGCGGGGAAAGGTTAAGGAAAGATTGCCAGTCCGAAATTCGCCCACTGGATGCCGACACGGTCTTGGCATCAACTGTATCTAACGGAACGGTATCGTTCGTCATCGTCTCTCCCCCTAAGTCGACGGTGCGGCGCGTCGCTTCCGGATCAGCTCAGGGCACTATTACGGCTCGGCCGGCGATATTGACCGCCTTGAAGTCTTCGATCGCTTTGTTGATTTCACCGAGCGTGTATTCGCTCTTGTGCATTTCCACTCTGCCTTCGGCGTTCAGTTCCATCAGCTCGACCAGTTCGCGATAGTTGCCGACCAGCGAGCCACCGACCTGGATCTCGTTGATGACCATATGGACGGTCGGGATCTCGATCTTGCCGCCATAGCCGATGACGAAATATTGCCCGCCCTGGCGCAGCATCTTCCAGCATTGGTTTTCGACGCCGAGTTCGCCGACGAAGTCGATGACCACATGCGCGCCGCCGCCGGTGACCTCCTGGATTTCTTCGATGATGTTGGGGCCGCCATCGAGCACATGATGCGCACCGTATTTCTTAGCGAGGTTTCTCGCGTGTTCACTCCGATCGACGGCGATGGTTCTGGTGCCGCAGAGCTCATGCAGGCATTGGAGTGCTATATGTCCAAGCCCGCCGATACCGATCAGCACGCAGTAGGTGCCGGGATACAAAAGCTTCGCCGCGCGCTTGGCAGCGCGAAAGGCGGTGATGCCGGCATCCGCCATCGGGGCGACGTCGACCGGCAGGACGTTCGGACTGAGCTTGATCAGGGCGCGCTCGTTAGTCTTGAAATATTCGGCGAAACCACCGTCCAGGCCGAGGCCGGGGAACAGGCCGTTTTCGCAATACATGTCTTCGCCGTGGCGGCAGTTCAGGCAGATACCGCAGGAGCGAAGCGGGTGACAGATGACCGCGTCACCGGGCTTCACCGAGGTTACACCGCTGCCGACATCCTCAACCCACCCCGCATTCTCATGCCCCATAATATAAGGCAGAAGCCCTCCTTCCGGGTCCATGACGTCGCGCCATACGCCCTCGATGATATGCAGATCAGTGCGACAGAGCCCGGCCGCCCCCACCTTAACGATCACCTCGTCTGGCCCATTGACCGTCGGTGATGCCACGTCCTCCAGCTTCAGCTGGACATTCATCTTCTCATCATAATCGTAGAGGCGTGCGGCTTTCATTTGTCTCTCCGAGACTTGTTTCACTTAAGTCAACGGTGGCCGGCGTCCGGCCTCACTCTCTCCCGAGGTGCTCCGCGCCGCCGCCGAGGGCTGCGCCTATGGTTGGATCGGGTGCCTCCGACATGTCGCCGACCAAGGTATTGGTGGTGAGCACCAGGGTCGCGACCGAGGCGGCGTTCTGGAGGGCGGTGTAGGTGACACGCACCGGATCGATCACACCGGAAGATGCCATGTCCGCAAACACCTCAGACGCCGCATCGAAGCCCGTCCCCGCCTGGGACTGCACCACCTGTTGAACAACGCTGTCGGGATCGTGCCCGGCATTGGCAGCGATGCAGGCCGCCGGCCTGGTGAGCACGCTATGCACGAGCTTCACACCAGCGCCGATATCACCGTTGACCTGGCCAAGCAGTTGTTCGAGCGCTGGCCCACTCTGCGCCAAGGCGGTGCCACCGCCGGGAACGACGCCTTCCTCCGCAGCAGCGCGTGCAGCGTTGAGCGCGTCGTCGATCAGCTGAATAGTCCGCCTCTGCTCCACCGGCGTGACCCCGCCCGCATAGATCACCGCCGTTCCACCGGTGAGCTTCGCCAGTCGCTCCTTCAGCTTGTCCTGCTCGATATTCGGCGGCGCTTCGTGATACATCCGCGTCACCTGCGCACGGCGCGCCCCGATCGCATCGGGGTCGCCCGCACCGCGACTTATAATGGTCTCGCTTGCGCCAGAGCGCACCTGCTCGGCCTCGCCCAGATCATCGAGCGTCACGTCCTCAAGCCGCCCCCCAAGATCGCGCGCAATCACCCGGCCGCCCATGAGGATCGCAAGATCCTCCATCATCGCCTTCCGCCAATGACCATATTCGGGTGGATGCACCACCAGGATTTTCCCCTTACCCTCCTCACTAAGCAGCGACATCACCACCTCAGGCGAAAACTCCTCAGCAACAATCAGCAAGGGTCGGTCCGTAGGACGGACAGCCTTACGTATGGCGTCGAGCTCGCTCGGGCTTTTGATCTTCAAATCGGTGAGTAGGATGTAGGGGTTGTCGAGCACCGCCTCCATCTTCTCGACGTCGGTCACCATGTGATGGGAGATGTAGCCGCGATCGAAGGACATGCCTTCGATCACTGTCAGACTGTTGTCTACCGTCACGCCGAAGTCCGATGTGATGATCCCATCCGCACCCACACGATCGATCGCTTCGGCCACCATACCGCCGATGCCGGGATCGCCAGCCGCAATGGAGGCGACAGACTTTAGCGACCCATTGGCGACAGGCTTCGCTGAACCCTTTAACGCCTCGACAATCACGGCGACCGCGCGATCGATCCCCTTGGTGAGGTTGACCGCGTTCGCTCCATTCTCAAGCGCCTCGATTCCACCCTGAATCAGCGCGTTCGCCAGCACCGTCGCCGTCGTGGTGCCGTCGCCCGCGACCTCGTTGGTCTGGTACGAAACTTCTCGAACGACCTGTGCGCCCATATTCTCGAACCGATCGGGTAGCTCGATCTCGGACGCGATGCTGACGCCATCGCGAGAAACGATCGGTGTGCCGACGGGTAGATCGATCATCGCATTCATGCCCTTGGGCCCGAGTGTGCTCTCCACAGCCTGCGCCAGCTGCTGCACCCCACGCGCCAAGGCACGCCGCGCCTCCACATCATGAAGAAGTCTCTTCGCCATCGATCATCACTCCCTGTTCATTTTTTTTGAATTGGCGTCAGTGCATGGCACTAGGGTTTACGCCGTCGTTGATGCATCTCCTCGCGGCGGCACGTTGCCTTGAATGAAATCGACCAGAGTAGGCTCCTGCCCATCCTCCAGCTTCGCCTGCTTGTAACGTGTCGACAAAAGCCCCCGGCAGATCGCGCCATTGAACTCCATATTGATGCGTACACCGCGCAGCTCTTGAAGATATGTTTCGAACGAATCCTCAGGGATGCGATCTCCCAGCGCTGTGACGAAAGCCGGGTTGGATGGCTCCGACGACAGACCAAACTCCTGGAGAATCCGCATATACCGAGGCTTCTGCCTGGCACCTTCCACGTCTTCGATCGACAAACCTTCGAGCGTTGCGACGTCCATCTCGACAAGCGAAGCTTTGTCGAAACCAAGTCGACGCAGTGCTTGCAGCACAATTTCCTGGCGACGTTGGAAGGCCTTTATGCGGAACTTTTGTCGGACCTCGTCGAGGGTGTCGTCAGCGCCAAGATCATCGAACACCTCCTTGAACGCCCGGCCGCCGCCGGCGGCGCGGTTCACTTCATCTTCGTACATGTGATCGAGCAGGCGCGGCCTGACCGTTTTAACCCATGGAGCGCCTTCGACGGCGATCCTGATGTCGTCGACCATCAGGAAAGCAAAGTTGGCGGCGCACCAGTAGGTTGGCAGACGGAAGTCGACCTCGACCGTGTCGCCATCGACCGCCACCCGCTCGACAAAGCCAAGTTCGGTGACCGGCTCGTCAAGTTCCGGGTCAGTCACCTCGCTCAGCCTGCTCCACACCTCGGCGAGGTGTTGCTCTGCTTTTCCCGAGCTCATCGCCCTATTCCGCAGCGACGGCGATGGTCTCGTTCTGCAGCTTCTTTTTCTTGGCTTCAATGTCGATGCCGTAGAGCTTTGCGGCGTTCAGGCCCATGATTTTCTTCTTGCCTTCGAGCGTGAGATCGACACCGCGCTCTTTCTTGATCTCGTCAGGCAGTTCCCAGGCCATGAACTTGTCGACGATCCATTTCGGCGTCCAGATCGCGTAGTCGGATGCGAACAGGAGCTTGTCCTCGCCGAGCCAGAACAAGAGTTCGGACATCACCTCGTTGAAGTAGTGAGGCTTGCCATGGATGAACGGCATGGCCACCGCGAGGCCGCCATAGACATTGGTTTCCTGGACCGCGATCCAACAGAAATCGTCGAGACGCGGCAAGCCGCAATGCTCGATGATCCAGTTCAGCCCTTGGAAGTCGGTTGCCGCATGGTCGACGTCATGCACATCAAACGCGTCCTTGCTCAGCGGGATGATCGTTGGGCCCTTATGAACGTGGACGTTCTTAATGCCCAGCTTTTCGCAAAGCTCGAAACAGCGATAGGCGTTCGGATCGTTCAGCTTCCACCCGCGGCTATCGCCCTTCCACTCGGCCGTGTAGAGCTTCACGCCTTTGATGTCGAACGTCTCTTTCATATAGTGGATGTAGTCGAGCGCCAGCTCGCCATCACGCGGATCGAAGGAGCCATTGCAGATGAAGCGGTCGGGATAGGCCTTCGCCACCTCGGCGTTCTGCTCGATCGTGTTGAAGCCCTTTTTGTAGAAGTCCTTCAGGTAGGTGGACTGGAGGATCGCCATGTCGTCGGGGCCTTCGACGAACAGGTCGTTGTACATCTTCTCCGGCCCGTATTTGCCGAACTGTTCTAGCGTCCACAGCTCCTCGGGCGGACTCAGCGCCGTGTGATAGGCATAGAAGCACTCGACGAACTGCTTGCCGTGGATGTTGCGCTGATTGTCCGGGCTGCCGTCCCACATGTGGGTGTGCCCGTCGATGATGAAGATCTCTTCTCCGTCTGGCGTCTTATACATCTCGCTGCCTCCGATGCTGGGTAGCGGCGGAGTCGCCCTCATTGTTGAAAGTCGACCCCGCACCTCCCCATCTTGATTTTTGCTAAGTCAAGCTCCCTCGCCGAGGGGCTATTCGATGAACTCGAACATTTCTTCCATGTTGCCATAGAGGCGGATGGTGGTGTCATCGACCTTCACCATGCGGCCGAAATGGGTGGAGGTGTTTACCTCAAAGGTCTCGACGGTCATTTCTTTGCCGAGGATCTCGCTGATCTCTTCCATCTCGAAAGTGAGCGTGCCCTCACCGTCGATGCGGATCAGCGCGGGCTGATACGTGACGGTCACGCCTTCCTTCTCCGCCATATGCTCTGCTATCGCGCGCGCCTCGACGCTGTCGTTCATGGTGACGCCGCACTGATGGGAAATCGTGTCCTTGAACTCGATCTCGTCCATCTTCTTGAAAACGGTATCGCTGTGGTAACCAGTGTTCTGGGTTGCCATGTCGGTTGTCTCCTTAATTCGGCTAGCCGAGGCCAAGCTGCGAGGTGATGGT
>JBOEHJ010000058.1:28311-29784 GCA_050633905.1 Geminicoccales bacterium
CGGCTTGCCGTGGGGCTGCGACCAGATCGGCTGCAGGCTGGATGCTGCCTCGCGCGCGAGCGCCATATGTTTTTTCAACCAGCCATCGAACAACTTCTTGTTGGCCTTGCCGTGTTTCTCGTCGTTCACCAGCAGGTAAATGAGGTCGACGCAGTTCGCGAGATTGCGATCGAAGTCGGCCTCGGCTGCGGACACCACGGCAGGGGTCACGAAGTCCCGGTTCGAGGCTGATGCCTGCATGATGAAGCCCGAGCGGAACAACTCACCGACGAGAGGCTCGAAGCAGATGTTGGTGGCGAAATACTGCTCGAGATAATCCTCCGAGCCCATGATGGTCTCGACTGCCTTCCGCGTCGGCGTCCAGACGTCGTTCTCCATCCACGCCTTCTTGCCGGCATCATCATCGAAGCCGTCAATGTCCATGCCGATCTCGGCAAGGTAGAGCGTGAGATCCTGGGCAAAGCGCAGCTTATAGGAGGAGTTGGTCAGGACAGCATTATTGATCATCTGGGTGTAGCCGTAACGCTGCGCCTGCATCAGCGACGTACCCAGACCAAACTCAGCATGCTTCCACGCGCCGAGATGGTTCTGCAGAACTTTGACCCAAGCGGCATCGAAAGCTTTAGGGGCCCCTGCGCGGCGCGCATTTTGCACGACGTTTTGAATCATGCCTTCGATAGTAGACTGGCGCTGGTAGTGGGTGCGTTCCCACTCCTGATCAGGGGCACGGAAGGCGTGCCAGTTGGAGCTCTTCGCAGCCGTGAAGTCCTTGACATAGGCGCCGCGACCATCGGGGAAGGAGATGATCCAGTCCTGCATCAGGTAACGTTCAGGATCCGGCTGGACGTCGACCGTCATATCTTCGTAGTGGGTTGCGCGCTTACCTCTGGGCTCGAAGTAGCGATATTTCCGGCTATTGCTGTCGGCGAATTCGGCAGCACCCGCCGCACCCGATTTTAATTCCGCTGGATTGGTCGCCATCTTTTCTCTCCCTTTCCCTTGCTTTGCTCTCTTGCACCGAGCAGCAGTTGCTACCTAACCGGATGGCGGCAGCCACCTACCCGCTGGCCTGGGTAAACTTGTCGAAGAAGATGTGATCGCCCTCGATGTCGGACATGATCAGCATCGGTAGAACGGCATCGATCATCGGCGGCGGACCGCAGGTATAGGCATCCGCACCGTCGGAAAGATCGAGATCGGCGAGATGCGCCTGCAGCACCTCGTGAACCATGCCTCGTTCGCCGGTCCAATCGTCGTCATCGGCGGCGTCTGAGAGAACCGGAACGAAGTCGAAGTCGGCGAGCTTCGCGCCCAATTCCTTGATTTTGTCCAAGTAAAAGAGGTCCGCTTCGGACCGGGCGCCGTAGAAGAAGCGTACAGGGCGTTCCTCGCCGCTCTCCACATGATCCTGAAAAATCGACCAGAGCGGCGACATGCCGGAGCCGCCACCTACCAGGATCAGCGGTCCTTCGT
>JBOEHJ010000059.1:0-1725 GCA_050633905.1 Geminicoccales bacterium
ACCTCATACCATCGATCCTAGCCCGCATTGCTCACGAGGCTTGATGGCATCAGGCGACGATCTATGGAATAAGTGTTTTGCCACAAACGCTTAGTCCAAATAGGAGGCGCCGCCTGATGTCGACAGAGTGTAACCGTGAAAGCTATGATTTTGGAAGGGTTGAAGGCCGTCGTCTGGTGGCTGATTTTGGTGGCGGTACGCTTTCATCGAATGGTGGCGCCTTGCTGTTGCGGCAAGTTGCGAAGGCGACGGGTCTGTTGGATCGGCTTGCGGGGTGCTTTACGGATCATCGTTCAGCGGATCGTGTTGAATATGGTGTGTCGACGCTTCTCGGTCAGCGTCTTTTCGGCTTGGCTCTTGGCAGTGAGGACCTGAACGATCACGATGAACTTCGGCATGATCCACTTTTGGCAGCTTGTCTGGACCGGCTCGGCGCCAAGCGCAAGGATTGTGCGGCTTTGGCCGGTCGCAACACGCTCGGCCGGCTGGAGCGCTCGCCTTCGGGCTCGGTGACGCGTTATCACAAGATCAGCCATGATCCGGCGGCGATCGAGCGGGTTTTGGTCGAGCTGTTTCTCAAGGCCAAGGCGGCAGCGCCCAAGCAGATCGTGCTGGATCTCGATGCCTCCGACATCCCGTTGCATGGTGACCAGGAAGGCAAGTTTTTTCACGGTTATTACGGCCACTATTGCTACCTGCCGCTTTACATCTTTTGCGGCGAGCATCTCCTGGCAGCCAAGCTGCGGCCGGCCAATATCGACGGGGCCGCCGGGGCCATCGACGAGGTCGCTCGGATCGTTACTCAGATCCGCGACACATGGCCATCGGTTCGCATTATCCTGCGCGCCGATAGCGGCTTTGCCCGCGATGATCTGATGGCTTGGGCGGAAGACAACAAGGTCGACTATCTCTTCGGGTTAGCCAAAAACAAGCGTCTCATCACCAAGATCCGCCTTGAACTCGACCAAGCCAGAGCCGAGATGGACAAAACCGGCAACGGGGCGCGTGTGTTCGCCGACTTTACCTGGTCGACCCTGAAAAGCTGGTCGGCCAAGCGACGGGTCGTCGCCAAGGCGGAAGTCCTGCCACCAACCAACCAAACCTCAAGCGATCCAGAAAAACCCAATCCCGGCAAAGCCAATCCGAGATTTGTCGTCACCTCGCTCAACGCCGAAGAGCACGACGCAAAAGCGCTCTATGAAAAGCTCTATTGCGCACGCGGTGATATGGAAAATCGGATCAAAGATAAACAGCTCGATCTGTTCGGGACAAGGACATCGGCGGCTTCCATGCGCGCCAACCAGCTGCGGCTTTGGCTCTCCGGCTTCGCCTATACCCTGATCAAAGCCCTCCAGCGCATCGCCCTGGCCGGCACCACCTTCGAAAACGCCAGCCCACAAAGACTACGCTTGAACCTGCTCAAAATCGCCGCCCAGGTCACCCTGTCCGCGCGAAGGCTACGCGCGGCCATGACATCAGCCTGCCCACATCAGGCCGAGTTCACCATCGCCTATCAAAGACTGACCGAAATCAAGGCCTTCTGACCAACCATCCATAAGCGTGGCAACGGGCGAAGCAATCCCGCCCGAAACGTCCGCGCGACCAAAAAAAACCTTCGAAAGATAACAGCCAATGCCACCGCCGATGGCTACATCAAAAAAACCTTCCCGAACGCCAAGAAGAACCTTGGTGAGCAATCCAGGCTAGCAACAACGGTGGAAACCC
>JBOEHJ010000060.1:0-32104 GCA_050633905.1 Geminicoccales bacterium
AGCGCGAGGATGGTGACCTTAACGGTAACCACGCCTTCATCGCCACCGTGCGTGACATCACCTTGCGCAAAGCGAATGAGGAGCTGATCCGCTATCAGGCCACTCATGATGCGCTTACCGATTTGCCCAACCGCTCAGTGTTCGATGCCGAGCTGGAAGACTGCCTAGACATGGCGGCCAGAACCGGCGAGCGCCTGGCTGTTTTATTTCTCGATCTCGACCGCTTCAAGATGGTCAATGACACCCTTGGCCATTCGGTCGGCGATGCACTTTTAGTCGAACTCGGCAAGCGTTTACGCGGCTGCCTGCGCGAGACCGATATCGTCGCGCGCATGGGCGGCGACGAATTTATCCTGGTCTTGAGAAATCTCTCGAATCGGAGTGATGCGACCCAAAAGGCGGATAGCATCCTGGCCGCCATTCATCCGCCCTTCAATCTGGAAGGCAATGAGCTGCATGTCACCGCGAGCATCGGCATTAGCATGTATCCAGATGACGGCAAGACCTCGGAGCATCTGCTGAAGATGGCGGATCTTGCCCTCTACCAGGCAAAGGATGCCGGACGCAATCGGGCCCAATTATGCACGCCGACCATGGATGCTTCGGCCCAGCAGCAGATGCGGCTGGAAAAGGAGCTACGTGTTGCCCTGGAACAGGAACAATTCAGCCTCGTCTATCAGCCACAAATCCATCTGGGCACTGGCAATTTGGTCGGGGTTGAAACGCTCACCCGCTGGCATCATCCGGAACTAGGGTTGATCCCACCCAACCAGTTCATCCCGCTTGCCGAGGAGACCGGGCTGATCTACGACCTCGGCCTTTGGGTGCTCCGCTCCGCTTGCCTGCAACATAAACGATGGCGCGAGGCTGGTCTCACCGATCTCCGTTTGGCGGTGAACATGTCCGGCCGACAACTACAGCGCAGCGGGATCGAAAACGACCTAATCGCGGTCTTCGAGGAAACCGGCATGCATCTCGATTACCTCGAACTCGAGTTGACCGAAAGCATCTTGATGCAGCCGGGCGAAAGCGGCGACGTGCTCGGGCGCCTGACCGATATGGGGATCAATCTCGCCCTCGACGATTTCGGTACCGGTTACTCAGCACTTAGCTATCTCCGGCGTTTTCCCATCGATCGGATCAAGATAGACAGCTCCTTCGTCAATGACATTACCACCAATCAGAGCGATGCCGCCCTCGCTCGCGCGATCGTCGGGATGGCACATGGTTTGAACATGCAGGTGATCGCCGAAGGGGTCGAGACCGACGCGCAACTGGATCTCCTAAAGACTTATGGCTGCGATGAAGCCCAGGGCTATCTCCTGGCAAAGCCGATGCCGGCGGCGAGCATCTCGGCCCTCGTTCCTCCCGCAGGACCGACAAACCCAGCCGACTCAGCGCTCGCCGGGGCACAATGATCGCGAATCCAGCAAGCAAGTCACGCCATTGTGACTTATCAATATCCGTCGCTGTTGATTGCAGATCGAGCTTGGACTAATTAAGCAGAATTGTATGTAAAGCGGTCTTCTTAGATCATCTACGGACCGTTTAGTCCCTCATCTTCCCCCTGCGATCCTTGGAGTTTGATATGTTGAAATTTGCCGCCGCCGCTCTTGCCTGCTGCTTATCCTTCTCGGCCATGGCCGCTGAGGGTCTGGTGGTGAAGCCCAGCAATCACTCCGTAAGCGACACCATCGATCGCCTTCAAAACGTTCTGGAAGAGAAGGGGCTGACGATCTTTGCCCGGGTTGATCACCAGGCTGGCGCTGCCGGTGCCGATCTCGAACTTCGTCCCACCGAGCTGTTGATCTTCGGCAATCCGAAGCTTGGCACACCGCTGATGACCGGCGCCCAAACGACCGCCATTGACCTGCCGCAAAAGGCACTCGCTTACGAAGATGAGAGCGGCAATGTGTTTCTTGCTTATAACGATGTCGGCTATTTGATGGCCCGCCACGACATCAAGGATCGCGACGAGGTTCTGGGCAAGATCCGAGGTGCGCTTGACAACTTCACGAATGCCGCAACCAAGTAAGCATCTGGTAAAAAGGACCGGATTGGATTTCCAAAAAGGAGCCCTAAGCCGGTCCTTGATGCTGATCGTAATCGGATAAGGGCTTCGGTGTTCCCACTTCAAAGCCCTGAATGAGGTTGATCCCAAGATCCTTCAGCACCTCAAGTGTGCTGCTGTCTTCGACCCCTTCGGCCACGGTCTCGATATCCAGAGCCTTGGCCATCTGATGGATGGCCGCCACCAATGCCCGACTGCTGGAGTCGCGGTGCACGTCATGGATGAACGAGCGGTCAATCTTCAGGTAATCGACGGGAAGACGCTTTAGGTAGTTTAGAGACGACAAGCCGCTGCCGAAATCATCGAGGGCGAACTGGCATCCCAGTTGTCGCAACTCACTGATGACCTGCTCAGTCTTGATGAGATTGCGGATGGCAGCCGTTTCCGTGATCTCGAAACAGAGCCGATGCGGCGGGGTCCCCGTCTCCTGCAACACATCGCAAATGAAGGAAAGCAGATCATCGTCGCTCAGCGTGATCCCGGACAGGTTGATATTCAACTGTAACGATCTGGACTCGGCGCGCCGATTTGCCAAATAGTCGATGGTTCGCCTAATCACCCAGCGATCGATTTCACGCATGAACCCGTAGCGCTCTGCGGCCGGGATGAACGAGCCTGGCAGGGCCAGCTCATCGTTTTTGCTGCGCATACGCAGCAGGATCTCCAAACGTTGGATCTCGCTCTCACGATCGAGCACCGCTTCAATCGGCTGGCCAAAAAGCGTAAACTGATCCTGCTCCAGCGCTGCTCGGATCATACCGCCAGCCTGCTGCATTTCCTCCCGGCGACGACTTAGAGAGGCATCTCGCTTCTCGTAAACTTGAACCCGATTACGCCCCTCATCCTTGGCGGCATAGCAAGCAAGGTCGGCCTGGGACATGAGTTCGCTGGAATCCTTCGTGGAACGATTGATCACCGTGATACCGATGCTAGCCCCCACTTCGAAAACATGGCCTTCATGGCAAAATCGGTAGTCGTTCAGCACAGCAATCAGCTTCTCGGCGGCACGTCTGGCACGCCTTAGCGAACATCCATGGAGCAACAGGCCAAATTCATCGCCTCCCAGGCGCGCCAACACATCGCCCTCGCGAACGCGCGCTTCCAGGAGCTTTGCCACCTGTTCGAGCAGCCGATCACCGACGAGATGGCCGACGGTATCGTTGATGATCTTGAATTGATCGAGATCGATGAAACAAAACACCGCGGATCGAGAATTGTTCGCTGTCTCCTCGATGGCGATGTTCAAATCCTGCTCGAAGGCCCTCCTGTTGATCAACCCAGTCAGTTCGTCATGGCTTGCCTGATACGCAAGCCGCTCGGACAAACGATGGGCCTCCGTAACATCCCGAAGCGTGATGACTGCACCGGAAATTCTGCCATCAGTCTCGCGATAAGGCTCAAGCACAATATCCAACATCCGGTTCTTGCCCTCAGCATCGGCGCCGTGGCGCAGGCTCTTGACCGTCTCACCGGCGAAGCAGCGATCGAGCTCTGGCTTCGCCTGCTCCAAAAAGCCGATCTCTCCAAAAATGTCGGCGATGTGGACGCCCAGGAAGTCTTCAACAGACATCTTATGGTATTCGAGATTGGCTTTGTTGGTCAGGCGGTAACGATAGCTTGTGTCCACCACTGAGATGCGATCGCTGACCTGGTCGATGACCGATGCAAAAAGCCGAAGCTTCTCCTCCGTCCGTTTCGCTTCGGTCACATCGCGCAGGGAGACAATGGCACCGCCTATCGTGCCATCCGCATCCCTGAAAGGTTCGCTCCGGAGCGCGAGATGACGCTCCTCGCCATGTCGATCTTCGATCTGACGTTGGACCCCTTCAACGGTTTCTCCTGCAAAGCATTGATCAAGCATGGGCTTGGCACCTTGCTCAAACCACGCATCGCCGACCGTCTCGCGCAAATGGACGCCGATCAGGTCATCCAAGCTCCGCTGGCGAAACTCCAAATTGGCCCTGTTGCTCAGCCGGAATCGATAATCCGTGCCGATCACCGAGATCCGATCGCTCATCTGATTGATGATCGATTCATAAAGATGTAGTTGGCGGTTTGACGTATCGAGCGCCTCGGTCCGCTCACGGACCTCTGCTTCCATGGACTGTTTCAGTTCGGTTAGCTTATTGACGTGGTTTTCCTCGGCATCCACATCGAAGATCGAGGACAGCAGGGCCGCCTCGCCATGCCAGTCAATGACGCGAACGAATTGCTCGACCCAAATTGACGTGCCACACTTTTTAACGGCTCGATATCGATAGCGGGAAGGCACCCATCGCCCATCCGTCCGGTCTCTGGCATAGCCGCGCATGCGTTCCTGCTCGGACTCATGGCAAAGCCCGATAATCGACGGCATAGCCATAACCTCGTCGACGGCGTAGCCGTGCATTTCGGCCCAGGCTTGGTTGATATAGAGAGGTCGATGCAGTTGATGAACAAGAATGCCAGCCAAGGCACCATCAACCATCGCCTTGAAGACGTCGTCGCCGATAAGCCCTCTGAGCTTTACCTGACGATCTGCTGAGGAGTTTCTACAAGTTGAATGCGGAAGCCTCAGAATATTACTGCGTGATTCTCGTGCCACAAATTTAAACCATAACCAAAAGAAGTATCACACTGACTAATAAGCAACCGAGAATATAACAAGAACAATGCGAGAATTCAAAATCTTTTTACTATAATGTGTCGCGAATTGATCAATTTTGAATTGCTATTGAAAAACATCCTTGACCCCTTAAAATTGAAGTTAGATTTTTTGAGACCCGTATGATCATTTTTTTGAAAAATGAATCACTTGTACGGTCGTAGAAAAAAACCTGTCACGTAAATTTTGTGCTTATTTTCCTATTTACGCAAATCCCATGACACCGACTTCAATGCCGAGCTTGCGTAAAGAGAATCCGAAAAACCAAACGCATCCGAAGCCTGCCGTTTACCTGACTTTTGTGGATCAAACTGATCTGATCCGGCTTGGACTCATGCTCTTTGCTGGACTAGGCTCATGATTGTCAGGGAAACCATGGAGACAACGAGATGCCAATCGTTCCAGCAGAGAAGCTCCATCAACTCACCCGTGCCATCTGCCGCGGCACCGGCAGCATCGAGCGCGAGGCGGAGCTGGTTGCCAATCATTTGGTAGGGGCCAATCTCGCTGGCCACGACAGTCACGGCGTCGGCATGCTGCCGATTTATGTCCGCTGCTGGACTGAGAACAATCTCCGGCCCAATCAACATGTCAAAGTCGTTCGAGACCAGGGCCCTATCCTGGTTATCGATGGTCAGCGTGGCTTCGGCCAGGTCATCGCTCACGAAGCGATGGAGCTTGGCATGGCCAAGGCAAAGGAGGAGGGGGCTGCGATCGTAGCGCTGCGCAATAGCTTCCATATCGGACGCATCGGCCATTGGTCGACGCTTTGCGCCAAGGCCGGCTTCGCTTCAATGCATTACGTCAATGTGGTCGATAACGAGCCGATCGTCGCCCTCCACGGCGCCGCCGAACCCGTCGTGTCGACTAATCCCTACAGCGCCGCCATGCCAGGACGAGGCGATGATCCGTTGGTTCTCCTCGACATGGCGACCAGTACCATCGCCATGGGCAAGGTACGGGTCGCCAAGAACAAAGGCGTGCCCGTACCGGAGGGCTGCCTCATCGATCGCGGCGGCAAACCGACCCAGGATGGCGGCTGTATGTTCCCCGAACGCCAAGGTGCTCTTCTCGCCATGGGTCAGCACAAAGGCTCTGGCCTTGCCTTGATCTGCGAGCTGTTCGCCGGCGCCCTGACCGGCGCCCATACGTTACAGCCCGGCAATCCGCGAACGGGAGGGGCCGTCAACAACATGCTCTCCGTGATCATCGATCCCGGCGCCATCGATGATGCCGCGTCTTGCCTGGATGAATCCGAAGCCATGGTCAATCATGCCAAGGGTGCAAGGCTGCGCGAGGGTTTCGATGAGATCCTGATGCCAGGCGAACCGGAGAAACGCCAGCGCAAAGCACGACTTGCCCAGGGCGTCGACGTCGACGAAACCAGCTGGCGGGAGATCCTCGAGGCCGCGACGACGGCAGGCGTCACCCAGGCGGAGATCGACGCAATCGTGAAGGCCTGACAGCAAAGCCTCTCGAACCCATTTGCCAAGCCGTCGATCAGAGCGGTATACCGTGACGTCGGCCTCCAACCCAAGTCAACCATCGGGCGGGTCGCCCGTGCTAGGAGTTTTTGGATTGATGGAACGCGTCGAAGCTGTCGTGATTGGAACCGGTGTCGTCGGTCTCGCGGTCGCACGGGAACTGGCGATGGCAGGCATCGAGGTGATCGCACTCGAAGCAGCCGATATGATCGGCACTGGCACCAGCTCGCGAAACAGCGAGGTGATCCATGCGGGCATCTATTACCCGAAAGGCTCGATCAAGGCGCTGACCTGCGTTGCCGGCAAGCAGATGCTCTATGAGTATTGCGCGGAGAAAGGGGTTCCGCATCGGCGCTGCGGCAAGCTGATTGTGGCGACGAATGAAGCACAGCAAAAAACCTTGGAGGAGATCAAGGCTAAGGCGGTCGCCAATGGCGTCGGGGATCTCACCTGGCTTACGCCCGATGAAGTGAGAAGAATGGAACCTGAGGTCGCCTGCACGGCGGCCCTCCTATCACCATCGACTGGCATTATCGACAGCCATAGCCTGATGCTGGCGTTTCAGGGCGATGCCGAGGACCGAGGCGCTTTCCTCGCTTTCAACGCAGCGCTCGAAACCGGACGCATCACCGAGGATGGCATCGAGCTAGAAATCGGTGGCGCCGAACCGATGGCCTTAAAGACCCGTTTTCTGGTTAATGCAACCGGTCTCGAAGCACCCGCCACCGCGAGAAAGCTGGAAGGAATTAATCTCGATCTCTTGCCGAGCGCCCATTATGCCAAAGGTAATTACTACACCTTGGCTGGCGCGCGCCCCTTCAAACATCTGGTCTATCCCGTCCCTGAACCCGGCGGGCTTGGCATCCATGTCACCATCGACCTTGGCGGTCAGGTCAAATTCGGTCCCGATGTGGAATGGATCGATGAGCAGAACTACGATGTCGACCCAAGGCGTTCGGACAAGTTCTACGATGCCATCCGACGCTATTACCCCGGTCTCGCCGATGGCGCGATCGAGCCTGGCTATGCCGGCATTCGCCCTAAAATCACAGCCAAGGGCGAACCTCCCGCCGATTTCGTAATCCAGGGACCTGCCGATCATGGGATCTCTGGTTTGGTCAATCTGCTGGGCATCGAAAGCCCTGGCTTGACCGCATCGATGGCGATCGCCAAGCGCGTTCTCGACAAGCTGGCACCAGGTCGCCAGTCTCAGGCAGCCTGAGCCAGGCTCGCCAAAACCGATGATTCACCGCCCCCTTCGAGTTGCCTGCCTTGGCGAATGCATGATCGAGCTTGCGCATCAATCGCCATCGGATCTCAAGCTCGCCTATGGTGGCGACACGCTCAACACGGCGATCTACCTCAATCGGTTGACCGCCGGCCTTGATGTCACCGTCGACTATGTTACGGCCCTTGGTGATGATGCCTACAGTGAGGCGATGCTCGCCTTGTGGCAGGACGAAGGGCTCGGCATCAATCTAGTCACAAAAATACCTGGCCGCCTTCCCGGCCTCTATAGCATCCGGACCGATGAGCAGGGCGAACGGCATTTTACCTATTGGCGAGGCCAGTCTGCCGCGAAAGACTTTTTGCGCGATGGCCGGGACAAATCACTGGCCGAGCGCTTGCGCCATCATGATCTCCTCTATCTCTCCGGCATCACGCTTTCGATCCTGGACAATGAGCAGCGCGAAGCACTTCTTGGACTGATCGACGATGTCAGGCAGCAAGGCGCAAAGATCGCCTTCGACAGCAATTACAGACCAGCCGGATGGCATAATCGAGCCGAAGCTTGTCGCTGGTTCGATGCTGCTCTGCAACAAACGGACATTGCACTGCCGACCTATGATGATGAGCAGGCCCTGCGTGACAGCTCCGATGCCGCTGAAACAGCACGGTATTTTCACGAACTTGGCGTTAAGCAGGTCGTGGTCAAGCTCGGTCCTGAAGGTTGCCTATTATCCACCTATGAAGGCAAAGAGATCCTGCCGACGGAACCAGTCGACGACGTCGTCGACAGCACGGCGGCAGGCGACAGCTTCAATGCCGCCTATCTGGGTGGCGTGATCCTTGGCGCCCCACCTGATGTAGCCGCCAAACATGCTCACCGGCTGGCCGGTCGCATCCTCCGCCATCGAGGTGCCATCATCCCGAAAGATGCCATGGCCGATCTGCTGTTCGAACCACGGGCAAAACAGGTTTAAACATGCTTGGCGTTGAGCCGGGTCGCTCTAGGTGATAGGTTGCGTGGCGTAAAAGTCTTTCGTCCATGATCCCGTCACCAGTTCAACGTGAACGGGTCAACATGACAATTGCTGGAGGTTCACGCACCGGATGATGTGGCCGAAGCCTCTTACGCCCGCCCGTTCTCCAAAATTTGACGCATTGACCTCATCTAAATTGGCAGCGAGCTGAGATAACGAGACACGGATGACGATTGCCGAACAACATCTGCGACGCTGGCTGTTCCTGGCCATGGCACTGGGAGGAAGCGGTCTTGCGCCGCTTGCCGAGGCGGAGCCTGCCGATATCACACTCTCAGTTGGGCGGTTTTTCGGCCCTTGCCCGGATGCTGGAACAGAGATTGCCAAGGCCAACGGGGAAGCTTGCATTATCCAGGCCATTCTCAACGCCTTCAATGCCGAAAACAATGGCATTAAGATCGATATGCGGCCGGCAAATTGGGACAATTACTATCGTCAACTCCAAGCAAGCTATGCCGAGGGCTCGCCGCCGGACGTGCATATTCTGCATCGTCACCGCCTTGAAGAATTTGTCGACGACGGCCTGCTCGCCTCAATCGGTGACGGTCTGGTGGAGGCCGGCATCGATGTCGGTGACTGGGAGCCCTATGCGCGCGAGGCTGTGGCGATCAAGGGAAAGACCTATGGCATTCCCCTCGATATCCACGCCAATGTCTGGCACATCAACCTCGATATTCTGAAAAAAGCTGGCTTGATCGGTCGCGATGGCCGACCGATTTTGCCCAAAAGCCCAGGCGAGATGCTTGACCATGGGATGCGGGTGAAAGAAGCAACCGGCAAAGACTATCTGGCCTCGGATTTCATTCAGTTCCCCATCGGCGTCCGTGCTGTTCTCTCGTTGCTCTGGCAGCAAAACAAGAATGTTTTTGACGGTGATGCAATCGCTTTGGACACGCCGGAGATGCGCGCGGCGGTCACGACGATGACCGATCTCTTCGCGGCTGGCTATGCTGATCCGCAACATAACTACGAGCAGGCTCAGCAGGCTTTTCTCGAAAACGAGGTCGCGATCCTGATTAATGGGACCTGGGCCGTCGAATTTTACGACCGAGCAGCTTCCAATGCAGAAACCTCCCTTACCAATTATGACGTCGCCGATTTTCCCACCTTTTTCGAAGAACCGGCAACCTGGGGCGATGCCCATATCTGGGCTGTGCCGGCCAGTTTGAAAGAGCGTGATCCGGAGGCCTATGGGGCGGCCTTGAAACTTCTTGCCTGGATCAACGAGCACAATAAGGATTGGGCAAGAACGGGTCACTTGGCAATCCGCACATCTGTCTTGGAAAGCGAAGCCTACACAACCCTCCCTCATCGGGTCGATTATCAACAAAGCGGCAAGCGCTCGCGCGATATTCCCCAATCCCCATCCTACGACGCCGTTCACGAGACTCTTACGCGCAATCTGCAAGCTGTGTGGATGGGCAAAAAATCACTCGACGAGGCCCTAGCAGATGCCGAAGTCGAGATCGATGTTCATTCCATCTTCCGTTAGCAGTTTTCCGCAAGAGATTTACGCGACGCTGCCCCTTCTCCACCTCAGAGACCCAGCAGGATCATAGCCTATCGGAGATTAGGTGAGGCAGAGGACCGGGTCGACCTAATCGGGAAATGCTCCAAAGCATATTCCGATTAAGCGGAGCCACCGCAGATCAAATCGATCCGCTCGATAAGCCACCGCCATTTGGGCGGCTACATTCATGGGTGGCTGAACCTTTTCCATCATACCGGAATCCGACCTGGCGGCATTCTCAGATCATGCCGAAGCTGACTAGTCTATCGTCGCCTGATTGCAACTTGTCTCACCAATCTACTTAACCCTCCATTATAATCTCGTTCTGCCATCATGGTTGTCGATCCATGGGATCCTGGAGATCCAGGCACCCGCCAAGAAGGAAGGGGCGAGGCTCAGACTCCCAGGATCCCATGGACCAGGATGGCAATGTGACTAACTTTACCTAAGAAAGGGTTAACGTCTGACTTTGGACCTTCGTGTTTGAGCAAATATGAGCCAGCAATACGATCACGCCCTATTGAGTTGGTATATGAGTGTGATCAGCGGTGCCCACAAGAAGACTGGGCATAGTGGGAGGCTCAAACAAAAGAACCCGAAAGCGAACGAAACGCTTTCGGGTTCTTAAACAATCTTCGGTGATCGATCTCAGAAGCTTGAAGGTAAAAAGCCGAACAATCTTCTCAGTATCTGATCTGTCTGCGGATCACGTTGCATCCTTTTCAGCATCGGCTGTCTGGTCGATCGTCGGGGCCAACATTGGGCTTTCGACCTGCTGACGAATGGTCTTGGCCGTGGCAAACAGTTGTTCCCGGTCCAATTCACCGATCAGGGCGTAGGCAAAGGAACCCTCGACCCAGTAAACCATCGACGTACCGCCTTCACCGAAATAGCTGACAGTTCCTTCCTTGGCTCCCTGCATCGGTGCTGTCCAACGTTCGCGAATATACAGAGTAACCCGGCGGCTATCGATATTCTCGTACATCAACTGGGCAGCAGCCTGTTCAGCTGCCGGCAAGAGGCGACCACCCACCAGAACAAATCCGATGTCCTGGAGATTGGGCGCATGAACCTGCTCGCCAAGCCGTTCGGTCAGCCAAAGCTGAAAGCTATCCTGCTGATCAGCACCGAATTCCACGGGATGCTGAAGCTCCGGCGCATAGAGCATATGAGCGCTAGCCGCTTGACGTGCAAAGCTCATGGCCGGCGTTTCCAGCATCGTCTCGATATAGCTAGATTTGGTCCACCAACCAGCACCTGCACTGGCGACCATCAGCACCGCCACGGCGGCAAACCTGATGGCAAAGGTCTGAATGTCGATATCAAACCACGACCGAACCCGCTCCCACATCGAGCGATTTTGCCGGTAGGTATCGACCCGGAGACGCTTCGGTAGAGGCTCATAGAGCACCTCATCGAAACGCTGGTGCAATTCTTCCGAGAGCTTGTGATACTCACTCATCCGCTCCGATTCATCCGGATTGGAGGCGAGATAGGTCATCACCGACCGGCATGTTTCCGGCGGAAGTTGACCATCAACAAAGGCCTGGAAGTCATCTTCATCAATCGAGTGCATATGTGTTGTCATGGCGATGCTTGCTTCTTTGGGTCTCGGCTGCCACCGGACGCAGGGCCATACGCCATCAAACGGCGAAGGGTCTCACGACCACGGTGCAGGCGAGACATGACTGTCCCAACAGGTATCTCGAGGACGGCCGCAACCTTCTTGTAATTCATCCCTTCCAGACCGACGAGCAACACGACTTGCCGTTGTGCTTCCGGCAATAATTCGAGCGCACGTCCCAGGTCGCGAACCTGGAGGTGATGATCCTGAGACGCGGGCGAGGCCATCTCAGGTTGATCGTCAACCAACTCCTGATGCTCTGCTCGGACATAACGTTGCCGCTGATGATTAACATGAATGTTATGCAGAATCGTAAACATCCATGCTCTAATATCCGTGCCGGGCTGCCAAAGATGACTGCGCGACAAGGCTCTCACCAGGGTGTCCTGAACCAAATCATCTGACTTTACCGGATCAGAAATCAATGCACGAGCATACCGTCTGAGCCGCGGAATTTGTTCCGCAATCAAGTCTTCGGTATTAGGCTCGCCCATTTCTTCCGTTCCCTCAAAGCTGGTCATGGGCGTGACATTCTCTACCTAGTTTGGCAGATCCGATGGCGGACCATCAAAACTGCCCCTCATGTCATGCCAACAAGAACGCGATCTACAATATTCCGGTCTATGCCGATTTGATGTCGATATCGTTGCACTTCGGACTCCACTGTTGCCAAATTACAACGAACCCTCAAACCCCTTGGGGATAGCGCCGCATCATCGCATTTAAACTGATGACAAACGGATCAAATCCAATTGGGTAACCAAGTCACTATACAAGCTTTCGTTGCCCGCCGCCACCAGCCCGTCATGACGCATGGTCGGTTCATTCAGAGATAGGGAATTTCCCGAGCCATCACCAAGCAGGCAGCCAGCTTCCTGCAGGATCAAGACAGCGGCGGCCACGTCCCAGTCATGGCAGGATCTGAGCGAGACTAAACCATCGAAGCGGCCAGCCGCCACCAGAGCAAGCTTGTAAGCGAGGGATCCAATGGTGGTGAACCTTGCCGCCGGTATTGCTTCCGGCCAACGCCGTTTCTTCATCTCTCCACTGGAAGCCAGTAGGGAGGCATCCTTGATCTCTCGATGATTACTCGGTGAAAGGGGTCGTTCGTTCAATGTTGCCCCCCCACCGGCCACCGCTCGAAAATGCTCATTCGTCACTGGGTTCATGATTGACGCCAGGACCGGCTTTCCCTGATCGATCAGCGCGATGCTGATGGTGAATTCAGGAACCCCTTCGGCAAAGGATCGGGTGCCGTCGATCGGATCAACGATCCATACTCGCTGGCTGGAATGCCGCGAACCGTCATCGGCACATTCCTCGGAGAGCCAACCATCCTCTGGCCTGGCTTCAATCAAGATCTCGTGAAGACACCGATCCACCGCGATATCGGCTTCTGTGACAATCTGCCCCGGCCCTTTATACCACTGGCGAGCATCGTTCCGGAAATGATGAAGAGCGATCGCCGAGGCTTTAGCCACAGCGGTGGATAACAAGACGGAATCGGCCTGTAGCCTTGCTTTATCTGTGTCTTTGGGAACACAGTTCCCCGATATCACCAAGGTCACTCACCCGCCACCATCAAGCCATCGATCCGAAGCGTGGGCGCATCGATGCCGAAGCGACGGTCCAAATCGTTGGCGACCGTAATGTTCTTGAACATATCGAGCAAGGAACCTGCAATTGTAACCTCGCTCACCGGGGTGGAGAGCTCGCCATTCTCGATCCAAAGGCCAGCAGCGCCGCGACTGTAATCGCCAGTGATGGGGTTAACTCCCATGCCCAGCATTTCGGTCACGTAGAACCCATCGACGATCGTGGAAATCAGGTCCTTAGGGCTGAGCGTGCCAGGCTCAATCCAAAGGTTGTGAGGTGAAGGCGACGGCGGCGAGGAAATCCCCCGGCTGGCATGGCCTGTGCTCTCCAAACCCAATTGCCGGGCTGATGCACAATCGAGGAGCCAAGTGGTAAGTTGGCCTTGATCGATGATTTTTCTCTCATGGGTCAGCAACCCTTCGGCATCGAAGGCCTTTGAGCGTAGCCCATTGGGTCGATGAGGATCTTCGATCAGATTGACCTCCTTGGCGAAGACCTCGTGTCCAAGTTTATCTTTGAGAAACGTCGTTCCGCGCGCTACCGATGGGCCGCTAATGGCGCCGATGAGATGACGAATGATACTGCCGGCAATTCTCGGATCGAACACCACCGGCACGGCCTGACTTTTAACCTTCTTGGGGTTGATGCGCCTTGCAGCCCTGATCGCAGCCTGCTTGCCGATCTCTTCGGGATCCGGCAGATCGGCGGCCCTGATCTTGGTCGCATGATCGTAATCCCGTTCCATCGGGCCATCATCGGAGGCGATCACGGAAGCACTGATGCTATGGGTCGAACGATGGGTCTGGCCAACGAAACCATTGGTAGCAGCGAGTGTCGAGGTCGTCCTCGACCAGCCGGCACTGCCTCCTTCGGAATTGGTGATCTTAGGCATCGCCCGCGCCGCGGCCTCAGCCGCTGCTGCGATCTGGGTGAGTTGATTGACGTCATGCTCAACGCCATCATCCAGATCCAAAACGGGAAAATCCTCCGCGATCTGATCCGGCTCAGCGAGGCCGGCATAGGCATCTTCCGGCACCGATTTGGCGATCGCCAGGCCGTTCTCGATCAGTCGTTCGAGGCTTTGGGGCGAGAGATCACCAGTCGATACCAACGCCTGGCGCTTGCCGAAGAAAACCCTAAGCCCGAGATCAACACTTTCAGAGCGCTCGATATTCTCCAGTTTGCCCAGTCGATAGGTGACGCTCAACCCACGTTGCTCCGCCAGCAAAGCGTCGGCGCCATCTGCACCGGACTTCTTCACTTTGGCAAGCAAATCGCTCAACAAGTCGGAACCGTTCTGGTTCATTATTCGTCACTCCAAATCGCGCGACCGCTAACCGGCAAACCATAGTCGGACCATCGTTTCGTCACTAGGTCGACGATGTCACGGTCCATATTAATTTTCTCGCCCCATTCCCGCTTGGTCTCAGGTGGCCACTTATTGGTAGCATCGATCCCCAGCTTGGAGCCAAGACCACTTTCCGGAGACGCGAAGTCGAGATAGTCGATTGGGGTGCCTTCCAGGATGGTCAGATCGCGCGCCGGGTCGACCCGGGTCGACAACGCCCAGATCACGTCTTTCCAATCACGCGCATCGATATCATCATCGGTGACGATCACAAATTTGGTGTACATGAACTGGCGAAGATAAGACCAGACTCCAAGCATCACGCGCTTGGCATGCCCTGGATAAGCTTTCTTGATACTCACCACCGCGATGCGGTAGGAGCAGCCTTCCGGCGGCAGCCAGAAATCGATGACCTCCGGAAATTGCTGGCGAAAAAGCGGCAAGAACACATCATTTAGCGCTTCGCCGAGCACTGATGGCTCATCTGGCGGCCTGCCGGTAAATGTCGAAAGATAAATCGGATCGCGCCGCATGGTCATTGCGGTGATGGTGAAGACCGGAAAGCGCTCCACCGAATTGTAGTAGCCGGTGTGGTCTCCATAGGGACCCTCATCCCCGTATTCCTCGAAGCTGACTTCCCCCTCCAGAACGATCTCCGCCGTCGCCGGCACTTTTAAAGGCTGGGAGACGCAATCCACTAGCTCGACCCGCTTTCCCCTTAAAAGGCCTGCGAATTGATATTCCGACATCGTATCCGGCACCGGCGTTACCGCCGCCAGGATCGTCCCCGGGTCAGCCCCAACCACCGCCGCAGCAGGCAAGGAGCCTGGGCGACTCGCGCCCCAGCGCTGATGATGCTGGGCGCCGCCACGATGTTTCAGCCAGCGCATCAACGTTTTTTGCCGACCCAGCACCTGCATGCGGTAGATGCCGAGATTGAAAGCATCGGCTTTATCGTCACCAGGACCTTTGGTCACCACTAACGGCCAGGTGATCAGGGGTGCCGGCTCCCCTGGCCAGCAGGTCTGGATCGGGAGCAGCCCAAGATCGATTTTGTCGTCGGTCAGGACGATTTCCTGACAAGGGGCGCGACCCAACGTTTTCGGCCGCATCGAGAGCGCCGCCTTTACCAGCGGCGCCATCCCCATGGCCTCGCGAAAACCGCCAGGCGGCTCCGGTTGCTTGAAGAATGCCAGCATCTCACCAAGTTCAGCCAGCCCATCAGGCTCGCGGTTCATCCCCCAGGCGACGCGCTCCACTGTCCCGAACAAATTGGCTAGCAAAGGCATCCGGCTGCCTTCCACATTCTCGAACAAAACGGCCGGCCCCTCTTCGGCGAGGAGGCGAGTGTGGATCTCGGTGATCTCGAGATTGGCCGAGACCGGCGCCGTCACCCTGACCAGGCGACCAGCCTGCTCCAGCCGCTCGATAAATTCCCGCAGGCTCGCGTAAGCCACGATTGTTCAGCCGGCCTTCCACTTGATCGAACATCCCATACTCGGGATCTGATGCTCAGGCCCCTTGCCCGTCTCCGCGACCTGGACCATCGCATCATAGAGCTCGCGCACCGCATTGGGGATCGGCGTTGTCTTGGAAGCATCGAGACGGCCGCGATATTGCAGCCCAAGGTCCTTGTTATAGCCGAAGAAGTCGGGCGTGCAGACGGCATCATAGGCACGGGCGACCTCTTGGGTCTCATCGAAGAGATAGGGAAATGGCAGCGCCTTGTCCTCGGCCAGGCGCTTCATGTTCGAAAAACTGTCATCGGGATAGGTCACGGTGTCGTTCGACATGATACCAACCGCGCTGATACCATGAGCTTCGAGGTCCTTGACGTCACGGATCATGCGATCGAGCACCGATTTCACATAGGGGCAATGATTGCAGATGAACATCACCAACAACCCGTTGGGACCTCGGACATCCTCGAGGCTGTAGCGCCTGCCATCGGTCGCCACCAACGCGAACGGCCTTGCCGGCTCACCAAAGTTACAAAGCGGGGTTTCTGCTGCCATTGCTCAATCCTTATTCAATCTTCGAACCCAGGCCTGATGCTTGGGGCGTGCCTTTTCCTCGATGGCCTCCTATACCTAACGCGGTCCAACATCGCTGACGAGAGGCATGTCCACATCACGAAAGCCAAGGTAGAGTTTTGTTGAAAACAAGAGATCCAAGGCGTGGTCACGGCACGTCCAGCGATGAGGGACAAAACGCCTTATCTGGGAAAGGCAACCTATCAGGCTCGTTGGCTTGGGCTTTTTACGATTGGGCCAATTCCGCCTTTGGCGCTGTCATCGTCACTTTCGTGTTCGCCACCTATTTCAGCCAAGGTATCGCTATCGATGAGGTGACCGGAACGGCGCAATGGGGCTGGGCCTTGACCATCAGTGCTCTGCTCGCGGCCATTCTTGGCCCAATCCTGGGCGCCATTGCCGATGTCAGCGGGCGGCGCAAGCCCTGGATCTTCGGGTTCACATGGATCTGCGTGATCGCGACAAGTCTCCTTTGGTTTGCAGCCCCGAACCCGGAATGGGTGCTATTTACCTTGATCGTCATTGTCGTCGCCAAACTCGGCTTTGAGTTGGCGGGTGTTTTCTACAACGCCATGCTCGCCGACCTCGCTTCGTCAGATCACATTGGACGCCTCTCCGGCTGGTCTTGGGCGCTTGGCTATGTAGGCGGTCTTTCTTGCCTGATCATCGCCCTGCTTGCCTTTGTCCAGACGGACACGCCGCTCTTCGGTCTTGACAAGGAAACAGCTGAGCATGTCAGGGCAACCGGTCCCCTGGTCGCTCTTTGGCTTGCCGTTTTCAGCCTGCCGCTCTTCCTATTCACACCGGACCAGCCGCGCAATGCTGTCTCGACGGGGCATGCCGTCCGTGAAGGTCTAGGCCGGCTTCGGCAAACCATCACCCATCTCGGACGCTACCGACAAGTTGCCCATTTTCTTCTCGCCCGCATGCTCTATATCGACGGCCTGAACACCTTGTTTGCTTTCGGTGGCATCTATGCTGCGGGCAGCTTCGGTTTCGAGCTTGCCGATGTCATCCTGTTCGGCATTCTCTTAAATGTTACCGCCGGTCTGGGCGCCTTCATCTTTGCGTGGCTTGACGACAAGCTCGGCCCCAAGACGGTCATTTTGATTGCGCTTGGTGGTCTGTTCATTTGCGGCCTAACCTCGGTGCTCACTCAGGATGCCACACATTTTTGGATCATTGGCGGCGTGCTCGGCCTGTTCGTCGGACCGACCCAAGCGGCAAGTCGCACGTTAATGGCCAGGCTGGCCCCTCTCGATCAGCAGACGGAAATGTTTGGGCTTTTCACGTTTTCCGGCAAGGTCACAGCTTTTCTCGGCCCCCTTGTCCTGGGCACAGTCACGCTCTGGGCCGATAGCCAGCGCGCCGGTATGGCCACCATCCTACTCTTCTTCGCCGCCGGCTTTTTGCTGCTCTGGACCCTGAAGGTGCCACGTCAAGGACCATCAGTCACCGACGAACGTGAGTTTGTGCGTTGAGAGGTAGACCGACGTCCTATGAGCATTGCCTGTAAGGTCGACGCTTTGATCGATGACAATCCGAAGGGTGCGTCACACATCAATCATCTTGGGCGGTAGCCAGCCCTTATTGAAAGAAGCGGATGCCGGCCCGAACTTGATGAGCTGTAACGTCATCGTCGACCCCGCCAACATCGGTGTCGTACCATTCAAACCGATAGGAAAAGACGATGTCGAAATTGTTGGACGCAGCGAAGGATACCCCCGCTTCGCCGTGAGCGGTCAGCGCTGTGTCATCGTCACTGCCGAGCTCGAGGCCGGCAAAACCGAACCCGCCGCCGACATAGGGAAGAATGTTGGATTGATTAAAACCGATAAAGTCGAAATAGAGGCCACCTGTACCGCGGATCACCTCTAGCGTGCTGCCTGAGTTCCTGCCGTCGATTTCGTCAACATCGGATTCATTATATTCGATTTCAGCTTCAGCGCGCACTGATCCGAAGATGTAACCAATTTGGCCACCGACAGCAAAGCCCGGGTCAAATTCGATTTCATCATCATTGACATCATTCTCGTTGTAGAATTGAGCGCCGCCGAACACGCCCCAATAGAGATCGCCGACACTTTGTGCCGAGGCACCATTTGCCCCGAGAACCAACGGGAAGAGTGACGTGAGGAGACCGCAAGTCAATGCCGAACGCTTCATCAGACGCTCCCAAGCTGTTGTGCCTAACTCCGTAAACTACGCTGTAGTTTTTATCAATGCCAGGTTGGTTCAGAAACCAACCGAACATTGAAGAACCCCAACGTTTCTCAACAGACTGTGCAACTCGGTCACACCCGACTTCGGCCACTGCGAAGCCATTCCAATCAGCAAGAATCGAGGCGGAGATCGCCGCTTGGAACGGCTTCGTTGGATGGCGGTACTACCCCTAGAAGGAGTATCGAACGCCGGCCCGAAGTTGAGTGACCCAGATACTATCGTCCTGGATATTATTCTGATCGATCGAGATATACTCGAAGCGAATTCCGGGCACGAATTCGAGATTGTTACCGACCGGAATAGAGGCCCCGCCTTCGGCATGCCACGTCAACTCAAAATCATCGTCAACAAGGTCAACATGGGCAAATCCAACGCCCCCGCCGACATAAGGGCTCAAGTCGAAACCAGCAACGGCGAACGGATTGAAGTCGAAGTACCCGCTGACCGTGGTGCGAAAAACCTCGATGTCCGAAGACGAGTTGTCGATATCTGCGGATTCATACAGTAGTTCCGCTTCGGCACGAAGATTAGGCGTTATCCGGTATCCGAGAGCGCCTGAAAGAAAAAGAGAGAAGAATTCGTAGTCTAAGTCTCCACCGACATTTAGGTCGGTATCCCAGAAGATCGACTGACCAACTGCAGCACCTGCGTAGGCTCCAGTTGAGGCTTGCTGGGCCATCGAGTTGCCCGAGAACAAAAGGAACGCGCCTAGGGCGATCGCTGAAATTTTATTCTTCACAAAAAATGCTCCAAGATGAGAAGTGTTTAACCTTGCTGCGGAGCGTGATGTTCGATGGGAGTGCCCAGCAACGATGTCTTCGGGGCCTAACACAGCCAAGCAAGAAACGAGTATTTTTTTTATCAACTAAGAGGCGTTTTTATCTACCAAAAAGGAAAAATTCTTACACAATATACATTGTTTTTGTTTTAAATTCCCAAACTTTCAAAGTGAGTTCTGCAACATTATTAAAGAAATCCCGCCTGAGTTGTGCTTTTTCAGATGAGCTGCTCCGATATGCTTCAAAAATTGCAGCGTAAAATCAATAAATTACACATATTTCTAACAATCTTACGGTGATCTAGGCTGTGTCGATTTTGCATCAATATCACCCTAAGCTTTTCAAGTCGGCAAGATCCAAGGGGTCTTCGAAAGCCTGGGGGCAGGTCGACCGGTCGGTCATGTCTTCTCATCAGGCGGTGGTTAGGATGGTGGGTAACAGCGAAAACTGGCGGCGTCAGTGTTGAATGCATGAGATGGTCATTAAGGATCCAAGCCTTGACGCAGCTCGGCCAGACGGCGAGCATCAATAACATCGACATCCCCCAAAGCTGCGGAACACCCCCTCAGGTCTGTTTCAAGCGGCGTAGAAGGAGGCCGGGATGACAGCTGATACTCACCCTTCCGTCTGTCCACATGACTGCCCGAGCGCTTGTGCTCTCGACATCGAGAAGTTGCCTGGCGGGCGTCTCGGCAAGGTGCGTGGCTCAAACCGCAATGCCAATACCGCCGGCGTCATCTGCGCCAAGGTCGCTCGCTATGCCGAACGTTTTCACCATCCCGATCGGCTGGGCCAACCGCTTCGCCGAACCGGTGCCAAGGGGTCCGGCGACTTTGCACCCATCTCATGGGACGACGCCCTCGATATCACCGCTGAAGCGCTCACCAAAGCGACCCAGCAAGATGGCAGCGAGGCTGTCTGGCCTTACTTCTACGCCGGTACGATGGGGCTAGTGCAGCGCGACGGTATTCAACGTCTGCGCCATGCCATGCGCTATTCTGGCTGGCACGCGACCATCTGCACGACGCTCTCCGAAACTGGATGGCGGGCCGGCTACGGCCGGTGCTGGGGTGTTGAAGCAACGGAAATGGAGAAGTCTGACCTGGTCGTCATCTGGGGCGGCAATATGGTGTCGACCCAAGTCAATGTAATGACCCATGTCGCCCGTGCACGGAAGAAAAATGGCGCCAAGCTGGTGGTGATAGATCCCTATCGAACCGGGACCGCCGCCCAGGCCGATATCCATCTCGCCCTTCGTCCCGGGACCGATGGCGCGCTGGCATCAGCAGTCATGCACATCCTTTTCCGCGACGGTTATGCCGATCTCGATTATCTCGATCGGCACGCCGATGGCGTCGACATACTCCAGCCTCACCTTGCGCTTCGCACGCCTGCCTGGGCTGCCAGCATCACCGGCTTATCGATCGGGCAGATCGAGACATTCGCAGCTCTCTACGGCCGAACCAAACGCTCCTATATCCGCTTTGGCTATGGTTTCACGCGCTCACGCAACGGTGCTGCCAGCATGCATGCGGCAAGTGCTCTCCCCATTGTAACCGGTGCCTGGCAACATGAAGGAGGCGGTGCGCTTTACAGCCAGCGGGATCTTTATCACTGGGATAAGACGCAGATCGAAGGGCTGGATCTCGTCGATCCCTCAATCCGTATCCTCGATCAATCGCGCATCGGCCCGATCTTAACAGGCGATAAACAGGATCTCGGCGATGGTCCGCCAGTCACCGCCCTCTTCATCCAGAACACCAATCCCATGGATGTCGCACCGGAACTTGCCAAGGTCCACCAGGGCTTTGCGCGCGATGATCTATTCGTTTGCGTGCATGAGCAATTCATGACCGAAACGGCCAAGATGGCCGATATCGTCCTGCCGGCGACGATGTTCCTGGAACATGACGATATCTATCAAGCGGGGGGCCATACATCGATCCAGATCGGAAGAAAGCTGTTCGAACCCTATCAGCAATGCCGAGCGAACCATGCCGTGATCACAGGCTTGGCCGAGCGACTTGGCGCGCCCACGCATCCCGGCTTTGCCATGAGCGAATGGCAGTTGATCGATGATCTCCTGGCAAGGTCGGGCTGGCCTGATGCCGAGACAGTTGATCAAGCCGGCGGCTGGGATGCCTTACCGGATTGGAAAACTGCCCATTACGCCAATGGTTTTCCCACCAGGAGCGGCAAGTTCCAATTCGCGCCGGATTGGCAGGACCAGGGCCCCAACCATGAGATCATGCCAAAGCTGCCCGATCACATGGAAATCATCGATGACGCCGATGACGATCACCCCATTCGCCTGGTGACAGCCCCTGCCCGCCAATATCTCAATACCAGCTTCACCGAAACACCAACCTCGATCATGAAGGAAGAGCGACCGACGGTGCTGGTACACCCCGAAGATGCGAACGCTCTCGGCATCAAGCCCGGCGACCTTATCCGCCTCGGCAATAAGCTCGGTTCTGTACTTCTCCACGCCGAGTTTGCCGATGGCCAGCAACAAGGTGTTGCCATCGTGGAGAGCATCTGGCCAAATCACGCCTTCATCGAAGGCATCGGCATCAACGTTCTAACCAGCGCCGATCCAGGCCCACCGAATGGTGGAGCTGTGTTTCATGACACGGCAATCTGGATCCAGCGAGAGCCAAGCCAAGCCGATGACCAGCAGCAAGAGCAAGCCAGCGAGCCCGTTCCAGCATGATCGATCTTTTCAGCGATACCAGGACCCAACCAAGCAGTGAGATGCGGCGCGCCATGGCCGAAGCGGAGGTCGGCGACGAACAGGCGGATCTTGATCCGACCGTGACGGCCCTTTGCGAACGGGTTGCGGATCTTCTCGGCAAAGACAAGGCCGTCTATCTCCCCTCCGGCACGATGTGCAATGAGATCGCCTATCGGGTGCATTGCCGCCCCGGCGAAGAAATTATCCTGGATCGCACCGCCCACGGCATCATCGCCGAAGCCGGCGGCCCGGCCGCTCTTGCCCTTGCCATGCTCTATCCACTCGACGGCGAACGCGGTCAGTTCTCGCCAGAACAGGTCCAAGGCGCCATCCGCTCCGGCTCGCGCTATGAGCCAAGATCCCGGCTGATTTCAATCGAGCAGACCAGCAATTGGGGCGGCGGTTCAGTCTGGCCGTTGGAGGTCCTGCGCGAAATCGGGGGGATAGCAATTCAAAATGGCCTTGCGATGCATATGGACGGTGCGCGGCTAATGAACGCGGTCGTCGCAAGCGGCATCGAGGCCAGAGCTCATGCCGCCCCCTTTAACTCGCTTTGGTTGGATTTCTCCAAGGGCCTGGGTGCCCCGGTTGGGGCGGTTCTGGCAGGCGATGAAGACTTTATTCATGAAGCCTGGCGCTTAAAACAGCAGATGGGCGGTGCCATGAGACAAGCGGGCATTATCGCCGCCGGCTGTCTCCACGCCCTTGATCATCATATCGATCGTCTGGTCGACGACCATGCCAACGCCAAACATCTCGCCGAAGGGCTGGCCGAGCTGCCCGGCATCGAACTTGACCCATCGCTGATCGAGACCAACATCATCTTCTTCGATCTGTCACCCACCGCACCGGATGCGCCAACCCTGGCAAAGCGATTGCTGGAGGATGGTGTGCGGATCGGCGCCATGGGTGAGCGCAGAATGCGCGCAGTCACCCATCTCAACATTGACAAGGCTGCGGTCGAACAGGCGCTCATGGTCATGAAAACGGCCCTGCTCGCCTAGTCGTTGTGGTGTGATCACATCAGTTGGTTTCCGACGACTTCGACTGGATCGATGGCTTGACCTCGATAAACGAACCGATGATGTGGTCATTCCGCTAGAGCATTTTTCGATGACGTCGATCCAACCCAACCACTCGATATTGTTCGACACTGCGAGTGGTTGGATGGGGGAGAGGGCTGGTGGTGGTTCTAAGCAAACAGAAATTCTCTAGCCGAGGGGGTTCAGTTCGACCTTCACGCGTCTGGACCCGTCATTGTTCAGCTCAGTATTCTCGATCTGAAGCGTGCTGCCTTCGCTATTCTTCAAGAGCCAGGCTTTGACACGCTCAAAACGGCGTTCCGCCATCCAGCGGTTATACTTCGCGGCCTCATCATCGGTGGAGGTCCCCGCAACGCGGGCATCACCATCGATGCTGGTCTGCACCCGAACAACGTAGCTTTCACCTTGGTTCAAGCGCTCCAGAAAAGACCCGAGCTCATTCTTCCAGCCTTGGGGTAAATAGCTGCTGTTGGTGGCAAAGGTAATCTCAAGCGCCCCTGTCTCCGAGACAATGACACGCCCTTTTTTTGCGGCTTCCGGGTCAATCGCGGCGACCACCGTCGAGGGCACTGGAGTTGCTGCGGGCTTTGCTGGCGTCGGCGCGACAGCCTGCTTGATTTGCTGCCTGGCTTTGACAGGCGTCGATGGCTTCTTCACGGCGGCTGGGATCGGCTTGGTCACCTCAGACACCGTCTTTGGCGCCGCAGCGATCACGCGCTGCTTAACCGGTTTTTTTGTGACCTCGGCTGGCTGTTTTGTATCAGCTACTTTGGCTGGTTCGCTGGCAATGGCAGCCACCTGGTCGTTTGTCGCCGTGGAAAGAGCTTCCTCCGTGCAATCGTCACCGGCTGCCAGTTGGAACATCCAAAGCGTTGCCCTGGCATCCTCCACCATGAACTGCCAATCCCAAACGCTGGCGATGGACGCTGCCGGCAAGCCGTTGGTGATCAACGCCTCTTGGATCGTATCCGCACGTGAACGCGCCAGACGGTGAATATCGACGGTATCTCGCCCTTCGGTTTCTTTTTTATCGACATGGCCGATGACCTGCGCGGTCAAGAAACAATCCGTCGCCATGGCTTTCGTGAAAGCCTCAAGTTCCGTCTGCGTCGCCGAGGCCAAGGCTGCGCCATCATCCGGAAAGGGGATGGTATGGATGGAAACTCTGGCGATCCGGCCATCCTTTAACACCAGGGGTGTCGCCTCGAGGCCACTCCCCAACGACGTTCCCTCCGCAAGCACCGGCGTCAGCTGCGCCGACATACCAACGGCGAGCAGGGCTGTGACGGCAAGCTTGCGGCGTCTTTGCCGGCTAAAAAGGTTCGTCAATCCTGGGAAGCTAGGGACAGTCTGGGAGGACGTCATCAATCAATCTCCAATGGCACCGGCTCTCATCCGGTCGTCGATCCACGAGCTTAACTACTCCCTGATGGTTAATTATCTCTAAAGATTAAATCGTTAAAGTTGAATTTCTACAACGAAAAAAGGCCGCGAAGCGGCCTTCAACGTCACATCGTAATTTTTCGAAAAGCTACTTGATCTTCGCTTCCTTGAATTCGACATGCTTACGAATCTTCGGATCGTATTTCTTGAGAACAAGCTTCTCGGTGGTGTTTCTGGGATTTTTCTTCGTCGTGTAATAGGTCCCAGTACCAGCCGAGCTTACCAGCTTGATCAAGACAGTGTTGGATTTAGCCATGGCCTTCGCCTTTTCGAAACGGATCGCTGTTAGCCCGAAACATAAGTGGATCCGCCATTCTGTCAAGGATAAGCTGGTCTCTCGAGCCATGACAGTCGCGCCTTTCGGCGCTTTTAGCGTGATGCTTGGCCCGTCCTCGGTCAATCCTCGACAAATTGCACCTATCTAACTTGCGTCGATCCGCTCAGCGACGCCGGCCTCGTTTGCCGGCAGTCCGGCGCTCTCTCTGACGACCACCCCTGCCCTTCAAAGCGTTCCGCGCGCCGGGGCCGGGACGATGATCCACCAGGCGACCACCAAGGCGTCCCATCGCCGTATCAGCCTCGGTAAGCTCGACCTCGACCTCATCGCCAAGGGACCAGACAAGGCCAGCGCGCCGATCGATCAGCGCATGATGCGCCGCTTCATGGTCCAGGCGATTGGCGCTCAAGCTCGAGATGGGGATCAGGAGGTCGGCCAATGTTTCGGTCAGCTGGACGAAGAGCCCGAAGCGATGAACGCTGGTGATCCTGCCCGCAAAAACGCTACCGATCTGCTCGGCCATCAACAGGGCGACGAAACGATCCTTGGCACTGCGCTCGGCTTCCATCGAGCGGCGCTCGCGGCGCGAGATATGGGCTGCTAGATCGGTGAGCGCATCAACCTCCAGATCATGAGGCAGACCGTCACCGCCAAGGTTCAACGCACGGATCAGCCCGCGATGCACGATCAGATCAGCATAACGCCGAATCGGCGAGGTAAAATGGGCGTAGCGGCTGAGATTAAGGCCGTAATGCCCAATATTTTGCGGCGTATAGATGGCCTGACTTTGGGCACGGAGGAGCAGATTGCTCACCAAGGGGCTGAGGGGATGATCGCGGGTCTTTTCGATGAGCTGGGCAAGGTCTTTGGGCTTGGCATTGATCGTCGACTGCTTGATCAAGCCCAAGCTTTGCAAGAGTTGTCCCAGCCCTTCGAGCTTCACCTGATCTGGCTTGTCATGCACCCGGTACATGCAGGGCGTGGCTTTTTTCTCTAAAGACTCCGCGGCCGCGACATTGGCGGTGATCATGAACTCTTCGATCAGCCGATGCGCATCCAGGCGCGGCGCCTTGGCGATGGCGGTTGGTCGATTGTTGTCATCGATCACGACCTGCAGTTCAGGCAGATCCAAGTCCAACGTGCCTCTTTTCTTTCGGGCGTGGAAAAGAGCGTCGAAGGCGCCATAAAGCGGCTCAATCACCGTCTGGAGCAATGGCGTGGTCAGTTCGTCCGGCTGTCCGTCTCTTGCGGCCTGCATCTGTTCGTAGGTCAGACGGGCATGGGATCGCATCATCGCCCGCTCGAAGCGGTGCCGCCGTTTTTTGCCGCTCTTATCGAGCCAGATATGAACCGCGAGACAAGCGCGATCCTCATCGGGGCGAAGCGAACAGAGCCCGTTGGACAGCGCCTCGGGCAGCATGGGAAGGACGCGGTCGGGGAAATAGGTGGAATTGCCGCGTTCACGCGCTTCGAGATCCAGCGGATCATCCGCACGCACATAATGCGCGACATCCGCGATCGCGACCGTAATCCGCCAGCCGCCGCGATTGTCGGGATGATCATCCGCCTGTGCAAACACCGCATCATCGAAATCGCGGGCATCAGCGCCATCGATGGTCACCAAAGGCAGGTCCCGGAGATCGGCGCGTTTCTTGAGCAGGGCGGGCGCTGCTTTGGCGGCGAGGTCTTGAACATCGGGCGGAAAATCGATCCGAAGATCGTTGTGATAGGCTGCCAAAAGCGAGACGGCGCCTGCATCATCGACCATACCGAGTCGCTTGCCGATCTTAATCGGACCAGCGCGAAGCCGCTCGCCTTCACCGCTCTCCACCACCACGAGCTCGCCGGGTTGGGCATCGCCAATCTGTCCACGGTCCAGCTTCAAGCTGCCGTTGACCTTGCGATCGATGGGCCGAACCACCAGGCCATCTCGGCTCTGTTCAATAACGCCGATGATCGCTTTCGGTGGTCTTGGCAGTACCTTGATGATCTGGCCGTCATAGGACAGCCCTTCGATGAAGGTCAATTTTGCGAGAACATGATCGCCAATTTCGGGTGCGCGTCCGCGACTGGGCGCTCTTAGATGAATACGCGGTGCCTTGCCGTCACCATAGGCTTCCGCTTTCGAGACGGGCTCGGCAATCAGTTCGCCATCCTCATCGAGCGCAATGACATTGACCACGGTAACACCGGGCAGCCGGCCCTGCCCTCGCACCCGGCGTTTGTGGCCTCGAAGCAGCAGGCCATCATCCTGCAAATCGCGCATCATGGCGCGAAGTTCGGCGCGATCCTGTCCCTTAAGCTTAAAGGCGCGCGCCAAATCGCGCTTCGTCACCTCGCCGGGTGCGTCGTTGATGTAACGCAGAAGGTCGTCCCTGCTAGGAAGCGCGCCGCTCCCATCAGGCTTGAACGATGGTCCGTCTTTATCGGAATGCGAACTCAGGATTTAGCGCCTTTTTTTTCCTTGGCAGGTTTTTTCTTGGTCGTACGCTTACCGCCCTTTTTGGTGCCGCCCTTGGCCGCTTTCGCCGCAAGAAGAGCAACCGCCGTTTCCATCGTCAGGCTATCGGGTTCTTCGCCTTTGGGCAGGCTAGCATTGATCTTGCCATGCTTCACATAAGGCCCAAAACGGCCCTCATGCAACGTGACCGGCTTCTTGTCCTCCGGATGCTCGCCAAGATCGCGCAGCACCTTTTGCACTGGCCGTCCCTTGGTCGCGGCTTCCGCGATTAGCGTGATCGCCCGGTTCATACCGATGGTCAGCACATCATCATCGGCACCAAGACGCACGAAGCGATCATGCTTGATATAGGGGCCGTAGCGATTGATGCCCGCTTCGATCGGCTTGCCGCTCTCCGGATGCTTACCGATCTCACGCGGAAGCGAGAGCAGCGCCAAAGCTTGCTCCAATGTCAACTCAGCCGGTGTCATATTCGGCGCAAGGGACGAACGTTTCAGATCATCGCCGGTACCGCGCTGCACATAAGGTCCATAGGGGCCATGCTTGAGAATGATCTCCTCGCTGGTCACCGGATCGACCCCGATGATGCGTTCTTTTTGATCCTCGGGCTCAGGCGCATTGGGGTCGGCGTCGAGTTTTCGCGTGAATTTGCAATCCGGGTAGTTCGAGCAGCCGACAAAGGCGCCGTAGCGACCAAGCTTCAAGCTTAGCTGCCCCTCCTGGCAAAGCTGGCAAAGACGCGGGTCGGTGCCATCGGGCCTCGGTGGGAACAGACGGACCGCAAGCAGATCGTTCAGCGCGTCGATCACTTCCGCGACCCGGCGCTCCTTGACCTCATCAACCACACTATGGAAAGGCGCCCAGAAATCCCGCAGCACCGCCTTCCATTCAAGCGACCCAGAAGCCACTTCATCCAGCCTGCTCTCGAGCAGGGCGGTGAAATCAGGCTGCACATATTGGTCGAAAAAGGCGGTCAGGAATGCTGTGACCAGACGGCCACGATCTTCCGGCACAAAGCGGCGGCTTTCGAGAACCACATAATTCCGGTTCTGCAGAACGGAAATGATGCTGGCATAGGTCGATGGCCTGCCGATGCCGAGCTCCTCCAGCTTCTTGACCAGGCTGGCTTCGGAATAACGCGGGGGTGGCTCGGTGAAATGCTGCTTAGGCTCAATAACGCCTCGACCTAGCGGGTCGTTGGGGGCCATCGGTGGGAGCAGGCCACTGCTATCGTCGTCGTCCTGAGAGGGCTCATCTCGACCTTCCTGATAGATCTTCAAAAAGCCGGGGAAGGTGACGATCGAGCCATTGGCGCGAAAACCGATCTTGTCATCGCCCGATGACAATTCAGCCACCACGCGGTCAAGCTGCGCGCTGGTCATCTGGCTCGCCAGCGTGCGCTTCCAGATCAGATCGTAGAGGCGGCGCTGGTCGTCGTCGAGAAACTGGCCGATCTTATCAGGCGTATGGCTGGGATCGGTCGGCCGGATCGCCTCATGGGCTTCTTGGGCGTTTTTGGTCTTGGTTTTGTAGGTACGCGGATTTTCGGGCAGAAACGGATCGCCATAGCTCGTCTTGATCTGCCCCCGGCAAGCAGCCAAGGCATCCTTAGAGAGCTGGACGCTATCGGTTCTCATATAGGTGATGAGACCAACTGTTTCGCCATCCAGGGTGATGCCTTCGAAGAGCTTTTGCGCCGTTCGCATCGTCCGATCCGTGCCAAAGCCCAGTTTTCGCGCGGCTTCTTGCTGGAGCGTCGATGTCGAGAATGGCGGTGATGGATGACGCTGGGCCTGCTTTTTCTCAAGGCTCTGGACCTTGAAGTCCTGGGCTTCGATCAGCGCAACAGCGCGTTTGGCCGCCTCTTCATTGCCGAGGCTGAACTTATCCAGCTTCTCGCCATCGAGACGACTGAGCCTGGCACCAAACTTGTCACCTTTCGGCGTTGTGAATTCTGTCGCAAGGCTCCAGTATTCCTGGGGATTGAAGGCCTCGATTTCAGTCTCACGCTCGCAGATCAGCCGAAGAGCAACCGATTGCACACGTCCCGCTGAGCGGGATCCCTGCAGCTTTCGCCATAAAACCGGCGAGAGGGTAAAGCCGACGAGATAATCGAGCGCACGCCTTGCCTGATAGGCATCGATCAAGCCCTCATCCAGCGCCCGCGGATTTTGCATGGCATCGAGCACGGCTGATTTGGTGATCTCGTGGAACACCACACGCTTGACGTCGATACCCTTGACAGCGCCCTGCTCTTCCAAGGCCGCAAGCAGATGCCAGGAGATGGCCTCTCCCTCGCGATCAGGGTCGGTTGCAAGATAAAGATGCTCGGCACCCTTCACCGCTTTTGCGATGTCAGCGATGCGCTGTTTTTTGTCTTCCAGAGGCTGATAGATGATCCTGAAATCTTCGTCAGGGATCACAGAGCCGTCCTTTTCGGGCAAATCTCGGACATGCCCGTAACTGGAAAGCACCTTGTAGCCAGACCCCAAATATTTGTTGATGGTCTTGGCCTTGGTGGGGGATTCAACGACGACGACGTCCATAGAGTTTGAGACGATCCTGCCCGAGTTGACCTAAGGGCCGATAACAAACCCAGCCCTAGCGATAACCGAAATCTAATCAGCTCTCATATGTTGGCGAACTTACGAAGTTGCAAGAGAAACCCTGTTCCCGGGGTGCCGTTCGATGCGGCCTTCGTGTTCCGACTCAAGGAATGAGTGCTGCATTTCAGAACTGTTTGCATGGCACTGACGGATGAGTTCGTCAACCAAGAGTGGCTCCGTTCCCAACCTTTCACAGATTCTTTTGATCAAGGTCCCGCCGCCCGGCGACGTCGGATCGGACGTCGGCTCTGGCGATCTCACCGACAAGGAGATATCGTCGCCAGTGCTTGAGATGACATCTCTTTTTTCGACTGGCCGATCAGGCAAATCAGCAGGATCATCGGCCATGAAAGGCCTGCTTGGCGTCCTAGGGGAACGAGCCAGTGCGAGATTGTCGAGGCTCGCTACAATATCCTCGGCCGTCTCCACCAAAGTGGCCCCTTTGCGGATCAATTGGTTGGTACCACGATGCCTTGCATCCAAGGGGCTGCCGGGCACCGCCATGACCTCACGCCCCTGTTCGGCGGCCATGTGCGCGGTGGTCAGTGATCCGGACTTGGGTGCTGCCTCGACGACCACGACACCGCTGGAGAGGCCAGAGATCAGCCGGTTGCGCCTTGGAAAATGACGGGCCATCGGTGCCCTGTTCGGCGGACACTCTGAGATAACGGCACCGGTCTCGGCGATCGACGGCATCAGGTCGGCATTCTCCGAGGGGTAGGCGACATCCACGCTGGATGCGATCACTGCAGCGATCGCCCACCTGCGGCCATAACGCCTTCGCCAGCAATCGCCCGTTGGCACTGGCATTGCGCGCGCCGACGATCGCCACCGAAGATGCATGAAGCGCGCTCAAATCGCCACGCAGGGTCAACAAAGGCAGCGGGTTATGGATTTCCGGGAGATGCAAGGGAGATCGATCTCGCCATGAGGCACCAGATGGCATCCCATCACCCGGAGGGCATCAAGCTCGGCCTCAGCCTCCTCACGCTTGCAGCGCGGCCTTGCCCGCCCGTCCGTTTCCCGCTTCAGGCGAGGCAGCTCGTCGAACGCCCGGCGAACACTGCCAAAGCAATGGAGTAGGCGGTAAAACGTTTTCGGCCCGACGCCGCTTGATCGTGCAAGCTGCAGCCAATCAAGCCGTTCGTTGAGTGTCAGTCGATCAGCCATGGCCAGCACCATGACATCCACGGGGACAAACTTCAACCTCCAGTTGTTTTTTCCACTAAGACTTTTCCGCCGTGGAGGACTTCGACAGGCTGACCTTGGACTCGTTCCCGGCCAGCAAGCGACGGATATTGGCCTGATGCTTGGCAACGATAATGATGGCCAATAGCCCATAGAGGATCACGGCATGGGGATGACCGAGCAGGTAGGCCGTTGGGACGGCGATGATGGCTGCCAAAACCGAGCCTAGGGAGACATAACGCGTGCCCCAGATACTCAAGGCAAACAGGGCCAGGACAACAAGTGCCACGATCGGGGTCAAGGCCAACACCACGCCCGCTGCCGTGGCCACCCCTTTGCCGCCATTGAATTTCAGCCAAACGGGAAAGCAATGGCCGACCACTGCCCCCAGCCCCGCCATAACAGCGAGCTCAGGGGCATATTGAGCGGCGATCCAGGCAGGAATTCCGCCTTTCAATGCGTCGAACAGCAGTGTTGCCAGCGCTAACCCCTTGCGTCCGGTGCGCAGGACATTGGTGGCACCAATATTGCCGGAACCGATCGATCGGAGGTCCCCTGCCCCGTAAAGGCGGGTAAGGATCACGCCGAAGGGAATTGAGCCGATGAGGTAACAAAGGCCGAAACAGAGGAGGAGAGCTGAAAGGGAATAGGGACCACCAAAAAGATCGATCATGAGATGTCTTGCCGCCGTTCATCGATACCATAAGGGTTCCATAGCACGACAGCACGCCCCGAAAAACGGTCTCTCAGCGTCTGGGGCGGTCCCGGAGGCAAGT
>JBOEHJ010000060.1:32130-199066 GCA_050633905.1 Geminicoccales bacterium
TCACCATGATGACAGCCATGAGCTAAGGGAATGTTACCGCCGGCGTTTCGATCGAAGTCTGGCACAAGGCAACTTAGCGAACTTTGTAACCAGGCCCACCAATGTTCGTCTTCAATCAATATTTTCGCTACAAACCCCAAAAAAACTTGACCGCATGCCATCACCCCTGGCCATAACGGTAAAAACTCAATGATGTAACGATGCCACTAGTTGGGCCGGGTAGCTGCGTCGAAAATTGTCCGGCCATCGACGAGGGTTCGGATGACCTTTCCTTGGATCAGCCGCCCCTCGAAGGCGGTATTCTTGGAGAGACTGTAGAGGTCTTCCGTCCGGAGCCGCCGCGGCGCTTCCAGATCGAAAAGCACCAGATCAGCAGGTGTACCTTTGACCAGACGTCCCGCATTAAGGCCAAGCAGGTCGGCCGGTGTTCGGGTCAGCTTGCCCAGGAGATCGAGAAGACCAAGATGCCCCTCATGCACCAGGCTGAGTGAGACGGGCAACAATGTTTCGAGACCGGCCACACCGAATTCGGCCTGGGCGAAAGGCAAACGTTTCGAATCCTCGTCCTGCGGGCAATGATCGCTAACGATCACGTCGATTGTGCCATCGACAATGCCTTCGATCACCGCCAAACGATCCTCCTCGGCACGCAACGGCGGTTTCATCTTGGCGAAGGTTCGGTATCCCTCGACCGCCAGCTCATTCAGGACAAGATGGGTAGGCGACACGCTTGCGGTAATCGGCAGCCCCTTGGCTTTGGCACGACGGATGGTATTGACCGACGTTCTGGTGGAGATCGGTCCGACGTGATAATTGCACCCTGTTGCCTCACAAAGGCGGATGTCGCGCTCGACCATGATCACTTCAGCTTCGTGGGGAATGCCGGCGAGCCCAAGCCTGGTCGCCATCTCGCCCTCGTTCATAACGCCGTTCTGCGCGAGGGACGCGTCTTCAGGAAATTGCATAATCCTGCCGCCCAAGGCACTTACATATCCCATCGCCCGGCGCATCACCAAGCTATCGGTGACCGGCCGGTGACCATCGGTGAAGCCCACCGCACCCGCCTGCTGTAAAAGCGCCATTTCGGCCAGCTGCTCGCCCGCGCATCTCTGGGTGAGGGCACCGTAAGGGTAAACCTTCACGCGTTTTTGCTGTCGGGCTCGTCTTGCGATGAATTCCACCATCGCCGGATCGTCGATCACAGGTTCAGTATTCGGCAAGCAGGCAAGACTGGTGACGCCGCCGGCCGCAGCCGCCCTCGTTCCGCTTTCGAATGTCTCTTTATGTTCGGCGCCCGGCTCGCCAAACAAAACGCGCATATCGACGAGGCCAGGCGCAAGGCATTGACCGCCGGCATCCACAACTTCGACGTCATGCCCAAGCTCGACATCGCCAATATGCGGTCCGAAATCGGCGATCCGCCGGCCTTCGATCATCACATCGCCCGGCCCGTCCAAGCCGCTCGCCGGATCGAGAAGACGCGCGTTTTTGATGAGGAGCCGATCTGTCATGCTGCTGCCCTCAATCCTTCGGTCAGCACATCGAGGCAGGCCATGCGCACGGCAACACCCAGCTCCACCTGATCGAGAATGGCGCTTCGATGAATGTCGTCCGCCACCATACCGTCAATTTCAACACCCCGGTTCATCGGGCCCGGATGCATAATCATCGCATCAGGCTTGGCAACGCTAAGTTTTTCATACGTCAAACCGAACAGATGAAAGTATTCGCGCACCGAGGGCACAAAACTTCCCTGCATCCGCTCGGTCTGCAGGCGCAGCATCATCACCACATCCGCATCCGCAAGCCCTGCTGCCATATCGTAACAGACCTCGACGCCATAAGCCGCGATCGACCTCGGCAGCAAGGTTTTTGGCGCGACTACGCGGATCCGGGCACCCATGGCGCTCAGGAGGATAATGTTGGAGCGGGCAACGCGACTATGTAGAATGTCGCCGCAGATAGCCACCACGAGCCCCTCGATGCGCCCCCGGCGGCGGCGGATCGTGAGCGCGTCGAGTAATGCCTGGGTTGGGTGCTCGTGACTGCCGTCGCCGGCATTGATCACGGCGCAATTCACATGATGAGCCAGCAAGGCTACCGCCCCACTATCATGATGACGGCCGACCAGTACATCGGGATGCATGGCGTTCAGCGTCATCGCCGTGTCGATCAGAGTTTCACCCTTCTTGATCGAGGAGCTGGACACCGTCATGTTCACCACATCGGCGCCAAGGCGTTTGCCCGCGAGTTCAAATGACGTTCGCGTGCGGGTCGAACTCTCGAAAAACAGATTGATCTGGGTGAGGCCACGCATGTGATCGAGCTTCTTGTTGGCGCGGCGGCCATGCTCGACAAACTCATCGGCACGATCCAGCAGAAGCTCGATCTCGAAAGGCTTGAGACCCTCGATTCCGAGAAGGTGACGACGCGAAAAGGCGGTAGGGAGCTCATGAACAGCCATGAGCAGACTGTATGCGCGGTTATCGTCATGGTTGCAAGCCATCAAGGCCAGAAAGCGGATGGTTTCATGCGCCTCCCCATCACGTCGGCTACCCCATCACCAAGATGCTCAACATCTTGTCTGGCTCGCCATGCCGTTATGGCCGCGGCCTTCAGCGAGCAAAACTCTTGATGGTTTGCCCCTTAAAAGCTGTGCATTTAGAACGAGTTGTGGCAAGAACAAGGTGGTGAGGCGGCATCATCAGCCTGATTGTCGCCTGGCAGGGCTGATCCCATAAGGTTGCCATGTCAGGATCAGCATCAGGTTCGAAGCGCTCGGAGAACGCGGCTTCCATGGTGGACAAATTCGACTTTATCGTGATTGGTGCTGGATCAGCCGGCTGCGCAATCGCGAACCGTCTCACCGAGGATCCCTCGAACCGGGTCTTGCTACTCGAAGCCGGCGGGCGCGATCTCAATCCCTGGCTCCATATCCCCGTTGGCTATTATCGAACCATCTTCAACGACAAGCTCAATTGGGGCTACCAGACCGAGCCCGAGCCCGAGCTGGAAGACCGTCAGATTTCCTGGCCGCGTGGGCGCGTGCTCGGCGGCTCCAGCGCGATCAATGGATTGGTCTATATACGTGGGCAGCGCGAAGATTTTCAGCTCTGGCGACAGATGGGCAATCAAGGCTGGGGGTGGGATGACGTTCTGCCGTTCTTCAAGAAATCCGAGGATCAAGAGCGCGGCGCAAATGCGCTCCACGGCGAGGGTGGCCCGCTTGGCGTTTCAGACCCTAAGCAGACCAACGAGATCTGTGAGGCCTATATCAATGCCTGTGATGAAATGGGCATTCCGCGTACCGCCGACTTCAATGGCGAGGTGCAGGAAGGAGCTGGATATTTTCAGCTGACCACCAGGAACGGCCGTCGCTCATCCAGCGCTGTCGCCTACCTTCACCCTATCAAATATCGCCCCAACCTCGAGGTCGTGACCGACGCATTGGTGACCCGACTGGTGGTCGAGAACAAAGCGGCGACCGGTGTCATGTATTGGCATCAAGGCGATCTGAAGCGCGCCGATGTTGCGGGTGAGATCGTGCTCTCAGCAGGTGCAATCGGCTCGCCGCAGATTCTGCAGCTCTCAGGCATCGGCCCAGCTGCCCCGCTTCGAGAGCTTGATATCAAGGTCGTGCATGAGCTTTCAGGCGTGGGCGCCAATCTGCAGGATCATTTCCAGGCGCGGTCGGTCTACAAATGCACCAAGCCGATCACCCTGAACGACCGGGTGAGAAGCCCATTCCAGAAGGCCATGATGGGCATGGAATGGCTGATCAAGCGCACCGGACCGCTCACCATCGGGGCGGGGCAAGGCGGGATTTTCGCACGGACCCGCCCAGAACTGGTGACCCCTGATGTGCAGTTCCACCTCATCCTGTTCAGCGCTGACAAACCAGGCGAAGCTTTGCATGATTTCTCTGGCTTCACCGCCTCGGTCTGCCAGCTCCGCCCGGAAAGCCGCGGCAACATCATGATCAAGTCGCGCGATCCCAAGGAGCATCCGGCGATCCACGCCAACTACCTGGCGACCGAGACCGATCGACAATGCATCGTCGATGGCCTGAAGCTCGCCCGAAAACTCGCTGGCAGCGAGGCGCTGCAGCCGTTGATCGCTGCTGAACTTGAACCGGGAACCGACGTGGTCACCGATGACGATTTTTTGACTTACGCCAGGCAACGCGGTGGCACCATCTTCCACCCCACCAGTACCTGCATGATGGGACCAAGCTCAAACCCCACCGCCGTGGTCGACAATGAGTTACGGGTCCACGGCCTCCGTGGGCTGCGCGTCGCTGACGCGTCGATCATGCCGACGGTCGTTTCCGGTAACACCAACGCCGCCTGCATCATGATCGGCGAGAAGCTGGCATCTCTCCTGACCGCCCGGCCGCGGGGCGGCAGCGTGAACGAATCAAAACCTTAAAAAGTGAGAAAAAATGACCATCGGCCTGATCATCCATAGCCTGCTCGCCGCCATCTGGGTCGGCGGCATGTTCTTCGCCTACATCATCCTCCGTCCCTCTCTCGGGGACCTTGAACCGCAAGTGCGCTTGGCCGTCTGGCGAGGCGTGTTCAAACGCTTTTTCCCCTGGGTATGGATGAGTGTTTTGGGACTTTTGGCCACCGGTTATTTTATGATCTTTTTCGGGTTCGGCGGCTTCGCCAACGCCGGCGGCCACGTCCACATCATGCACTTAACCGGCCTCATCATGGCCGCCCTCTTCATTTTTCTCTACTATGTTCCCTGGTCTGCCTTCCACCAGGCGGTCGACAAACAGGACTACGCAACAGCAGCCACCAAACTCGCCACCATCCGCCTTATCGTAGGGGCGAACCTCGTCCTTGGTTTGTTGACGGTGGCGATTGGGGCGAGTGGGCGGTATTGGGGGTAGCTCGCGACAGCGAGCGCGTTGACGGGAAAGAGCTTAAGCCTGGTTTTGCCGCATACTCTCGATGAAGTCCCAAGCATCCATCTCGCCTGGAACCCAACACGGCGTTTCCAGCCCGACTTCCTTCAGGATATCTGTGCCCATCGAGCATTGTCCTGTCGGCAAGAGCCTGAAGGTTCCTGAAGGACGAACAAAGCGACGGATACGAAGAGCATTGATGTCGATGACATCGCGATCAATGTCTTCCTTGGAAAGCGTGCCGAATTCGTCGTCGACGACGAAATGAAGATTACGCTTTTCAGCTTCCCTCTTGAGCGTCAAAAGGTCCTGAAATGTCCGACGTCGATCACCAACCGGCCCGCCGATCTCATCCTTACCAACCTCTTGCAAAATGGTGACCGTCCAATGATTGACGTTCAGATCAGCCGCGAGTTTCGGCATGCCCATCAAACGCTCATGCTTTTGCGGCATTAGGATCGAGGCCAACGCCAGAACAGGCTGCAAGACTGGATTTTCAGCGGCGAGGCGAAGGCCACGCATGGCATCTTCAAAAGCACCTACCTTGCCACGACTACGATCATGGATTACCGGGTCTGCAGCGTCCAAACTAACCGTAATCTTGTGGGGGCGAAGCTCTGCAAGCTCATCGACCCAGCGCTCAAGAAATGTGCCATTTGTAACAAGACTCGTAGGGATGCCTAAGCGTTGGCCCGCTTCAAGAATAGCTCGGGTGTAGTCGAAGGACTCGGGTAAGAGCGGCTCATAGCCCTGAAGGCAGATGGCACCTATCTCTTCTTTCGCTGCACATTGCTCGATAAAAGAGACATAAGCATCTGGACCTAAATCGAGACTTCGAGCGGCTTCGTTCCTTCGGTCGATATAACAGTAAGGGCATTGCAAATTGCAGCCGTTCTCGGCTGGAACAATAAACGTTAGGATTGATTTATCAAATGAGAGCGGAAGGTGTTCAGGAACTGCTGCGATATGTGCCATGTCGCTCGATTTCTAACTCTGTCTTATAAGGTTTACAACAAGTTCCAGGTGTTTTCGGCACGTTAAGGTTAATGTTACATGACGCTATACTATTGACCTTAAAGCCCGAATTCCCCTCGAACGCTGGTATGAAATATACACAATAGTACGCAGATTCCTAGTGGAAGCTAATCTCCGATCGCAGTGTCAATGGCAGTCGTTTTTTCATTGCAACGGGATCGGACGGCACTCAATCTCAAGGAGATTTATGAATAGACAGAAATTCCTGCAGTCGCAGTATTTGAAAACCTTGTTTTCTGAGATACGCGATGGCGATGGCCCAGTCCGCCTCACCTCCGCCCCCCAACTCACTTTGCCTCATCAGGCGACGCCGAGACGCCCAATAGACGATCCGAAACGCCTCATCATAAAACTCACCTGGTGAATCAATCTCTCTGGAAATTGTCACTGATCCAAGATCAGTATTTCCTGAGCTGGAATATTTAGGCGTTAGAGCGTGAGCAAAATACCGTACATCGTTGACCTCGCCACTTCCCGAGGTCACTTCGTCCCAACCATCTTGTTTGAAGAACGCAGTGAGCGTTGCATCGGCAACATCAATGTTTGAGCCATAAAGTCCTCGAAAGCGTCGATTCTGCTCCCAAATATGCGGCAGCATCTTTGGCAGTATATTCTCAGCGGTTACACCAATATCCTTCAAACGAATTTTATCGATGCCTTCATCCTCTTCTCGATATAGCTCTCTGAATTCTTCCTGGTGAAGATTTTGGATGATGATGACTGCGTGATCACAGAGCCATTTCCAACGTTTCTCTCGATGAGATTCTCCGGGAATAGTCAATGACCGTAAAAATGCATCACGAATGCCAGAATTCTGCCCTTCCTTAAGTTCTGCATCATTTTGATCACTTTCATCATCGTCGGCAGAATCAAACGTTGCAAAAGATCGAAATTGTGCCTTAAGCATTTCGAAATTAAAAAACTCCGCCCAAGCCTCTTCATCTTCAGCCTGTCTGCCACCAATATCGATAATCCAAATAAAAATTGGATTTTTATCTTTCATAGTGTCATAGAAATTCTTAAAAAGATGCCAAAAGAAACGCATCGTTTCGGCGGGTGTTTCGCCCAGTGCTGCCTTATGGCGACTAAAGTTGATGACTGCATCGGAGGTACGATAGAGATTGGCAACAGCGCTCCAGTTATTCTGTATTCCCTCCAGCTGATGATCACTGGAGCGAGCTGGCAACTGCAGACCAATCCGCGCCTGATCGCTCCCCGCCGGATACATTGCGTCAACCAGCATCTCGCAGAGCTTCTCGCAATCCCGACACGGAAACGGTGCATACCCATCGGGCGTCAAAACCCAGTCGCCCTCCTTCACGCCAGCGAATTTCCAACGCCCCAGGAAAAGCGTCATCAGGGACTTAGCGTCGTCTTTGCTGATCCGTACTTTACCAGTGAGTTTGGGGTGGAGACTTTTGACCTCCTGGTCGCCTGACAGCCAATGATCACGCATGCGGCGGATGGAATTGCGGTTCTTGCCACTATCCTGGCCGCCGTTGTTGACCCAAGCTTTGTAAAATTCCCATAAAAAAGCGCCAGGCACCTTGGTGACGCAATCGGGGAAGCTTCCCTTTTCCTCGATTTCTCGTAACGCTGCGGCGATTTTTTCGACGCGTGATGGCTTGTCGGCGGCCTCTGGTTTTGCCTGCTCGTTGATAACACTCACCGTTCTCGTATCCCGGGCCAGATCGATCGCCATCACGATTTCCTGACAAGTTTTTCTATTCAGGATGTAACACCACTGTCCGCCTATAGCAACAAACATCGTCTAATTCGACATATTCCTATTTCTAATTGAACGATGATACAATTGAAACACCAATTTGTATTGACCGTCATATACAGACATCGTTACAGTTTGACGCAGTGAGTATTGTTTTGACAGTCATTGACACGGATCAAAAAGGGGAGAGGTCCTGTCATGTTGGGATTTGCAAAGCTAGTCGGCGCACCGCCGACGGATTATCAGATGAGCTGGTCTTGCCGGTGGAAATTGGAGGCCAGCCTCTGGGCCGGTGTTAGCGTTATCACCTGGGAGGTCCTCGCACCGATTCGGCCGCCGCTCGATCCCGGGATCAGCATGCTTGCTGAATGGATCGCGGTCGGGCTGGCGGGCATTGCCACGCTGACCGCCCTTAGGGTCAAAAAGCGGCTTTGGCGCAAGATCGCGGAAGCGGATGAGCTGAAGTCGATCAAACCTCCCAATCCACTGGGCTTGATCGATGTCCTGCGCGAGCATGGCGTGCGTGAGTTCGGCTCAATGTATCTCTATATGCCCATGCCAAGGCGTGCGAAGCATAAACATGCCTGGGCTTGGCTGGAGATGCTCGACATGAAGGGCCTGATTAGGGGTGATCCCTGGCATATCAAAGCCAAACATGTGAAGGACACAATCCGGGAAAGCCACCCCAATCTGTTCGACGGCAACCCGACGCAGTTCGATGTTTACCGCCTGGACTGGCGCACCCTCACCCAAATGATGGGCGACGATCTCGACTAGGCGGCACGGCAGCCGGCGTTGACTTTGTTCTTTTGACCTTGGGTGACGCCTTCATCTACAGGTGACATTGTATCAGCGATGGTGGTTGCTATCTTAAATGTCAGAATAACACGCTAACGGATCGGCTCGCTCATGCTCTTCTTTCAACCCGCTGTGGCGCGTCGCCACATTGCGCCGCTTAGTGGTGAGGAGCAACGGCGGCATAAGATGCGAAATAGGGTGCAATCGGCGCTGATTCTTGGCGGGATGGCGCTTTTGGTTGCGGTCTGCGGTTATATTTTGTTCGGTCCTTGGGGGCTGATCGGGGTGGCGGGTGCTGTCATGGGAGCACTACTGTTCGGTGCCAGGCTTTCCTCGGCCATGGTGCTGCGCATGTACAAGGCGCAGCCATTGTCGCCGCAACAGCTGCCGGAGGTGTTTCGCATCATCGAGCATCTGGCCAGCCGTGCCGATCTCGATCAGGTCCCAAAACTCTATTACGTGCCAAGTGCGATGATGAACGCCTTTGCCGTCGGTCAGCGCGATGAGGCGGTTATCGGCGTCACGGATGGGTTGCTTCGCGCGCTCAACCTTCGTGAACTCACCGGCGTGCTTGCCCATGAGATGAGCCATATCCGCAATAACGATGTCGGGCTGATGGGCATGGCCGACCTTGCGGGGCGCATGACCCGAATGATGTCGCTCTTCGGCATCGGTCTCTTCCTATTCAGCGTGCCAATGTGGCTCCAAGGCGGCAGCCTGGTCTCCATCGTGCTAATTCTTCTCCTAGTTTTCGCCCCCCAGCTCACCACGCTTCTACAGTTAGCACTCTCTCGCGCCCGGGAGTTCGATGCGGATCTGGATGCGGCTGGTTTGACCAACGATCCCGCTGGTCTGAGTTCGGCATTGGCGAAGCTAGAACGTCAGCAGCGCAGCCCTTGGGAGCAGATCTTGATGCCTGGTCGTAAGCAACCAGAGATCTCGTTGCTGCGCAGCCATCCGCCAACGAGGGAACGCATTGCCAGATTGTCATCGCTCTACGAGGATAATAGCCAGACCGCAGCCCTTACAACCTTGGGCCTGTCCCATCCGGAGCCGCCTTTGCGAGCGCCCATGGCCCCGGTCACGATGCGCCCGCGGGCAAGGCTGATAGGACTCTGGCATTAAGCACTATGTGACAACTGCAGCGACGCCATCAACAAGATTAAGAAAAACTCGCCTTGACCCCACCGAGCCTATCGATCTCAACCTCAACCACATCGCCTGCCCCCAGCCATTGCGTCTGCACGACACTGCCCAGGAGAACGATCTGACCGGCGCGAAGAACCCTCTTTCGCGCGTTCAACGCATTGGCCAACCAGGCGAGAGCGTTCAACGGATGGCCCAGAATATCGGCGCCTAATCCCGAACCAAAACACGCGTCATTGATACGCATCCGGCCTTCGAGGCCAGCGAGATCGAGACCCTGCCAGTCTTCGACCGTGGCACCGAGAACCGCACCGGCGTTAAAAAAATCATCGGCGATCAGGGTCGGCGTGTCCAAGGTTCGATAATCGACATAGCGATCGTCAACGATCTCGATCGCCGCCATGCAGGCTGCCACGGCAGGCGCAACACTTCGCCGATCATGAGGTGAGGTGCCGGCCGTCAGATCATCACCGAGCAGGATGGCGATCTCGCATTCAACGCCGACACGCCGAAAATCGTCATAGCGAAGATCGGCCTCGCCTCGGTACAGCGCCTTAGCAGGGATACCGCCGGCGCAAGGATTGTGGATGCCGAGATAGCTCTGCATGACCTCGGTGGTACAACCGATCTTATGCGCGACCACAGAACCTCTTCCGGCGGTCCGAAGCCGCTCATGCAGCCGGTCTTGAACTCGATATGCGGCGGCCATGTCGCCAGGGCGGCAATCTGCGGGCAGGCCAGCGAACAGCTCATCTCCAAGGCGATACTCGCTCAAGATACGAGCGGCTCGCTCGATGGAATCGGTGGTCACGGCAATCGCCTCCTGCTGGATGTGAGATCGTCATTCTCATGGTATGATCGCATGAGCAGGCTCGTCGATCAAAGGTCGGCTAATGCCTTGTCCGCCTCGCAGCAAGGGAAAAGCACTGTGTTCCAAGGTTTTGAACAGCGCGACTTCGAGACCAGCGAGACCGTCATTCATGCGCGCATTGGTGGATCAGGCCCTCCCTTGATGCTGCTCCATGGCTATCCGCAAACCCATGTCATGTGGCACCTGGTGGCACCCGTGCTCGCCGAGCACTTCACGGTGATCTGCGCTGATCTTCGCGGCTATGGGGATAGCGGCAAGCCTGCGAGCGATCCGGATCATCTGGCCTACTCCAAACGCAAGACGGCGCTCGATATGGCAGAGGTTATGACGGCCCTTGGTTTTGAGCAGTTCAGGTTGGCTGGCCATGACCGAGGTGGCAGGGTCGCCCATCGCCTCGCCCTCGATCACCCTTCACGTGTCGAAAAAATCGCTTTTCTCGATATCGTACCGACGCGCACGATCTTTCAAGCGACCAATCAGGCGATCGCGACCGGCTATTACCATTGGTTTTTCCTGATCCAGCCCAACGGATTACCCGAACGTCTAATCGGGAACGACCCGGATTTCTATCTTCGAAGCAAACTTGGTCATTGGGGCAAGGGCGGCATCGAGATCTTTGCACCAGAAGCCGTTCGAGAATATGAGCGGTGCTTCAGGAACGCGGAGGTGATCCACGGAAGCTGTGAAGATTATCGGGCGGGCGCTTCGATCGATCTGGTCCATGACGAGGCGGATCTCGGAGAACGGATCCGCTGCCCGGTGCACGCCCTTTGGGGACTTGATGGGATGATGGAACGCAACTTCGATGTGCTAGCCTGCTGGCGCAATCGCGCTCAAGGTGAGGTCACCGGCAAGGCACTTGCTTGCGGCCATTTCCTCCCGGAAGAGGCACCGGAAGCAACAGCGGAAGCGTTGCTCGGCTTCTTTAAGAAGTAGAAAGTCATTCGGCCGCGATGGAATGGTCGGCTATGAAGGCTTCGACATGGGCGAGGTTGGTCTGCGTCTGGCTCACGGCAAGACTCGCTTTCGCAGCCCGATAGACACGCAGTGCGTGTTGAAATGCTTGAACCGATTGCTTCAAAATCGCGGCTTGATACTCGTCGCTGTCAGCATGGCTAGCTAGAAGCTTGAGCGCGTAACCCAAGTTATTCTGCGCGATGGCCCAATCATAGACGACCTTGTCATCCTGCCAAATCAAAAGAGCCGTTTTGTGGGCGTGGACGGCGACATCCAGCCAGCGCTGACTCCTAGTGAATTCGCCGAGCATCGAAGCCGCAAGCCCAAGGGCATGCCAAAGAATACCCTGTTGCTCGCTGTCGGCATGGATCGTCTGATGTTCCAAGAGCCTGGTGAGCTTGCTTGCCGCCGGCCGCAATAGATCGACCAGATAGGCCCTTCCCTCATCATCCTGCGCAGACGGCGCGATGCTAAGCGCCGCAAGGGCCAAAAGCTGCCCCTCGAAATCGGGGCCGAAACGTTTGGGAAGCTCCGTCCAGTCGATCTGATAGGGGCCATGTCTCCCAAGCCCCCCTTCGTAGCGGCCAATCATGCGAAGGCGCATGCGTGGGCCGGCGGGCATCACACTGCCGATGATGAGGCTGTCGCCGTTATGGGATGCCAGGATCGATCGACTTTGTGCCAGCGTCTCATCGACGATCTCGCCATCGATCAGATCAGGTCCCTTGCCAACAGGCAGAATGCCGAGACCTGGCTGATCCCTAAGTGCTGCTTCCAGATGACGGGTCTGCGTAAGATCATGCTCATCGCCGTCGAGATCGGCCAACAGAAGACGAAAACGGGTGTGTCTGGAGCGCACCAGCTGATTCGTCCTCAGCCAGACACCGATCTGCCGCGCAGAGGGTAGGAAGTGCATGAAATTGCCCAATACCCGTCCTGCCTGCCGGCCTCCTCGATAAGCTGTTACGCGCGATCAAGAAAGAGAGGAAATCGATCAAAATAGTGCAGAAAATCTGAGCCGAATGCAACCCTTGCGCATGGCGTTCTTAGGTGGATTTTCGCGCAAAAAAGGACCGTTATTGAACAGCCCCATATCTCTTTCGCTTCAAGGTTGTCAGCGATCCAAGATGCCCTGGCAACATCTCCATAAAAGCTCTTTTTGCTGCCTCGGCACTGACGCGACGGCGGAAATCACCTATAAGCAACTCACATCATCGAAGCTGAGGAATAGCCGCCCTGGAACCCAAGAGCAAAATCCTATCAGAGGTCTTTGGCTATCAGACGTTCAGGCCGGGACAGGAGCAGGTCATCGACAGCCTTCTCGCCGGCCGTCATGCGCTCGCGGTCATGCCGACAGGTGCAGGCAAATCACTATGCTATCAGGTTCCGGCACTCGTCATGGGCGGCCTTACGGTCGTCGTCTCCCCCCTGATCGCGTTGATGCAGGATCAGGTGAACGCGCTTCGCATGAACGGGGTCGCCGCCGAGAGCATCAATTCAGCGAAGGACAGGGCCGACAATGTCGCTGCCTGGCGCCGGGTCGCCGCCGGCGAAACCCGCCTTTTATATATGGCGCCTGAACGCTTGATGACCGGGCGCATGCTGGCCGCCCTGAAGCAGCTGCCAATTTCGCTGTTCGCCATCGACGAAGCCCATTGCATCAGCCAGTGGGGCCACAGCTTTCGGGCTGAATATCTCGAGCTTGGCACGCTGCGCGAGGCTTTTCCTGACGTGCCTATCACTGCCCTGACCGCGACAGCTGATGCGCAAACCCAAAACGAGATCACCGAGAAAATCTTTGGCGGCGTGGCCGATGTTTTCGTTTCCAGCTTTGATCGCCCTAATTTGCACCTTGCAATCGAGCCCAAACAAGCGCCGAAAAATCAGCTTCTCTCCTTTCTTAATCGCCATCGAGATGAGAGCGGCATCGTTTACTGCTTATCCCGCAAGAAAGTCGAGGAGACGGCTGACTTCCTGGTGAAAGAGGGGTTCAAGGCACAGCCTTATCATGCCGGCATGGACAATGCCGATCGACAGCTCTGCCAAGACCGGTTCTTGAGCGAGCCCGGGATGATCATCGTGGCGACCATCGCGTTTGGCATGGGGATCGACAAACCGGATGTGCGCTTCGTCGCCCATATGGATATCCCGGCGAGCATCGAAGCCTATTACCAAGAAATAGGCCGAGCCGGGCGCGATGGCGATCCTGCTGAGGTTTCGATGCTCTATGGTCTGGACGACATTCGCCTTCGCCGCATGTTCATCGATCAGACCGATGCGTCTGATGAGAAAAAACGCGTCGAACATCGCCGCCTCGAAGCCCTGCTCGCCTTTTGCGAAGCGCCGGTTTGCCGGCGGCAAACGCTCCTGTCCTATTTTGGCGAGGAGACGGGTCCCTGTTCCAACTGCGATCTTTGCACCCATCCCGTTCCGGTGATCGACGGGACCGAACCTGCTCGGATCATCCTGAAGGCGGTTGAGGAGACCGATCAGCGATTCGGGGTCGGTCATGTGGTCGATACCGTGCTTGGCAAGGCAACGGACAAGGTCGAGCGCTTTGGTCATGATCGCCTTGGCGTCTACGGTAGCGGCAAGGATCGAGCACGCCCGGAATGGCAATCGATTGTCCGGCAGATGGTCGCGACCAGCCTCTTGACCATCGATATCAGCGCTTATGGCAGCTTGAAACTGACCGAGCGCGGCGCTGCTCTTCTCACCGGCGAAGGCGTGTTCAAGCTTCGCCTCGATATGCTCAAACGTCCAAAAGAAAGCGGCAAGAAACGCTCGGGTAAAGCCATACCGCTTGAACCGCTTCAGGCCGGCGACGAAGGGCTTTTGGGACAGCTAAAGCAGCTGCGCATGAAGCTTGCACGTGAGCGCGGTGTGCCAGCCTATGTCATCTTCACCGACCGGGCTCTTCACGACATGGCCAAGCGCAGGCCCGCCAATCTTGTCGAATTCGCCGATGTCCATGGTGTCGGCAAGGCCAAGCTCAAAGAGTTCGCTTCGATCTTCCTCGATGCCATTCAGCACGAACAACCGGCCTCCCAAGAAGCCGCTCAAGCGGCGAGTGTTGCCCCTTACTGAAGGACTGTCGACCCTTTTGGTGCCGTCTGCTTTTGCGCACCGTTTTTATCATCCCGAAGGCGGCTGATCTCCTTCTCCTGCAACTCGATGAGATGCAGTAGCCGCGGAACCGCGTTCCGAAGCTCAGTGATCAATTCGGCGTTCTTGTCGTCGAAATGCTCTTTCGTGAGCGTGGCCAAGGGGATCTTTTTCGCATCTTCGATGCTGTTGCCATAGACCGCCCAAGGTCCGGGCGTTGCGTCATGTTCAAGTCGACGCAGCTTCGAGACAACGTGACGTGAAACTTTATCCATGATTCGCCTCCAATGACGGTGCGTTGTTACAACCTCCCGATAAACACACCTAAAGCTTGTTATTATGAGGCAGGTAATATAGCTGAAGTAGAAAAAATTCACAAGAACAGGTGATTAAATGGATATTTGATGGTGAATTGGCCTGGCCCAAACGTTGCCCGACGATAACTTTGTGCATCTTAAAGCGAGCTTGGACCGCCTCGTTCCGCCACAAGATCAGAGCCGGCACACCAAGCGATGTCCGGCTCCAATCCGATCATTATTGAACGCTCTAGAGAGTGCGCTGCCCGACGGTCCGAGCTGACCCCACCTTAATGCGGGACGGTGATCTCAACCGGCTCACCCTTATAACCTTCTGGATGCTTTCGAGCACGGATCGTCACCGTCTTGACATCATTTGGGATCACCACACCGGAAAGAGCCGAGACCGTCTTGGCCCGCTCCAGCTCGGGTTCGAAGAAGGGGCGAGAACCTAAGAGCCGTCCATCCGACCCAAGGATCTCCCAAGCATCGACATAGTCATCCCAACCCTTGTCCTGATGCTCGATCACGACTTTGATATGGAAGATACCGGGCTGATCCGCGCTATCGAGCCTAACATTGACATCGGCGATTTTCGGATCGCTCTCCCCTGCATATCCAACCTGCCCGCCCAACATGAAAAGCGCCAAGCCGATCGACAGAGCAAAACGCATTGATCAATCCCCTTATCCCTTATCTCCACCAGATCGCGCGCTGAACACACGACCATCTAGCTAATATACAGCCGAGTGCGGCTATTCATCCATCGATGCAGAAAAACTCATCGAAAATGTTGGGTGAACCTGGTTTTGTCACACGGAATTCTGCCCGGAGGACCAGCAGCTCGGCGCAAAATGGCCGCAAATCGGATTGTCCTCGGGGTTAAGTCAGGGGAACGAGACCGCCACTAACCTCGAAAACTTGGCCGCATACCATCGGTCTTGGCGACAACGGAGTGAACCAATGATGTGGTCACACCACTAAAAGCTGGTCAGTGTCGCGTGCAAGGTGGCGACTTCGGTGCCTGAAATGACATTGAAATCACTCAACACATCCCAAGGCCTGACGGGCCGACCGTAATAGGCCTGATTCCAGTCATTCTTTGCGGCCATGTAGCTGCCGTCGATCGCAAAGCCACCGAACAGGCCCTGGCTCTTGGCAAAAACATACATATCTTCGCCGAAATGGGTGGTCGTCGCCGCCCCGATTGTCGCCCCGATACGGCCGGCAGCGACCGAAGCATCAGCACCAAGCTTCACACCTGAACCAACCAAACGTTGCACGGCCCCTTTATTCATGATGGTCAGAACGACATCAGCACTCTGGATCCCGAACTGAAGACCGAGACTACCGCCGTAGATATCATAAAATGCTGGCTGACCCCATCCGCCAGTGGTCGGATTGCGCACCAGCATGACAGCCGTTCCATGTTCAGCACCAGCCAGAAACCCGCCTTTCAACAGATCGGGCACAATCATGATGGCGTAAGCGTTTTGCACATAGACGCGCATGTTCTGATATTGCTGATCGTCGAGAAAGTCATCGAGGATCAGACGGGACTGTTCGAGCAAGCGCTCCGAGCGGGCCGCGCTCGCTCGTTCGTTCGGCGCACTGACGCAGCCGCTCAGGACCATGATGACCGATAACGCTGTCAGCCATTTGCCAGCAATTCTCATGGCCTGCTTCTCCTTGCCAATCTTGCGGTCACCGTAAAGGTCGAGCGCCAATCTAAGGAATCAACCAATAATCTATCTTCTGATCTCATGTCAAGAATTCGCTATAAAAGACTGTTCTAAAGCAATTTTTCAATAAATATACAGCGTTTACGTGATCTTTTTCGGGTCTTGAAAATTAATATCTGCCATTTCATGTTCAATTGCGAGAAAGATTTTGTAGATAAAAAACCCTGGATTGAGGATCAACTGAATGGCAATCCTGCGCCCCACTGGCCTTATCGGAACGATCGAAGCCATTCTGGTCAACCATCAGATCGGCAGCGAACGCAATGCCACGGAGCTTGACCAGGTGCGCGTCAGCTATGCTGGGTTCGAAGGCGATGTCTATGCCAGCCTAACCAGGCCTGCCTGCGTGCGCACCAAAGCTCAATATGCTGTCGGAACCAGCATTCGCAATGTTCGTCAACTTTCCATCGTCTCCGCCGAGGAACTGGCGACCATCGGCACGATGATGGGGCTCCCCGAGGCGGTCAAGCCCAGCTGGGTGCGCGCCAATCTGGTGATCGCCGGTCTGCCGAATTTCTCCCAAATTCCGCCATCTTCCCGCCTGGTCGTCGACGACGGTGCGGCCCTCGCGGTTGATATGGAAAACGAGGCTTGCGCCGTTCCCGGCAAGCTGATCGAACAGGCTTATCCCAGCTACGGCAAACATTTCCGCCAGGCCGCTCTGGGCCGACGGGGCGTGACCGCCTGGGTCGAAAAGGAAGGCATTCTTAGCGTCGGCGCCAAGATTGCTCTCCATGTGCCACCTCAAAGGCTCTATGAGCCAGCTATCGCTGCCTAATCATGGGGTCCAGGCATCGATGGCCGTGCTGTGCCGGGCATCCTCAACCCTCGCGAAGGCAACAGCCGTCCGAAAGCAATCGGGTGGGCAACTTGCCTTCAGTGACGTCCACGCCATCCGCCACGGGAATGCCCGCCACGGCGGTAACCGCGATTGAAAAAACGACCACCGCCGCGATGACCTCGCTCATATCCTCCATGGTGACCGCCATGATACCCACCGCCGTAGTGGCTGTGTCCACGATGGTGGAAATGGCAGCCGGAGAGGATGAGAAGCAATCCACCAAGTAGCGCGACCGTGCGAAATGCTGAAGGCTGGAACCAAGTGATGGGCATGACAGAACTCCTTCCAATTCTGGGGAGAACCCTGGGCCCTGAGGACTGAACACTACCTGAACAGGCTATTCATAGTTGATCGACGGTCTCCTTGAACGTTAAAAGAGCGTCGTCTCCAGCGGGCGACAAGGCGTAGATGCCGCGCTCGACCCGCTCGAACCAGCCATAGACGTCCCGCTGCAAGATCGAGGCGGCCCGCTCAACATTGCTCATCATGCGCAACTCCTTAAGCTTTAGCGGTCCATTCAGGCGTAGTGCCCGCGCACAACGCAAGGCATCCTGGCGATAAGCAGTCATCACCGGTTTTTTGGCACTGCCACCTATATTGGGGTCACCGACCCGTCTCGAAAATTCGCGCAAAAGCCGTTCTTTTCGTTTTTTGTTGGGTCGGCGCTGATAAGGGCCGGGATCAAGTCTCGGCTCCACCAGATCGCGATCCGGATGAATGGTCAGCAATCCGATTCCAAGCGACCGGCATAAGCGCAAAACATGCTTCGATCGCCGGGTCCAAAGTGAATTGCGACCGTGATCGATCGCTACATAGACTTTATCGGTAACCGCAAGACGCTCGACCGCCTGAAAAAGGACCTCCAGCGAAAACCTGACCTTCATCTCGACGATGATCGGATCTTCATCCCCCCGCACCGCCACAACATCACAACGGCCAACCTCCCCCTTTACGGTATAGCCCTGCCCTTCGAGGAATTTTTTGACAGGCAAATAGAGGTCTGTTTCGGTGATCGGCATGACGGGACGATAGCCAAAATCACCCCTGACGGAAACGCCCTTGCACCCGTTTCCGTTCTTCGAGGAGGCGCGAAAAGCTTCCTTTGAGCAAAGTTGTTTCCCAATCCCTCGCTTTTGCCACGTTTTGTTGTGTTCCCCCACGGGCTGCGCTATAGAACGCGCGCAGTTTCAACGTCCTTTTACCCGTCAGGGGTCCCTTAGAGATGACAAGCCAGTCGAGCCGGCGCCGCAAGGTCTATGAAGGCAAGGCCAAAGTCCTGTTTGAAGGACCGGAACCTGGCACGCTTATCCAGTATTTCAAGGATGATGCTACGGCCTTCAACAACAAGAAGCAGGGCATCATCACCGGCAAGGGCGTGCTCAACAACCGCATCTCCGAACACCTGATGGATAAGCTCACCTCGATCGGCATTCCGACACACTTTGTTCGCCGCCTCAATATGCGCGAACAGCTGGTCAAGGAGGTGGAGATCATCCCAATCGAGGTGGTGGTCCGTAATGTTGTTGCGGGTTCGCTCGCTAAGCGTTTCGGCCTCGAAGAAGGGGCGGCTCTTCCACGCACGATCATCGAATATTACTACAAGTCCGACGAGCTGGACGATCCGCTGATCACCGAGGAGCATATCGCCGCCTTCGGCTGGGCAGCGTATCAGGAAATCGATGAGATGGTCAGTCTCAGCCTTCGGATCAACGACTATCTCTCCGGACTGTTCATGGGTGCGGGCCTGCGTCTCGTCGACTTTAAAGTCGAATTCGGTCGGTATTGGGAAAACGAGGAGATGACAATCATCCTCGCCGACGAGATTAGCCCTGATAGTTGCCGACTATGGGATGTGCTCACCAATGAGAAGCTGGACAAGGATCGCTTCAGGCGGGACCTAGGCCGAGTTGAGGAGGGTTATCAGGAGGTCGCAAGGCGCCTCGGCATCCTGCCCGAAGCCGGCCCCCGCGACATGAAAGGCCCCGAAACCGTCCAGTGACACTGTCACGGGACTATCTTGGACCTCGTCACACTACGGGAAGATTGAGACAGGATGAAAGCGAAAGTTCATGTAAGGCTGAAGGAAGGCGTGCTCGATCCGCAAGGCGCTGCCATCAGACGAGCACTCGGGCAGCTTGGATTCGAGGGGGTCGGTGAAGTACGGCAAGGCAAGCTGATCGAAGTTGATCTCGCGGCAACTGATCATGGCGCCGCGAAGGTCGAGGTCGATGCCATGTGCACCCAACTCCTGGCCAATCCGGTCATCGAAACCTATTCGGTGATTATCGAAGACTAGTCATTTCGGACAAGACGGTTCCAGCCCTCTCCTCCAACCAACCACTCGCAGTCGGCGCCCCACCCAATATGGTCCCATGCGCCGTCGGCTGGTTAGGTGGGGGAGAGGGCCGGAACCGAATCCAGAGAAGGACAAGAAGACGTGCAGGCAGGGGTGATTACCTTTCCCGGATCGAATTGTGATCGCGATGTCGCGGTTGCCCTCGAATATGCCGGCGCCAAGGTGACGCGGCTTTGGCATGGCGATACCGAGCTGCCAAGGCTCGACCTTATCGTACTGCCCGGCGGGTTTTCCTATGGGGACTATCTGCGCTCCGGAGCGATCGCGGCCAAGGCGCCGATCATGAAGGAAGTTGTCTCGGCAGCGGAAGCAGGTGTTGCCGTTCTCGGCATCTGCAACGGCTTTCAGCTACTCGCTGAAGCAGGCCTCGTGCCAGGCGCGCTGATCGCGAATGCCGGGCTCAAATTCGTCTGTCGGGATGTCGAACTGGATGTCGAAACCAACATGTCGATCTTCACCAAGAGCTATGATCGCTCATGCTCCATTCACATTCCCATCGCCCATCATGACGGCAATTATGCCTGCGCCGAGGACGAGCTGAAACGACTTAGGGACGAGGATCGCATCGCCTTTCGCTACCGCGACAATCCCAACGGTTCGACTGACGATATCGCAGGTGTACTCAGCCCTGGCCGTAACGTCCTCGGTCTGATGCCACATCCAGAACGAGCCGTCGACCCAGCGACCGGCGGCACCGATGGCGCACCCCTCTTTCGCGCCCTGCTGGAGGCGTTGGCATGACCATCAAAAACGATCCAATCACGCCCGAACTGATCGCCGAACACGGCCTCTCCGATGACGAATACAAGCTGGTCCTGGAAATCCTCGACCGTCCGCCCACCCTAGTTGAACTTGGCATCTTCTCAGTGATGTGGAGCGAACATTGCTCGTATAAATCCTCGAAGCACTGGCTGTCCAAACTGCCGACCGAAGCGCCATGGGTGATCTGCGGCCCAGGCGAGAATGCCGGCATTGTAGATGTCGGCGGCGGCATGGCCGCGGTCTTCAAGGCGGAAAGCCACAACCACCCAAGCTTCATCGAACCTTACCAAGGTGCGGCGACTGGGGTCGGTGGTATCCTCAGGGATATCTTTACGATGGGCGCGCGCCCGGTCGCCATCTTGAACGCCCTTCGCTTCGGCAATCCCGACCATCCCAAGACGCGGCATCTAGTGGACGGTGTGGTCGCCGGCATCGGCGGTTACGGGAATTGCATCGGTGTGCCCACGGTCGGTGGTGAAACCACCTTCCATAGCGCCTATAACGGCAACAATCTGGTCAACGCCATGTGCGTCGGCCTGGTGGAAAAAGACAAAATCTTCTACGCCGCCGCCGCCGGCATCGGTAATCCCGTCGTTTATTTCGGCGCCAAGACCGGGCGCGATGGGATCCACGGCGCCACCATGGCATCGGCCGAGTTCAGCGATGAGACCGAAGCCAAGCGTCCTACCGTCCAGGTGGGCGATCCATTTACCGAAAAGCTGCTGCTCGAGGCATGCCTTGAGTTGATGCAGACCGATGCCATCGTCGCCATCCAGGATATGGGGGCGGCCGGCCTCACCTCGTCGTCCTTCGAGATGGCATCCCGCGGCGGTGTCGGCATCGAGATGGATTTGGATCGGGTGCCCATGCGCGAGACCGGCATGACGCCCTATGAGATCATGCTCTCCGAAAGCCAGGAGCGCATGCTGATGGTCCTGCGCGAGGGGGCGGAAGCGAAAGCTGAGGCCATCATTAAGAAATGGGGCTTAGACTTTGTCGCCGTCGGCAAGGTGACCGATACCGGTTCCATGGTGCTCCGCTGGCATGGCGACACAGTGGCCGATGTGCCGATCGACCCGATCAGCGGCGCCTCCCCAGTCTACGAGCGTCCTTATGTCGAGACGAAACCGGCGATTCCCGTCATCGCCGAAAGCGTTCCGGCGCCGATGAGCCCTACAGATGCCTTGAAAAAACTGATCAGGTCGCCGGATCTTGCTTCCAAACGCTGGATCTTCGAGCAATATGATCACATGGTCATGGCCGATACGGTACAACGTCCGGGCGGCGACGCGGCGATCATCCGCATACATGGTACGGATCGTGGCCTCGCCATGACCACGGATTGCACGCCGCGCTATTGCCTCGCTGATCCCATCCAGGGTGGTCGCCAAGCGGTTGCCGAGGCCTGGCGAAACCTGACGGCGGTCGGTGCAACACCGCTCGGGGTCACGGATTGCTTGAACTTCGGCAGTCCGGAAAACCCGGAGATCATGGGCCAATTCGTCGGCTGCCTCGAAGGGGTCGGCGAAGCCTGCCGCATCCTCGATTTCCCGATCGTCTCCGGCAATGTCTCCCTCTACAACGAGACAGACGGCCAGGCGATCTTGCCGACGCCAACCATCGGCGGCGTTGGTCTTTTGAACGGCATCGAATGTACCGTTAGCATCGCCTATGATCGGGACGAACTCGATTTGGTCCTGATCGGCGAAAGCTATGGCTGGCTTGGCTCGTCGCTTTATCTCCGTGAGATCTGCGGGCGCGAAGACGGCGCACCTCCACCTGTTGATCTCACCATCGAGCGCCGCAACGGTGATCTGGTGCGAGCTCTCATCAACGAGCGTCTTGTTAATGCCTGCCATGATCTCGCCGATGGCGGCTTGTTCGTTGCGCTTACCGAAATGGCGATGGCCTCATCGATCGGCGCAGAGCTCGACATCCCCGCCGGCTCGGCCACTGGCTGGCTGTTCGGCGAGGACCAGGCGCGTTATCTCTTGGCGATCGACCGGCGGCATCTCGATCAGGTTTTGGAAAATGCTAGCAGCGCCGGCGTCGTGGCTCGATCAGTAGGCCAAACCGGCGGCAGCACATTGACGCTCAAAGGTTGCGATGCCATATCCTTGAGTGAACTCTGCGATCTTCACGAGAATTGGCTGCCCGGCTTTATGCAAGCGCGATAGCGGGCCGCCTAGAGATGGTGTGTTTCCAATGGCAATGACGGCCGAAGATATCAAGTCCTTGATCTTGGAGGCACTGCCTGCCGCCGAGGTCGATATTCAGGACCTGGCAGGCGATGGTAATCACTATCAGGCGACCGTGACAGCGCCGGATTTCGAAGGAAAATCGAGGGTCCAGCAGCACCAATTGGTGTATCGTGCGCTTGGCGATCGTATGGGTGGTGAACTCCATGCCCTTGCGCTCACGACACAAGCCCCCAAATAAACAGCGAATGCTTGTTCAGCATTCGCCTTAATGTTTCTAGATCGATTAGGGAGACAGTCTGCCATGAATGACGCCAGCCCCGTCTTCGCACGCATCGAAGAAGATACCAGCGCTAATCCTGTGGTGCTGTACATGAAGGGCACGCCTGTTTTTCCGCAATGCGGGTTCTCCGCACAGGTGGTTCAGGTCCTGTCGCTCCTCGGTGTCAAATTCAAATCCTTCGACATCCTCTCGGACGATGAACTCCGTCAGGGGATCAAGGAATACAGCCAGTGGCCGACCATTCCCCAGCTTTATGTCAAAGGCGAGTTCATCGGGGGCTGCGATATCGTCCGCGAGATGTATCAGGCCGGTGAGCTGGCGCAGTTGTTGAAAGACAAGGGCATCGAAACCCAGGTGGCCGCCTAGTTTCTTACCAACGACCTTAGAGACCTAGCGGCAGAGCGAAACAGACTGCCACCAAATGGATGGCCATAGCTTTAATTTGTCCGCCTGCTCGGTGTTATTCGGGCGAACTTAGCTGCTTTTGCATATAAACGCGTTTGAACCCGTGTTCCTCGACACGCCTGGTTTCGACGAAGCCGAGGCGCGCGTACCAGCTGATATTTTCTGTCATCGCCGCATTAGTATAGAGCTCGTAGCGATCATGACCAAGCCTTAGCAAATGCTGCTCAATATGGTCGATCAGCGCTTTGCCGACGCCTTGGCGCTGTACGCCGATGTCGACTGCGATGTTATCCAGCAGCGCTGATGAGCCGCGAAGCAACAGAACAGCGTAGCCAACGAGCACACTCCCCTGTTCAACGACGATCACCCAATCCTCTTGAACATGCTTTTTGAAATCGGCCACCATGGGTGCGGGCTTCTTGCCAAGCACGGCGGCATAGCGCTGATAGCCTCTGTCGGCGATCCACCTGATCGCCTGAACATCATCGACCCCAGCGTTTCGAAGGCGCAACGTCATGCAAAAGAAAAAAGGAGCATGGTCACCCATACTCCTCTTCGCAACGTCGGAATATTCGTTTGATCAGCGCGAGTAATACTCGATGACCAGATTGGGCTCCATCTGAACCGGATAGGGCACGTCTGCAAGCTTCGGGATGCGAACGAAGGTTCCCTTCAACGCCTTGGTATCGACGGACATATATTCGGGTACATCGCGTTCCGGCTGCTGGACCGTGCCGAGAACAAGCTCCATATTCCTGGATCTCTCACGGACCTCGATCACATCGCCTTCGCGCACGACGTAGCTCGCAATGGTCACGCGACGACCGTTCACCAGGATATGACCATGATTGACAAACTGACGTGCCGCAAAGACCGTCGGCACGAAATTCAGACGGAAAACAACGATATCGAGACGCTGCTCCAGCGCACCGATCATGTTCTCGGCCGTATCACCGCGACGCCTAGAAGCCTCTTGATAGACCCGGCGAAACTGTTTTTCGGTAATATTGCCGTAATAGCCCTTCAGCCTCTGCTTGGCAGCCAGCTGCAAGCCATAATCCGAAACTTTGCGCCGCTTCGAGCCATGCTCACCCGGCGGGTAATCCTTCTTGACGATAGGATTCTTAGCGCGCCCCCAAAGGTTCACCCCAAGGCGACGGCAGATCTTGTTCTTAGCTTCGATGCGTTTGGACATGCTGACCTAATCGGCTTTGAAACGACGACGAAAAATAGCGGCCCGCCTGACAGGCCGCCAAAAACTAGGTCCGTTATATCCATCATGAACGATTTGTCAAAGGTTTTAGCAGCTCTCGCACGCAAACCTGGCTAGTCCGGAAAAATAGGTCCCACCCCTCGCGCCATTCTCCAGCAACATCGCCTCGGACAACCCCAAGCTTTTATCATCCCTCATCACGACCCAAAGCAACATCAACGCAGCCTTGCACCTCACATCGAGAATGAGCTTCCTTGCCCACGACATCCAGATGTTCTCGGTCAAGGCCGGACAGCCTGCCGATCTCCAGCATGACCGCATTAGGTCGGACGGCGATCAGATTCTTGTCAATCCTCGCCTCTGAGCTGATATCGCCAGGATTCGATCGTGCGCTCGACCAAATCCGATTCCACCACGTCTTGTTGCCAGGCAGTCGAGAATGTAGGGGTCGTACTTGCTGGGCGGTGTTCAGGCGGTAGTTCATCAAAACGGATATGCATGGGCACAGCAACACCAGCGCCTATCACCACGGCTTCGCGCGTGTTCAACGACGGCATGGTGTCGGTGAGCCAGCGCGAGCTTTCGGGAATGGCATGCTGCACGAATTTCAAGTCATGCTCGTTGCTCATGCGAAGAGCGACGATGGTGTTGCACTGAGAGAGGCTACTGACGGAAAGCTCGGCTGGTCTCTGGGTGACCAATCCTAAACTCAAGCCATATTTTCGGCCTTCCTTGGCAATGCGCGAGATCGCACGCTTGGTCGGCGCGAAGGCGGCCTCATCGTCTCTTGGCACGTAGCGATGGGCTTCCTCGCAGACCAGAAGGATCGGCGGCGCCTTGGTGCGATCGGTCCAAAGAGCAAATTCGAAAACAAGGCGAAAGAGCACCGAGACCACCACGTCCACGATCTCAGACGGCATGCCGGAAAGGTCGATGATGGTGACCGGTTTGTCGCGCACCGGCAGACGCAGGATCGATGACATCACCTGCGCCATGCTGTCTTGAACCATAAAGCTAGAGAACATGAAGGAAAAACGCCGGTCCGACGAGATGCGCTCGATCCGAGAGATCAGATGCTGAAAGGGGGCAACGCTTTCCGCGCGATTGAAAGCACCCATATCTTCCTTGATGATTCGAACGAGATCGGAAAGGCGATAGGGGGTGGGGGTATCGACCGTAACATGGTCGCTGTTTTTTTCCTCGCCGAAGGCGACCTTGCGCGCCCGCAAAATGGCATCACGCAAAATGGCTGCTTCAGCATAGGCGCTTTCAGCGGACTCCCTGTTGACCAGAACCTCGGAGATCTCTTCGAAGTTTAATAGCCAATAGGGAAGCTTCAACGTCTTCGGATTGAGCGCTTCAGCCCGATCGCCAAACGCCTGGCCATATTCGTTATGCGGATCGAGCATTACGATATGACCAAATGGATTGGACGCAATAATGGCCCGGAGAAGCACCGTGACAGCACAAGACTTCCCAGCGCCCGTGGTGCCGAGAATGGCAAAATGCTTGCCCAACAACTGGTCGGTGACGGCGTAAGCGGGGAGACTGTCAGCCTGGCGCAGTGTCCCTAGACGCAGGGTTGGGACATCAGGCTGACGATAGATCAAAAGGAGTTCGTCCCGATCCGCCATGTAGATCGGGCTGTCCAAAGCCGGATGCTTTGAGACACCGCATTGGAAAACGCGTGTGTCGTCGGCGATCTCGCCGAGCAGTTTGATCTCCATCAGGCGCCGGTCATCTTCATCACGTCGTCCATCCCGGCGAAGCGTCGTTACGATCCCAAAGCTTCGCCCCCCTCCCCGATGAAGCCGGACGATATTGCCAATCTCCACCGCATGATCCGACTCACTCTCGAACAACCCCCAAACCACCGAGCCAGATACGGAGATCACATGTCCCATCAAACCACGATCCAGAGGTTCGGGCGTCGGCTCTGACGGGTCTGATATAGATGCCATTGGAGATGACTCTATTAGCGCCTCTACCGGCGGTGTTGTCTCGACCTTCTCCTGGACGGGAACGGGGGTGGGTGCCTTGTCAACCACATCTGATGTCATCAAAGCCGCCCGATCGTTAGCAGCATCGATCATGGTCTCATGCAGATGATCAGGCTCAAGCTTCGCCGACGTGGCAGGCGCATCAGGCTCGCCTAGCGTAACCAACGCATCCGCCCGCGCAGCGTCAGGCTCGACATCTCGTTCGCCGAGCGGCGGCGTTCCGCGACGACCGAAGCTCCCGGCAGGCTTGGAAAGCGGTTCGTCAACGGCATCATCTGGGAGTTCGGATGTTGAATTGCGCAACATCCGTTCACGCATTTTAGCCCAATTGGCGCCACCGCTCATGCCGATGTTCCTACATACAATGGTCCATCGGCAACCTTTGCAGTACCTGAAAGCATCTGTTTCAATATCCAGCCATATTTTTTGTCCAACCGACGTCGTCAGCTACTCCTCACCCGTACACCAGCTGGCGGTCAGTCGAGAGCAGCTGCAGGCCGGCTCCATCGGCTCAAACTTGTCCGATCATCATGGCCACTTATCGTTAATTGAGGGTTAACCGTAGAGATTATTTGCGGTCGCTTAATCCGATGGACGTTGTCGTCCACGCGCTAATGCTTTGATCATACCGCGAAGCAAATGCACGTCCGGCTCGCGCAGATTGGCGCGCTGGATCACGACTTTGATGCTCTGCAGCATACTTTGGCGTCGCTCGGGCGTTCGAAAGAAATTCGTCTCGTCCAATTCTTCCGCAACATGGTTGAGCAGTCCCTGGAGCTCCCCTTTGGTCGCTGGCCGCCGGGTCTGGGTGGTGCTCGGCTTTGGTCGTTCGGGAGCACCCGTTTGAAACCACTCATAAGCCACCAGAAGGACAGCCTGGGCCAGATTGAGGGAGCTGTAACCGGGATTGAGCGGCACGCTCAAGACGGCATCGGCGTAAATGAGATCGTCATTGCTGAGCCCCGTTCGTTCCGGGCCGAACAACACGCCGGCCGAGGCCCCTTCCTCAATAGTCCGGCGCAACGACTGCCCGGCTTCAGCTGCCGTGACGACCGGTTTTGGCAGATCCCGGGGTCTTGCTGTGGTCGCCAGAACCGAGCGCAGATCGGCCGTCGCTTCGTCCGTCGTCTCATAGAGGCGAACACGGTTCAGAACCGCACTTGCCCCAGAACAGGCCTTAAGCGCTTTAACATTAGGCCAGCCGCATTTCGGCCGGACAAGGCGCAGGTCGGAAAGGCCAAAGTTCAGCATGGCGCGCGCCGTTGTGCCGACATTCTCGCCAAGCTGGGTCCCGATCAAGATTACGGCTGGTGCCGGCGAAAGCCCCTCGACCGAGGCGATCTTGTGTCCCTCGCCCTGTTGCCCGGCCACCATCAGGTGCTCTCATCCCCAACGGATCCGTGCGAAAGCCTACTTTGGCCACCGACGAACAGCTTATAGGTAATGGCGTCGTGGAGCGCATTATAGGAAGCATCGATCACATTGGTGGACACGCCGACGGTCGACCAACGCTGCCCCTGGCCGTCGACGCTCTCGATGATCACACGGGTCACCGCCGCAGTCCCGGCCTCCGGGGTCAAGATACGAACCTTGTAGTCGGCAAGATACATATGCTGCAGCTCGGGATAAGTCTGCATCAGGCCTTGCCGAAGAGCGGAATCGAGGGCGTTCACCGGACCATTGCCCTCAGCCACGATCATCAGCACATCGCCACCGACCTCGACCTTGATGGTCGCCTCCGACATGGTAACCAGCTCGTTCCGGGCATTGAAACGGCGCTCATCGATGATCCGAAAGCTGATCAGACGGAAAAAATCAGTAACCTCGCCGAAACGTCGCCTTGCCAGGAGCTCAAAACTGGCGTCGGCGCCCTCATAAGCATAGCCGCTGGCCTCGCGCTCCTTGATGACACTCAAAAGGTCCCGGATCTGATCATCGCTGGCCTCAGTCTCCAGCCCCAGAGAGGCGAGACGGGTCATCAGGTTGGATCGCCCTGCCTGGTTGGAAATCAAGATCGTCCTCTGATTACCTACCCGTTCAGGCTCGATATGCTCATAAAAGGTCGGGTTTTTGGCCACAGCCGAGGCATGCAGGCCGGCCTTATGGGTGAAGGCGTTAATGCCAACATAGGCGGCATGACGATCGGGCGTCCTGTTCAGACGCTCATCGAGGGAGCGGGAGATTTCGGTCAGCTTGGCGATTGATTGATCGTCGACGCCCGTTTGATACCCCATCTTTAGCGTCAATGTCGGCAGCAAGGAGACGAGATTGGCATTGCCGCATCGCTCGCCCAGGCCATTCAGCGTGCCTTGAACCTGTCGCACCCCCGCCTCCACGGCGGCCAAGGTGTTGCCGACAGCATTTTCCGTATCGTTATGGGTATGAATCCCCAGCTTTTCGCCCGGAGTCATGGCAAGCACCCGCTCGACAGCGCTCGAGATCTCGCCCGGCAAGCGCCCACCATTGGTGTCGCAAAGCACGACCCAACGAGCGCCTGCGCCTAAGGCGGCCTCAAGGCATGCCAGGGCGTATTCCGGATCCGCGGCAAAGCCATCGAAAAAATGCTCGGCATCGAGCATGACCTCGGAAGCCCGTTTACCGGCCTCTTCGACACTGTCCGCGATCATCTTCAGATTCTCATCCAGCGACGTTCCGAGCGCCGTCTCAACCTGAAGCGCTGATGTCTTGCCGACCAGGGTGATTACGTGAGTCTTGGCTTGAAAAAGCGGTGCCAGTACCGGATCGTTGGCAGCGCTTCGGCCAGCACGCCTGGTCATGCCGAAGGCACAAAGCCTAGCTTTCTCGAGAACGGGGGGATTGGCGAAGAAGCTATCATCGGTCGGATTAGCGCCAGGCCAGCCGCCTTCGATGTAATCGATACCCAATTGGTCGAGAATTTCGGTGATCGCGACCTTGTCGGCCGCGGTGAAGTCGACACCCTCCATCTGCGCGCCATCGCGCAGGGTCGTGTCGTAGAGATAAAGTCGTTCGGTCATCTGGATCAGGCGTTCGGCTGGGGTGAAGGGCATGTTCGGTAGCAGAAACCCGAGCAGAGGTCCATGTTTCACTTGGATTTCGGCGGCCGCGCCTTTAAGCGATCCCCGCACCTTGTCGCTGGTTACCTTGCGGCCTGGTCATGACAAACAGAGAAAAGCCCGCGAGCAGCAACGACACTACCAAATTCCAGCCGGCCAACGACAAGCCAAGCATCGTAAAGCCGACCTGATCGCAGCTCGGCGGTGCCGCCGCCAGGAGAGCCTTTAATTCCTCAACGGACGTTGCCGCACCGCCAGCAGTGCAGCCAGCGGGTAGCGCGATCCATCCCTGCTCGACGCCGACGTGATAGCCGGCAAGCCCAGCGCTCACCAAAAGCAGCGGAATGGTAAGCACAAGGACAAGACGTGGTTTCCAAAAGGCGCCGGTCAAGCCAACGGCGATGAGAATGGCAAAAGGCCAGCGTTGCCAAATGCACATCCGGCAAGGCGCTAGGTCGGCCACATATTGCAGCGCGAACACGACGAGCAGGATGTCGGCGGCAATAAAGGCCAGGAGCAGAAGTGCAGTGCGTGGTTGAATGAGGCTAAACGGCAACGTCTCTGTCCATATTGTCACGACGAAGATCGCAGACGATCTTAGCAAAATCGAGAAAGCTCAGAGCAGTTTGACGACCATGAAACCTCCGATCAGCAGCACGAAAAACGCGATCGTCAACAGCCCCAGATACCGTTCGATGAAGGCCTTGATCGGCGCGCCGAAACGCCAAAGCAGCCAGGTAACGAGGAAAAAGCGAAGGCCGCGCGCGATGATCGAGAAGAGCGTGAAGGTAACGATATTGAGGCCCGTCACACCGCTTGCGATCGTGATGACCTTGTATGGAAATGGCGTCAACCCACCCATCATGACGATCCAGGCACCCCATTCATTATACATCGCCTGAAACGATTCGAACTTTTCGAGCTTGCCGTAGAGGTCGAGAATAGGCTGCCCGATGCTCTCATAGAGAAAGGCGCCAATGGCATAGCCGGCCATACCGCCGGTCACAGAGGCAATTGTGCAGATCCCTGCAAGCAACCAAGCCCGGTTGCGCATTGCGAGAACCATCGGGATCAGCAAAATGTCGGGCGGGATCGGAAAGATCGAACTCTCGACAAACGCGACCAACGCCAAAATCCACAAGGCATAAGGCGAGGCGGCCTGACGAAGCGTCCAATCATAGAGGGCTCTAAGCCAAGCCGGCCCTTTGACGCTACTCTCGACCACGCCGTCGGCTGCATGGGTTTGGCTCACCTCGATCTCCTCACCTTATCGACAGCTAATGACCAGAACAATTCCGGTCCATTGGCGCCAGCCCGAGGCTCCCAGCCATCTCTCCTACAAAAGACGGATCAGAATTACCGGCATCGGAAACAAGCTGGCGTTCAAGCCTTTTGGTCGGAACGTGCTCTAACCGATGACATCATCCGAGGCAAGAAGATCGCCCATCAGCGCGGCAAAAAACCAAGCTGGCTTCAGGTAGCGACTGTATCGCCAATTTTTTCTCGTTCGTCACGGGAAAAGAGGGGTGAGAGCGTTTCAGGTTTTGGTTTCGCCGACTTTGTCTCCCTCGGCTTGGTCAATTCCGCACAGATCGAGGCATAGCGCTGCGGCTGGCTGCGAAAAGCGTCGCCTAGGGCAAAGTCGCGCTTACCACGCGTAGACCAGGTCATCGACATGTTGTTGATGATCCATCCAAGGCCTTGGGTCGAGTAGCGACGCTCGGTCTCGGCCAAGGTCAGGCGGCTGGCCCCATCGACACTGTTGACCAGCAAGCCGACATCAGTTGCCAAGCGCACCATGTCCTCAAATCGGTAGCCATGGCGGACATGGCCACCGTCTTGGATCGGGCTGGTTTTCAGGATCGGTGGGAACATCGCACCCATATGCTGAACGAATTCCAGGCTGGGTGTCGTGATCAACGCCATGCCGCCCGGTTTCAAGGCGCGGGCGATTTTGGCGATCTGGCCGTTGTCGTCGCTTAGATGCTCGATCACCTCCGAGCACCAGATCAGATCGAACTCGCCGAAGTCCCAGGGATCATCTAGGTTGACGTTGTAAAAATCGAGCTCGATATCACGAATATTCCGGTAACGGGGATAAAGGCGTTCAGCCGCAAGATCGATACCAACATAGCGTTCGATCTTCTGGGGCTGCAAGGTTGCCAGATGGCGAAGTGCTATGCCGGAGCCGCAGCCCACATCGAGAAAACTGAGATTGCTCCCGCGACGCTGTTGCAGTTTGTGCAGGAGGTATCGGCACCGGCTGTGAATCGTGAAGTCCCTGGATGCATAGAGATAGGGAAGGCCAATGAGATGCTGCAACGTATTGTCGACTTTTCCGAGCATTGAAGCCTACCGAAGAAGGGTTGATGAGCGTGACGCCTAGCGGCCCAAAGAAACTCTATTTTTAGGAAAATTTTCTACAAAGCTATTCGCGCCTGGGTTAATTTTTGCCCCTAACATGGATCTGCGTAGCTGACCACCCTCGACGATCGTGTTTCCATTTGAATGGATGAGGGATGGGCAGCCAAATTATTCAGACGTAATGTCGCATCACCTAAATTTGTTCGAAGGCCTTCTATCGCTACTATGGAGCGACGTGAACGATGGAAATGGGAGGCCGAAGCGAGAGGTCGATGGGAGCACGGGCGAACGAGAGGCACTGACGGCATGGCGATGAGCGAAAAATCTTCGCCCCTCATTCTCGGCATCGATGCCGGGACGTCGCGGGTGCGGGCGCTGGTTTTGAGCCCGACCGGTGATCTGCTGTCAGAGGGACAGAAAGCCGCCGTTACCCATCGTCCGAAAGTCGGCTGGGCCGAACAGGATGCTGAAGCAATTTGGCAGGCTTGTTGCCATGCGATCAAAACTGCGATCGACGGCATCGATCACCCAGAACGGATCCTGGGGATGGCCATCGGCAGCGTTGGCGAAGCCTTTGTGCCTCTGGATCAACAGGGACAGCCAACCTATCCCGTCATCCAATGGTATGACGAGCGCCCAACACCGCAGCTGCAAACGCTTATTGAGCGGATCAGCCGGGAGCAACTCTTTTCGATCACCGGCCTGTCCGCCGATCCTACATTCACCCTCTTGAAGCTGCTTTGGCTAAGAACCAACGCGCCTGAAGCGCTTGCACGCACGCGCACCATCTTGAATGTCACCCATTATCTGGCCTGGCGTCTGACCGGCGTGCCAGGTTCCGATCATTCGCAAGCCTCGCGCAGCCTCGCCTTCGATCTTCATAAACGGACCTGGGCAGAGGACCTGATCCGGGAATGCGACATCGAGCCCGCTCTCTTTCAAGATCTTCGGCCCCTAGGCGCGAGGCTTGGCTCAGTTTTGCCGGAGATTGCCGCCGGCCTTGGGCTTTCTACGGCCTGTTCGGTCGGCGTTGGCGGGCACGATCATCTGATCGGTGCGCTTGCCGCCGATGCCCTAAAGCCAGGCACAATGCTTAACTCTCTCGGCACGGCCGAAGCCGTGACACGCGCCCTAAAACGGTCCGTGACCGATCCCAAATTCATGCAGCGTGGCTACAGCCAAGGCGTGCTAATCCAAGGAGACAGGCCGATTACCTATGCTTTCGGCGGCTTTCAGACATCAGGCGCCTCGATCGAGTGGTTTCGAAGTCTGTTCGCCCAAGGGCAGAGCCATGATGCCTTAATCAAGGATGCCCAGACCGTGCCACCAGGGTCTGAGGGCGTCACCTTTCTTCCGGATCTGCGCGGCAAGGTGGTGCCGAATTGCGATCCTATGGCGCGGGGTGCCTGGTTCGGCCTAAACGCAGATGCTGGCAGCGCCACGCTCTATCGGGCAATCCTGGAGGGCCTCGCCTTCGAAGCGCGTCAATCCGTGGAGGCGCTCGACGACATCGATGGCGTGCACAAGATCGACAGCATCAAGGCGATCGGCGGTAACACACAGAATGCGTTATTGTTGCAGATCAAGGCCTCAGTCTATCAGCAACCGATGATCGTCAATGAGATTCCCGAAGCAACGGCCCTCGGCGCAGCACTCCTTGGTGGTATGGCCGCGGGGCTCTGGCCTGACATTGCAACGGCGCTAAGAGGATTAAGGCTTCAACAACGTAGGATCGACCCGGTCGATGCCTGGATCGAGATCTACGAACAGCGCTACCAACAGGTATTCCGGCCAGCCTACAGCGCCCTCAAACCACTGCATCACGCAGCACATCGCCTGATGCAGGCCAGCGAGACGTGACACAACAATCCGAGTCCCTCGCATAAGCAAGTTTATGCGGTGGTCACACCACTAGTAATCGTACCAATCGACACCGAATGGTGCTTGGATATCAAAGATCGTCTTGATGAACACGACCGCCAGCACACCGAAGACAATCCCCTTCCAAAAGAGATGACTTGACCAGAAACCGTCATTGTCCTGCCCTTGTATGGCAGGCCCTCGCCGAATTGGCACGACATCGTCGCGCTTCTGCACATGAATGATCGCATCGTCATCCAGATCGTCGCCCCAATCCTGCGGTCGCGCAGGCTCGGAAGCTTGAGCAGGCTCGTCTCGACCGAAATGGCGTGTTGTCGTCTCGCGGGCTGAAGGGATGTGTTGTTGGGTTGAGGGGGAGTGTTGGCGGCTTATCAGCCACGCATCGGTAACGGCTCGGACCATGAGAGGATCATCCCGGGATCGGCGTTCCAGGCCATTCTTGGGGTTGGCCCTGCCTCATTTCTAAACGAAATGTGTTAAAGCGCTGTGAAGAATGGCCCAGATGGTCGTATTGACGATCTGACCCGACTATTTCTTCAGAATTTCCCGTTCGCCTAGGCCACCGCATCAATCCTAAAGCGGGTTCGTACCCTTGATGGTCAAAGGATGTGCAAAAATCCCAAATCCTCCCTCCGGACAAGACATTTACCAATGCAATCCTGTTGCATTTCCAATCACCTGCCCTAGGCTGATAGTCAACATGCCGAATACGGGAGATAAAGATGAAAAAGGCACTTCTTGGCGCGATCGCTGGCGCAGTTCTGGCCATCGGATCAGGGGCGGTGAGCGCTCAGGACTTCCAGCCGGCGATCATTTACGATCTCGGCGGCAAATTCGATAAATCCTTTAACGAGGCGGCCTATAACGGTGCGGAGCGCTTCAAGGAAGAAGCGGGCGTCGAGTATCTGGAATTTGAGGTCACAAACGAAAGCCAACGCGACCAAGCACTTCGCCGGATGGCCAGGCGCGGTGCGACGATCGTGGTCGCCGTCGGCTTTTCCTATTCGACGCCTTTGGAAACGATCGCAGCCGAATTCCCGGACACCAAGTTCACCATCATTGACAGCGTGGTTGAGCAACCCAATGTCCAATCCGTCGTGTTCAAGGAACATGAAGGCTCCTTCCTTGTTGGCATGGCAGCAGCGCTCACGTCGGAGACCGGCAAGGTCGGCTTTATCGGTGGCATGGATATCCCACTTATTCGCAACTTCGCCCATGGCTACGAACAGGGCGTCAAATATGTGAATGAGGGCGCCGAGGTGTTCGTCAACATGACCGGCACAACGCCCGCCGCCTGGAATGATCCGGCCAAGGGTGCGGAACTCGCTCAAAGCCAGTTCGATCGTGGCGCTGATGTGGTTTATGCCGCCGCCGGCGGCACCGGCCTCGGTGTGCTGCAGACCGCGGCTGACGGCGGCAAGTTCTCAATCGGTGTCGACAGCAACCAGAACTATCTGCACCCGGGCTCCGTGCTAACCTCGATGATGAAACGGGTTGATGTCGCCGTCTATAATGCCTTCAAGGGTGCCCAGGATGGTAGCTGGAGCGCTGGCGCACAAAGTCTAGGCCTCGCTGAAGACGGTGTCGGCTATGCACTGGACGAGCATAACGAGGCCCTGATATCCGACGACGTCAAGACCCAGCTCGAAGACGCCAAAGCCAAAATCGTCGCTGGCGAGCTTGAGGTCACCGACTACTATTCGACCCAATAAGCCCGCACGGCGGGCTGCGGTTACTTATGGCCTCGGATGCACCATTACCTGCGCGAGGTCCAGTAACGCCTGGTGGGGGCACTGCCCCTGCTATTGAGTTGGGGGGGGTGAACAAGAGCTTTGGTCCGGTCAAGGCGAACCGGGACATTGATCTTGCCATCCCCCAGGGCTCGATCCATGGGATCATCGGCGAAAATGGCGCCGGCAAATCGACCTTGATGAACATACTCTATGGCTTTTATCGCGCCGATAGCGGGGTGATCCGGGTCGATGGCACCAAGGTCGACATCCGCACCCCTGAAGACGCGATCACGGCCGGAATCGGCATGGTTCATCAGCATTTCATGCTGGTGGAGCCCTTTACAGCCCTTGAGAACCTGCTGCTCGGAGCGGAAGGCGGCTTCACGCTCGAAGCCGGCATCGAGAAAGCCCGGAAAGACATCATCGGACTCGAGCGGGATTATGGCCTCGACGTCGACCTGGACGCCAAGGTCCAAGACCTGCCGGTGGGCGTGCAGCAAAGGGTCGAGATCCTAAAAGCGCTGTTCCGAGGTGCCCGCATCTTGATCCTCGATGAGCCGACCGGCGTGCTCACTCCCCAGGAGGCGGATCATCTCTTTCGCATCTTGAAGAATCTCAAAGAACAGGGCCGAACCGTCATTCTGATCACCCATAAGCTTCGGGAGATCATGGCTGTGACCGACAATGTCTCGGTCATGCGTCAAGGTCAGATGGTCGCCCATCGCAAGACGGCTGCGACCTCCACTGAAGAACTTGCTGAGCTCATGGTCGGGCGGAAGGTCCTCCTGCGCGTAGACAAGGACGCGGCGCATCCAGGCGATACTATTCTTTCCGTGCGTGATCTTTCTGTTCGTGACAAAGCCGGCATCCAGCGTGTCAAAAATGTCAGCTTCGACGTGCGCGCCGGCGAAATTGTTGGGATTGCGGGTGTTGCTGGCAACGGCCAATCTGCATTGCTCGAAGCCCTGACCGGCATCACGACGTTTGAGCAGGGCAAGGTGACGATCGGTGGTAAGCCCGTGGCAATCGCTGATGGTCGTCCGGAATGCCTCGGCCATGTCCCGGAAGATCGCCTGCGCATGGGTTTGATCCGCAGCTTTACTGCCCATGAGAATGCGATTCTTGGTCATCACGACGAAGAAGCCTATTGCAACAAAGGATTTCTGGAACGGCTCGACATCATCAAGACAACCAGGAAATGGATGCAATCCTATGATGTGAGACCCGACAACCCAGCCTTGAAGGCGGCAGCCTTCTCCGGTGGCAACCAGCAAAAGCTCGTGCTTGCCCGTGAAATGGAGCACGACCCAGATCTTCTGGTGGTCGGCCAGCCAACCCGCGGCGTCGATATCGGCGCGATCGAGTTCATCCACAAACGCATCATCGCCATGCGCGATGCCGGCAAGGCGGTGTTGCTGGTCTCGGTCGAGCTTGACGAGATCCTGTCGCTCGCTGACCGCATTCTAGTGATGTTCGATGGCCATTTTACCGGCGAACTCGACGCTACTGATGCCAATGAGCAAAAGATCGGCTTGTTGATGGCCGGCGTTACGGATGAGGCGGCCTGATGGCAGCAAGGGGTGAACTCCCTCCCTGGGTCAATCTCGGCCTACTGCCGCTCTTGAACTTGACGGCGGCTTTTCTGGTCTCCGGGCTGATCGTCCTTCTCCTTGGCGAGAATCCGATCGAAGCTGTCCGCCTCCTGATCTTCGGCGCCTTCGGCTACGGCGAAGCCATCGGCTACACTCTCTTCTACGCTACCAACTTTATTTTCACCGGCCTCGCGGTCGCGATCGCCTTTCATTGCGGTCTCTTCAATATCGGCGGCGAGGGCCAGGCTTACATCGCCGGCCTCGGGGTTACGCTTGTCGGTCTCTATCTGGGATTTTTGCCGTTTATCATCGTTCTCCCCATCGCCATCCTCGCGGCTGCCGCGTTTGGCGGATTCTGGGCGTTCATTCCGGGCTGGCTACAGGCGAAACGCGGCAGCCATGTCGTCATCACCACGATCATGTTCAACTTCATCGCCGCCGCCTTGATGACTTACATGGTCGTGAATGTCCTCATAAAAAAAGGCTCCCAGATCCCGGAAAGCGGTCGGTATGCCGAGAATACTGTTCTCCCTAAAATCCACGAACTGCTCGCAGCAGTGGGAATGGAGATCAGCGCATCTCCACTCAACTTGGCCTTCATTATCGCGCTCATCGCCGCCGCGATGTTTTATCTGTTTGTTTGGACAACTAAGTGGGGCTACGCCCTGCGTGTGGTCGGCCAAAACGAGCATGCCGCCATCTATGGCGGCATTTCACCGGCCAAGCAGATCATGATCGCGATGACCATCTCAGGCGCCCTTGCCGCCGGCGTCGCGCTCAACGAACTCCTGGGCTCTCAGCACCGCCTGATCTTGAATTTTCCGAGCGGCTTCGGCTTCGTCGGCATCGCGGTTGCGTTGATGGGACGAAATCATCCGATTGGTATCATTCTCGCCGCCCTCCTGTTCGGTGCCCTCTACCAGGGCGGCTCCGAGTTGTCCTTCGACATGCCGACCATCAGCCGGGACATCGTCGTGGTCATCCAGGGTCTGGTCATCCTGTTCGCAGGCGCCCTCGAGCATATGTTCCGTCCGACCCTGATCGCTCTTTTCGCCCGCAACGATCGCGCGGAGGCCACGACCTGATGGATTTTTTTCTACAGGCCGTTTTGCTTTCAGACTCGACAATCCGCCTCGCCGTGCCGCTCATACTAGCCGCCCTCGCAGGGCTATTCGCGGAACGCTCGGGCGTCATCGACATCGGCCTTGAGGGCAAGATGCTCGGTGCTGCCTTCGCTGCCGCCTCGGTCGCCTTCGTCACCAACTCGGCCCTCGCCGGCCTGCTCGCTGGCATCGTCTGCTCGGTCGGTCTCTCGATGATCCACGGCTTCGCCTGCATCACTCATCGCGGCGACCAGGTGGTCTCCGGCATGGCTCTCAACATCATGGTAGCCGGCCTTGGTCCAACCCTTGCCGAAGCCTGGTTTCGCCAAGGCGGCAGGACCCCGGGCATCAGCGCCGAGGCTCGCTTCAAATCGATCACCCTTCCTTTTGCGGACACCGTGCAGGATGTGCCCATCCTGGGTTTACTCTATTCAGAACTCATCAGCGGCCATAATATCCTAGTTTACGTAACAGCAATCATCGTCCCCCTGGTCGCCTGGATCGTGTACAAGACCCGCTTTGGCCTTCGCATACGCGCGGTCGGCGAAAATCCGAGTGCGGTCGATACAGCTGGCATCAGTGTCACCGCGCTTCGCTACAAGGCCCTTCTGTTCACAGGCGTGCTCTGCGGCATCGCCGGTACCTATCTCTCCACAGCCCACGGCTCCTCCTTCATCCGGGATATGACCGCAGGCAAGGGATATTTGGCGCTTGCAGCGCTAATCTTCGCCAAATGGCGTCCTGTTCCTGCTCTCCTCGCTTGTCTCCTCTTCGCCTTCACCGACGCGATCCAGGTCCGCCTGCAAGGCGTTCCCCTGCCGATCGTCGGGGAGATCCCGACCCAGGCCATCCAAGCCTTGCCCTATATCGCAACCGTGCTACTGCTGGCTGGTTTCGTCGGCCGCGCGATCGCGCCCAAAGCCATCGGTCAGCCTTATATCAAGGAACGATGAAAGAATTATTAACCATAGCGAAGCGTGCGTTCGACAACGCCTACGCCCCCTATTCCAACTTCAACGTTGGTGCAGCGCTGCGCTCGTCGTCCGGCGCGATCTATGCCGGCGCGAATGTCGAGAACGCCGCTTATCCCATCGGGAATTGCGCCGAATCTAGTGCCATCGCCGCCATGGTCGCCGCCGGTGAACGCGAGATTCAGGAAATCGCACTGGTCGCTGCGGGCGACAGGCTTTGTACACCCTGTGGCGGCTGCCGCCAGCGCCTCGCCGAATTCGCCGGCCCGGATTTGCCCATTCACATCGCTAGCCCCGAAGGCCACCGCAAGACGCTGACACTCGGCGAGCTACTTCCCTATGCCTTCGAGCTGCAGGATGCCCCTTCGGCCGAGCAGGGCGTCCCAGCAGCCCAGCTGCGCCGAGCCATCGATCCCGTCGATAAGGCGCTCCGCATCATTCGCCAACGCAACGTCAACGCCGCCCCACGTTTAGGGCTTGTTCTCGGGTCTGGACTTGGCGGTTTTGCCGACAACGTCGAGGACGCGACAACGATCGCCTATGACGACCTTCCAGGATTTCCACGCCCAAGCGTGGAGGGCCATAGTGGCCGACTGGTGCTCGGAACCGTGGCTGACCTCCCGATTGCCTGCCTGCAGGGACGCGTTCATCTCTATGAAGGCAAACCGGCATCGGCGACCAATATCATGATCCGCACCTTGCACGCCCTTGGCTGCGAAACCCTGATCGTCACCAACGCTGCGGGTTCCCTTAGACCGAATGTCGGGCCTGGATCTCTGGTCTTGATCGAAGACCACATCAATATGCTCGGCCAAAATCCACTAACAGGGATCAATGTCGACCAGCGTTTTCTCGATATGAGCGAAGCCTACAGCGCCAGCTATCGCGAGAAGGTTCAGGCCGTCGCGGTGCGCGAAAACATCGAACTCGCAACTGGCGTCTACCTCGCAACACCAGGCCCCAGCTTCGAAACACCCGCCGAAATCCATGCCTTTCAGGCCTTGGGCGCTAATCTGGTGGGCATGTCGACGGTGCCTGAAGTGATTGCCGCCCGCCATGCGGGCCTGGATGTGATCGGTTTTTCGATCGTTACCAACCTCGCCGCCGGCATGACCGGCACGTCCCTAAGTCACGAAGAAACCCTAAGTGAGGCCGGTGCCGCCGGCACTAAGCTGGAGCGGCTGCTGTATGCCCTCTTCAAGGAGCTGGCTTGATATGGCCAATGCCCAAGATGATTTGATCCAGGCTGCCCAAGCTGCTGAGGCCACAACCGCGACCGCAGCGAGATTGCTGCCGCTGATCGATCTCACCTCGCTGAACGACGATGACACCGAGGCCAGGATTGGCAATCTGGTCGATCGAGGCATGAAATATGGCGTCGCTGCGGTTTGTGTCGGGGTAAACCTGGTCGAGGCTGCCCGACGCAAATTAAAAACCGACCCAGTGCAACTCGCCTCGGTGGTCAATTTTCCAGACGGCCGCGACGATATTTTTCGGACCGTCGAGGAAACCAAAGCCATCATCGCTGCTGGCGCCGACGAAATCGACATGGTGGCCCCGCTGGACGCGATCATGGAGGGGGATGTCGAACTCGTCAGCGAGATGGTCGACGCGGTCAGATCGGTCGCCGATGGGCGTTTGGTCAAGGTCATCCTCGAGACGGGCCGCCTACAAGATCCAGCACGCATCACGGCCGCCGCCAGAGCTGCAGTGATGGCAGGCGCCAACATGCTAAAAACATCAACCGGAAAAGTGCCAACGGGCGCCCGTCTGGAAGATGCTGCGGTGTTGCTAGCTGTCATCGAGGAAGCGGATGGACGAGTAGGCCTCAAGCTCTCCGGCGGGATCCGTACCACAAAGGACGCTGCTGGCTATCTCCATCTGATCGATCATTTCATGACGTCGGGCTGGGTCTCACCAAAAACCGTCCGCTTTGGCGCGTCCAGCCTTTTGGATGATGTGGTGAACGTCCTGGCAGCGCCAAATTTCGACGACGATGACTGACAAGATTGCGCCGCTCCCGCAGGAAATCATCAAAAAAAAACGCGATGGCGAGGCGCTTGATGCAGGGGATATCGAGAGCCTGATCGCAGGCCTCACCGATGGCAACGTTACCGAAGGCCAGGTGGCCGCCTTTGCCATGGCGGTCTTTTTCAACGGCATGAACCGGGATGAAACAATCGCCTTGACCTTGGCCATGCGCAATTCCGGAAAAACGCTTTCCTGGCAGCACCTCGATGGCCCCGTCTTGGACAAGCATTCCACCGGCGGGATTGGCGACAAGGTGAGCTTGATCTTGGCACCGATCATCGCCGCCGTTGGCGGCTATGTGCCAATGATCTCAGGTCGTGGTCTCGGCCATACCGGCGGTACGCTGGACAAGCTGGATAGCATTCCAGGCTATGAAACCAGGCCCGGTCTGGATGCCTTCCGGCAGGCGGTGCAATCGACTGGCTGTGCGATCGTCGGTCAGACAGCGGATCTTGCACCAGCTGATGGCACGCTCTACGCAATCCGGGACATCACGGCTACGGTCGATATCCGCCCCTTGATCGTCGCCTCGATCCTCTCGAAAAAACTCGCTGCCGGATTAGAAGGCTTGGTCATGGATGTGAAGGTTGGCAGCGGTGCCTTCATGCCGACGATCGCGGCGGCCAAGACCCTGGCCGAAGACCTGGTCGCCGTTGCCAAGGGCGCAGGCTTAACTTGCCGGGCCCGTCTGACCGACATGAACCAGTGCCTGGGCACCACGGCTGGCAATGCGCTTGAGGTTCGAGAAGCCATCGATTTCCTGACCGGGCGACGGCGAGCAGCCCGATTGAAGACAGTCACGCTTGCCCTTGCTAGTGACCTCATCGAACAGAGCAGATTGGCAGCAGGCAGTAACGATGCCCGCAAGATGGCCGAAGGCGTGTTGGACGATGGGCGCGCCGCGATCTGCTTTCAGCGCATGGTCGCAGCACTCGGCGGTCCAGCGGATCTTCTGGACAAGCCGGAATATTATTTCCCCACGGCAAGCGTCGAACGCGCGGTTTTCCTGCCAAGGTCCGGTTATATTGCGGAGATCGATGCCAGAGAGCTCGGCCTCGCGATCATCGGTCTCGGCGGCGGCCGAAGGCGCCCCAACGACAAGATCGATCACCGGGTCGGCCTCAGTGACCTGCTCAATCTTGGCGATGAAGTCAGCGAGCAACGCCCTGTTGCATTGATCCATGCCGCCAATGATGATGATGCCGATCAAGCTACGGGCCAAATCCAAAAAGCGATCAAAGTCACCGATAGCCCGCCAGTGACAATCCCTCCTTCCCTCTATGAGCAGCTTTCCTGACTTCGTTCGACGACGATCACCATCCCTGAAATGGCCACGTGAAGCCATGCGCAACCCAAGCCATAAGCCAGGCTCATAATCCGTCCTCTAAGGTCACCACATTGCCATCCCTTTCTTGGGACCTAGGGGGGGTTAGGATGGTACTGTGAGCTTTGAAAGATTACTCCGCCTTGCTTGCTGACCTAAGCGCATCAAGAGCCTCGTTCACCGCTTCATCATAATTCGGCATGGCATAGAGGGAGGCATGCTTCGCGCCACCGATGGTTCGATCGAAGACCAGATTGGACAGATGGGCGCGCAGGACATCAGTCCGATCTGGCTTTACAACCTCGTCCAGTTCGGCAGCGATAATGGCGATCGGCGTTTGATTGTCTTTAAGAAAATCCAGACTTCGAAAACGGTGCTTCAAGAGCCAACCGACGGGAAGCCAGGGATAACGAGCTTTGGCGACCGCTTCAATCGAATCATAAGGCGTGATCAGGAAAGCACCCGTCAAGGCTCGCTGATCGGCGAGATAGGCTGCAACACCGGAACCAAGTGAAACACCATAGGCGAAAATGGCCTTCGGCTTCAGCTTCTCATTCAACATGTCAAAGATCGCCAGAGCATCGGCCAGGAGCGCTTGCTCGCTTGGTTTGCCGGTGCTTGGACCAAATCCTCGATAGTGAAAGACAGCGACATGCATGTCCAAAAAACGCGCCGCCAAGTCCTGCCCTAAGTCTTCCGCGTCCTGAGCATTCCCGCCAAAACCGATCACCAATCCCGCGGAAACGTCGACCTCCGGCAAAAATAGCATGCCTTGCAGGACAACATCTCCATCAAGTTTGAGGGCTAGACGAGCCGGTCGCGCGGGACTTTCGAGTGGACGGCTGGGTATCTGCGTGCCGGGAAACACTAAAAACGTTTGTGCACCATACATAACAACAATCAGTGCAACGTAAAAAAATGCCAGGGTAAGCAGTATTTTCATTCAACTAAGACTGGAAAGTGAAGGTCTTGGCGCTGGCACGGATGCCACCGAAAGACCGGCACGTCTTCCCAGCCGTCCGATATCCGGTATAGCGACCGAAGGTTAAGAGGAGGTTAACCATGAGGTCAGCACCAGGATTTTTTTCTGCTTTCATTACATCAGATCTTTCGGACGAACGAAGCAGAAGAGCTTGCCTGAACCGAATGCCAACGCAGACCAGCTCTCCTCCGCAAAACCAATGACTGCCAATGCAGCTGTCGGGAATTTTTTCTCCATCTTTTTGAAAGCATTAGATTTTTCAGCACCTACCATTTGAAGTGCAAGTTGTTGCATGCCCGGATTATGTCCGATGATCATCACGCTCGCGACTTCATCATCAATCCTTTGAAGGGCCGACATCAACATAGCAGGGCGCGCCAGATAGAACGACGATCGCATTTCCAGCTGCGGCCTTTTAGCGGCGTTGGTCTGGTCCCATTCGGCGGAAATCAGTTCCCATGTTTGCCGAGCTCTCATCGCCGGTGAGCACAAGACCAGATCAGGCTCCAGCTTTCGCCGGTAGATGTAGCGGCCCAAAAGTGGAGCGCTCAGCCGCCCACGCAAAGCAAGTGGCCGATCAATATCATCGAGATCCATATGATCCCAACTCGACTTGGCATGACGCAGCAACATCACACGACGCATCTCGGCACCACCTCCGGAAGGACAAATGTCGCTGAAACCGTCATCAGCTCTTCATTAACCTTGACCAATTATCATCTGCATGCTGCGCTCATCGAAACGTTGCCATGTGGGGAAGGAGTTCTAGGTGCCATCATCCGATATCACCGTTCATTCGGATGCCGCGGCTGACATCTGCACCGCTTCGGAGCGCTCCAGGGCATCGGTCGATCACCCGACGATTTCGCCAAATGATCCCCACCGGTTTTTCAATCGTGAGATTTCATGGCTTGCCTTCAATGAGAGAGTGTTCGAAGAGGCCAATAATCACAACTACCCTCTCCTCGAACGGGTGCGCTTTCTCGGTATTTCCGCAGGAATTCTCGATGAATTTACGATGGTACGGATCGCCGGCCTCCTCGGCCAGGTCTGGGCCGGCATCACGCATCTGAGTCCTGATGGACTGAGTCCAAGCGATCAACTCAGGCTGATCGATGGTCATGTGAGCAGGTTGGCCGATGATCAGCAGCGTTGCTGGAATACGCTCCTCAGGGAGGCGGAGACTGTCGGTCTATCGGTGTTGAAGAGCTCCGAGCTTTCGGCCAAGGATAAGCGTTGGCTGACGCGCCACTTCATCGAGCATGTGTTTCCCCTGCTGACCCCGATCGCCGTCGAGCCGCCGAATCCGTTTCCCTTCATCCCCAATCTTGGCCTGAGTTTGATCCTCGAACTCTGGCGCAAAGATGACGACAAACGCATTCATGGTCTGATAGGCATATCGAGCCCCATCGACCGGTTTGTCCGCCTACCAGGCAAGAACCCGCGTTTCATAGCGATAGAGGAATTCCTGCCACTCTTTCTCGATCATCTGTTTCCGGGTTTCATTGTCGAGGCCCAAGGGCTGTTCCGGGTGATCCGCGACAGCGACCTCGAAATCGAGGAGGAAGCCGAGGATCTGGTACGGCAGTTCGAAAGTGCGATCAGGCGGCGAAAGCGTGGCTCGGTCGTGCAGCTATCGATCGACGGTAAGATGTCGCAGGATCTCGAGAACTTTTTGATCCGCCAACTCCCCGTCACCCCTGAAAACGTCTATCGCAATCGCGGCATGATCGGTCTGGTCGATATCCAACATCTGATCGTCGACGATATCCCGAACATGCTTTTCCCTCCCTTCGGCGCCCGGTTTCCCGAACGCATTCGTGATATGGGTGGTGACTGCTTTGCAGCCATTCGTGCCAAAGACATCGTTGTCCACCATCCCTATGAAAGCTTCGATGTCGTGGTGCAATTTCTTTGGCAGGCGGCGCGCGACGACAATGTGGTCGCGATTAAGCAGACCCTCTATCGAACTAGCAATGATTCGCCGATCGTTCAGGCTCTTTGCGCCGCAGCCGAAGCCGGAAAATCAGTGACGGCGTTAGTGGAGATCAAGGCACGCTTCGATGAAGAAGCCAATCTGCGCTGGGCGAGAGATCTGGAGCGCAGTGGGGCGCAGGTCGCCTATGGTTTCGCCGATCTCAAGACACATGCCAAGATTTCATTAGTTGTACGCCGGGAAGCCCAGAGCCTTCGCTCCTACGTGCATTTCGGCACGGGCAACTACCACCCCATCACCGCCAAGGTTTACACGGATCTGTCGTTCTTCACCTGCAACCAGGCTCTTTGCCAAGACGCCATTCGCGCCTTCAACTACATGACCGGCTTCGCCCCACCCGATCAGTTAAAAGAGCTGGAACTCGCCCCGATCACCCTGCGAAAACACCTTATCGCTATGATCGAGGATGAGATTACCCATGCCAAAGTCGGCCGGCCGGCTGCGATCTGGGCCAAGATGAATTCACTGCTCGATCCGGAAATCATCGATGCTCTCTATCGGGCATCAGGTGCTGGTGTCGAGATCGAGCTGATCGTGCGCGGCATCTGCTGCCTTCGCCCACAGGTGCCGGGCTTGTCGGAGCATATCTGGGTGAAGAGCATTGTCGGCCGCCACCTAGAGCATAGCCGGATCGTCTGCTTCGGCGCTGGCCATGGACTACCGTCGCGCGAAGCCAAGGTTTTCATCAGCTCCGCTGACTGGATGACACGCAATTTCGACCGTCGGATCGAAACCATGGTGCCGATCGACAATCCAACAGTCCATCGGCAGATCATCGATCAGATCATGATCGCCAACCTGAAAGACCAGACCAACAGCTGGGAACTCATGCCAAACGGCGATTATCGACGGCTGACATCCGATGCCGAAGCATTCAGCGCCCACGCCTATTTCATGACCAATCCAAGCCTATCAGGCCGCGGCAGCGCCATGAAGCGCACCCCCATGCCCCCCAAACTTAGCGTCACCTAATGGCGTGGCCACCTCATGGGCCTCTGGCGTTTTCGAAGAACCTGGCTGGGAATCCAACGGTATGCGGTATCTTGTCGAGAAAATCGTGCCTAGCAGGCCACTGGAACATTTTTCGATGGGCTGCTCCCCGATCCCTGCTCAACCATCCGACATAGTCGTTATCCCGCAGGTAGTTGGCGGGGGCGTGAGCTGGTGAAGGTTCAACATGACCGGACAACGCTTTAGGTTGCTACGCGAATTTCTCGGCCGCTGCTTTGTTTGCTAATAAACTGACCTTAATGCCCGTGAAGGATGCTCCGTGACCTGGTCCATGGGCCCCTGGGAGTCCGAGCCTCACCCCACTCTCGTGCAGACGGACGGATTCCCAGGATCTCATCGACCAGGTCAAAGAACGTAACGACGCCAGTTAGAAATTCGTTAGCTCTCGACAGAGCATCGCTAGATCAGACTTCGCCACAAGCCACTGACTTGATTCGTCGACCCTTTTCACAAATCCTTATTGCGACTCTACTTCTTTGCTATCCAAAGACTTCATCAGAAGGACTCCCCTCCGTCTCCCTCACAACCAAGTCACCCGATTCGTGTCGAGGTCTAAGCCCCCGAAGTTGTCGCACGACTACCAGTGCTGTTCGTAGCCAAAGAGGGCCATTGAGCCGCCGGTATGAACGAAGACGATGTTGTCGCTCTCTTTGAACGAGTTCTTGCGGACCAAGTCGATCAGACCGGCCATCGCCTTGCCCGAATAGACGGGATCGAGAAGGATGCCTTCGTGCTTTGCCAAGAGATTGATCGCCTCGATGGTGCCGTCGGTTGGATAGCCATAACCTTTGCCGACATAGTCGCCATTGGCCATGACCCGGCTCTTGTCGATGCCGCCTTTGATGTCGAGCTTGTCGGCGACGGCTGATGCCATCTTGTGGACGGCTTCCTCCTGCGGTTCCTTCGGCTTGCGCACGCAGATGCCCAGTACATCGACCCCGGAATTGGCCCCTTCAAACCCTGTGACCAGGCCGGATTGAGTGCCTGTGCTGCCAGTTCCAGTCACAACGCAATCCATCCGCAGGCTCCGATCATTGGCCTGCTGAAGCAGTTCCATGGCTGCATTGACGTAGCCGAGCGCACCTACGGGGTTCGAACCGCCACCTGGAATGACGTAAGGCTTGCCACCACTCGCTTCGACCTCTTCAGCGAAGGAGACACAGGCAGCATCCATATCGGTACCGGCATCGACATAGCGAAGATCAGCACCGAACAGCTGGTTGAACATGACATTGCCGGTGCTGTCATAGCGATCGCCATAGCCTTCGACCCGCCGCTCCAGCAGCCCCTTGCAGGCGAGTCCGTAACGGCAGGCAGCCGCTGCGGTCTGGCGGACGTGATTGGACTGCACTGCGCCATGGGTCACCAAGGTATCGGCTCCTTTGTCAAGCGCATCAGCAATCAGGAATTCCAGCTTGCGCGTCTTGTTCCCGCCAGTCGCCAGCCCAGTACAATCGTCCCGCTTGATATAAAGATGAGGCCCGCCTAACAGCTTCGTCAGGTTAGAAAGCGGTTCCAGCGGCGTTGGCAGATGAGCGAAGTGGAGGCGGGGGAAACGGGCGAGATGCATCTTTTTTGACCTTTAGCGGCTTGGTGATGACGTGCGCTTTCTGAGGTTTGATCAGAAGCGGTTCCGCTAAAAGAAGCAACGAAAAAGCACCGATCGCACCCGAGCACACATCGCCATGTCGAGGACGTGATATGCTGTCAGCAACGATGATCTATCGATTCATGGTAAGCCCTGCTATCCACCCCTATATAATCATGGCGTGAGTATGATGAGCATGGCGATGAGTGAGCAGGCTTCGGTGCCGGCAAGACGACGTGGATCATGGCATTGGCTGGGCTATGTCGGTTTGGTTTTTTTGGGCTTGGCCGTCGCCGTGCTCGCCTATGAGCTATGGCAGGCCTCGGCGAGCGGGGCGTATCGGATGATCGCCGCAGGCGAACTTTGGTTCAAGCTTCATGGACCCAGCCTCAATTTCAGCCAGGCCGTCACCCAGCGCTACGTCCACCCTGCACTTTGGGACCCAGGTATCGTTACCTTGCTTAAATGGCCGGCCTGGTCCCTTTTCGGCGCCATCGGGGCCGTGTTGATCATTTTATTCGGCCCCTGGTTTCGAGCTAGGAGTTAAGTTCATGCCGATCAAGAAGAAACCTGATTGGTCGATGCCTGATCGGGAGGCGACCGATGAGGGCGTTTTCCTTAACCGGCGCCGTATCCTGACCGCGATGGGAATCGGCGGCGCCATTCTGGCGGCGCCGCTTGCCTGGCGTGGCATGCAGTCCATCTTGCCGGAACCGGCCCCTATCGTTCCGCCGGAGCCGGACCCTTCAGCTCATCTCTACCCGGTCGAGCAGAATCCCGCCTTTACCCTGGATCGGCCGCTGACAGCGGAAAAGGATGCGATCAGTTACAACAATTTCTATGAATTCGGCTCCCACAAATCGATTGCAGCGGCCGCTCAAGCCCTGCACATCCGTCCCTGGCAGGTCCAGTTTGGAGGCCTTGTCGAGAAAGATCAGACGATCGAGATCGACGAACTCTTGGCGAAAATGCCATTGGAGGAACGGCTTTACCGGCACCGATGCGTCGAAGCCTGGTCGATGGCTGTTCCTTGGAGCGGTTTTCCGCTGAAAGCGTTGGTGGATTTCGCCAAACCGCTGGGCAGCGCCAAATATGTTGTGATGGAGACCTTCAACGATCCGGAGATGGCGCCAGGCCAGGCGGCAAGCTGGTATCCCTGGCCTTATGTCGAGGGGCTGACGATCGAGGAGGCTACGAACGACCTCGCCTTCATCGCGACCGGCATGTACGGCAAACCCATCCCGCGCCAGAATGGCTCACCGCTTCGCCTTGCCGTTCCTTGGAAATACGGCTTCAAGTCGATCAAATCTCTTGTACGGTTCACCTTCACAGAATCACGGCCGATAACCTTCTGGGAAGACATCCAGGCCGCCGAATATGGCTTCTGGGCCAACGTCAATCCCGAGGTTTCCCATCCCCGCTGGAGCCAGGCGACAGAGCGTGTTCTCGGCACCAATGAGCGTGTACCCACCTTGCTTTACAACGGCTATGGCGAACAGGTCGCTCATCTCTACAAAAACCTCGGGCATGAACGGCTTTTTGTCTGAGTTGCATGGCCGCATCACGCAGCTTCTGATGAATTCAGAGCAGCATAGCTAAGAACTGGCTCCGATCTTTATCGATTATTTTCAACGCGTTGAAGGCCTAAAAAGGCGCGGAAGAGAGCAGACGATCGTAGCAGCAGATTATCAGAAGTTGTTTTGTCCTGAGCTAACGAAGCCTTAACTGGCAAGCATTAAGCTTCGTAATCTGGTCTATGAGATCCTGGGAGTGCGAGCCTCGCCTCCCTTCTCGGCGGGCGGGCAGATTCCCAGGATCTCATGGATCGACAACAGAAATGGCAGAGCGAGGTTAATGCGGGGATAAGGAGCGGGATCGGCGAGGGGCAATCAGGTGTCGACAAACCAGCCGATTTCCTGCCGGGCTGACGTAAGATATCTCGACAACCCTCGCCGCATATCGTCGATCTTGGCGATAACGGTCTGAGTCCATGAGGTGGTCAAACCACTAAATCTTCTCGACCACATCCCCGACGCTGATCTTTCCGGCATCGATGACCTTGGCGTAGATCCCGCGAAAGCGGTTCTCCTTGCCAAATTTTGAGTTGACGAACTGGGTGGCGGCAAGGCCGTAACGTTCGATAAACTTGTTGCAGCCGTTATGGGGAACGGCGGTGATTTCGATGACGGCACTGCCGAGCGTCAAACGCTGGCCCGGCTCCAGGTTGGACCGGCTGAGATCGAGATCGACGAACAATTGATCGCCCGCGGGCGGCCAATAAACCTTGTCGCCCGCCAGCAGCCGGATCACACGGGCACTCATGATGCAGACCTGAACATCAGGATCCGGGCTGCCATCAGCCAGGGTCTTCCAGCAGCCTTTAGCCCAGTGATCGCCCTTGACGCCATGTTCTGGACTAAGCTCGATGCTGTTGACAGGCTTGCGTTCATTATGCTCGGGGCGAACAATGATCGCTTCAAGCCGCCCATGATCCTTGGGTGCTTCGGCTATCTCATCGAGCCCGCTTTCGAGCTCCTCGCGGCTTCGATGATGAACCATGATCTTGTCCTTTTCTCGGCATAAGGGCGGCTAGTCCTTTATCCAATCTAGCGCACTTCTATCTTGCTACTAGGGGGTTTCGGCCCTTCGAAGAGCGGCATATCCTTGTCCATTGATAAAGCAGGTTGGGGGTAAGGGTTAATGTCATCATCGGACGAGGAACTAAAGCAACATGCGCTGAAGGTCTTTGGCCAATCGCTCAGCGACGAGCAGATTGAGGCTTATAAAGGGCGCCTGCCGACTATGTTGCAAAATGTGAAACTTCTGGAAGATTGGGGCAAGCATTTGGCGCATGCCCATCCAGCCCAGATCCAGCACCTCTTCGATGATCCAAAAGGCAACGAGGATTCTGGCCGTGGATAAGAGTGAGCTGATCTTTGCCTCGATTGACGCCCTGTCTTCGCTGATCCGGAAGAAAGATATCTCGCCAGTCGAGCTTACCGAGCAGGCTTTAGCCCGTATCAGGCAGCATGATACTGCGCTTAACAGCTTCATCACTGTTATGGCCGAAAGCGCGATGGCGGAGGCCAAAACGGCCGAGCAGGCGATCCTGGCGGGTAGGTATCTGGGTCCGATGCATGGCATTCCCGTTGCCGTCAAGGATCTCTATGCCACCAAGGGGACAGAGACTACTTATGGCTCCCCCCTTTTTAAGGGGTGGATCCCCGATCACGATGCCGCGGTGGTAGAACGGCTTAAGGCGGCAGGCGCCATCATTCTCGGCAAAACCAATCTCCACGAGCTCGCTTACGGCACCACCAGCGCCAATCCTCACTACGGCCCGGTTCACAATCCCTGGAAAGCGGGATTTCATCCCGGTGGATCGAGCGGCGGATCAGCAGCGGCGGTGGCGGGCGGTCTCGCCACTATGGCGCTCGGCAGCGATACCGGCGCGTCGATCCGCCAACCGGCCGCCTGCTGCGGCATCGTCGGTATCAAACCAACCTTTGGCCGCGTTTCGAAGTATGGCTGTCTGCCTCTTGCCTGGTCAATGGACCATGCGGGTCCGCTTAACCGAAGCGTCAGGGACGCTGCCTTGACGTTGAATGTGCTGGCTGGCTTTGATCCGAGAGATCCCAACTCGATTGACCGGGAGACGCCAGATTTCACTGCCGGTCTCGACAGTGACCTTCGCGGCAAGCGGATCGCCATCGTCAGGAAATTCTTTTGTGAGGATGGTGATCCCGAGGTCTTCGCCGCGATCGAGGCGACCCTGCCTTTGCTCGAGAGCCTAGGTGCGGAGATTTTGGAGGTCGAGCTTCCCAATATTGAGGATGCTTTCAAGGCGGGAACCATGACGATCGTCGTGGAGGGGACTACCTATCACGCTCAGCGTCTGCGCGATCACCCGGAAGGTTTCAGTCCGCAATGCAAAGCCGACTTCGAACTTGGCCATTTCTATAAAGCCACGGACTATCTGCAGGCGCAAAGGCTGCGCCATCACCTGATGGTCGAGACGACGAAAATCATGGCGCCGCTCGATGCGCTGATCATGCCGACCAGCCCCATCACGGCGACGCCGATCGAGGGCAATCCGGCCAATCATCCGGTTTACCGTGTGCGCAACACCGTCCCGTTTAATTTTTTGAGTTTGCCGGCGATCTCACTACCTTGCGGCTTCTCCAAACAAGGCCTGCCGATCGGTCTTCAAATCGTGGGGAAAGCTTTCGATGAGGTCAGTATCTTACAAATCGCCCATGCCTATGAGCAGGCCACAGATTGGCATCATCAGCACCCAGATTTGTGACCGTGACACCACTGTTGCGGATGAGCCTGAGGTGGCCACGCCACTACTTGCCAATTCGTTTGATGGCTTGGATGGCGGTATCCAGGGTTTGCAGGAAACGGGAACGGTCCTGCTTGGAAAAAGGACGTCCGCCGCCTCGGATTTCGCCGGTTTCCCTGAGTTCGGTCATCAGATTGCGGGTCGCAAGGGTGTCGCCGATGCTATCTTCGGTGAAGGGATGGCCGCTCGGGCCGATCGCTCTCGCGCCCGCCTTGACACAGCGCGCCGCAAGAGGAATGTCGGCCGTGATCGCGATATCGCCTACGCCAACATGATCTGCGATCCAATCGTCCGCGACGTCCAGACCATCGGCAACGGTGATCAGGCTGATGCGCGGATGATCCGGGACGCGCATCCACATATTGGCCACCACCAGCACATTGAGTTCATAGCGATCCGCCACCCGGTAGATCTCGTCTTTGACCGGGCAGGCGTCTGCATCGACATAAAGGTCGAGCATGGCTAATCCTTTATTGGTTTGGTCGCCTTAGAGCGTTTCCGGCTTGAATTCAGGCCTGAAGAAACGTCCAAACGGGACCGGGTTGTCCGATGCTACCTTATTGCTCTGATCCTGTAATGCTGAGGCAACAACCTGCAAGACGACCTCATCAGCCTCGCCGGCAAGAACGAAAGCATGGCTTTCGTCCCGCCATTCCAGAAGATTGAGCCCTGCCTGCTCGACCACCACCCTGGGCATATCGCCAGACGCGTCCTCAGCAATGGTATAGCTGATCGGGCGCCCCTCCTGATCTGCGTATAACAGCATCACCATCGGTGCACCGCCATTCCTGACCAGAAGACGCGCCCCTTCATAGCTCCAGCCCATCGTTGACAGATCCGGCACCGGGATGTCGCGCTGGAGGTCTTCTCGAAGCCAGCCTTCGATCACCTGCCAATATTCCGGCCCAACCTCGACCTGATAAGGCTTGGCCTCGCCCAGACTTGCCTTGTGCCCATCAATCACCTGGCCACGGCGAAGACCTTCTCTGATCTTAATAAGCTCTTGTCGCGTCTCGGCGATTTCCCCATCCAGCACCGCGTTTTCGAGGCTCGCTTCAACCGCCAGGGTCGTCTTCTCCCGAGCTTCAGTCTCGGCTTCAGCCAGACGTTCCTCGGCCAAAGATAAGGAGGATTGCAAGCGTTTGATCGTCTCCCCTTGCTGGTCGATCATGGCATCCCGATCACTGATCGCCTGATCAAGCTCATCGCTTCCCGAGACCTGCGCCGACGGAGCCGTTGAGGGTTCGTCAGCTACAGGGCGTTCCTGGGTACGTCTTTCGGCATCTGCCAGATCCTGTTCAAACCCGGCAATGGTCGCTTGAAGCACCGTTCGCTGGGCTTGGAGTGAGGCTAGGCGCCGATCGCGTGCTGCAATTTCCTGCTCGAGCACGGTCAAATCGGCTTCATGATCCAGGGTCTTTTGCAAAAGCTCGTCACGATCCGCTTGTAGCAGCTCCTGACCGACGGACATCTGCGTCGCTGCTTCCTGCCATTGCAGCCGCTGCTGAAGCAGAAAGACGATGTAGATTCCTGCAGCGATCAGGAGGAGAACGGCAATAATGGCGACATACCAAACGGCAATCGGCAAGGCTATCGACGACGATGGGTGAGTGTCAGGCGCCGGCAAGCCGGCTTGCCGGCCTGGCGTCGATGGAGGACGACGCATCGTCATGAGAGCCACCGAGGCCGCTGAATGATGCTGCAACAGCAGCCGGCGATCTTACCAAAAGTCAGTGCTGGGTGATGACATGCCATCGAGAGGATAATCTGCTTCTTATGTCGCTTGGTTTTAGAATGCCTGCCGCGAATACCTGCACATGATCCATGATGCCTATCTCCCGCCGCCGGAGATCGTACAAGATAGAGACGGCGCCTGATAGAGCAAGAGCGATTGGGACCAAGCGGGAGCCGAAGCTAAGAGCACCACCAGACCGAGATAGCCGATGACGAAGCCTAGTGCTGCCATCTTGTTTTGAATCTTTGGGCAGCGGAGCCGCTCCGGCTTCTTCACTACCAGAAGCTCGCGGAAGGATCGCTCCTTGCTGAGTGATTGTCTGATCGATTGAACCGAACTCGCAGATCTCATCGTCATACGATGTCCTCCTGCATTGGCCCCCGCCGACATCAGCTCTATCGAGCGGTGAACGCATACCCTTAAAGGACACCTAGGCCGCCACTTTTATTGCAGTTCTTTTTCTCTTTCCTAACCTTTCTGTCAAAAAATGCCGAAGTATCGCCCTTATCGGACCCCAAGACAGGGCCGTGACATCATTCAATGTCTCAGGATTGCAATAAAACCAGCAGCACGGGTGTTCAGACCTAATAGCAAGAACGACTTCGACAATTCGTTTTAAAAAGGCTATGTATCTCATGACGATACGGAAATCGCCGGCTGAAAAACCGTCAATTGTCCAGGCGTGCCTTCTCTCTACGTCCGGGTTCGTCCGGCGATGGCGTATAACTTTCTCAGCACTTTCTTGCTTCGGGTCGAAAAATAATCCTCACGCCTTGGCGACTGGGTTTTTAACCAACAACACTGATGCCTATTTCCAACGACGAAAAACCGCCCGCCGAGGCATCACAAGGTATCGAGGAAGAGCTGGTCGCCCTTCTTCCGAAGCTCAAGGTCCATGCCCTTTATCTCACACGCTCGGCCGAGCAAGCCGATGACTTGCTGCAACGCACCTGCCTGCGCGCGTTGTCCCGATCGCATCAATGGCAGCCTGGGACCCGGTTGGACCGATGGGTCGCCAAGATCATGGATTCGATCTGGTTCAACGAATTGCGCCAGAGGCGGCAACGCCAAGAGCAGGAACTCCCCGAACCTGACAAGGTCATGGCATCCGGTTTCGAAAGCGAGGTTCAAGCGCAATTGATGCTATCCGACATCCGCCGTGCTTGCACCAAGCTAAGTGATGAGGATTTTATTCTTGTGACCAAGATACACGCCTATGGTTATACTTACCGGGAAATTGCAGACGAACTCGGCGTGCCGATCGGAACCGTATTGTCACGTGTTTCGCGGGCCAAGGCGGTGATCAAAAACGCGACCGAAGCATTACAGAGTGGGGGGCTCTCGTAAGTGTTTGCCGATCCCAATTTCTCTGACGACGTTCTCGAAAAAATCGTCGCTTTCATCGATCGCGAGGCGGGGCGTGATGCACCGCTGACGCCTGAAGACGAGGCGATGGTGCGTGATCTACTTCTTAAAGATGCAGAGGCCCAGCGACTGGCCGAAGACCTGCGCACGACCAATGCAGGTTTGGATACGCTCCTTGACGATGTCGCCGCGGTTCAGGTGCCGGATAAGCTTGTCTCCCTGATCCGCAGCCATGCGTCGAATGATGTGCTGGTCGCGATGCAGCCCGCGACATCCACCGAGCAAACCGTTCGCGAGGATGAGGCTGAGATCGTCGAGCTTCGCCCCGTGGTCCCATCCGGCTTCGGTTATGGCGGCCTGGCGGCAGCTGCATCGCTTTTGCTCTTTGCAAGCCTTGGCGCGCTCCTGCATGTCACCACCACCTACCAGGACGACCGCGCCCGCTTCGAGAGAATTCTCGCGGAAGCTTCGGCAACGTCCGACGTCAATCAGGAGCAACTCGCCGACGCCTCGGCGGAGTTGGCGCGCCTGTCTGCCCTCTCGGCACAATCCGTGAGGGAGAGCGAGCTTGCGAATGAGCGCTTAGCCAGGCGCAACGATCTCATCCAGCGCCTCGAGACCGGCCAAGCGACCCTGCAAAACCGCTACGATCAGCTTGCCGGCGAGAATGAGCAGCTGGCAGCCCTCGTCGATGAGCGCAATACCGAGCTCGCTACCCTTACCCAGGAACAGGAGCAGGTGACAGCGGATCTTTCCGTCATCCGAGAAGCGTTGGCCGCCGAACAAGGCGAAACCAAGAGAGTTCGTGGCCTGCTGCGCGAGCAGTCGAGCGACCTCACCGACGAGCTGGCCAGCACACAACAACGCCTGGCCGAGCTTTCCGAAGACCTGGAAAAGACCCTGAAACAATCGGCAGCAGACCAAACGGCCCTTACCAATACCCGCGAAGCGCAGCGCAGCTTGCAAAACCGCCTCGCTTCCCTTGAGGCAGAGCAGCAGAACGTCATCGCGGAACGCGACGATGCCAGACAACAAGCGCTCATTACCGAGCAGCAGGTTAACGCCCTTCAGGCTAATTTGGCGATTGCCGAAAGCGCCAGACAAGCGGCAGTGCGCGAGGTCGCAAGCCTTGGAGGCGAGCTTACGGCGAGTAAGAGCTGGCTCAATCAAATTGCGCAATATCATCGGGTCTATGCCTCAACAGCGAGACGTCATCTGGTGGAAGTCGGCGCTGATGAGCAAGAGCATATCGAGCAATGGCTCGCCAAGATGCTGAAACGCCCGATCCCCGTGCCCGACCTATCCGCCTATGGCGTCACGTTCCAAGGCGCCAGGCTCCTGGGCATTAACGAAAATCCGGTCGCTCAGCTGGTCTATCTCGATGCCGACGATCAGCCGCTCGCCCTTTGCATTATTCCCTCGACCAAGGAGGTGAAGGCGTTGACAGCGTCTGCTAATCGCGATCTGAATGTGATCGACTGGCGAGACGGCCAGCATGGCTTTGCCGTTGTTGGCTGGTCGGACAACCAGCTACTGACCAGCCTCGCCGAAGCCATACGCCCCCTCTACGACCTTTGATTTTTATTACTTATCAATATGTTGCTTTGGGATTCAGGACCTTGTCCACTGTCGTTTGACATTTTTTAAAAGAAAAATTCGGACCATATGGCATTTCGATAACAGCTCGTCGGCAAACGTTCATAGGCAATGATGAACGTCGAAAGGAACGCCGATGCAAAAGAAACTTGTCATAACGGGCGCCATGGCCGTGATCGGGCTGGCAGCTGTCGCCTGCTCGATCGCCGAGCTGGAAGACCAAGTCGCCGGCAACACGGCTTCCAAAGATCGTCAAGATAACGTCCTATCCGAGGAGGTAGTGCCCGCCCCCGCTAATGGCCAACTGCCGCCATTGACGGACGAGATGGCCGAGCCTGTCTCCCGCGCCGAAGCTGCTCTTGCCCCGCTCAGCGCAGAAATCGATGTGCCCCAAACAATCGCACCCCTCTCGTCCATGAAGCAACGGGCGATGGTGGGTACCGTCATCGATCACCAACCGCCCCTCTACCGTCCCTTGCCCAGCGACGATCGCGAGCGCTATCAGAATATAGACGCCAATCCGGTCAAGCTGGTCAGCGACGAGCCGGTATCGACCTTCTCCATCGATGTCGATACCGCCGCTTATGCCAATGTTCGCCGGTTCCTGAAAGACGGCATGCTGCCGCCGATCGATGCGGTCCGGATTGAAGAATTGATCAATTATTTTGATTATGCCTACGCCAAACCGGAAGCTCCCCACCAGCCCTTCAATGCCGACATTGCCCTTTTCGATTCACCCTGGGATAGCGGCAGTCAACTGTTGCGCATCGGTCTCAAAGGCTATTCGATCGAGGAGGCCAAGCGCCCGCCCGCCAATCTGGTTTTTCTTGTGGATACCTCGGGCTCCATGAACAGCCCGGACAAGCTGCCGCTCCTGAAGCGTTCCTTCAGGATGCTGGTCAATCAGATGAGCGCCGATGATCGCATCGCCATCGTGACCTATGCAGGCTCAGCCGGCGTGATACTGAAACCGACCAGCGGTAAGGACAAATCAGAAATCCTGCATGCGATCGATCATTTTGAGGCAGGTGGCAGCACGGCCGGTGCTGATGGCATTCGTGAAGCCTATCGGCTGGCCGAAGCCACGTTCGATGAGGAGGCGATCAATCGGGTCATCCTGGCGACCGATGGTGATTTTAATGTCGGGCTCTCCGACCCCGGCCGTCTGGAAGACTACATCGCCGGCAAGCGCAAAAACGGTGTCTATCTCTCAATCCTGGGATTCGGGCGCGGCAATCTGAACGACCTGTTGATGCAGAAACTGGCGCAAGCCGGTAACGGCAATGCCAGCTATATCGACAGCCTCATGGAAGCACACAAAGTTCTGGTCGACGAGATAGGCTCAACCCTCTTCCCGATCGCCAATGACGTGAAAATCCAAATTGAGTTCAATCCGAATGAGGTCGCGGAATATCGTTTGATCGGCTATGAAACGCGCATGCTTGCACGAGAGGATTTCAACAACGACAAGGTCGATGCTGGCGAGATCGGCAGCGGCCATACCGTCACCGCTCTTTATGAGATCACAGCACCGGATAGCCCATCTCGCCTGGTCGACGATCAACGCTATGGGATCCTGAAGGCAGCGGCGAGCGATGATCCTCATGAAGGCGAGCTTGCCTGGTTGCGTCTTCGCTACAAGCAGCCCGGCGAGGATGAAAGCCTGCTGCTGGAGCAGCCGATCACGACGTCGAGCAGGACCGGTTTCGATCAGGCACCGGATGAAGCGAGGTTCGCCGCCGCCGTTGCGGGTTTCGGACAAATCCTCAAACAAGATCCTAATGTCGAGGATCTCGATTTCGAGACGGTCCATCGGATTGCCAGGGATGCTCGCGGCGAGGACGCTTTTGGCTATCGTTCCGAGTTTCTGCAGCTCATCAAGCTCGCCGAAAGTGCTGAAGCGATGCAGCCGTTGAACTGATGCAGAATCCAAACGATAACGTCGAGGCGATGCGACGGTCATCAAAAAGCGCTCGTCCCATCGCCTCGAGCGGTCCGAGAGACGATGACGGCAACCGGACCGTCGACTGGACAGTCGTCGATTGGGACGATCTTGTCCCTCGCCTTTTGCTGCTCGCCATGTCACGACTTTCGCGCATGACCTGGCGCGGCCAGTTCGGCTCGATCGCACCGGGTGCCGCCGAGGCGGAAGACTTCGTGAATGATGCGATCGCCAAAACCATGGATGGCGTTCGTGTCTGGTCGAAGGATACTTGCTCGCTATTTCAGCATCTGGCGGGCATCGTGGTTTCCGATATCTCCCATGCGGCGACGGCTGCCGAAAACCGCCTGACCCTTGCCGATGACGGCCGGCGCGGGGCAGAAAACGGTGGTTGGCCGCCAGATCGTGCTGATGAGACACCGGATCAGGAACGGATCGCGCTTTGGCGTTCCGAGCAGCGCCGTCTCCTCGGCCACCTTCATGAAATCGACCCTGTCATGGGAGAGATGGCGGCCTTGATGCTGATCGAGGACATCGATCAGACAAGCGAACTCTCGGCAAGGCTGGATCGCTCACCAGCTGAGATCGCTAATTTCAGAAAACGTCTGAGAAGAGCCACAAACGCCTATCTGCTTGAGCAGCACGATGATGATCAGGAGGTGTCGGCATGACCGTCGGTCGTAGGATCCTGATTGGCAGGTCCCTTGCCGCCCTCAACGATCAGCACTCGATCGAAGACTGGCCGATCGATCAGGTATTGGCCGATCTCGACGCGCTTGGCCTCTCCCCGAATGCCTCGATTTCGGCCGCACGAAAGCTGGCGCTTAAGCATAGCTCACCCGCCGGGCGCCTGCTGGTGAAGCTGGATGACGGCGAGGCGATCGATAACGAGATCGACGCCCTTGAACATGCTGGGATAGACGATGTTCAGTCCCGAATATCATCCGGCATCGCCGCAACGGTGGCGGCGAAAGCCAAGCGGCAATCGGGGCAGCCCACTAATATTCATGCCCTGAAAAGACCGAGCCGCCGCTTTTGGGGCTGGGGTGGATCGCTCGTCGGCATGGCAGCCTGCCTCCTGCTCTTCATCGTGACCAGGCCGGACCAGTTCTATCAAAGAGAACACCCGGTCGAGCAGTCCATTGATGCCGTCGGCGTGACTTCTGAGAGTGTCACGATAAAGGAAGCTGATCTTGCCGAAACAGCGCGCTCGACCATGAAACGCTTCAAGCGGGCCGAAATGCAGGGATCGGATGCCAATCTTCCCCCAACAATTGCTGCAAAAAGACAAGAAACTCCGCGCAGCGCTAAAGCAAGCCCCTCGATCTCAGCAGATGAACGATCAAGAACACTAGAGGCGACGGAGGGTCAGGAAACCGCTATCGTCGCGGCGCCTGCCCAACGACCTTCCGATCAACTTCTTTCGGAACAAGCGACGGCCGCACTCGCCCAACTGCCTTCCCATCAGCCTCAGCTGAAACCGTCGACAACAGACGACAATTCGTCAGACGAGCAAGAGCTGAAGCCTGATCAAAAGCCCATGGCCACGGCCACGCTTCCCATGACCTCCTTGGATAGCTTGAACAGCGCCAGTACTGCGGCCTTCGCGGAGAATCTTGGAGCGATCCAGAATTCATTGGTCGACCTGGCGGATGATATTCCCGATCCAGCTCAATTACTCGATCACCAGTCTGACCTGAGGGCTGTCCTGATCATCGATGAAAAGGCAGCACCTGATGATCTCAAGCTAGAAGCAAAGGTCCTGCCAAAAGGCGACTTGATTGATCGGCTGGAGGAAGCACGCGCCCATCTCGATGACAGGCCGATCCTTGCTTTGGTGACACGCCTTCGAGATGGAAACGAGGTAGATTCCATCGTGACGACAAAGAAGTATCAGGCCAACATCGGGGTAGAAAAGGCCGTTATCGGCAGGGCCTCATCGGCGCAACATTCCCAAGATGTGTTTGAATTGATTGATCTGCCGACTATCCGTTGACCTCAGAACGGCACCAAACTCGATTAGGTAAGCGCGACGACACTCCCTTGGGATACCGATCGCTCTGGTGGAGATTTCTTAAAACTATAAGCGCCGCTTGCCGTTCGGCCGGTCTGGGGTTAGGTTTCCGATCATCCAGTCCCACCATCGAACAGCATGAGACATCCATTGAGCAGTCCAAGCGAAATTCCTTCCTCGCTGGTTCACCTTGCCCTGCCTAAAGGGCGGATGGAGGAAGGTGTCCTTACTCTCTTGCGCGATGCCGGCATTCGCGTCACTTTCGGCAAGCGTGGCTACCGCCCGACCTTGTCGGTGGAGGGTTTCGAGACCAAAATTCTAAAACCGCAGAATATCGTCGAAATGCTGCATCTGGGATCGCGCGATCTCGGTTTCGCGGGCGCTGACTGGGTCGCCGAAAAAGGGGTCGATCTAGTCGAGCTGCTCGATACCGAGATGGACCCGGTGCGCGTGGTGGTCGCCGCCTTGCCCGCTTTCGCCGGCGACGATCTCGGGAAGAAAGGACCGTTTCGTATCGCGTCCGAGTATCGCCGCCTGACCGAGCAATGGCTTGAGCAACGCGGTCTCGATGCCAGGGTGGTCCGAACCTATGGTGCAACCGAGGTGTTCCCGCCTGAGGATGCCGATTGCATCATCGACAACACCGCGACTGGCGAAACACTCAAAGCCAACGGGCTCGTGATTATCGATGAGGTGATGCACTCCTCAACGCGGCTTTACGCCCACCCCAGAGCTTTGGATGTGACAGAAAAACGCGAGCGGATCGAACGGCTGATCCTGTTGCTGCGCTCGGTGCTCGATGCGCGCGAACGGGTGATGCTCGAGGTCAATGTTCCGGGCGATCAGCTGGAAGCCGTGATCGCGGTTCTGCCCTCGATGCGCGAGCCGACCATGGCGCCCTTGCATGGTGATCAGGGATTTGCCCTGAAAGCCGCCCTGCTCCGCCGTGACCTGCCGGCGATCATCCCCGAAATCAAGGCGAAGGGCGGGAGCGACATCGTGGTGACGGCGCTCGCCCAGATTGTTTCATGAACGCGCCCGTTTCACCGGTCATCCGAGCTCGTCATGCCAAGATAAGCCGAAAGACGTCGGAAACCTCGATTGAGCTGGACCTTATTCTCGACGGGACCGGCAAGGCTGACATCGGAACCGGGATCGGTTTTCTCGACCATATGCTGATCAGCCTCACCAAGCATGCGCGCCTCGATCTGATCCTGCGCTGCAGGGGTGATCTCGAGGTCGATGATCATCATACCGCCGAAGACTGCGCCCTTGCTCTTGGGCAAGCCCTCGATCAGGCGCTCGGCGATCGCCGGGGCATCAAGCGTTTTGCCCATGCCTACGCGCCGCTGGATGAGGCTCTTGCCCGCGTAGTGATTGATCTTTCCGGGCGCCCTTCGGCCGTCATCGATCTTGACTTGCGACGCGAATGCCTGGGCGAGCTCGCTTGCGAAAATATCGTCCATGTCTTCACTTCGCTCGCCATGGCCTCAAAGTCAGCACTCCATGTGGATGTGCTTAGAGGCGAGAACGATCATCATAAGGCAGAAGCTGCCTTCAAGGCTCTTGCCCTTGCGCTACGCGACGCCATTCAACGCGACGGTTCGGACCAGGTGCCGAGCACCAAAGGCGTGCTTTGATGACAGCTGACGTGCTCATTTTGCCGACCGGCACGGCCAATCTCGCCTCAGTGCGGGCTGCCTTCAAAAAACTTGGCAAGACCACGGAGCTAGCCGAAGGCCCTGACAAGATCCGACATGCCGACCATGTCGTTCTGCCTGGCGTGGGTACATTCGGCGCAACCATGATGGGGCTCCGCGAAGCCGGTTTCGACCAAGCGATCGCCGAGCGGGTGAAGAACGGGGCTTCGACCCTTGCCATGTGTGTCGGCCTCCAAGTGATTTTTCAGAGCAGCGATGAAAGCCCGGAGGCCCAAGGGCTTGGCGCCATCGAAGGCCATGTCGGCCGTTTTCCGAACAACGTCCGCGTCCCGCAATTCGGCTGGAACCTTATTGAACCGAATGCTGGATGCCGAATGCTGGAACCAGGTTATGCCTATTTCGCCAATAGCTTTCGTGTGCAGATGGCCCCCGGATGCGAGGTCGCCCATGCCAACCATGGCGAGGCTTTCGTTGCCGCATTGGAGCAGGGTCGAGTGCTAGCTTGCCAGTTCCATCCTGAATTATCAGGCACGTTTGGTCACCGCCTGATAAAACGCTGGCTGGAGGAATAACCCAATGTCAACGCTGCCGGCGTCCGACTCGGGTTTAACCCGACGGATTATCCCCTGCCTCGATGTAAGCCATGGCCGCGTGGTCAAGGGCATCAAGTTCCAGGGCCTGCGCGATGCTGGCGATCCAGCCGAACGTGCCGCTCTCTACGAGGCCCAGGGTGCGGATGAGATCGTCATTCTCGACGTTTCCGCGACACCTGAGGGCCGAGGCAACCAGGTAGCCACCGTCCAGCATGTGCGCGAAAAGATTGGTATTCCGCTGACGGTCGGTGGCGGTGTTCGTGTCGTCGGTGATGCGGGCGCCCTGCTTGAAGCAGGTGCTGATAAGGTGTCGGTGAACAGTGCCGCCGTCAGCAGGCCGGCTCTCCTCGCCGACATCGCCGCACAATTTGGGCGGCAATGCACCGTGCTCGCCATCGATGCAGCCTGGCGAGATGGACGCTCGGAAGTTCTAGTGAAGGGTGGCCGTGAAGGGACCGGCATCGAAACCATCGGCTGGGCGAGGCAGGCTGCCGAGCTGGGTGCCGGCGAAATCTTGCTGACCAGCTGGGATCGCGATGGAACCCGTGACGGCTATGATCTGGAGCTGACACGAGCCATCAGCGAGGCGGTCAATGTCCCAGTGATCGCATCAGGCGGGGCCGCTGGCCCAGGCCATCTGAAAGAAGCCTTCGATGCCGGTGCAGATGCTGTCCTTGCAGCCTCGATCTTCCATGACAACGACATGACCGTCGGCGATGTGAAACACGCCCTGATCGCAAGCGGCGTTCCCATCAGACCGACCTCGGAGCCAAGATGATCATCCCGTCGATCGACCTTCAAGAGGGCCATGCCGTACAATTGATCGGCGGCGAAGAAAAGGCTCTCGACGCCGGCGATCCGAGACCGCTCGCAACTCGCTATGGACGGGTTGGCGAGATCGCGGTCATCGATCTCGATGCAGCCCTCGGTCAAGGAGACAATCAAGCCACCATCCGCGACCTGATCAGCATCACACCCTGTCGTGTGGGTGGCGGCATTCGCAGTGTTGAGGCGGCGATCGCGTGGCTTGACCAAGGAGCGACCAAGGTCATTCTCGGCACGGCGGCAAGGCCGGAGATCCTGGGAAAGCTACCGCCTGAGCGCGTCATCATCGCCCTCGATGCCAAACATGGCGAGGTGGTGGTCGAGGGTTGGCAAAAGTCAACGGGGCGAGGCGTTCTTGAGCGAATTGCCGAACTTCGCGGCCTTGCAAAGAACTTCATGGTGACCTTCGTCGAGCGTGAAGGGAGGCTTGGCGGCACGGACCTCGCCTTCGCCAAGCAGATCAAGGAGGCGGCAGGCGATGCCAGCGTCACCATTGCTGGCGGCGTCACATCCGCCGAGGAAGTGGCCGAGCTTGACCGACTAGGTTGCGATGCTCAGATTGGCATGGCGCTCTATACCGATCAACTGGGCCTCGCCGAAGCATTCACGGCACCTCTAAAAAGCGATCGCCCAGATGGCCTTTGGTCAAGCGTCGTGGTCGACGAGCGCGGGGTAGCACTTGGCTTTTGCTATTCGGATCTTGCCTCGGTGACCGCGGCTTTAAACCGGGGTCTTGGGATCTATCACTCACGCTCCCGTGGTCTTTGGGTCAAAGGCGAGAGCTCCGGTGCGACCCAAGAGCTCTTGAGGATCGATGCGGATTGCGATCGGGATTGTCTGCGCTTTACCGTTCGGCAATCAGGGTCGGGTTTCTGCCATCTAGGGACACGCAATTGCTGGGGTGAGGATCAAGGGATTGCGCGCTTGGTTCGCCGGCTTGAAACCCGAAAGGAACAGGCACCGGCTGGCTCCTATACCGCGCGACTTTTCCAGGACCGCGAACTCTTGGCCGACAAGCTTCGCGAAGAGGCCGAAGAATTGGCAACAGCGCCCGATCGCAACAATGCCATCGATGAAGCAGCAGATGTCTTGTTTTTTACCCTGACCACACTCGCCGCACGCGGGATCGATCTTGGCGAGATCGAGGCTGTATTGGACCGACGTGCCCTCAAGGTCACCCGACGAGACTGAGCTACAGTACTTCCGGTCATTCGGAACCTGTTCACTCCCTTCCAACCACCCACAGGATCATACCATATCGGGTGGTTAGAAAAGGGAGTGGGCTAGTGTGACGTCGTTTGTTCGGAAAACGCTAGGAGACGCCGTTCTCGAAGTCCTGACGGCGGTGTTTGTATTGCGCAGCGATCATCAATGCGGTCGCCTGCCGCATCGGGCCCCGGACGAGAACGGTGACAAGCGGCGGCCCAAATAGCGAGATGAAGCCAGACAAGTGAGCTTAAAGCTGACTTCCGACATACAAGGTCAAACCGACGACGATTCCACCAACCAGAAAGATAGTGAAAGGCACAGGGCTATCCCCTGTGTCCTGGCCGCTAAAGTCCAAGCGAGAGCAATCACATTGCCCACGAACAACAAGAAAGCCTGGGAAGAGCTGACCTTACCACATGCCGGGCAACGGCCGGACAAGGCGGCCGACCAGACTAATGGTGGTACAGCATCGCTCCTGGTGACCTGCCTCCTGGTCAACCATCAAGGGCAAGATGGCAGCCTTTCATAGAACGACAGAGTCAAACCGCTGACATCCTACTCAAGCGCTTTTCACCACATCATCTGGGCCAACAAATAGCCCACAGCTCAGTGGGCTACGATGCTACCACCCCACCAATATACCCAGCAGAATAGGAACAGCCAGACTACATCGACGAAATGCCAATACCATGCGGCCGATTCGAAACCGATATGTTTCTCCGGCTTAAAATGCGCCCGATAAACACGGTAGAGGCAGACAGCGAGAAATGTCGTGCCGACGAAGACATGGAACCCATGGAAACCTGTTGCCATATAGAAGGTCGACCCGAAGATCTGGCTCGAGATCTGGAAGCCCTGGGGGTGATAGATGGTGTGCATATATTCATAGATCTGAAAGCCGGTAAAAATGGCTCCGAGACCTACGGTCAACCACAGCGGCAGCTTCGCCTTGTCGTTCCGCCCTTCCACAATCTCGTGATGCGCCCAGGTCACCGTGCAACCGGAAAGCAGCAGGATCAACGTATTGAGTAATGGGATATCCCAGGTTGGAACCGCATGAGTTCCCTCAGGAAGCCAGGTATATCCATCGACAGTGGTGGGATCCGGATGAACCAAGGCCCCCCAGAAGAACGCCCAAAAAAAGGCGAAAAAGAATAGAACTTCCGAGGTGATGAAGAGAGCCATGCCAAGCCGGAGGCCCTTGGAGACCACGTCGGTATGATCACCGCCAGAGCTTTCCCTAACCACATCCCGCCACCAGCCAAACATGGTGTAGAGAACAGCGACGAAGCCGCCCAGGAGAACCCAGACACCGCCCGGAACCTCCCGCATATAAAATAAAAGGCCAACAACCATCAACGTTGCGCTTAGGCTGCCGATAAATGGCCATGGACTTGGGTTGACCAGATGATAGTCATGGTTGACATCATGATGATGGTCAGCGTGGGCGGCTGCGTCGGACGGCGAAGCCATCGCAGATTCTCCTAGCTCTTCTGGTCAAAATAAAGGCGCATCAGGGCAGTCTTAGACGATATCCCAAACCATGATGCGTCATTGCTCGTTGTCATGAGGCCGGACTTTCCTTGGGTGAGGTGCCGACCAAAGCTTTGCTCTCTTCTTCCAGCATGAAGAAAGTATACGATAGAGTGATCGTCTTAAGATCTTTCGTATTTTCGTCATCCAGAATACTCGGATCGACGAAGAAGGAGACGGGCATATCCAACGCTTCGCCGGGTTGAAGCGTCTGCTCGTCAAAGCAAAAGCATGCGATCTTCGAGAAATAGGGTCCTACCTTATGCGGCGTCACATTGAAGGCGGCGGCACCGACGATCGGTTGGTCAGATACATTGGTCGCTCGGTAGAATGCGAGATTTTCCTCACCGATCCTGACCTCAATCTCCCGCTCGACCGGCTGGAAATTCCAAGGAAGGTCATCACCGATGCTGGCATCGAAACGAACACTGATCATTTGATCTGACACGTCCGACGAGCCTATATCAGCAACTTGTGTCGTTCCACCGTAGCCTGTCACTTGACAGAAAAGGCGGTAGAGAGGCACCGATGCCGCCGTGAGGCCAAGCATGCCTAGGATAACAACAGTGAGAAAGCTGGCTGTTGTCGCATTCGCACCGAGCTTCTTGATCATGCGACATTTCCACTGAGCTTAATCATCGTCACGACGTAAAACAGAATAACCAGAGCCAGGAGGCCGAGAGCCAACGCGATGTTCTTATGGCGACGTCGCCGCTGCTGTACCGAGGTGTCTTGTTCGATCATCCCAATCGCTCCACGATCAGGGGGCCGAGCTTGATGAGCAGATCATCGATGACCAAGGCGCTTAACACGCCGAAAAGATAAAAGATTGAGAAACGAAAGGTTTTCGTTGCTGAACGATAGGTTCCATCGCGCCAAAGTTGAAACGCATGGAGAAGGAAGCCGACGCCCAAAATCGTCGCCAGACCTCCGTAGATCCAGCCTGATTGACCGACGGCCAAAGGTAGCCAACTGATGGGCAACAAGATCAAGGTATAGGCAAGGATATGGCGTCTTGTTACCACTTCGCCGGCGGTTACCGGCAACATCGGCACCCCAACATTTGCATAATCTTTAGATCTGAACAGCGCCAATGCCCAGAAATGCGGTGGTGTCCAAAAGAAGATGATCGCGAACAGAACAACCGGCATTGCAGTGATCTCGCCCGTCACGGCCGCCCAACCAATCATCGGCGGCAACGCGCCGGCAGCGCCTCCGATGACAATGTTTTGAGGCGTGCGGCGCTTCAGCCACATCGTGTAGACGATGATATAAAAGGCAATCGTCAGCGCAAGCAGTGAGGCAGCGAGCCAGTTGACGGCAAGCCCCATGACCATGATCGAGATCACGGCCAGGGTGATGCCATAAGCAAGTGCATCGGCAGGGTCGATTTTGCCGGAAGCTGTCGGCCGCTTCTGAGTGCGAACCATGATGCGGTCGATATCAGCATCGTAGCTGTTATTGATCGCAGCGGATGCGCCTGCGGCAACCGCGACACAGAGTATAGCGATGATCGCCAGCAACGGATGAATCGTACCAGGCGCAAGGTAAAGGCCGACGCCCGCTGAAAACACCACGAGCGACATCACATTCGGCTTGAGCAGTCGCCAGAAGTCACGGACATCAGAGACATCCGCGACCTGATGGGTGAAGGCGATCGATTTATCGCTCATAGTATCGCGCCGGCTTTCAAACTACTTGATCTGCGGCAGATCATTGAAGGTATGGAATGGTGGCGGCGAAGAGACCGTCCATTCCAGCGTATCGGCACCTTCGCCCCAGGGATTGTCGCTACACTTCTCACCCGATGTGAAGGTCTTGTACATCACGTACACGAAGAGCACCGCACTGGCTGCGGAGATATACGCGCCAATCGACGAAACCATGTTCCACCCAGCATAGACATCTGGATAGTCCGGGACCCGGCGCGGCATACCGGCAAGACCGAGAAAATGCTGAGGAAAGAAGGCAAGGTTGACCCCGACGAAGGTCATCCAAAAATGGATCTTTCCCAAGGTTTCGGGATATTGCCGTCCACTCATCTTGCCGATCCAGTAGTAGATGCCAGCAAAGATCGTGAACATGGCGCCGAGCGACAACACGTAGTGGAAATGCGCGACAACGTAGTAGGTGTCGTGCAGGGCGATATCGACACCGGCATTGGCCAGCACCACGCCCGTCACACCGCCGAGTGTGAACAGAAAGATGAAGCCGACGGCCCAGAGCATCGGTGTTTTGAATTCTATGGAACCGCCATACATCGTGGCGATCCAACTGAAGATCTTAATGCCCGTGGGCACCGCGATAACCATGGTCGCCGCAACGAAGTAGGCTTTGACATCAACGCCCATGCCTACGGTGAACATATGATGGGCCCAGACCACAAAACCAATCACGCCAATTGCGACCATCGCATAGGCCATGCCCAGATAGCCGAAGACCGGCTTCTTGGAAAAGGTCGAAACGATGTGGCTAACAATGCCGAAGCCCGGCAAGATCATGATGTAGACTTCGGGATGACCGAAGAACCAGAAGAGATGCTGGAACAAGATCGGGTCACCACCACCTTCCGGCACGAAGAAACTGGTGCCGAAATTCCGATCAGTCAGAAGCATCGTGATCGCACCGGCCAAAACGGGCACAGCAAGCAGCAGAAGGAATGCCGTCACCAAGATAGACCAACCAAACAGCGGCATCTTGTGCAACGTCATACCGGGAGCGCGCATATTGAAGATCGTGGTGATGAAGTTGATCGCCCCGAGCAACGACGACGCGCCGGCGAGATGGAGCGCGAAGATGGCCATATCCACAGAGACGGAACCGTTGCCGACAGAGGATGACAATGGTGGGTAGATCGTCCAGCCGCCACCGACGCCATCACCAATAAAGAGCGAGCCGACAAGCAGCAGAAAAGCCGGCACTAGGAGCCAAAAGCTGATATTGTTCATCCGCGGAAACGCCATATCCGGCGCTCCGATCATCAACGGCACCATCCAATTGCCGAAACCGCCGATCAAGGCAGGCATGATGAAGAAGAACACCATGATCAGGCCATGGGCCGTCACCAGAACGTTGTAGACGTGCGGATCGTCCCCGAAATACTGCATGCCGGGCGCCATTAACTCGAGGCGGAAAAGCACCGACAAGATCAGACCGATGATCCCGGCAATGAACGCCGAACTCAGATACAGCGTACCGATATCTTTATGATTGGTGGAATAGACCCACCTGGTCACAAAGCTCTTAGGTGCCCCGTGGTCATCCACTAGCGCGGCATCATGGGCCATCCCGGCTCTCCTCGTTCCCTAAAGTCTTCAGCGTGCGGCGACGTCAACAGGTGATGCTTGGGCAAACTCTTCTTGAGCCTGCTTGGCCCAAGCTTCGAAGTCTGCTTTCGACACCGCTTCAACGGTGATCGGCATGAAGCCATGATAGGCTCCGCATAACTCGGAGCATTGGCCGTAATAGGTTCCAGGCTCGTCTACGCGGAACCAAACCTCGTTCACATGACCAGGAACGGCGTCCAACTTGACACCGAAAGCGGGCATTGCCCAGCTATGGATCACATCGGATGCCGTCGTCAGGAGGCGTATATTGGTCTCGACGGGAACAACCACACGATTGTCGGTTTCGAGCAGGCGCTTTTGACCCGCAGCCTCGTCGATATCCTCATCGGCAATCATAAAGGCATCGAAGGTAAAGTTCTCGTAATCCGGATACTCGTAAGACCAATACCACTGGCGACCGATAGCCTTCACCGTCATATCGGTTTCGCCTTCTCTCACAACATCGGCATAGTAGAGGAGCTTGAACGAAGGGATAGCGATCACCACGAGGATAAGGACGGGAATTGCCGTCCAAGCAACCTCGATCATCGCATGGTGGGTCCGTTTGGAGGGTACTTTGTTGTTCGATGCCTTGAAACGGATGCAAGTGTAGGCAAGCAATACGAGCACGAAGATCGTGATCAGCGTGATGATCCACAGCAGCAAGTTATGAAACGAGACAATCTGTTCCATCACCGGCGATACGGCGTCCTGAAAACCCAATTGCCAGGGTTCAGCGCCAGCGGCCCAGAGGTCCTGAGCGCCTATGAAGACCATCGAGATCGTTAAGATGAGCAGCGGCATGCAAGCTTCTCGCACTTTGTTTCGAGTTTCAACTCAGCTGGTGAGTTTGCAACCTCGGGGTAGGTACACCAAGAGGTTACCGTGGTAAATTCTGAATTCCATAAACCATTGGCTAAGACCGGGGTTTGGAGACAGTATGTCGCAATTCAACCGGCTGATTCTCAATCATCTAGTGCTGACCGTGCCGCTTGAGTTTATAGTTGATGAAAAGCTATTTAAAAAAGGTTATCGATTGGTTAATGGCGATGCGCGACACCTAGTCGCGAAACGCAGGCATATCGCAAGGATATCGAGATGGCTGACCCGACCAGCTTGGATGAATCCCTTATCGATCGCTTTGATATTGAGCCCGACAGGCTCATCGACCTGATCGGTGACGGTCTTGGCGGCGTCGATGATGGGGAGCTTTTCGCTGAATACCGCGAGACTGAGAGCTTCAGCTTCGATGACGGCCGTTTGAAAAACGCCTCCTTCGACACCAGCCAAGGCTTCGGCTTACGTGCTGTTGCCGGCGAGGCCGTGGGTTGCGCTCACAGTCAGGACTTCAGCGAAGCCGCCGTGGTTCGCGCATTGGATGCCGTTGGCGCGGTCCGAGCCGGACATAGTGGCTCCCTGGCTTTGCCATCCCAAGGCACAAATCAGCGCCGCTATACCAGCGATAATCCTCTCCAAATGCAGGAGCACACTAAGAAGATCGCCGTTCTCGAGCAGATCGACGCCTATGCGCGCGGCAAAGATGTCCGCGTCAAGCAAGTCAGCGCCAGCCTTGCCGGGTCATGGCAGCAGGTCGAAATCATCCGCCCCGACGGTCTTCGTCAAAGCGACATCCGGCCTTTGGTGCGGCTCAATATCAATGTCGTGGTCGGCGACGGCCTGCATATGGAAAGCGGGAGCTGCGGCGCCGGCGGCCGGGTTGCCTACGACACGTTCCTCGATCAAGCAAAATGGCATTCAATGGTTGATGAAGCAATCCGTGAAGCCACCGTCAAACTCGATGCCGTCGCAGCGCCTGCCGGCGAGATGAACGTGGTGCTGGGTCCCGGTTGGCCAGGTATCTTACTGCATGAGGCGATCGGTCATGGGTTGGAGGGTGACTTCAACCGCAAAGAAACATCAGCCTTTGCTGGGCTTCTCGGTGAACGCGTGGCGGCACCCGGCGTCACCGTGGTCGATGACGGCACGCTTAATGACCGCCGTGGTTCGCTTACGGTCGATGATGAGGGAACGCCCTCTGGCTGCAACGTCCTGATCGAGGATGGGATCCTGGTCGGCTATATGCAAGATCGCCAGAACGCCAGGCTGATGGGACAGACGCCAACGGGCAATGGGCGCCGCCAGAGCTTCGCCCACCAGCCGATGCCGCGCATGACCAATACCTATATGCGCTCAGGCACCGACGATCCCTCCGAGATCCTCGAAGGCGTTCGGCACGGTCTTTTCGCCGTCAGTTTCGGCGGCGGGCAAGTTGACATCACTTCAGGCAAGTTCGTCTTCACCGCATCAGAAGCCTATCTGATCGAAAATGGGAAAATTACCGCTCCGGTGAAAGGAGCGACGATCATCGGCAACGGTCCAGATTGCCTGACCAAGGTGCGCGCCGTGGGCAACGATATGAAGCTCGACAACGGCATCGGCACCTGTGGCAAGGAGGGCCAATGGGTTCCGGTAGGCGTCGGCCAGCCCACACTCAGAATCGATGGCCTGACCATCGGTGGCACCGCAACCTAAGTGGCTTAGCCACTGCATTGACGTTGGGCCACCTTCGAAGAAAGAACCTGGAGGTCCAAGGGTATGCGGACCTGTGTCGGCGTGTTGCAGAGCCGGAGACTATCGGATAATGAATGGCTTGCTCTTAAGTTGATACCAGACACAAACGACGGTCGAGCGCTTTAGGCTTTTCTTATCGAACCCCTCGGCGTCTCAATAAGTGTCAAGCGAGAACAACGGTTCTTTGGCACCTGAAGCCATCATTGCCGGGGCAGCAGGTTCACGATTCGCTGCCGATGGCGCTTTCGCCAATGTCTGGGGTTTCGCAGATGACGGATGTCCATGTTGCTGACGCAACCAACTGCTTACCGTATCAGCTGTCAAACTTGACCCGGCTACCTGCAGCTTGATGGCATCGCAACCGATCTTACGCAGAAAAGCGAATTGACGGTCATCGCGGACACCATTGGCAACGACCCTGAGATCGAGGTCATGCCCGAGATTGACAATGGCCTTCAGAAGCGTCTCTTGTGACCTTTTGCCTGGCAAATCTCGATAAAGTTCGGGCGACATCTTCAAACTCTGGATCAGATCGCTGGTGAGATGTTGAAAGCTGGTCTCAGCTCGCCCGAAATCGTCAAGCGCCAGGCGCACACCCGTTTTTCGAAGGCCCGCCAAGCGATGCCCACCGCTGGCGATATCGCCAGCAACCAGATCCTGGTCGAGATCGATCTCGATCCGATCGGGCGCAATGTCCACTTGATCGAGTTGCTGACGGATGGCCTGCTCCAGGATCGGGATGTCATAGGGGCGTGCCGACATAAATGGCAGGGAAAGGCCGATGTTCAGGATTCCCTCACGCCGCCATTTCAGCAGCTGCGAAACAGCAGTCATCAGCATCCAATTCATGGTTCTTGCGATCAGTAGGCGATCATGGGCAATCGAAAAGAAGTGGCGCGGCAAGATCAGCCTGCTCTCAGGCCCTTTAGTATAGACTTCGACAACCAGACTGAGCGCTGTCTCAGCAACATGCACCAAGGGGCGATACCGAAGCGTTAGGGTTTGCTCTTCCAGGGCCTGCTTAACATCACCGCCCAGCAGAATTTCAGGCAGCATCCCACCATTTCGGCGATCACAGCCGAAGCGATATTGATGCCCCCCATCGGCAAAAGCCTGGCGCATCGCTCCATCAGCCTGACGCAATAAGGCATCGACGCCACCGCAATCTTCAGGAAACAAAGCGATACCGATCGATGGATGGGGGCTGATCTGACCGTCATGGCATGGGATCGGTTCTGCAAGCTTGTCCAGAACCTTGCGTGCCACCAAGGCCGCATCATCCGCTCCACGGAGCCCCTCGAGAATGAGTGCTAAATGCCCGGCAGCCAGACGGGCGATGGTGTCAGTATCGCGAAGTTGGCGGGTGAGACGACTTGCCTGAATGGCTAGGGTTTCATCAACTCGATCAATTGCGATGAACATAACCGCCAGCTGGCTTTGCCGCCGCGTCGCGAAAGCAAGTGCGTGCTTTAGCCGGTCTCGAAACAATGTTGTCCCGATAAGACCGGTTTCGTCGTCCCGGAGTTCTTTTCGAGCCAGATCTTCCATCAGGCTCCGCTGCCTGATGGCATAGCGAATCGTGCGCTCCAGCAAGGTCGGGTTAAGCCTCGCCTTATCAAGGAAGTTCGACGCACCAAGCGCCATGGCACGTCTGTCCAGCTCCGGGCAACCGCGCTCAGCGAGAAGGATCATCGGCGGTACGAAAGCTCGAACAGAAGCTGTCTCAAGGAGTTTCAGACCATCGCCGTCCGGAAGCGTCTGATCGATGAGACAGGCATCGAATTGACCGTTTTCCATGCGGTCTCGCCCGGTTGCGAGATCCATTGCCCAATCGACGGCAAAGCGCACATCCTTAACCGCATCCAGAAGATCGGTCAGGAGGGCGTGATCTTCCTGGCTGGCATCCACCAATAATAACCTGATCGGATCAGGGGAAAGCGCTCGCTGTTTAGCAATCATCGCATTGTTTCCGATCGATTCCCGTCGGTTAGAATCTCGAAAAACTAAACTAATAGGCGATCATTTCTATAATTAATACATTTTTTTGGATTGTCTAAAAATCACCGTAAGGTGCCTAATAGATCACCTCTCCTGATCGAAGGTGTCTTGTTTGCTTGACATAACCCGCCTCAAATGGGAGGGAGCTTAAGGTCTCATCAAGGGAATCTTATCCGTGGCGATGTTGTCAAGAATACTGCTCGCTGGACTGACACTGGCTGTGGTCGGCGCCTCGATGGTGAAACCGAAACGGCGCAAGACCGAGCGATCTGGCGCCTTGCAGCTTGACGGCGACAGCTTCGTCGTGGGCGACGGCGCCGTTCTGCCGCTCATGCGCTGGGCCACCGAAGGTGAACCACGTGCCATCATGTTGGGATTGCATGGCTATGGCGATTATCGCCGCGCCTTTCGGCTGGCCGGGCCATGGTTTGCCGAGCACGGTGTCGAGCTGGTCGCTTATGATCAGCGGGGTTTCGGTGAGACCGAGAGTCGTGGGGTTTGGCCTGGCGCTGACAATATGATTCAGGACTTCGCTGACGCCGTATCGATCATCAAGACCAGTCATCCTGATCTTCCGCTTTATGTCATGGGCGAAAGCATGGGCGGTGCGGTCGCCCTCGCCGGCATGGCCAGCGGTCAGGTCAGTGGCGTCGATCGGCTGATCGTGGCAGCACCTGGTGTCGGCGGTGACATGCCGCTCCGCCAAGTCCATGACTCCGTCCTGCGTCTTGCAGCACTGGCATTGCCCTGGCTCGCGATCGAGCTTCGGCGCGGCGGGCGTCCCTGGCTCGATCCTAGCGAAGCAGCAAGACTTGCTGATGATCCGTTGATTTTAAGGGAACTGAGTGTTGGCACCTATGAGGGCTTGGTCGATCTTGCAACGATCGCATCCCAGGATCTTCGAGGCACATTGCCACCAACATTTCTGCTTTACGGCGAGCTCGACGGCACCATCCCAAGACGCGCCATCGATGACTTGGCGAGGTCCTTGGACGAACAGGACGATGTCCGCTACTACCCGGATCGACATCATCTGCTGCTTCACGAAGCGGATTCGGATGCGATCTTCGCTGACTGCCTAAAATGGCTGCACCTGGTCGATTAGTGGTGTGACCACGCCATGTGGTTTGACCGATATCACCTGGGACGAGGGTATGCTGCCAAGTTTTTCGGGCCGGCAAAGCTGCCGTCTGACGACATTCCACTAGATGTTACTGATGAGCTTCTATCCCGCCCACCAGTCGTTCGGATTAGTGAATGTCTGACCAGATCTTCCGCTTAGTTGCGTAGAACAGACCGGTGAGGAGTACCAGGAACATCATCGCCTTCAGACCTGTTCCCTTGCGCTCTTCTAGCTTGGGCTCGGCAGCCCAGGTCAAGAAGACAGCGATGTCGTTTGCATGCTGTTCCAGGGTCGCGGCCGTGCCATCGGCATACTCGACCGATTCTTCATAAAGCGGCTGGGCCATCGCGATCTGATGGCCTGGGAAATAGGCGTTGTAGTTCATTGCATCGCCTATTTCGACGTCAGCCGGCGCATCTCCATACCCCATCATGAGGCTGTAAATGTAGTTCGTCCCATTAGGACGCGCCTTTGTAATCAGCGAAAGATCCGGAGGATAAGCCCCATTATTGGAAGCGCGCGCGGCGTTTTCATTGGGAAAGGGTGACGGCAAATGATCGGACGGCCTTGCAGGACGCTCAAACATCTCGCCTTCGTCGTCCGGCCCGTCGGTCACCTCATATTCCGCGGCAAGGGCCTTGACCTCGCTCTCGTTGAAACCGAGATCGGCCAGATTGCGAAACGCGATAAACTCGAGGCCATGACAACCGGCACAGACTTCCCTGTAGACCTGAAATCCACGTTGAGCTGCCGATCTGTCATAGGTGCCAAACAGCCCGTCATGGGACCAGCTTTTCTCCAGAAGATCGACGGAAGCTCCCGCTGCAGAGGCTTGTTCCGAGATGAGGCCGCATCCAGCCGTTAGGATCGATGCGGCGACCAGGGTCTTGAAGGATGACATCGATAGCCTCATTCAGCCGGGGTGGCCTGAGCATCGGCGAGCACAGGCTCACTGATGCTGGCAGGTAGGGGTTTCGGCCGCTCCAGGGAGCCGAGCAGCGGCAGCAGGATCAGGAAATGGAAGAAGTAGTAGACCGTACCAAGCTGCGCCAAGAGAACATAAGTACCCTCGGCAGGCTTCGCACCGAGATAGCCAAGCAGCAAGCAATCGGCAAGCAACACCCAGAAGAACCACTTGTAGATCGGGCGGAATCTGGCACTGCGCACCGGCGAACGATCTAGCCAAGGCAAGATGAACAGCACGGCGATCGAGCCGAACATCATCAGCACGCCACCAAGCTTGGCTGGGATGAACAGGATGTCGAAGGTGATAGCACGCAAGATCGCATAAAAGGGCAGGAAGTACCATTCAGGCACGATATGCGCTGGCGTCGAGAGCGGATTGGCTTCGATATAATTGTCGGGGTGGCCAAGGATATTCGGGAAGTAGAAGACAAAGATCGCAAGAGCGATCAGGAATACGCCGAGCCCGAACAGATCCTTGACTGTGTAGTAGGGATGGAATGGGATCGAATCCTTCGGCGACTTCCGATCGATACCAAGGGGGTTGTTTGAGCCGAATTGATGCAGTGCTACGATATGCAACACCACCACGCCGACGATAGCGAACGGCAGGAGGTAATGCAGGGAGAAGAACCGGGCGAGCGTCGGGTTGTCGACCGAAAAGCCACCCCAGAGCCAGGTGACGATGCTCTCACCGACGATTGGGATCGCCGAGAAGAGGTTGGTAATGACGGTCGCACCCCAAAAACTCATCTGGCCCCAGGGAAGGACATACCCCATAAACGCGGTCGCCATCATCAAGAGCATGATGACCACACCCAGCATCCAGAGCAATTCTCTCGGCGTTTTGTAAGAGCCGTAATAGAGGCCGCGAAAAATGTGGATGTAGACGACGATGAAGAAGAAGGAGGCGCCATTGGCATGGGCGTAACGGATCAACCAGCCGAAGTTCACGTTGCGCATGATGTGCTCGACACTGGCAAAAGCATGATCGACATGCGGGGTGTAATGCATGGCGAGCACGATGCCGGTGACGATCTGCAGAACGAGCGCGATGCCGGCGAGCGAGCCGAAATTCCACATATAGTTCAGATTGCGCGGGGTCGGATATTGTGTTCCGACCATATGATCCATCGTGCTGAAGATCGGCAGGCGATGCTCGATCCAGCGGACGACCGGATTGGTATAGATGTTACTGCCGGTGCCTGCGCTCATGATCTTTCTACCTTATCAGGTTCTTAAGGACTCAGCCGATTCGAACCGTGGTGTCATCCAGGAATGTATATTGTGGCACCTCAAGATTGAGCGGTGCAGGTCCCTTGCGGATGCGTCCTGATGTGTCGTAATGCGAGCCATGGCAAGGGCAGAACCAGCCGCCATACTCACCAGTTTCTTCATTCGGCTTCTGGCCAAGCGGCACGCAACCGAGATGGGTGCAAACCCCGACCATGATCAGCCAATTAGGCTTTTCGGCGCGCGCGCTATCCGGCTGGGGGTCACGAAGCTCTCCGAGTTCAACAGCACCTGCTTCTTGGATTTCGTCAGCGGTCCGATGCCGGATGAAAACGGGCTTGCCCCGCCACTTCACGGTGACTGACATCCCCTCTTCGATGGCACTGAGATCGACCTCGGTCGATGCAAGTGCCAGAACGTCTGCGGAGGGATTCATGGTATCGACCAACGGCCAAACCATCGCACCAGCGCCAACCGCGGTCGCAGCGCCTGTCAAGAGATAGAGAAAATCGCGGCGCGGCGCCCCGTCTTCATGATCTTGCTGATGACCTTGAGCCAATTCGGCCATATTTTTGCGCCCAGTCTATTTGCACGTAATTCAGAAACGCTATGTAAAGTGACCGCAGCCAGGACGCAACCTTAAGGACAGAAAGTCGCATCCAGCGGAAGCACTTAACACCGCTTCGACAAGGTTGAAGTGTACCTCGAAAGGCCCAACAACCCGTGAAGATTGCCCTATTTCAGCCAGATATGGCTACTAACGTAGCGGCGGCAATTCGTCTCGCTGCCTGCCTGGCATTACCAGTAGAGATTATCGAGCCTTGCGGCTTCATCTGGGACGAAAGACGCTTGCGACGGGTCGGCATGGACTACCTCAACCGCACTGCCGTTCGGCGCTGGCCATCCTGGCAAGCCTTCGATGGGGCGAGGCAAGCCGACGGCCAACGCTTGGTCCTGCTAACCACCAAGTCTGGGCAGCCCTATCATCAGGCTGCATTTCGCCGCGGTGACATCCTGCTTGGCGGTCGCGAGAGTGCCGGTGTGCCGGATGAGGTGCACGAGCAAGCGGATCTAGCCCTAAACGTGCCCATGGCGGCAGGCGCTCGATCGCTCAATCTGGTGACATCCCTCGCGGTTGTGATCGGTGAGGCGCTTCGGCAGACGGACGGCTTTCCGAAAAATGATGCCGAGACTCGATAAGTAGGTCCCCAAAAATCCGAATTGATCAGGCCCGTCTGTTACCCTTACCTCGCTGCCGGATGTGTTCTATAGCAACCTCCCCAGGCGGTCCCATCGCGCTGATCGTGGGAAGGTGTTGGACGGAGACGAATAATGACAGACGATGCAAAAGAGTTTCAGAGGCGGGCAAGATCCTGGTTCGAGCAGTTACGCGATAGGATCTGCGAAGACATTGAGGCGATCGAAGACGATTATCGGGGCCCCGACCATGAGACGCTGCCGCCTGGCCGCTTCGAGCGAACGCCCTGGGACCGCCCGGAAGGTGGTGGTGGCGTCATGGGCTTGATGCGCGGCCGCGTCTTCGAAAAGATGGGCGTCAACGTTTCCACAGTGTTTGGCGAATTCAAGCCGGAATTCGCCAAACAGATCCCAGGCGCCGACGTCAACCCTAATTTCTGGGCAAGCGGCATCTCGCTGGTCGCCCATCCCAGATCCCCACATGTACCGCCGGTCCATATGAATACCCGCCATATTCAAACCTCAAAAATCTGGTTCGGAGGCGGCGCCGACCTCAATCCCATCACCCCCGATGATGAAGACACAAAAGCCTTTCATGCCCGGCTGAAACAGGCTTGTGATGACTTTGATCCCGAGCATTATCCGCGTTTCAAGAATTGGGCCGATGAGTATTTCTTCTTGCCGCACCGCAATGAGCATCGCGGTGTCGGCGGAATTTTTTATGACTATCTCGACGATGATCCGGAAACGCATTTCGCCTTTACGCAGGCAGTAGGCGAAGCGTTCCTAGACATTTACCCGAAGATCGTGCGGCGCCATTTCGATCGGTCCTGGACCGAAGCGGAGCGAGCTCATCAGCTGATGCGCCGGGGCCGTTATGTCGAGTTCAACCTCCTCTATGACCGGGGCACGCAGTTCGGCCTGAAGACCGGTGGCAATACCGAAGCAATCTTGATGTCCCTGCCGCCTATGGTCGCGTGGTCATAATCACCATCGGCTGTTAGGGTCGCGCATCAGTTGATGTTGAGGAGAGGCTCGGATGGATATCAAGCGGGTCAAGATCGGAAGCAATCCACCTGATGAGATCAATGTGATCATCGAGGTGCCCCTGCGTTCCGACCCGATCAAGTATGAGTTTGACAAGGAATGCGGTGCCATCGTGGTTGACCGTTTCCTCTATACGACGATGTTCTATCCCTGCAATTACGGCTTTATCCCCCACACCCTTGCCGCCGACGGCGACCCGGTGGATGTGATGGTGGTCGGCCGGATGCCGGTGCAAACCGGGGCGATCCTGCCGGCAAGACCGATCGGTGTTCTCGAGCTGGAGGACGAAGCGGGCGGGGATGAGAAGATCCTGGCGGTGCCAGCAAAACACATCACGCAGCTCTATGACAAGGTGGATAGCTGGACCGATATTCCCGAAATCGACCTGAAGCGCATCCAGCATTTCTTTGAACATTACAAGGACTTAGAGCCTGAGAAATGGACTCGTGTCGGTAGCTGGCGGGATACCGATGTGGCCCATCGCTTGATCACCGAGGCGGTCGAGCGTGATAAAAATAAGTCGGACTAGCCTTGCTGACGGCCGATCCTGGCCCACATGGGCGAGGTAGTGCCGGATGTTTAGTGAGTTGCCGATGAGCTTGTCGCCGCCAGAAGACCGTGAGCCTATTCACCATCGCCGTATCGATTGCTTTGGATATCGGCGGAAAGACGGGCTTTGGGATATCGAGGGGCATTTGACCGACGTCAAGTCCTACCCGTTTCCCAACAAATTTCGCGGCGAGATCCAACCTGGCGAGCCGCTGCATGATATGTGGTTGCGCATGACGCTGGATGACGAGCTTACCGTCGTTAAGGTGGAGGCATCAACCGAGTCCGCCCCCTTTGCTATCTGCCCAGCGATCACGCCTTCCTTTGCGCAGCTTGAAGGCCTCAAAATTGGACTGGGCTGGCGCCGCTCGGTCAGTCGCGTGCTCGGCGGCGTGCAGGGCTGCACACATCTGGTCGAACTGCTCGGCCCCCTTGCCACAACCGCCTTTCAAACCATCCATTCCTGGAATGCCCAGAAAAAACCAAAAACCGAGTCAGATCGCCCGCCACCCCATCTCAACACCTGCCACGCTCTGGCACGGGATAGCGAGGTGGTGAAGGAGCATTACCCCCGCTGGTATACAGGCGACGACACCAACGCATCAGACATTTAGCTTAAACCACGTCTAACGGCTCAAAAAACCGCTCTCATATCAATCCAAAACATCCCCCTACCCCTCAAAAACACAACCAATTCAACCCTCTCGGGTTCGTTCGGTAATACAGTCGTTTTATCGTACGACGACCTCGGCACGTTGGGGTGGCGTTGGTGAGTAGCGGCTTGTGATCCGTACTAGCCCGCATCGCTCACCATGCTTTCGTTTGTCGTTGGGGCATGGCTGTTGATGATTTGCTGAGCAAGGTTCGAGGGATTTTCTGATATGGCGGCATTTTTGGGCGCGCGGAAGTCTCGGTGCGATTTTTGAGCCCCGTTATTGCGCTTATGGATGGTGGGTCAGAAGGCCTTGAGTTCGGCCAGTCTTTGGTAGGCGATCGTGAACTCGGCTTTATGCGGGCAGGCTGATGTCATGGCAGCGCGCAGCCTTCGTGCTGACAGGGTGATCTGGGCGGCGATTTTGAGCAGGCTCAAGCGGATCCTTTGGGGGCCGGCATTTTCCAGGGTGGTGCCGACAAGGGCGATGCGCTGGAGGGCTTTGATCAGGGTGTAGGCGAAGCCTGAGAACCAAAGGCGCAGTTGGTTGGCACGCATGGAAGCAGCGGACATCCTCGTGCCGAAGAGGTCGAGCTGCTTGTCTTTTATTCGGTTTTCCATATCGCCGCGAGCACAGTAGAGCTTCTCATAGAGCGTTTGGGCGTCGTGCTCTTCGGCGTTGATCGTGGTCACCACGAAGCGCGGATTGGCCTTGCCGAGATTGGGTTTTTTGGGATCGCGTGGGGCTTCGGTGGTCGGCGGCAGGATTTCCGCCTTGCCGACGACCCGCCGTTTGGTCGACCAGCTCTTCAGGGTCGACCAGGTGAAGTCGGCGAACACGCGCGTAGCAACGCCGCTCGCTTCCATCTCGGCTCTGGCCAGGTCGAGTTCGGGGCGGATCTTGGTGATCAGCCGCTTGGTCTTGGCCAGCCCGAAAAGATAGTCGACCTTGTTGTCTTCCGCCCAAGTCATCAGCTCATCGCGGGCAAAGCCGCTATCGGCGCGCAGGATAATGCGGACCGACGGCCAGGTATCGCGGATCTGAGCCACGATCCGCTCGACCTCCTCGACCGCACCAGCGGCACCGTCGATATTGGCCGGTCGAAGCTTCGCTGCCAGGAGATGCTCGTCGCAGAAAATGTAGAGCGGCAGGTAGCAATAATGGCCGTAATAGCCATGGAAGAACTTGCCTTCCTGGTCACCATGCAGCGGGATATCGGAGGCATCGAGATCGAGAATGATCTGGTCTGGCGGCGTCGCCTTGGCGCCGAGGAACAGCTCGACCAAGACCCGCTCGATCGCCGCCGGATCATGGCTGATCTTGTGATAGCGCGTCACCGAACCCGAAGGCGAACGCTCCAATCGGCCAAGCGTGTTGCGACCGGCCAAGGCCGCACAATCCTTGCGCCTGCCGCCGAGCCGGTCCAAGCAAGCCGCCAACAGCGGATCATGCCGAAGCTCATCGTGATCGTTCAGATCTTCAGAGCCCAAGGCCAAGCCAAAAAGACGCTGACCGAGAAGCGTCGGAACACCATACTCGACACGATCCTCAGCCCGGTGATCCGTGAAGCATCCCGCCAAACGCGTCAACAAACCCGTCACCTTCGCCACCTGCCGTAGCAGCAAAGCACCACCATTCGAGGTCAGCGTGCCGCCGCCAAAATCAGCCACCAGACGACGGCCTTCAACCCTTCCAAAATCATAGCTCTCAGGACTACACTCTGTCGACATCAGGCGGCATCTCCTATTTGGCCTAAGCGTTTGTTGCAAAACACTTATTCCACATATTGCCGCCTGATGACATAAAGCCTGGTGAGCTATACGGGCTAGAATTAGGAAAAAATGCCAAAAAATTATCGACCGAAATGGGGGTTTAGGCCGTAGACGCCTGGTTTGTAGAAGACGCGGGCGGAGGCGACACGCTGGCCGAAGGGCGCACGGTTCTCATCGAAGGCATGAACGGCTTGCGCCTGGGCGATCTGCTGAGGGGATCCCGAAGAGCCAACCACGCTGCAGGCTGAGACAAGGCTGACGGTGACCAAAAGACCGAAGAGCTTGGCAAAGCTGCTGATAGATTTTCTCATGAAGACCCTCCTCTTTTCTCGTTGTTCACCAGTATAAAAGCGCAGATCCCCCTGGATTGACTGTATCAACCGTTACAGATCACATGATTGTCAACATGGACCGCGACAAGGGCTTTTTGTTACAACGATGTCAGCTTAGCTCAAATTCTCCTCGATACTTGTTCAATTAAGGCGCGTGTTGTACTAGGTTGCCGCAAAATTGCCCTGGTCGAGGTATTTTATGGTGACTGATGTCATCAACCAGCCGCAGGACGCTGAGAAAAAGCCAAAAAAGGCGAAGGCCTGGGTGGAGCATTGGGGTGGTGTCTCAACAGCGATCGCCAAGTCCTGAGGCCTTAACTGGCATGTTGATGAGACGTATATCCGCATAAAGGTCGTTGGTATTATCTCTGGAGGGCTGTCGATCAGAGAGGTCAACTGATCGGTTTTTGCCTGACGGCAAGGCGTGACGCCAATGCCGCCAGAGCTTTTCTGGAGCAGGAGAGAGAGACTGTAAGGCTGTACCAACCCATGACCATCAGGACTGATAAAGCCCACGCCTATCGCAAGATATTTGATGAGATCAATGAGGACCAACCTGAGACAGATAGAATCCGACACATCAGCTGAAAACACCAGAACAACCGGATCGAAAGCGATCATGCCGCCCTCAAAAAATATCTTGATCCAATGCGTGGCTTCCAATCGTTGCGGACGGCAAAGGCGGAGAGCACTCAGGCCATGCAATTCTGGGTCTGCTTGTTCGGCATGCTCATCCTGCCCGCGCTCATGGCGGTATCCGGCCAGATCGGCTGGGAGGTAATGCCGCCCTCGTCGCCGACGATCGAAGCCTGGGGGTGGCTTGCAGGCCTTGGCGTGATCGCTAGGACCGCGCACATGCTGGCCATTCGCGCCTTTCAACTGGCGCCTGCGAGTGTCCTTGCTCCCTTCCAATATCTGGAAGTTCTGGGTGCCACGCTTTTGGGTGCTATCATCTTCGGTGATCTTCTCGACGGTTTGACCGGCTTCGGGATCGCGATCATCGTCGGCCTCTATGTTTTCTACCGCGAACAACAGGCCGACGCGACGCCAATACCGACGGGAGGGTAACGAATGACGTCAGGTCTCCAGCGAAGTGAGACGCGCTTTCTAATGGGGCAAGGCCGGTACCTGGCTAATCAGCCAGCTTCCGGCGCCGCCCACGCCATCTTTCTGCGCTCACCGGTCGCCCATGGGCGGATTATCAGCTGCGATACGAAACAAGCACGCGCCCTCCCTGGCGTGCTCGGCATCATCACGGCTGCCGACATCGCCAGCGCCGGCCTCGGCGCCCTACCTTGTGATGCCGACGTCGCCGACGATGAGAGGTGGTCCGCCTTCCTGCCGCCACGTCATCTGCTTGCGACCGAACGGGTTCGCCATGTCGGCGAACCGGTCGCCATGATCGTGGCCGAAACGATCGATCAGGCGCGGGACGCCGTCGAAGCGATCGATCTTGCTATCGAAACATTGCCTGTCGCTGTCGATCCGGCATCGGTGATAGAGCCGAACGCACCGGCGATCTGGCCGGACCGCCCTGACAATGTGGCGTTGAACTGGGAGGCCGGTGACCGGAGTGCTGTCGATCGAGCCTTCGCCGGGGCTACCCATGTCACACGCCTCAAGCTGATCAACAACCGCCTCGCGATGATGCCGCTTGAAACCAGATGCGCCCGCGGCGCTTTCGATCCGTCGAGCGGCCGATACACTCTCCGCTCGCCGACCCAGGGCGTCCATAATATCCAGACAGTCATGGCCGGTGTCCTCGGGATCGAGAAGCAGATGCTACGCGTGGTGACTGACGATGTGGGCGGGGCGTTCGGCTTGAAGGGAATGGCCTTTCCCGAACAAGCGCTGACCCTGTTCGCCGCAAGGCATCTCGGCCGTGAAGTGCTGTGGATCGGCGATCGGTCTGAGGCCTTCGTCTCGGACAATGCCGCACGCGATCACGTCACGGAAATCGCGCTCGCCCTGGATGCCGACCTTCGGCTGCTGGCACTCTCGGTCGACACGATCGCCAATATGGGCGCTTACCTTTCGAGCCACTCTCTCAACATGCCGACGATGGTCTATGGCCGGGTCATGGGGGGTGTCTACGCGATCCCGGCGATCCATATGCGCACCCGCTGCGTGTTCACCAACACGCCGCCGGTCGACGCCTACCGGGGCGCTGGCGTGCCCGAAGCGATCTTTGCGGTCGAACGCATTATCGACGTTGCTGCGAGCGAAGTGAGCGTCGACCCTTTGGAACTTCGCCGCCGGAATTTCCTGCAGCCTGAGCATTTCCCTTGGGAGACACCGATCGGCTATGCGATCGACTCTGGTGACTTTGCCGGCGCCTTGGACCGGGCACTGGAGTTTGCGGACTGGAACGACTTCGATGCCCGCCGTCAGGCATCCGCGGCTCGCGGTTTTCGTCGCGGACGGGGGCTTGCCATGTCGATCCATGGCACTGGTGCCAGCACCAATGAGACGGCGCGTATCATGGCCAGGGAAGATGGCAGCGTTACAGTCTTCAGCGGCACCCAGTCCGGTGGACAGGGGCATGATGCCATGCTTGCCGAGGTCGCGGCTGAGACCCTCGGGATCGACGCCGGTCTGATCGATGTTCGGCAGGGCGATTCCGATGAGCTACCGCGTGGTGCTGGCACCGGCGGATCGGGGAGCCTGGTCGTTGGCGGCCGCGCGGTCGCTTCGGCTTCGGCCGAAATGCTTGAAGCCGCGCGGCGGAAAGCGGGCGAACTCTTTGAGTGTTCGCCGGCGGACATCGACTACGGAGCCGGTGTATTCACTGTCATCGGCACGGACCACTCGCTCACCCTCAGGGAAATCGCATCAAGTATGGAGGGCGGCTGCACGGGCAATGCCGATTTCGAAGGAGACCATCGAACCTATCCCAATGGGGTCTATATCTCGGAAGTCGAGGTCGACCCCGAAACCGGCCATGTCGCCCTCGTCTCTCTTTTTGCGGTTGACGACATCGGCCGCATCCTCGACCTCGCACGTGCCGATGGCCAAATCATCGGCAGTCTCGTTCAGGGCATCGGCCAGGCTTTGCTGGAACATGACCTTCACGACCCTCAGACCGGCCAGCCACTTTCGGGCTCATTTATGGACTATGCGATGCCGCGAGCGGGCGACCTGGCGTCTTTCCACCTGGCCAAGCACCCGACATCAGCCCCGACCAACCCCATGGGTATGAAAGGCGTTGGCGAGGTCGGGACCGTAGGCGCACCTCCCTCAGTCATCGCTGCAGTCTGCGACGCGATCGGCGTTCGCCACATCGACATGCCAGCGACCTCAGAGAAGGTATGGCGGGCGATGCAATAAGCGGCGAAGTCGTCAATGTCCTGCACGCTGATCGATCGTATCGAACTAGAGCCGTCAAGATCGGCGGTAGGAGGCGCTTGCAGTCGACCTGCAAACTTCGTCCGTTGGAGGGTTCAATATGGTGCACCACTCGATGACGAGAGATGGTTTGATCGAAGGCGAAATCACAGCGTCTGAAGACAGGGCTGGCGAGCTTCATCATTGTCTGGGCGAGGACATCTGCTAACAGCGTCAGGCAGAACCGGTCGCAATGACCGAACCTTCGGCAAGGGGCCCGCAGTATGATCAGCTACGTCACCGTCGGTGCCGACGACATCCAGCGTGCGAAACGCTTCTACTCGGCGTTCTTGCCTGCCCTCGGCTACGGGTTCAAGGAAGGGCCAGAGGGCCTGAGCTATGCGCTCCCGGTGCAACCGGGTCAGCCTGCCGTTTCGCCCGACTACTACATCAAGCCGACCTTCAACGGACGACCGGCATCGGCAGGGAACGGTGCGATGATCGCATTCCGCGTGCAAAGCCAGCAACAGGTCCGTGACCTTCACGCCGCCGCGCTCGCCGCTGGCGGCCGGGACGAGGGCCAACCGGGCTTCCGCGACACCTACGGGCCCCATTTCTACGTCGGCTACCTCCGCGACCCCCAAGGTAACAAGATCGCGCTGTTCTCCAGTAATCCGGACGAACCCGGACGAGATGGGTAACTCGCTACAAGGGCGGCGATCTGTGGCGGGCATGATCTTAGGCAAGCTGCCATTTTACTCTATGGATAATTCTGTTTAGCAAATGATCCGCTATTTTTATCTTTTAGAGCGTGAGCAAAAACACTTGAGTGGTTGATCTGTGCGTCTATAGATTTATGGACAAAAATCATGTTTAGTCTTTATATATGTGGACATATTGAACTAATCGTCTATATATAAGAAGACAGTTTAGATTCGCTGTCCATAAATATGTGGTCGTCATGAGCGTAAAAGATACAGTTAGAAGGCAGGTCGCGAAACAAGTCGATGCCGCTGCCAACGGGACGGCATGCGATCTTACCACGCCTTCAGAAGGTTGGATCGCTACTATGAGAAAAGCGCTCGGCATGACCGGTGCGCAGCTTGGCAGGCGGCTGGGACTTTCCAGAAAGCGTATTTCTCAGGCCGAAAAAGCGGAAGCGGAAGGCGGCGTAACGCTGCGTTCCATGCATGAATTCGCCAAAGCGATGGACGCCCGATTTGTCTATGCAATCCTCCCTAAGGACGGCACGGCGGACGACATCATCGAGCGCCAAGCCCTCTACAAGGCCAAAGCGCTGGTTTCGCGTGTCTCAACACATATGGCTTTGGAAAAACAAGCGCTTGAGGAGAGACAGAACCAAGCGGAAATCAAGCGGCTGGCCGATGAGCTTGCCCGCACCCCCCCATCCGATTTCTGGGAAGAGTCATGAGCGGGGTTATCGGCGAACCGGATGGCGCAACACTGCTTGCCCCTGATGAGCTAGACGGCCTGAAATACAAGCACATACAGACGCGCAACGAACTCGATGAACTTGAACAAGCCAACATCCAGGCCGGCCTCTTGTGGCTCTCAAAAGTCCGCAACAAAAATGTCTTGAGTGAAGGATTTATCCGTAAGCTGCACAAAAGATTGTTTGGCGATGTTTGGAGCTGGGCCGGAACTTTCCGAACCACCGAGAAGAACATTGGCGTCGATCCGATTCAGATCGGTGTGCAGCTCAGGATGCTTCTCGATGATGCGAGTTATTGGGCGGGGCATGCAACTTATCTGCCACTAGAAGCAGCGGCGCGGTTTCATCACCGTTTGGTGCAAATTCACTGCTTTGCAAACGGCAATGGCAGACACGCACGCATCGCCGCAGATGCGTATCTAGAAGAACGCTTCAGGCATGAGCCGGTTGATTGGGCCGGTGGCTTCAATTTGATGAAAAGCAACGAACGACGCGACGACTATATCACTTCACTCAGAGCAGCGGATGCTGGTAACTACGAGCCGCTTCTGAAATTCGTCTGTGTAAAGACGATAGTTTAATGGCAGGTTGCCGATCTAAGCCTTGTGGCCAGCTGTCCGAGAAAAGCGGGCTGTAGCTCGACGCTCGATGAACTTTATCAATCCGGGAAAGGGTAAGAGTGAGGTAACCGTTTTTCAGAAACGACGACATACCATTGTCGTTCAGGAACAAAAAACGTTGCTTTGGTTACCCCAGTGGATACCCCAGAACGACAGAATATTCTGAATGGAACGCTAACTCATTGAAAACTATGGTGGGCGATACTGGGATTGAACCAGTGACCCCTCGCGTGTGAAGCGAGTGCTCTCCCGCTGAGCTAATCGCCCTCGTAGGTAAGGCTATAGGGGGCAGGGTTTGGTGCTGTCAAGCTGGTGTTGGCTTTAGGGATTGCAGAACCGGGATGAGATCGGCGAAATGGTCGATGACGTGGTCAACGCCGAGATCACAAGCGGGGATCGGGGTGTAACCGAAGCTCACCAAGATGCAGGTTGTGCCGGCGGCGCTTGCGGTTTTTTGGTCGGTGGCGCTGTCGCCAATCATCGCGGCACGCTCGGGTGACACGTTCAAGCGATCGAGAACGGCCAGCAGGTGGCCTGGGTCGGGCTTTTTGACGGGAAGCGTATCGCTCCCAATAACGCTCTTAAAGTAATGGTCTAGGCCGAGCCTGGAGAGGAGACGGTCGGTGGGTTCTTGGGGTTTGTTGGTGCAGACGCCCAACTGGACGCCGTCGGCTTGGAGCGTCTCGAGTACCTCGATGACGCCGTCATAGGGTCGGCTTAGTTTGACCGGCTCTTCAGTGTAGCGGGCGAGATAGCGTTGAAACAAGCTCTCTATATCAAGGTTGTCGGGAACGCCGCCCGAGGCTTCGAGACCGCGCAGCAAGAGGCTTTTGACGCCATCGCCGATCAGCGAGTGGATCGAGCCAGGCTCCAGACCCGGACGGCCAAGCTCAGCCAGCATGTCATTCAGGTAAGCCAGGATATCGGGGGCAGTATCGACCAGCGTGCCATCCAGGTCGAACACCACAGCATCGAAGGATTTTTTGACCAAAAGTCTCTCCACGCTTGCCATTTCCCACTGCTTGGGTACATAGGCCGAATGAAATTCAAACGCTAGAAGTGCTTGTTCGTTTGCCAGATCTGGAGATCCGACCCATGAGCCAAAGCCTCACCGTCGTCGTTCTTGCCGCCGGCAAGGGAACACGCATGAAGTCCGGCAAGCCCAAGGTGCTGCATCCACTCGCCGGGCATACGATGATCGGGCATGTGATCGCAACGGCAGCCGAGCTGTCACCGACGAAGGCGATCGCAGTTCTGGCGAACGGCATGGAGGATGTCGCGTCTGAGGTCGGCAAAGCGGAAATTCCAACATCGATCGCGATCCAAGATCCGCCCCTTGGCACCGGCCATGCCTTGATGGCCGCGCGCGACGACCTTCCGGCCGAGGGCGAGGTTTTGGTGTTGTTTGGGGACACGCCACTGGTGACTGCCGAGACCTTGGACCAACTTTTGAAGAAGAGGCGCGAGACTGGGGCGGCGGTTGCGGTCTTTGGTTTTCATCCTCCCGATCCCTCGGGCTATGGGCGGCTTCGGTTTGACAACGAGGGGCTTTCGGCGTTAGTCGAGGAGCGTCATGCGGATGAACAGCTGAAGCGTGATGGGCTTTGCAATGCCGGGATCATGGCGATGGACGCTGCGAGGCTTAGCGCCTTGCTGGACCGCCTCGAATTGAAGCAGCCCAAGGGCGAATATTACCTTACCGATATCGTCGAGCATGCGCGCGAAAAGGGCTGGCCCTGCACCGCGATCGAGGGTCCCTGGGAAGAAGGTCACGGTGTTAACTCGCAGAGCCAGCTCGCGGAAGCTGAAGCCGCGGTGCAACGGCGCCTCCGCCAGAGCGCCATGGATCAGGGCGTGATTATGAGCGCTCCTGAGACCGTGCATCTCGCCGCCGATACCGTGCTTGCACCGGGTGTCGAGGTGCAGCCTTACGTCGTTTTCGGCCCCAAGGTGACGGTGGATGAGGGTGCGATCATTAAATCCTTCAGCCATCTCGAAGGTGCTCATGTCAGCAAGAACGGGCAGATCGGGCCTTATGCAAGGCTGCGGCCGGGTAGCGAGATCGGCGAGGCAGCGCGGGTCGGCAATTTCGTCGAGACCAAGAATGCCGTGCTGGAAGCTGGCGCCAAGGCCAATCACCTGACCTATCTCGGCGATGCCTATATCGGTGCTAGGAGCAATATCGGGGCAGGCACCATCACCTGCAATTACGATGGCTTCTACAAATACCGGACCGAAATCGGCGAGGGCGTGTTCATCGGCTCAAACTCGGCATTAGTCGCGCCGGTGACGATCGAAAGTGGTGCTATGGTCGGGGCAGGCAGCACTATCACCGAGGACGTCAGCGCCGATGAGCTCGCCCTCGCCCGCGGCCGTCAGCGAAATATCAAAGGCGGGTCCGCCATGTTCAGAGAGGACAAGGCAAAGTCAAAGTCAGCGGCCTAGTGGCATGGCCACGTCATTTGGTTTTTTGGCGCCTTCGAAGAATGAGCCTGGATGTCCAACGGTATGGGTGCTTCTTGTCGGGGAACGAAGCGTCTCGGATCAACCGCAGCGCCTCTACCCAACCATCATAACTTGGGCGGAAACCATCGACCACGCTCATCACGGTCAACGTCCATGAGGTGGCCACACCACACTAGGCGGCTTTGGCGAGACGGTCGCTTTTCATGATGGCGGCAACGATGCGCTCTGAGGCCTTGCCATCGCTATATCTCATAACATCAGGTGACCGGACAGGGAGAAGGTTGGCTCTTTCCGCTTCAAGAATGCGCTTAGATTGCGGCTCACTGTCGATGGTGCAATAAAAAAGACTATACTCCGATACACGCATGGTCATTTTTGATGAACAGGATTGAGACGGGGCCAGCATTGCCAGCACCAGTGGCGCGATATCGGTCGGATCAAGTTTCTGAATTTGCTCAGCACTCAGTTCAACAGCGACAGGCTGTTCTTTATTGAAGGATCGATGAGGAGAATGAAGGTTGCGATCTGCTCAAGTCGCTTTTTCAGCCTAATGTCGCAGACGCACAACAATGCCGCGAAGACATCACATAAAGAACGCAAAAAGGAGACAACAAAAACACAAACAACAACTCTTAGTTGCTTACGTATTTGTTTTGTTCTTTGTTGCCCGACCTTGCGACGGCTCCTTCCATCGGTTAGGACACATGAAGTAGGATTCCGAGAGGCAGCCGAGCTGCATTAGTTCTAGACTTCGCTCGAAAATGCTGTCAACGAGCTTGCAGTCTTTATGCGCGATCGTTCATTGACCATCACGTGACGGACTTTTTGCCTCTCTGCGAGGTTTATTACGTAGAGGTCATGACCACAGAGGAAGGTTGTTAAAGATAAAGGAATGCAGACGTTGTCACGAACTCAACATGGTTGTGTGACAGCAGCGATGAACCCAGATCGACCATCCCAAAGCTTTGCTGCTCGCCCCCAAGGCTTTGCTGCTCTGACCACAATGACACCTCAAGGCCGGAGAGTACCCTCTTCATGATCAACGACTGGAAACTTGATGTCGGCCAATTGGCGCGTGCCGTCCTGGCGCAGCGCTATTTCGTTATCATCGGGACGATCATCTTGACCTTGCTAGGTCTTGGCATCCTTAGCATGCGCGAAGAGGAATACGCCTCATCGGCGATGGTGCTGGTGGAGGAGCGCGGCCTCAATGTGCCCGAGGCCGAGAGCATTCTCGAAAAGTCGGCTGTGGATACCGAGTCACTGCTTAGCCATGTCGAACTTATGACGGATGCCGCTGTTCTGCAGCGCGCCATGCAGGATCTCGGCGACAAGGGAGCAACCATGTACCCGCCGGATGAGCCGGGCGCTGGGTCGGGTTTGCTGTCCTCAGTTGCTGCTGCCATCCCAAGCCAGCTCTGGGCGGAAGAAGCGGTCCTGCCCAATGATGACGGCAGTGCCGACCTGGCAACACGCTTATCGCCGGACCTTCAGAAATACAAAAAGGGCGTCACCATTTCGGCCTTGGGCCGATCGAGGCTTATTCAGGTCAACTTCGCCCATTCCGATGCGCAGATGGCTGCTGCTGGCGCCAATGCGCTTGCTGATGCTTATGTCGATTTGCGCCGCGAAGAGCAGCTTGCGATCGGCAATGATGCCGTCGACTGGATGGTCGAGCAAGCGGCGTCTCTCAGGCAGAAATCATCCTCCGCAGACCAGGCGGTCGAAAATTTCCGGCGGGACTCCGGCCTCTTGCAAAGTGGTGGTTCCCGCCTGATCGAGCAGAAGATCACCGAGACCCACGCGCAGCTCACCCAAGCTGAGCTGGAGAGCATTGCTCTTGGCGCCAAGGTGAATTCGATCAATGCAGCGTTGCAGCGGAACAATCCCTTTGCCGTCACCGACATCTCGGATGCCGAATCCGTGCGAGAGCTTCGGACCCAGATCAGCCTCTTCGATGCAGAGCTTGCTGACCTCGAAGCGACCTACGGTCAAAACCATCCTCTTCTGCTAGCGAAAAACGAGCAGATCACTCTGACCCGACGCTCGCTGGATAGCGAAATCGAAAACATCGTCGCCGGTTTTCAAAATCAGGCCAACTCAGCCGAGCAGCGGGTTGCCGCCCTTCGTCAGGTCCTAAGTGAGCAGGAGCAAATCCTTGCTGATGCCAATCTGCGCGGTGTCGAGCTACGCGATCTAGAAAAGGAAGCACGGATCGGCAATGAGGTTCTCGAAGGGTTTCTCGGACGCCTGCAGGAGGTTGCTGCGCGCGAAGATACGCGTGTGCAGCCAGTCGAGCTTAGGGTCGTCTCGCGCGCGCAAATTCCTTCCAAGCCTTCAGGCCTGCCCAACAGCATCCTTGGCCTTGTCTGCCTGATCGGCGGTTTCCTGGTCTCGAGTTCGGTGGCCATGGTGCGCGAGGCATCGCGCCGCCTGGTGCGCGAGCCTGCAGATCTGCAAGCGATCGCGCCCAATGCCAAGGTCTCGGTGATCCCGCGGCGCATCGGAGCTCGCGGCGATGTCGAGAACCTGCATCATTTAATTACGGCAACGCCCTACGCTCATTTTTCCGCAAGCGTGCGCAACGCCTATCGTCAGACTATTGCGACCCTGCCTGACGAACAGCACACCGTCATGCTGACCTCGGCCCAGCCTGGCGATGGCAAGACGACCATGTCGCTTTGCTTTGCCGAAGTCGTCGCGAATACCGGCCGCTCCGTGGTTCTGGTCGACACCGACTTCAGGCGCCCCAAGATCCATATCCACACCGCCCTCGGGCGGATTGCCGGACTCTCCGATTGGCTCGAAGGGACGGAACCGCTTCGCTGCAAACGCCCGGAAGGCAGTCAGTTCTATACAATCACCGCGGGCTCGGGCGAGCTGACCCATCCCGATCGCTGGAATACGCAGACCATCAAGGAATTGCTCGAGACGCTGCAAGAGCGGTTCGACACCGTCATTCTCGACACGCCGCCGGTGGCTGCCCTCGCCGATCCGCTTCTGGTTGCCGCCGAAAGCTCGATGGTTCTTTTCGTGACCCGCTGGCAGCACACCAAGCTGAACTATGTCCGCGACATGATTCCCAAGCTGGTTGAGCGCACGCCTCGGGTCGAATTGATCCTGACCGATGTTGATCTCAAGCGTGCGGCGTCACAAGGTTACAGCGCGCCGATGGAATACTACAAAGACACGGCGGCGTATTACACGGAGTAGCCAAGCGTTACGGCCTCGCCGGCCTTTCTTAGAGCTATCCGCAGACACGCTGCTTTTCCGACGAGTGCTCATTCGCACTGATCGCCGAACGCCATGTTGGCCGTAAATGAATAGTGGTCGGCTGTTCCAGTGAAACGGCTTACAAGGATCTTTGATAGGCCGCTTGGAGCGTTCAGGCTGTCAGGAGCCTGATCGGCTGGCAAGGCCACGCCATTCGCGCCAGACCAGCTGCGGGAAAACCCAGGCATCGCGCAAATAGCGCCCGACCAGACGTCTGGGCTCGCTCAGCATGCGATAGAGCCATTCGAGATTGAGACGCTGGATCCAGCGAGGTGCCCTGGTCTTTTCACCGGCAAGAAAGTCGATGGTCGCCCCCACGCATAGGACCGCGGCACTTTCGAGGTTACGCCGCTGCTCGCAAACCCAGACTTCCTGCTTGGGCGCGCCAAGGCCGACGACTAGAAGATCAGGTTTGGCAGCGCTGATGCGCGCGAGAATGCGTGCCTGCTCGGCATCATCCTTCTCGAAGCCGAAAGGTGGGCTGTAGGTATCGACGATTTCGACGCCGTCCCACTTCTTCTGGATAGAGGCTGCAGCGCGTTCGGCAACACCGGGCCCTGCGCCGAGAAGGAATGTGCGTAACGGGCGCTTCGCATCGGCGGCATCAAAAAGCGCGGGGACCAGATCGGAGCCGGCCACCCGCTCAGGCAAGGTTTTGCCAAGCAGGCGCGAAGCCCAAACAACAGGCTGCCCGTCCGGCAAGACGAGATCGGCATGATCGTAAGCTTCGCGGAGTGCTTCATGTTCTTGAAGCAAAACCGCATGATCGACATTGGGCGTGACGACATAGCGGCAATTTCCAAGCGGGTGATGCACCCAACTCAGAACCCGCTGCACGGCGTCTTCCATTCGGAGGCAATCGATCTGCACACCGAAGAGGTTAACCCTTGGCCTTGCCGAAAGATGAAGCTCGCCGGCAATCCCATGAGGCGCCGGCAAAGTAACATCCGACCTTTGCACTAAGCACGTTTCCCGAGAAACTGTTTTTTGGTGTCGACTTTTAAACGTCGCTGATAAAAAGGCGTGAAAACACTAAAATTGTCAAGAAAGAAGACAACTGCTCTTCAAGAGAAAATGGCAAATCAATTATATTACTTATAGTTGATTTGCTTTCCATTGTTGCTCTTTTGTGTTGATTACACCAACTACATCAATAGCGCGCCGAACAATGATCGACAGCTGATCCCAGCCCAAGAGCACCAGTCCGTTCCCCTCCCCGCTCGCTTTGGCTAGGCTTGCACCTCATAAGCCGAAGAAACGTTCTCACCAGAAGAAAAACCCAGCCTATGACCGACATGACCGCCCCGATCTACCAAGCCGCCGATCTGGTCTCATTTGCCGACAAGCTGTTTCAGCATGTCGGGATCAACAGCGAGCGTTCCGCAATCATCGCAAATCTCCTGGTAGAAGGGGATCTGCTTGGCCACGACACCCATGGGCTTCAGCTGGCCGGTCCCTATCTCGACGCGGCGATGAAGGGCAAGATGGCTGTAAGCGGCGATCCAGAGATCATTGCCGATCGAGGTGCTGTCGTGACCTGGAACGGTAAGAAATTGCCGGGCGTCTGGCTTACTGCCTCAGCACTCGACCTCGGCATCGAGCGCGCCAGGCATCATGGCAGCGCAACGGTCGTCATTCGCCAGAGCCATCACATCGCCTGCCTTGCAGCCTATCTGACACGCGCCACCGAACAAGGCATGATGGCGATCATCGCATGCTCGGATCCGTCTGAACATAGTGTGGCACCTTTTGGCGGCAAACGATCCGTCTTCACGCCTGATCCAATTGCGATTGGCTTTCCGGCGGGCGAGGATCCGATCCTCATCGACATCAGCGCCTCCATCACCACCAATGGCATGACGGGCCGCTTAAAGGGGGAAGGCAAGCGCTTTCCAGCTGATTGGGTGCTGGATGCTGATGGCAACCCATCCGATGATCCTGCCGTCGTTCTTGCCGATCCACCAGGTTCCATCTTGCCGATCGGCGGCATCGATTACGGGCATAAAGGGTTCGGTCTGGCCTTGATGATCGAAGCCATGACCCAGGGGCTCGGTGGCTATGGACGCGCCGATGGCGAAACGGATTGGGGCGCTTCGGTCTTCATCCAGGTTTTTGATCCCGGCGCCTTTGGTGGCCGTGATGGTTTCGTGAAGCAGATGAGCTGGATCGCGAACACCTGCCGTGCAACACCGCCGAGACCCGGCCATGATGCCGTGCGCATGCCAGGCGATCGAGCGCTTGCGCGCAAAAGGCAAGCGTTGGCGAACGGTCTCGAACTCCATGGCGGCATCATGGAAAGCCTGCTCTCCTTTGCCGAAAAATTCGGCGTAACACCGCCCAAAGAGCTTTAAGTCTGGGCCGGAACGGAAACAATATGAAGCCGGCAATCCGGCTTAAGGATAAGCCGAGAACATCATATAATTGACGGCCGGATCATTGCAGAGCTGGAAACGGTCGCGCAACGGGTTGTAGGCGACGCCGGTAAGATCGCGTGTTTCTAAACCGCCTTGCCTGAGCGCTCTTGCCACTTCTGATGGGCGCATGAAGCGAGACCAGCTATGGGTGCCACGCGGCAACCAGCGGAGAACATATTCGGCTGCCACGATCCCGAGCGCAAAGGATCGTGCTGTTCGATTCAATGTGGCGAGCATCAGACCGCCTGAAGGCTTTTCGCCATTGGATGCGCGGACTAAGGCGGCACAGCTATTCAGAAAAGCATTCTGGTCGGCGACATGCTCGACCACTTCCATGGCGCAAACCAAATCGAAGGTCCGCCCCTCGCCCGCCAATTCCTCGACCGAGGCCAGTCGGTACTCGATCTGTAACCCGCTTTCCTCAGCATGCCGGCGAGCAAGCTTGATATGGGTTGGCGCGAGGTCGATGCCGACGACCTTAGCACCCATCCTGGAGAGCGGTTCGGCAAGCAAGCCACCGCCACAGCCGATGTCGAGCACACTCAACCCCTGGAGTGGTTTTCTTGCCTTGGGATCGAGCCCCAGATGAGCGGTGATGCTATCCCGAAGATAGCCCAAGCGGATGGGGTTGAGCTTGTGCAATGGCGCCATAGGCCCTTTTTCATCCCACCAATCCGTCGCAAGCGTCTCGAAGCGCTCAATCTCTGCGGGATCAACTGTGCTCGATATCGCGTCATGCTGGTGCAAGATCAAGGAACCTCTGGTCTGGACGTGTTCTCTGCTTGTTTCAGTCTGCGCTCGCAGGTATTTAATGACTAGCTTCAATGTTGGCCAAGCGACCGGTTGTCTCGGCTTATTTGAAACATGGAAGCTTGGGAGGTGTCATTGGCTTTAGTTGTTCAGAAATACGGCGGCACGTCGGTCAAAGATCTCGATCGTATCCGTGCCGTTGCCGATAGGGTTTCTCGCGCACGAGACAACGGCGATCAGGTTGCCGTCAATGTCTCGGCGATGGCCGGCACCACCAATCAGCTTGTTGCTTGGGTTAACGAGGCAGGCGGGGCTCATCATGATCAGGCCGAATACGATGTGGTCGTGTCGTCCGGCGAGCAGGTCACTTCGGGCTTGCTGGCACTAACCCTGCAGCAGATGGGCATCCCTGCCCGCTCTTTCCTCGGCTGGCAAGCCCCGCTCTTCACCGATGGCGGCCATAGTAAGGCCAAGCTTCAAGATAATGACGCCAAAGCGATCCGCCAAGCCATCGGCGAGGGCGTGGTCCCGGTGCTCGCTGGTTTCCAGGGCGTGTCGCCGGAAAACAGAATAACCACGCTCGGTCGCGGCGGCTCCGACACATCCGCTGTCGCCCTCGCCGCTGCCTTGGGTGCTGATCGCTGCGACATTTATACCGATGTCGAAGGGGTCTACACCACTGATCCACGCATCGTGCCGAAGGCGAAGAAGCTGGATCGGATCACCTACGAGGAAATGCTTGAGATGGCGTCGCTCGGCGCCAAGGTGCTGGAACCACGCTCCGTTGCGCTTGCGATGCGCCATGGGGTCCGTGTGCAGGTAGCTTCAAGCTTTTCCGATGCTCCTGGAACTTTGGTCGTCGATGAGGACGAGATCGTGGAACAACAAGTCGTAAGCGGCATCGCCTACAGCCGGGATGAGGCTAAGGTCACTTTGGTCGGTGTGTCGGACAAGCCCGGCATCGCGGCCGATATCTTCGGCCCACTCGCTGAAGCCAACATCAATGTCGATATGATCGTGCAAAGCGTCTCCGCCGATGGTAAGACTACTGATCTGACCTTCACCGTAGGCCGCCCCGATCTGGAGCGCGCGCGGACCATGCTTGAGGCAATGCAGGGAGCCCTAGGCTTCGATCGTCTCGATGCCAGCGGTGAGATTGTCAAGCTCTCGGTGATCGGTGTCGGCATGCGCTCCCATGCGGGCATCGCCCATGTCATGTTCAAGGCACTTGCTGATCGCGGGATCAATATCCAGGCGATCTCGACCTCGGAAATCAAGATCAGTATCCTGATCGACGAGGAGTATACGGAGCTGGCGCTCCGCACCCTCCATACAACCTATGGTCTGGATGCAGACTGATTGCCTAACCTAGGCAGCGAAGCTGGCGGTGGGACCACATCAGGGGATGAAGCGACGGAGAACGAAAGACGTTCTCTCGGAGTATCGTTCCAAGAGTACGAATAAACCAAATGATGTGGTCATACCACTAGACAGGATCGGCCGGTGCTGGATATCCGCCTGGCCCCGCAAATGGAACAGTTGATGATGGCCGACGATGCCCCTGGACGCGAACGTCTAAATTATCTCTGGCAAAATGGAACAGATTTCCTCGGTTGCCCGTTTGCCATCCTGGGAGGTGCGATGACCTGGGTATCCGAACGAAATCTCGTCTCATCGATTTCCAATGCCGGCGGTTTTGGCGTGCTCGCTTGCGGTTCGATGACCACCGAGTTGCTGGCTGTTGAGATCAAAGCGACTAAGGCACTGACCACCAGACCTTTCGGCGTCAACCTGATCGTGATGCATCCTGATCTCGCTGACCTGATCGACGTCTGTATCGATCATGATATCAGCCATATCGTGTTGGCGGGCGGCTTACCGAGCAAGGCGACCATCGCTGCGGCCAAGGCCGGTGGCGCGAAACTGTTGTCCTTTGCCCCTTCCCTTGGTGTTGCGAAAAAGCTGGTGCGCGCGGGCGCTGATGCTCTTATCATCGAGGGCATGGAAGCGGGTGGTCATATCGGGCCGGTCGCGACCACGGTACTGGCGCAGGAGATCTTGCCCACGATGAGCGAGACGATGCCGGAAATCCCGATTTTCCTTGCAGGCGGGATCGGTCATGGCGAAGCCCTTGCCGCCTATCTCAATATGGGGGCTGCCGGGATTCAGATGGGGACCCGCTTCGTCTGCGCGACCGAGAGCGTCGCCCATGCCAATTTCAAAAAAGCCTTCCTTCGTGGTCATGCACGCGATGCCCTGCCGTCGGTGCAAATGGATCCGGAGTTCAAGGTCATTCCAGTCCGAGCACTCGCCAATGACGCGACCAAGGCGTTTACCCAAACGCAAATCGACGTGATCGCCCGCTACCGGGCAGGTGAGACGACCTTCGAAGAAGCCTCCTTAGCGATCGAGCATTTTTGGGCGGGCGCCCTCAAGCGCGCCGCCATTGATGGTGATGTCGAGAACGGATCGCTGATGGCCGGACAAAGCGTCGGGCTGGTGAAAAAGGAAGAGCCAGTGGCCGATATCCTTAGCGAGCTGGTTTCCCAAGCCAGTGCCGCCCTCGCCCGCGATCAGGCGACGATGGGAGCCGTGGCATGAGCCACGCCTCCTCTGATGCCCTCCCGAAGTCGCCGAAGCCGCCCCATCTGGTTGATATAAGGACTGACGAATTGAGCGGTGCGAGAAGGCTTCTTAGGCGCCTGATCGAGGTCATGGGTGCTGATATCGTGCCCCAGCAACGACTAAACCGGATGGTCAGTCTGATCGCCAGCGACATTGTCGCTGAAGTTTGCTCGGCATACGTGATGCGTGGCGGTGGCTATTTGGAGCTGTTCGCTACCGAGGGGCTGCGCTCTGAAGCGGTCCATAATACGAAGCTTCGCGTGGGCGAGGGCCTGGTCGGACTGATCGCGGCCCAGGGTGCTGTGTTCAATCTGTCCGAAGCGCAAAAACACCCCGATTTCGCCTATCGCCCGGAAACCGGCGAAGAAAGCTTTCATTCCTTCCTCGGCGTGCCCATCGTCCATGGCGGGCGCGTGGCCGGCGTCCTGGTGGTGCAGAACCAAACACCGCGCCACTATTCCGAAGAAGAAGTCGAAGCTCTCCAGATCATTGCCACCGTGTTTGCCGAGATGTTCGCCTCCGGCGGACTCATCGATCAGAATGAGTTTCCCGTCCAGCTCAGCACGGATCTGGGTCCTGAACGCCTCGAGGGGCTGAAGCTGGTCGAAGGGGTCGCTCTCGGTCAGGCTGTGCTGCATCAGCACCGGATCGAGGTCACGCGCCTGGTCGCCACCGACCCGACGGCCGAAGCCGATCGCCTGGATACCGCGATGACCAGCCTTCGCGCCTCGGTCGATGAGCTGTTGGGCCTCCCGGAAGTCGCCGATGGCGAACAACGCGAAGTGATCGAGACCTATCGCCTGTTCGCGCAGGATGCCGGTTGGCGCAGGCGCATGACCGAAGCGGTCAAATCGGGGCTAACAGCGGAAGCTGCAGTGCGCCGGGTACAAGAAGAAACCCGGCTTCGGATGTCCCATATTCCAGATCCCTATCTGCGTGAACGGCTGCATGACCTGGATGCGATCGCCGATCGCTTGCTGGTACATCTGACCGGCAGGCGGCGGATCGTTGATCCCTCAAGGTTGCCGAAGAATGTGGTCCTGATCGCGCGCACCATAAGCCCGACCGAGCTCTTGGAATATAAGCGGACCGGCAAGCTGCGCGGCATCATCGTCGAGGAAGGATCGCCGACCGCCCATGTCACGATTATCGCGCGAGCCCTCGCCATCCCGATTATCGGGCGTGTGCCCAATGCCTTAGCAAAAATCGCACCAGGCGATCAGGTCGCCGTTGATTGTGACAACGGCCAAATATTCGTTCGCCCCGGTGAGGATGTGGAGCTTGCTTTTGCCCAGTCAATCAAGGCGCGGGAAGAACGCCGCCGGATCTACGAGACCCTGCGCGAACAGCCGGCTTTGACCTTGGATGGTATGCGCGTCGGGCTTCATCTGAATGCCGGATTCCTGATCGATCTCGCCGGCCTCGAGGCGACTTCCGCTGATGGCATCGGACTCTACCGCACCGAGCTTGCCTTTATGGCGCGCAACAAGTTTCCCGATGTCACCGCCCAAACCGAGCTCTACAGCCGTGCTCGGGAAATTGCTGGCGACAAGCCCATCGTGTTTCGCACACTTGATGTCGGCAGCGACAAGCATCTGCCTTATTGGAACTTTCCGACGGAAAGCAACCCCGCCATGGGTTGGCGCTCGATCCGGATGGCGCTGGATCGGCCAGCCGTGCTCCGAACCCAGCTTCGGGCCCTGGTCAGAAGTGCGCAGGGGCGCCCACTCGATGTGATGTTCCCGATGGTGGCTGAGGTCGCCGAGTTCGTTGATGCCAAAAAGCTCTTGGATATGGAGCTGGAAAGAGCCGAGGCCGCCGGTCAGGAAATGCCGACCAAGGTCCGCGTCGGCACGATGCTGGAAGTCCCCTCGCTCTTTTGGCAGATGCCAGCTTTGCTCCAGCGGGTCGATTTTCTCTCCGTCGGCAGCAATGACCTGATGCAGTTCCTCTTTGCCTGCGATCGCGGCAATCCGGATCTGGCCAATCGCTATGATGTCCTCTCGCCCTCCGTCCTCTGCTTCATTTCGGAGCTTGTGGAGCGCTGCAGGACGGCGGGTGTCTCCCTGTCGATCTGCGGGGAGATCGCCGCCAGACCGCTTGAGGCGATGGTAATGCTCGGTCTGGGCGTGCGCCAGCTTTCCATGACGCCATCCGACGTCGGTCCGGTCAAAGCCATGCTCCGATCCTTGCGCTGCGGCCGCCTTTCGACGTATTTAAGACAATTGTTGGAACTTCCCGATCGCAGCCTACGCGTAAGGCTGCAAAGCTATGCTCTCGACCATGGCATTCAGTTGCACATCTGACCCCTTATATCGATAATACCGATATCTTGAGATCGATGACCTTTGACAGCATGCATCCAGATCAAGGCGCCTCTCCGGCAAGGCAGCTTTTGTCATCGACAACATCGATCGAGCAGGGAATGGTGGTTCGCTGACATGAGACCGTCGAACCGAAACCAACAAGATGGTGCCACGGCTCCCTCACCCTTTTACGATGTCGTCATACCCGACCATGCCTGTGACCGAGGAACACATGTTTCGATCTAACGCCGACGATCTCGGATCGAAAGACGCGGAGAACGCGATTGCCAGAATCGGGACCGAGCTTTCGAGTTTGCGAACCAAGCGTGGTGAGCGCCTGGAAGATATCGGTGAGTATCTGGGGATCAAACCGACCTATCTCTATGGCCTCGAGCTTGGCGACCTCTCGATCGTTTCGAGCAAGCGCCGCATCCGATCCTACATTTTCAACTATGCAAATTATCTCGGGCTCGACGGCGAGGCGATGACCAAGCGCCTGGCAAACGCCATCGATGGCCTCGAAGGGGCCAAAGCGCCCTCGGGCCTTTGGAAGTTGAAGGGCGTCGATCGGCATACCGCGATCATTCTTGCAACCAGCGTCGTTTTGGGCATCGTCGCGGGATGGTGGTATCTCGGCGATACCGCAAAGCTCGATCTCATCGCCTCACCGGTAACGGCAAACGCGATCAGCGAGACTGAGGGAGCTGGCCTGATTGTCGCCGAGGTCGGCGATGATGGCGCTACTGAGACCCTTGCCGTCGAGGCCGAAGAGGCGCTTAACAGACTTGAAGAGCGGGTTGACGACTTGGAGAGCGATGACCTCGAGCCGGCGCAGACCCGGGACGACACCCAAGCCGGTGTTGATACTAATGCATCAGCCACGGATCAGATTGCCGCTGCGAGCAGTGATCAGAATGCCGAAGCCGCACCGAAGGGCGAGGAACTGCCTGCCAATGTGCTCGCCACGCTGATCGCCAAAAGCGGCGGTGGTGCGGAGATCTATGAGGCGCAAAACACCGATGCAAGGGTGATCGTTCGAGCGCTAGATACGTCCTGGGTTCAGGTTTCGAGCGCTGATCGCTCCTATATCTGGACCAGAACCATGCAACCGAAAGAGATGCTTCTGGTCCCCAACCGCGAAGATCTCGAACTCTGGGCGGGGGACGCAAGCGGTGTGGAAATCCTCCTTGACGGCGCTGTCTTGCCTAGCCTCGGCCCCGCCGGTACGGTTGTGCGAGGTGTCTCCTTAGCGCCTGGCCCCCTAGAAGCTCTATCGGCCGCGGTGAACATTGACGAAAATGGCAAACCGACTTTCTAGCGATGTGGCCCTATCATCTGGTTTATCCCGATGCGCTCGGCCTAGCGTCTTTGGTAGAAAATCAGATCACTGGAATGACATTGTCATACTGCAAGGCTAGAAACCGCGGAAGTGACGTCCTTAAAAGAGAAAATTCATGGTAGCGCTCAGCGACGTTTCCAGGCGACAAAGCCAGGCTGTTAGGGTCGGCGACGTGACCATCGGCGGTGATGCGCCGGTGGCGGTTCAGTCCATGACCAACACAGACACTGCCGACATCGAGGCAACGGTAGCCCAGACCCTTGAGCTCGCCGAAGCGGGTTCCGAGATCGTGCGCATCACCGTCAACAACAAGGAAGCGGCGGCGGCCGTGCCCCATATCCGGGAGCGGCTCTGGCTAAAAGGCTGCAGCGTCCCGCTGGTGGGTGACTTTCATTATCACGGTCATCTCTTTCTGGCCGAGTATCCGGATTGCGCAAAGGCGCTGGCTAAACTCCGCATCAATCCGGGCAATGTCGGCTTCGGCAAGAAGCGTGACAAACAGTTCGAGATGATGATTGAAGCCGCGCTCGAACACGACAAGCCCATACGCATCGGGGTTAATTGGGGCAGCCTGGATCAAGCGCTCGCCGCCTCGATGATGGACGACAATGCGAAACTCGCAACGCCGAAATCGGCGGATGAGGTGCTGCGCGAAGCCCTGGTGGTCTCAGCGCTCGCCAGCGCCAATCACGCAGAGAAAATCGGCCTCAATGCGGACAAGATTGTCATATCGGCCAAAGTCAGCCGGGTTCAGGACCTGATCGTGGTCTATCGCGAACTCGCCAAACGCTCCAACTACGCGCTCCATCTCGGCCTCACCGAAGCAGGCCTCGGCGCCAAGGGCATTGTGGCGACAACAGCAGCCCTTGCGATCCTGATCCAAGAAGGCATTGGCGACACCATCCGCGCCTCTCTCACGCCACGCCCCGGCGAAGCGCGCACCCAAGAAGTCGTCGTCTGCCAGGAACTCCTGCAATCCCTCGGCATGCGCTCCTTCACCCCGCAAGTCACAGCCTGTCCGGGCTGTGGGCGAACAACAAGCACCGTGTTCCAGGAGTTGGCAGAAACGATCCAAAGCTATCTCCGGGACCAGATGCCGGTCTGGAAAGAACGCTATCCCGGCGTCGAAACCCTGAACGTCGCGGTCATGGGCTGCATCGTGAATGGCCCCGGTGAAAGCAAGCATGCCGACATCGGTATTTCACTTCCCGGAACCGGCGAGACCCCGGCTGCCCCAGTTTTCATCGACGGCGAGAAGTCAGTAACCCTGCGCGGACCGCGCATCGCCCAGGAATTTCATTCTCTGGTTGAAAAATATATCGAGCGCCGTTTCGGTGAAAATTACCAAGATCAGAGCTCTGGAAGCAATGAGAAAAAAACAACGCAACTGCTTGCGAATTCATGATAATTCTGAACTTCCAGCAAGCATGCTCTGCAAACGCGATCGACGATCACACTATACTAGACCAAGAAATTTATCTCTTAACAAGACAACAGTAAGAAGAGAAACAATCGCAAACAGCATCTATTCGTTCAGATAATCGCCCGCTAATAGCCCTTCCGAGTTGTATATTGACAATCGTTGAAGGGAGTTCACCTTGGTCTCGAAATCATTGATGATATTATCTGGTGCTATGTTGATGGCATCTCAAGCATCGGCTCAAACGGCATCGTCAGGGTCCGGTGTATATATAGGCGTTGTCGGCGGCACGCAGTTTTTGGATGGCGGCGAAAATTTCATCGACTATGACCCTGGTTTCCTGATTGGCGGCCAAGTCGGTTACCGAATTGGATCCTTCCGCACTGAAGCGGAAATTGCCTACCAAACGTCTGAACTTCGCGATGGCGGCAACGATGTGTTCGGCATTGATGTGATCCAAGGCACCCTCAGTGCATATTATGATCTTCCGGTGGTGCCTGAGCTGAGCGGGCTGACGCCCTATATCGGTGGTGGTATCGGCGGCGCTAATATCACCGTTGATGGCAAGAATGGAAGCTCGTTTGAAGACGATGAGACTGGGTTCATGCTCGCCAGTGAATTCGGTGTCGGGATCGCCGTCAGCGGCGCATTCACCATCGTGCCACACTATCGATTTGAATGGTTTGACACAGGCGTTGCCGGCTTCGACGACGCTTTGTACGATCATGCTTTTCGACTTTCGGCTCGTCTCGGCTTCTGATCCTGTGGGATAGGTGCCAAGCTGTTCTTTTTCTGGCCGGTTCATCGGCTAAACTTATCGTTGTCGATTGCTAAGCTGATCACTCTGTCGTAGAGACGCGGTTGTTCTCATTTCAGCGTCAATAGGCAGTTCCCATGACCCAGCAGCTTCGCCCCGTCCGTGGTACCCGCGATCTTGTTGGCGATGAGATGCGCGCTTATCGGCATGTGGTCGAGACGGCGCAGCGGGTGGCGGCACGGTATGGCTACCAGGAGATTGCGACGCCGATCTTCGAGTTTGTCGAGGTGTTTGCGCGGCCTCTTGGTGAAACGTCTGATGTCGTATCCAAGGAGATGTACGTCTTCGAGGATCGGGGCGGCGAGAAGCTGACCCTTCGGCCAGAAATGACGGCAGGCGTGGCACGGGCTTTCATTTCAGGCGCCTTTGGACAGGCATTGCCGGTGAAGCTGTTTTGTGCCGGACCCGCATTTCGGTATGAGCGCCCGCAAAAAGGGCGTTATCGGCAGTTTCATCAAATCGATGCGGAAATCCTGGGCGCACCGGAGCCACTGGCCGATATCGAAGTGATTGCGCTCGGCCATGCCATCCTCTCGGAGCTTGGCGTTGTGCAGTCTGTCACGCTGGAGCTGAACAGCCTCGGCGATGGCGAAAGTCGCCTGGCTTATCGAGAAAAGCTGGTGACCTATCTCAGCCGCTTCAAGGATGATCTTTCCGAAGACAGCAAGACCAGGCTGGAGCGCAATCCCCTTCGTATCCTGGACAGCAAAAACAAGCGGGATCAGGAGATCGTTCAGGATGCGCCGCAGCTCGACGGTTGCTTCAACGAGACCTCCCACCACTTTTACGAGCAGGTGCAAGAGGGCCTTGCAGCCCTTGGCATTGCGTACCGAAAAAACCCAAAGCTGGTGCGCGGCCTCGATTATTACAGTCACACCGCCTTCGAGTTCACGACGACCGAACTCGGCGCGCAAGGCGCTGTGCTCGCGGGCGGTCGTTATGACGGGCTGATCAAGACGCTTGGAGGCAACGATACGGCAGGGATCGGTTGGGCGGCCGGTATCGAGCGGTTGTCGATGCTGGTGTCAGACCTGCCGCCTCGGCAGCGGCCGGTGGTCATTGTATCGATGGGTGGTGGTATGGAGACCGAAGCATTGAAGCTCGCCACCGACCTTCGCGCATCCGGCTTCCATATCGATTACGGCTACAAAGGCAAGGTCGGCCAAAGGCTGAAACGGGCCGCGCAGCAAAACGCCCGTTTTGCCGTCATGCTCGGCGAAAATGAGCTGGCCCAGGGGAAGGTCGTCCTGCGTGACCTGGATGCTGGTGAGCAGCAGGAACTCCCTCGCACGGCGCTGAAAGATCACCTCGCCCGCGCCAACGAGGCGTGACGCCGGAAAGTCGTTAGACAGCGACAACAAGTGACATACGCGAGTGCTCGTCCGATAGGCTTGTGACCATTTGTTAAGTCGTTTTTGCTAAAACTGGCAATGGGATGGTGCTGGTCTCGGCTGTCACCATTTCCAAAGGAAAGAGAAAAAACTCGGACAATTGCCTGGTTGGAGTGCTCGTTACTATGTTCCAAGCTGTAAGAAGCAATTACTCGCGTTTTGGCTTAGCAAAGACTTTATACGATACTGTTTATCGAGGCTTCAACCGGGTTTTTATCTTTCAAAGCCTTACCGGCATGACGGCAACCGAGAAAAGCTTGACCATGATAGATCTGCCGGAGGGCAGCGAGCTTACTGTCAGATTTCTAAGTCGAGACGAACTGCTCGACTTTGCCAAAGACCCCATCAACGAGCTTAGCGAAGAATTTTTGGAAATCGTCTCCAAAAAGGGAGACCATTGTCTGGCCATTTTGGATGGGGACATCCTCGCAAGCTATGGCTGGTACTCCAATAGGCCCACGCGAATATTGAACAATGTCAATCTCTTCTTCTCTCCTGACTGGATGTATATGTACAAGGGCTATACGCGCAAAGACTACAGAGGCATGCGCCTCCATGCCGTGGGCATGTGTCACGCGACAAAGCATTTCACCAAAGAAGGCTTCAAGGGCCTGATCTCCTATGTGGAGAGCAACAACTTCGCCTCGATGAAGTCAGTGACCAGGATGGGTTATGAGATTTTCGGGTCCATCCAGATCTTGAGCGCCTTCAAAACGTTCGCCTCATTCAGTTCAAGCGGCTGCAAGCCCTACCGGTTCTATGCAAGCACGCATGACGCCAAACGAGCCAAGTTAGGCGTGGCATTTATTGATGCTATTGGCAGCATTCGTCCCTAATAAACGCCCTATGATTACCTTGGCGAGCCCCACCAACCCTTAGCCGCATATCGTCGGCTAGCGGCCCGGTCCGAGTCAATGACGTGGCCATGCCACCTAGGGAATGGCGAAGATCATGGTGATCTGCGCTGAGATCGTGGTCTCGCCGGCCGCGATAGGGGTCGAGGTGGCCATGGCTTCGGCGCGCATCTGCCTTGAGATCACCGGCGCAGCGCCACCCTCGTCGATCCTGATGACCTCCCCAAGCGTGACGCCAGCCGCTGCAGCGTAGCGTTCAGCCTTAGCGATGGCGTCTTTCACGGCAGCATCGCGGGCTTCGAGGTGAAGAGGTTTGGGATTGGCCACCGAGAAGCCCGGCCCGCTTATGGTATTAGCACCATCGGCGACGGCCTGGTCCAGGATTTCGCCGATGCGTTCGATCTCACGTAATGTCACGCGGAGCTGGTTACTAGCGCGGTAGCCTTGGATTTTACGCGGCTGCTGTCGATCGGCATAGACTGGCCAGATGCTGAGCTGACTGGTCTGCAAATCCTTCTCAGCAACGCCGGCCTCCATCAGCCGTGCCATAACGGCTTGCATCCGGGATGCATTCTCGGCCAAGGCCTGGCTCGGCTCACTGGCCTCGGTTTCGACGCCGATCGACAGATGCGCGATATCCGGCACCGCCTTGGCCTCGCCCATGCCGGTGACTTTGATCCGGCGCATCTCGTCGTCGGCCCATGCCGGCTGTGACATCATGATGCCGGCCAACCAAAGGCCGAGCGCGATGAGTGGTTTGGTGGTCATGAAGGCTTCCTTGATCTGGGGTTGCCGATGCTATGGCCCGATCGACGATCCTCGTCAACGTCATAAAAATCGCGGAATTCTGCTTACCTGGTCGTCCCGATCAACGATCAGGACTTGCCGAAGCGGGCTCAATAGGGTTTTTGGGCAGCGAAAGGTAACAAGAAACTCTTTGCCGGGATCGATGAGACCATCATGAGCGCCGACCATGCGCAGGGATTTGAGAGCAAGCTAGACAATATCCTCCACCGTTTCGAGGAGCTGACAGGCTTGATGGCAACCGCTCCGGCTGAGAAATATGCCGGGCTTGCCCGGGAATATGCCGAACTGGAACCGGTTGCCGAGGAGGTCAGGGCACTTCGCGCGGCCAAGGATGAGATGATGGGGCTTGCCGAGATGCTGGCCGATTCCGATCTAGACGCCGACATGAAGGAAATCGCGGACGCGGAGTTCCAGGCGTTCAAGGAAAAGCTGCCGGCCATGGAGGAGAAGGTGAAGCTCGCCCTTCTCCCCAAAGATGAGGCCGATGCAAAGAGCGCCATCTTGGAAATCCGAGCTGGCACCGGCGGCGATGAGGCCGCTTTGTTCGCGGGCGATCTCTATAAGATGTATCAGCGCTATGCCGAGATCCACGGCTGGCGCTTCGAGCCGATCTCGGCAAGCGACAGCGATCTCGGCGGGCTCAAGGAGGTCGTGGTCGCGATCAAGGGGCTGAACGTGTTCGCCAAGCTCAAATATGAGGCGGGCGTTCATCGGGTGCAGCGGGTGCCCGCGACCGAAACCCAGGGACGTATTCACACCTCGGCCGCGACCGTCGCCGTGCTGCCCGAGGCGGAAGAGGTGGACATCAAGATCGAGGATAAGGATCTTCGCATCGACGTGTTTCGTGCCTCCGGCCCGGGTGGCCAGTCGGTCAATACTACCGACAGTGCTGTGCGCATCACCCATCTGCCCACAGGCCTGGTAGTCAGCCAGCAGGACGAAAAGTCCCAGCATAAGAACAAGGCGAAAGCCATGCGCGTGCTGCGTGCCCGTCTCTACGAGGCCGAACGCGCCGCCCGCGATGCCGAGCGCGCCCAGGACCGTAAGGGCCAGGTCGGCTCAGGCGATCGTTCGGAACGAATTCGGACTTATAACTTTCCTCAGGGCCGCTGCTCCGATCATCGCATCAACCTCACCCTCTACAAGCTCGACAAGATCATGGCCGGCGAGGCGCTGGATGAGGTCATCGACCAGCTGATCGCGGAAGATCAGGCAGCAATGCTGGCGGAAGCAAGTTAATTTTTTGCGACTGGACCTCTTGTTTCTTGGGATGAGGTATTCGCGGGGCTGAGACGGTTTAGGGCCTGGCATCAGAGATCGGACGCTCAACAAGCTCAGCAATTCTGCGCTCCTCGGATTTGTTTGGTTTTTCCCCATGTTTCTAGCTTGCCCATGAAGAACTCCTGGGTTGGCGACGTAGGATTTGACAATAATTCAAGATAGGAAAATTTTCCAAACCCACCTCTTCGCTTACAGCGAGATTTAGCCAATCAGCGGACATTTCGCTCAAGCTCCAAACTCACATTCTTGACCCATTTCGGCCAGTCCAATGATTGTCTCGGCCGTGGTGCTAGCCATAGCTGAGGCAGGAGCGCACTTCGCGGATGACCAAGTGGGCGATCCAACCGGCGAATTGATTGACAGGTTCCTGTGGGCCATGGTTGGAGCCCCAACCTCAATCGGGACGATCGGATGACAAGCCTGATATTTCCAGCAGATCAATTAGTTGCCTTCGCCAAATCGGCCTACGTTGCGCTCGGCCTACCGAAGCATGATGCTGAACTGGTCGCGGATACGCTCGTTCAAGCCGATCTTTGGGGACATCAGTCCCATGGTGTCATGCGTACATTCTGGTACGCAGCCCGCATTCAGTCCGGTGCCATGAATCCCAAGACCGAACCTGACCTTGTTGTTGACGGAGGCGCCATCGCCGTGATCGATGGTCAGGATGGGGTCGGTCAAGTGATCGCGTCACAAGCGATGCGTGAGGCGATCGACAGGGCTAAAAGACATGGCATCGGCGCTGTGGCAGTTCGTAATTCCGGCCATTTTGGAGCGGCCATGTACTACACCCGCATGGCGAGTGACGATGGCTGTGTCGGGTTCATGTCCACCAATGCTAGCCCCGCTATGGCGCCCTGGGGCGGCCGTGAAAAACTCATTGGAACAAACCCTTGGTCGGCGGCGGCACCTGCTGGTCGATACGCGCCCATGGTGCTCGATATCGCGAACACGGCGGTGGCGCGCGGCAAGCTTTATCTGGCGCGACAACGCGGCGACGCCATTCCCGAAGGCTGGGCAATCGATCAGGACGGTCGTCCGACGACAGATCCGATCGCCGGCATCGCCGGTAACATTCTCCCCTTTGCCGAACACAAAGGTTATGCCATCGCGACGATGATGGATGTGCTTTCCGGCATCCTCAGCGGTAGTGGTTTTGGCAAGAGTGTCGTCGGACCTTATGTCCCCGAAGGACGAAGTGGAGTCGGTCATCTGGCGATCGCACTGAACATCGCGTCATTTCGGCCTCTCTCAGATTTTTGCCATGATATGGAGTGTCTGGTGGAGAGCATCAAAGATGCTCCACTTTCACCCGGAGCCAATGAAATCTTCTATCCTGGTGAATTGGAAGCTGGTGCAGACAAACATCACCGACTTGTCGGCATTGCGCTCCCACGTGACACTGTCGATGAGTTGAACGCTGGCGCAAGGGCTCTTGGGATCACTGATTTAAAAAGTCCTGCTCATTGATCCAGTAAGACCGGACTGGGTAAATATCTTCCCGTCATTTCGCTTATCGGAGTGACTTCTTTGGGTTCAAAGTCGAAGAAAACCTTGCGGCAGCTTACCGATGGTTAGCGGTCGAGGACTACGGTCTTAATTCGGGCGATCGGTCAAATCCTACCAAAGCTCTGTCAGGGCCCTGCCGTCTCGGCAGCATTATTTTTCTGTTCTACGCCCTGGGCTAGGGCTGCTTCCAAGTACTCGTCGATGTCGCCATCGAGGACGCCTTGGGCGTTGCCTTTTTCGACGCCGGTGCGCAAGTCTTTGACCATTTGGTAGGGCTGTAGGACATAGGAGCGGATCTGGTGGCCCCAACCGATGTCGCTTTTCCCTGCGGCTTCGGCGTCGGCTGCCTCCTGGCGTTTTTGCAGTTCCAGCTCGTAGAGGCGAGCGCGTAGCATATCGTAGGCTTGGGCACGGTTGCGGTGTTGGGAGCGGTCGTTTTGGCATTGGACCACGATGCCGGTGGGCAGATGGGTAATGCGGATCGCACTGTCGGTCTTGTTGATATGCTGACCACCGGCGCCTGACGCCCGATAGGTATCGACACGAAGGTCTTTTTCCTCGATCTCGACCTCGATGCTGTCGTCGATCATCGGGTAGATCCAAACACTGGCGAAACTGGTATGGCGCCTGGCCTGGCTGTCGAAGGGGGAGATGCGCACCAGGCGATGCACGCCGCTTTCGGTCTTCATCCAGCCATAGGCATTGTGACCGAGCACCTTGACCGTGACCGATTTGAGGCCGGCCTCTTCGCCAGCGCTTTCTTCGACGAATTCCAGCTTGTAGCCGCGCTTCTCGGCCCAGCGGACATACATGCGCAGCAGCATTTCCGCCCAGTCCTGGCTCTCCGTGCCGCCGGCGCCCGCATGGATTTCAAGAAAACAATCATTGCTGTCGGCCTCACCGGAAAGCAGGCTTTCCAGCTGCAGCTTGGCCAATTGTTCTTTTAACGCGCCAAGGGCGTCTTCAGCTTCCTTGTGGGTTTCCTCATCGCCTTCCTCTTCGGCAAGCTCGGCGAGTTCGACATTGTCGGCGAGAGATTGCTCGAGCTCATGCTGACGCTCGATCGAGGCGGCAAGCGTATTGCGCTCACGCATCAAGACCTGGGCGCGATTCGCGTCGTTCCAAAGATCGGGGTCTTCAGAGCGCTGGTTCAGCTCTTCCAAGCGTTGGTTGGCTTTATCCCAGTCAAAGATGCCTCCTCAGCAGGGTCAAACCCTGCTCGATCTCAGAGGCGAGATTGGCGATTTCTGCGCGCATAAGGCGGTCCTCGTCAGCGTAAAAAGCGATGTTGGACTTATCATGTTTAAGTTATTTGTGCCAGCGGCACTTGCGTTACTTTGGGTTGGCGTCCTTCTCGGGGAGGATCTTGTGGCCCTCGATGAAAACCTGCTCGACCCGATGATCAGCGTTGAGCACAATGATATCCGCAAATGCCCCCTCGGCGAGGCGGCCGCGATCGATGAGACCAAGGTAATCCGCCGGCAGGGTCGAAAGACGCCGAACGGCCTCATCGAGCGAGAGGCCAAGTCCCAAAAGATTTAGGAGGGCCTGGTCCATGGTCAACATGCTACCAGCAAGGGTGCCATCCGGCATGGTGACCCGGTCGCCAGTTTTCGCGACGTCCTGCTGACCAAGCCTGTAGATGCCGTCTACCATGCCGGCGGCGGCCATGGCGTCGGTGATGCCATAGGCGTTGGGGATCGCTCGAAGAGCCGCCTGGATAGCGCCGGGTTCGACATGATGGAGGTCCAAAATAAGCTCCGCCCACTGGCCTAGCGCCAAGGCGGCACCGACGATGCCGGGGGCTCGGTGATGAAGCGGACTCATGGCGTTGTAAAGATGGGTGAAGCCGGCGGCCCCGGCATCTAGCGCCTCGATCGCCTGCTCATAGGTGGCATCGCTATGGCCGATCTGGGCTCGGACGCCGAGCGCGTTCACATGGCAGAGAAACGCATGCCCGTCATCCATCTCCGGCGCGAAGGTGATCACCTTGATCGGCACCAGCGCGTTCAGACGATCGAACAGAGCGATATCGGGCGCACGAGCAAAATCGGGCTGGGCGCCTAAGCGCTTGGGGTTGATGAAGGGGCCTTCGAGATGGAGACCAAGGATCCGTGCTTCGTCAGGTTCTTGCGCCTTTTGCACGTCGCCAACCGCCGCGGCCGCCGCGGCCAGGTTGCTGTCGGGGGCGGTCATGGTGGTCGGCAGGAGGGCGGTGGTGCCGTGGCGTGCGTGGAAGCGGGCAAGGGTCCGCACATCAACGGCACCAGCCATGCTGTCCGCCCCGCCGCCACCATGTACATGCAAGTCAATAAAGCCAGGAACAATCCACGGACCCGATAACTTACGGGCTGGCCGCTGCCAGTCGATGGCTGAAATCCTGCGCTCGAAGGTCAGACGACCTTCCACCCAGCCATTTGGGGTCAAGATTGTGCCGCTGAGATCGCCCATCATTACCCGTCCAAACCAACTACGCATGAAGGGGTCGGTTTAAGATCGCCGGTTACCGACGTCCATGGAAAATCTTCTTTTTTCAGGACAGGCGCGATATCGCAAATAAGCGCATGCACACCATAGAACCGATTATTTCGCGCATAATTACAAGTTTTATTTAACCTAAAGTTGCTGTAAAATGTTACCGACGCTTTACGGGATCGCCAGGAATACGATAGAAAACTGACCCTTATCACTTCCCCGTCGATCCGCCAGCAGGCAGCATTTTGGCATCATTGACCACACCGACCGCCTTTTCCGATCGTTTAGCCCATCCCGCCCAGCATTTTAGCGGCAGGGAGTTGACGGCCCGACTTCTATGTTTCGGCATTCCCGTTCTGATCGCCATCGAAGTGCCAGGCATCGGCACGATCTATCTGGCGGAGCTTTGTTTGATCGGCTTGCTACCAGTCTTACTGGTTAAACGCGGCAAGGCTCTGCTTTCCGGCCCCCTTGCCCTCATCCTTTCCCTTGGGGCGGTCTATTTCAGCGCTCAGGTGATCACCGATGTCATTCGAGAAACACCCTTTGGCGACTATGCCCGCGGCTGGTCCAAGATCTTGTTCCTGCTTATGAGCTTCATCTCCTGCTATCTTTTGACCAGTGGCAACCGCGCGCGCATCCTTTGCTATGCCGGCGGCTTGGTGGTCGGATCGACGATCTACCTTCTCACCCATAATCCTTTAAGCGCGATCGGTTGGAAGTTCGGCTTCGCCGGCTCGACCACCACGCTTCTTCTGATTAGCTTCATGTTGGTGCCAATGCTGCGCAGCCCACGCAGCCTGGTGGGGCCCATGATCATGGTAGCGCTTGGCGTTTTCAGCGCCTTTATGGACTTCAGATCTTGGGGCGGCATTTTGATGGTGAGCGCGGCCTTCCTCTCGGTGCCCGCCGTCCTTCGCCTCTTCGGTCTTAGTCCCAAGCCGCTTTCTTATGGCCGCATGCTGGTGATCGGCGTGCTCCTGCTGGGAACAGCCTTTGCCGCCTTGAAACTCTACGGTGCGGCTGCGCAATCCGGCCTTCTAGGGGAAAAATCGAAGGCAAAATACGAAACCCAGTCAGCCCTCGGCGATGTCGGCATCCTGCTGGGTGGACGCAACGAATCATTGGTCACCGTGCAGGCGATCATGGACAGCCCGCTGATCGGTCACGGCTCCTGGGCAAAAGACCGCTATTACGCCGAGCTTCGCCAGCTCATGCTCTATCGTCTTGGCTTCACCAATCGCTTCATTGAACCTGAAACCGATCTGATCCCAACCCACTCGCATCTACTGGGTGCTTGGGTCGAAGCGGGTCTGGGGGGCGCGCTGTTCTGGCTCGGCATCCTCGGCATGATCTTCGCCGCCTTGCGTAAACTCTATGCCAGCAACGATACCATGCGCCCCTACCTGGTTTTTTTAATGTTTCTTTTCATCTGGGACATTCTGTTCTCCCCCTTTGGCGCGCAACGGCGTTTGACCAACGGTTTTCTCCTGGTTGCCATGCTCTATGTGCTGCGCTCAAGTCCAGTTGTCTTGCGCGGGCGGAGTCCAGCAGCGACAGCCGAGCCTCAATTGACTTGGGCGGAGATGGTCAAACGACCGATCGATCCTAGGGTTGCGCTTGGCCTGAGTGAGCCACAGCCAGAGCCTTGGCAACAGCCCACCACGACGACACTGGCGCCGCAGTTGGATAACGAGAAGCCCTGGATCGAGGAAAACCTTGAGCGGGACAATCGCTTTGCTCCGATCGAGAGCGACGACGACACTGAGAACCGCGATATTGAGGATGAAAGCGGTCAGGACGAAGGCGAGGCGGCGTATGGCGACGGTCTAGAGCACGATGTTGACGAGGATGAAGTCCTGGAAGCGGTGGATAAGGCCGAGCCGAACGGACAACCATCATCCGACCTAGGGGCTGGCGGCGCGACGATTCGCGCGGCCTTTCGGCGCTTGAGGCAACAATGAACCCGGCATTGTTGGCAAGGATCAAGAAGGGGATGGCCTCAGAGATCTTTGCCAACCTCATCCGCGTGGTGATCCAGGTGACCGGCGTGCCGTTGTTCTTGTACTTTTGGGGCGATGACGGTTATGGCGAGTGGCTGATCCTGACCGCCATTCTCGGTTATCTCCGCTTGAGCAATGTCGGTTTCGGCCAGGCGACCAGAAACCGCATGGCGATGGCAGTCAGCGCTGGCCACCGCGAGCGCGCCCTCGGTTTCTTCCAGAGCACCAGCGTGTTGTTCATCTTCATCGGTGCACTGGTCATGGTTCTGGTGGGCCTGGCAGCGCTGGCAGCCCCCTCGATCCATGACTTTCTCAACTTCGAGATCTTGAGTGTCGAGGGCTTTGCTTGGTCGATGATCATCCTCGGTGCTGTGATCGCGATTAATCTCCAGGCCGAGGTGCTGGATGCGGGGTTCCGCTGCGAGGGCCATTACGGCCTCAGCACGTTTCTCATTATGCTGAGCGAATTGGTGATTTTCCTCCTGATCGTTCTGGTGCTCGTGATGGGCGGCGACCTGGTGATGGGGATCGGCTGCTATCTATTCGGCACGCTGTTCCGCTTTGCCCTGCTGCGCCTAGTCCTTTGCCGCCTCGGCGATTGGATCGTCTTCGGCATGCATTATGCGAGCTGGCAAACCATCAAGGAGTTCACCCTCCCCTCACTTGCGTTCATGGCCTTCCCGCTTGGCCAAGCCATGGGCTTGCAGGGAACACTAATCGTGATCGGCGCCATCTCGGGGCCACCGGCTGTGGTGGTTTTCAATACGGTGCGCATGCTGACCCGCTATACGGTGCACCTGACCGTGATCTTCGGGCGCATAGGCGGTCCTGAGATCGCGTTCGCCTACGGCCGTGGTGACATGGCTCTTGTCCGGCAGGTCCATTGGCAGGTCTGTCGCATCGGCTTTTGGGCAGCCTTGCTCGCCTGCGGCACCCTGGCCTTAACGACACCTTGGCTTCTCCAGATCTGGACCCAGGGCCAGATCAATCCCTGGCCAGGGGTCTATCTGACCCTGCTGGCAGCCGTGCTCGTCTGGACGGCCCATGCGCTGACCGCCAACGTGCTCCAGGCGACCAACAATCACCAGCGCTTCGCGCTTGTCTTTCTCATCGTCAGCGTCGCTGGTCTCGCCTTGACAGTCCCGCTGACCAAGCTGTTCAATTTGCCCGGCGCGGCACTTGCCAGTCTCCTGGTCGAACTCGCCTTGCTGGCCTATGTGCTGCCCAGTGCCGCAAGATTCGCTGGCGGCACGATCAGCGGATTCCTTCGCCACATTGCCATCCCGCCCTCGCCCATGCTGCTTCGCCATCTCCGGGAAAAAGCCGCTATCTAGTGGTGTAAGCACATCAGTTGGTTTCGGCCGATGTCGCCAGGATCGACGGTATGCGGCCACGTTTTCTTGGCTGGTAGTGGGATGGCATCGTTTAGGCGGTTGGTCAGGTTGTACCAGCCATGTCCTCTGTCCGATGAACTAAACATGCCGACACCATCGAACGGCCCGCTGCAATGAGGGCTGAATCCGCACAAACTTGGTCCGAAAATGATTCAGCCTCCATCTTTTTTTATTCCTAGATGAATTCGAATCGTCGGCAAGATGACGTCAAAACGTAGACCGAGGTCATTCTGCTGGATAACAAACATTTAATGAAATTCAGACTAAAAGTGCTCTACGTCACAGAACTCTCTTTCAAATCCATCCACTTATGGATGGTCAAATCAACGTTTCGATAGGCGCCGGATACACGGGCACTGGAAAATAATGCAAAATTCGTAAAATTTTCTGTGGAATTTATGAACATTCAATGCATAAACTATCCTGAAAGATCATAGGTGTAGAATGATCTGCTCAACGACTCTCTAAAAAATAAAATCTTATCCCGCTGGAGTTCAACCATTGGCAGAAATCTGCCCATTTTCTTCTGGAAGATTTGGCTATGCTGTTGCCGGATTTGGTCCGGCTGGATGCGGCTTCCTGTTACACGCGATCAAAACGAAGTCTATTGAGCGACTCGTCGACGACGGCTTAGTCATTATCGACCGCGAAGCCAAGCCCGGCCCTGGCAAGATTAGCCGCTATCAGCTGACCGGGAATTCGCTATCGCGCGCTTTCCTCGACTGCGTCGAAGACCCCGACCTTGCCTGGTTGTTCGAGGATCTATGCAAATCGGATCCGTCGGTCAAGCAGCTTCAAGAGCTGGAATTCGAAGCTCCTCCCCTCGATATCGTCGGCGATTTCCTGACGATGATGGCGACACGCACGCTTGATCACCTCAAAGAAAAATATGGTATTCCCGTCTTGCTGGAAACGGAGATCGATCGGCTCCAGCGCCAGCCTTCGGGGAGTTTCACCTTGAGCCTCCGCCATCGGCAGACGGGACAAACCTCGACTATGTCGGCAGAGAACGTGATCTGCGCGCTTGGCGGCCGACAAGCTAGGCAGGTTGTCGAGAACACCGAGATCGCGCCGAAACTCCCGCTTAGCGAGTTCAGCGATCACCTGATCGTGTCCGATGACTTCTTGATGATGCCGGATGAGGCGGTGCGCGCCGCCATCCCTCTCAAGGACGGGGGTGATGTGGTCATCGTCGGCGGTTCCCATAGCGCGATCTCGACGATCGATCGATTGACCCAGGCTTTGGTGCCTGTCGGCTTGAAGAGCCTGACCATGGCTCATGCCTCACCGCTTCGACTTTACTATGCCTCGGCCGAAGAAGCGCGTGCTGACAATTATCCTTTCCTAGATCCCGACGACATCTGCCCCATGAGCGGCCGGGTCAACCGGTTCGGCGGCCTTCGCTACCGATCGCTTGATGTCGCCAAGTCGATCTTGAAGACAGGACGTATGCCGGAGCATGATGTGGCCATCAACTGGCTGCAGCTCAGGTCATCATCGGCGGCGATGATTCGTCAAACCTTGGACAAAGCACCCGCCGTCATCGCTGCCATGGGCTATCAGGCTAATCTGCCGACCTTGGTCGATGATCGGAATGTCGAAATCCCGCTTTGCAACTTACCACGCGGCGTCGAGGTTGACGAGACGGGGCAGGTGAATACCGTCAATCAAGGACCGATGCCGGGCCTTTTTGCGATCGGGATCGGTTCCACCCTTCTCAGACGGTCCGATGAAATCGGTGGCGAGGCATCCTTCCGCGGTGTCGCGGATGGGGTCTGGCTTTATCACAATCACGGCGGCGGCGTCATTCTGAATGCACTGGATAGTCGCCCTGTCAGCCGCAAGCAAATTTTTGCTCAAGCCAAATAGAGTGACCTGACATGCCCAAGTCTATTGATTACAAACGCGTCGTCGTTACCACCGCTGCCGACAGCGGTTATTTCGAGATGTTCAAGGGAATGATTCATTCCCTTCGAAGCTTTCCTTCCGGCGTGGATCTAGATATTCGAGCCTTTGATCTGGGTCTCAAGGACAATGAGCGGGAATGGCTGGAAAACAAAGGGGTCGTTTTCGCTGAGCCACAATGGCATATGGGTCTGAAAGACGGCATGATGCCTTATTGGCATTTAGCGGAAATAGTGCGCCCCTATGTTCGCGAGTATTTCCCGGACTACGATCATTATATGTGGCTCGATCCTGATCTCTGGCTGCAGGATGGCGACGTGATCGATCGGCTGATCACTGGTTCCCAGGAATATGGTGCGGCCATCGCCCATGAGGCCGACAAGTCCTACAAACTCCAAGCCTGGCATATTGGCTGGAATCTTAAGCATAAGATTTTGGGCCTGGGCTTGAAAGACGGCCTGACCCTGATGATCAAACCGCAGCTGAATTGCGGGGTCTATTGCGTCGCCGCCGATGCACCCCATTGGGAAGCCTGGGCAACACGGCTGAAAAGTGCTGTCGATGCCACCTGCCGCGTCGCACCGCATAGCCAGTTCACCTTCAATCAGATCTATTATTGCGACAAGCTACCGATGCAGATCCTTGATTCGGCCGACAATTGGATCTGCGATCGGGCCCCACCAGTTTGGGATGACGAAAAACACTGCTATTGTAAGCCCTATGCGCCTTTCAAGCCGCTTTCCCTGCTGCATCTGGCAGGCCCGGCGAAAAAACGCTCCTATGACATCAAGACCACATCAGGCGGGGAACTGCCGGATGTCAGCTTGCAATACCGCCAGCATCTTGAAGCAATTGCCGCAGAATAGCTGGCCAGCAATACGAGGGTCATCTTGTGATCGCATGATCGGTTGCGGAATGAGACTCAGCAAAAGAAACAGAACGGAATGACACGAGACTAATTCGAAGTAATTTTTATAAATAACAAAGACTTAACGAAAAATCTCCCCTTGGCATGCTTCTTGATTGGTAAAAAACCAATCGGCTTTTTCTGGATTGAAGCTGGTTCAGTTCTGATCCACAACAAGCAGCCTCAAGGGGAGGATGATGATCATTCCCGAAACAAATGCCATCAAAGCGTATCATCTTGAAGAGCGTGCCCTGCATGTCGCCCTGTTGGCATTTCGTTGCGCAAGACAAGATGACGAGAAGCAAGATAAAGCCGCTGCGATTGCCCTCAAAGCCTATCTCGCCATCGCGCCAGGTGATGCCGACGCCTCCGACAAGGTGATCGAGTGCATTGCGAACGCCGTGCAACGCTATCCCCACTTTCTGATCCCGGAGCTGGACTGATCCGCAATAGCGGCGATCATTTGAACTCGATTTTCGACATCTCGGGTCTCTTCCTTGTCGGAAATGAAGACTAAGGAAGTTCAAGCCCCAGGGGAGGTGGTCGGGTCACCCGAGGCTCGGAGCTTTCCTAAGTAGAGCACAGTGACAATTCATCAGGCCCTGTTCGATCGATCGCTTGAGCTTTTTGTCGAGCGAACAACGTCATCAACAGCCCACTCCTCCTCACAACTACCCGCAGGACCACATGATATTGGGGTGGTCAGGAGGGGAAGTGAGCTGAAACCGAATGATCGAAAAGTGCCCCAACGAAGCCTAACTTCTGGACACGACACTCTCCGACCTGGTCCATGGGGTCCTGGGAACCCGACTGGCCGCAGGGAAGTGGGGCGAGGCTCAGACTCCCAGGCCCCCATGGACCAGGTCGAAGAGCGTAGAAGCACGGGGTTAACATTTGCTTGCTTGATCGCTGAGAAAGATAAAATGGTCACCAAAGCCTAGCGCCTTTACGTGTCAGGCCAATCCAGCCCGTTGACCTCAGGTCAGCCGAACCGATCAAGGGATTCAGCGGGCTGGTTGAACATGACTTGGAAACAGGCTCGATAAAAATGGCGGGTTGACTTAGCCTATCGAAGATCTCAGGAATGATGGCTGATTTGACCTGATTTCTCCACCATATCGCCGCTCCGAAAAGGCCGTCCACCATGCAAGACAATGCGTCAACAGCGCTCAACACTGCTTATGTCAATGGCGACTTCATACCTGAGGACCAAGCAAAGATTTCGATCTTCGATCGCGGGTTTCTTTTCGGCGATGGGATCTATGAGGTCACGCCGGTGATCGACGGCAGGTTGGTGGATCGCGCCGCCCATATGCAGCGCCTGCAGCGCTCGCTCGGCGAAGTCAGGATCGAGCCACCAGTTCCCATCGACGAGATCGATCGGCTACAAGCTGAATTGGTGATGAGAAACGATATCACCGAGGGGCGGGTTTATCTCCAGGTGAGCCGCGGCGTTGCCGAACGCGATTTTCCTTTTCCCAAGGATCCCAAACCCTCTTTGGTAATGTTCGCCCGTCAGGTACCGTTTTTGGACACGAAGGCGTCCAAATGCGGTATTCGGGTGAAAACCGTGCCAGACCTTCGCTGGAAGCGCCGGGATATCAAGACGGTGATGCTACTCGCTTCGGCGATGGCCAAGCAGGAAGCGATTGAAGCTGGCTTCGACGACGCCTGGATGGTGGAGGATGACCTGGTGACCGAAGGCAGTTCCAACAACGCCTATATTATCAAAGACGGCCTGGTTCGCACCCGCCATCTCTCCAACGATATTCTACCAGGCTGTACGCGGCGCGCCCTTTTGGACCTGGCCACTGAAACCGATATCCAGATCCAAGAGCAGCCGTTCACCACAGATGAGGCCAAGTCGGCGGATGAAGCCTTCATTACATCCGCGACCAATCTGGTCATGCCGGTAGTGGGCATTGATGAGGCGACGATAGGCGACGGCAGCCCAGGCCCGCTGACCAAGCGCCTGCGCAATTTGTATATCGAGAACGCCAGATCAACCTGAGCGGTCGAGCCGACACCGCAGTCATCACCTTCTCCCAGAGGCAACCGAACGATATTTCAGCCTCTTTATTTGCGTTGGATCTGCCCGTAGCAATTAACCTCGCTTTAACCAGCCCCTAACAGGCTACTGCCATCTTGCTGGTCCATGCGACCCTGGGAGTCTGCCCGCCCGCGAGCTTCCATCGGGCATGGAGCACACTCCCAGGGCCGCATGGACCAACGAAACTTGCCCTCTACGGCACACGGATGGATAAAGAAGGGGTAAAGTAAGGGGAAAAGGTCCAGTCCAGGCAGCGCTAGGCCGCGCCGCGCCGGCGCTCGGAGGCGAGGATGTCGAGAGCCATTTTTAGCAGGCGTTCGGAGGCTTCCCTGGTCATGAAGCCGGCATGGGGGGTCAGCGTGGTGTTGGCGAGCCTGGCGAGCGGGTGATCGGCCTGGATCGGCTCATCCTCGAACACGTCGAGAGCGGCATGAGCAATACGTTCTGCCTCGAGTAGATCGACCAAGACAGCCTCATCCAGCACAGCACCACGTGCCGTATTGACCAGGATAGCGTTCTTTTTCAAAAGGTTCAGGCGTTTCCTGTCGATCATGCCCTTGGTCTCGTCGTTGAGCGCCAGATGAAGTGAGACGACATCTGCCTGACCGAGCAAGTCGTCCAGCTCAACAAAGGTGGCCGGCAAATCCCCGGCGAGGCCGCTTCTGTTCCAGGCGATGACCTTCATGCCGAGCGCCGAGCCGAGCCTGATCATCTCCTTGCCGATACCACCTGTTCCAACGATGCCGAGCGTTTTGCCGGCGAGTTCGATGCCATCCATCGGCTCAAAACTGCCGGCTCTTAGGGCTCGATCCATGGAGGCGACTTTTCGGGCAGCGGCAAACATGAGGGCGATTGCATGTTCGGCAACGCTGCGATCGCCATAGCCACCATAGGCACGGATGCGAATGCCAAGGCGGTCGGCGGCTTCCAGATCAATGAAGCTTCCGGCCCCCAGCCCCAGGAACACGATGACCTTGAGCTTGGGACAGGCTTTCAGCAACGCCTCATCCATGTTGGTGTGATCGTTCAGGGCGAATTCGGCATCACTCAGCAGATCGATCACCTGCTCTGCCGTGGGGCTACCGACATTGATCTCGAGATCCGGCACGATGCGGGCGAGCTCATGGTGATAAAGGCCGTGAAGGAAGGAGGGACAGTCGATGAAGATTGATTTTCCCGCCGAGACCATCGTCAAATCACTCCCGCTTTAATTGTGGTATGACCACGTCGTGGATTGCCGTCGCCTTCGAAGAAAGGGCCTGATCATCCAAGGGTATGCGGCCCTTTGTCGGTAGAGTGCCAAAGCTCGTTGGCAGCGAAAAGGCCAATAGGCCGTTCGCAAGGCTGTCGTGAAAGAAAATGTTAACCCTTTACTTCTAGGCTCGTGGATCAGGTCCATGGGATCCTGGGAGTTTGAGCCTTGCTCCCTTGCCTATCGGCGGACGGATTCCGAGGATCTCATGGACTAAGTTATGAGTATCATGCCCTTGAGTTAAGGCTTTGTTAACTTTGGACAGAAGAACACCTGATCAGAATTCGGAAGATGTCACTTGCGGGGCATGGAATGTATTGATTTCGATCCTCGTCACAAGATTCCCCATGAAGCAATTGGTGAGGTCATACCACTAGCAGATCGACGGGAGATCCTTCGCCATTCTCTCGATAAAGGCCGTCGGATCGATCTTGCTCGGTCGGCCGTCTCCCAAGATTTCATCAAAAAGCGCCAGCCAATCCTCGGCACCTTCATACCAATAGGAAAGCGCCATCTGATGCACCAGCGGCTTCATCGGTGGCAAGGTATTGTAGTCGGCACCTGGCGGTCCATCGCGTCCCGGCAAGCTGCGCCGCTCGCCGAGCCAGCCCTGGAAAGTGTAGAACGCGTCATCTGGTCTCAAAAAAGCGAGTGTTGGATCGATGGCGATGGCGGGATCGGTCATGTCGTCAGCAGCCAGCCAAGGCGCCTTGCCGTCGGCGACCATGTAGCGGGCACCATCCGGGTCCATGAACGACATGGCACGGCGCCTGGTAGGGGATGATTGGTGCGGGTAAAGCTCGTTGGAACGGATCGCAATATCCACCTCGATGCGATCGTCGGCGGGTAGGGCTAGTCGCCCTGCCGTGTCTTGGTCACTTAAAAGATAGGTACGTTGATAATTATGCTGCTGGAAGGTCACGGCAATCGGTTGCAGCCCCTGCTCTTTGAATGGCGCCAAGGCCATCGTTACGGCGGTGTAGTGGTCGAGCTGGTGCCAATCCTCAAGATCGGCTACGCCGCCGAGGGCTACTGCCTGCCACCAGGGAACACCGGCTGGCAAGCCGGAAAACCGAAAAACCAGATGATAGCTGAGAAAGGTCAGTGGCAATGCATCGGTACAACTCGGCCATGAAATATTTTCCCTGGCGACCCGTCCATAGACGATCGGGTTGACCGGTTCTGTTCCCGATCGATGGGTGAAGACCATAGCAGGATCGGCTTTGTGGGCATTCAGGAGGTCTTGGGTGACCCGATCGCTGATCTGCCGACCATCGCCATCGATCAACCGACCGAAGGCGATGTAATCTCGATAAAAATCGATCGGCCCTTTATGACCTGCCGGCAGATAAAAGCGTGGCTTGTAGTGGCGCAGCAGCGCCTCTTCATCGTCGGTCGGCAGTCCGCCGGACGGCGGGTTGTCCTCATACCAGGCAGCGAAGCCTGGATATTGGGAGAAATTGACCCCCCGATCCCCACAGCCAGCAAGAAAGACCACCACTACAATGGCGGCCAGCCTCCGAAGGCGACCATCGCGATATGGAGAGACGAACGCCTCGGCCATAGCCGCAAAGAGGCGGGGTAAGCTCTGTTGGGAACGTTCGATATTTTCCACTAATAAATTGCTGTTTGTGATCATCGTTACATACGGCGGCAGTCAGCTGTTGAATAGTCGTATTCAAGATAACAGAGAAATTAGATCATTCGAAGGAACTGGCGATGACAAGAGGCTATCAGATCCATCTGGCAATCTGGCTCGTCGCAGCGACCGTTCTCTTGTCGTTGGTCGGTCTGACGGCAGAACAGCCGCAAGTCTTAGCCATGACGCATCTTAGCGGCTGATCGCCGTGCACCCTCAAATTATGCGCCGAGCCAGCAGTCGTTCAGCAACAACTTGACAGGGGCATCTGCCGTTATTATTTAACAGTTTAGTTAAATAGTGTATCGGTGCCATGAAAACTGATTCTGTAACAGCGACATTTGCAGCTCTCGCCGACCCCACCAGGCGGGCGATCCTTGCCAGGCTCAGCCATGGGGAAGCCTCGGTCAGCGAGTTGTCGGAACCCTTTCCGATGTCGATGCCGGCGATCTCCAAACATTTAAAAATCCTGGAAAAGGCAGACCTGATCACCAGGACAAAGTCAGCACAATGGCGCCAATGCAACCTCCGCCCGGAAGGATTTCGCATAGCGGCTGCCTGGCTCCAGGATTATGAGCGCTTCTGGTCGGAAAGCTTCGATCGCCTAGCCGAGCATTTGACGAGGGCTGAGGACCCAGACAGGCACCCTACTCATCCGATTGAGCCCAGCGGTGGCAAAGGACGACAAGATGACGATAGCTGACCCGAAAGCGGTCTCTCCCATGGTCCTGCGCATGACACGCCATTTCGAGGCGCCGATCGATCGTGTATTCCGAGCCTTCGCCGATCCCGAAGAGCTAGTGAAATGGTGGGGCCCGACAGGCATGTCGGTGGTCGAGCACCAGATCGATGTCAGGGTCGGCGGGGCTTGGCGGACGACGATCCGGTCTGCGAAAGACGAAGACTTCACCATGTCCGGCGTCTATCGCGAGATCGTCGAACCCCATCGCTTAGTGTTCACTTGGGCCTGGCAACGCGATGGCCAACGCGGCCACGAAACTTTGGTAACTATCGACCTCGTAGGCGAAGGAAGCCACACAAAGCTCACTTTTTTGCAGGAGGTCTTTGAGAGCGAGGAGGCGCGCATCTCGCATCAAGGTGGTTGGTCGGAAAGCTTCGATTGCCTGGCCGCATCATTGGGAAATGGTGACATCGCTTAACGCGCGTCAGGTATTGTTAACCTTTTATCAATTCGAGCTCTGCATAAAATGAGTTAAGATCCATGGGATCCTGGGAGTCCGAGCCCTGCCTATACTTTCCGGCGGGCGATCGGATTCCCTGGGTCGCATGGACCACGAGGAAACGTGTCATGCTATAGTTAACATGAGCTTAACCGGCTCGGATCTTAGGAATGTCGAGATCAGGTCACCTAGCCGTTTGTCGTTCAGGTCAGACCCAACCGAGCAAGGACCCGTTTTCGCGCTTCACCGCTTTCTCGATCGGGGACATAGAGCAGGCCGGTGACCCGTCGGATCAGGCTGGCCTCGTAGTCGTGAAGCTCACCATCGGCATAGGCAACCTCCCACAACATTTCAATAAGGGCGATCCGCTCTACCTGGTCGAAACCATCCTTGATCGATCGGGTAAAGCCTTGCCATTCAACGCTGTCGCTGCTGGCTTCTTCACCTGCTGCCAACAGTGCCTTGGCCTCGTCCGAGGAGAGTGCAAAATTGTTCTCGAGCAAGGCTTCGATCCGGGCGCGCTCGACATCATCGAAGGCGCTATCCAGACTTGCCGCTTCGACCATGAGTGCTGCCGCAGCCAGCTGCTTCTCTTCGAAGCTATGGGACGTTTTTTTGCCGGCGGCAGCGGCGTTATCACCGATCAAGCGCTTTAGACGTGCAAACATCGAGAGGTCTTTCGTTATGGTCGCGCGACGCCCGGCATATGGCTCAAGACCGCCAGAATGTCGGTGCGAACAGAATGAGGACGGTCAGGATTTCTAACCTGCCAAGTAGCATGGCTAACGACAACAGCCATTTAGCGCCATCCGGCAGACTGGCAAAGCTGCCAGCAGGCCCGATGATTGGCCCAAGGCCCGGCCCGACATTGGCAAGGGCCGTAAGCGCCCCCGACATCGCGGTCAAATAGTCCAAGCCCATCGCTGACAACGCAAGCGCGATGATGGTGAAGATCAAGCCGAACATGAATAGGAAGGCCATGACCGCGATCGAGGCTGCCTCCGGTAACGGACGTCCATTGTAGCTCGGTATGAACACGCCATGGGGTCTGACCAGACGGGCGAGCTGGTTCTTGGCGATCACATGTAAAACGGTAAAGCGGAAGATCTTGATGCCGCCGGTGGTCGAACCGGTGCACCCTCCGATGCACATCAGGAAGAAGAAGAGGCCGACCGGCAACGTCCCCCAGGCGCCGAAATCGGCCGATGCATAGCCGGTGCCGGTGATCACGGCGAGCGTGTTGAACAGGGCATGACGAAGCGCATCAAACAAGGGGGCATCCGATCTCAGGACCAGCCAGACCAAAACGATCGTGGCTGCGATCAGCACGATGCTGATGAACCACCGGACCTGGCTGTCGCGAAAAAGGGCCGAAAGCTTGCCATTCGTGGCCTGAATGTAGAGCACGAACGGCAAGGAACCGAGGATCATGAAAAGAATGCCGATCCACTCGATATTGGAATTTTGAAACCCGCCGATCGAGCTGTCGCGCGTAGAGAATCCGCCTGTTGCGATGGTGGTCATGCTGTGAGCGGTGGCATCGAACGGCGTCATGCCTGCAGCCCAATACAGTGCCGCACAAGCAAAGGTCAGCGTCAGGTAGATCATGCCGATCGCAGACGCAATCTGGGCGGCGCGCGGCAAGATCTTTTCCGAGAGATCGGAACTCTCGGCACGGACCAACTGCATACCGCCGACCCGGAGCATCGGCAAAATGGCGACACCCATGACGATGATACCAATGCCGCCCAGCCATTGTAGAATGGCTCGCCAGAGCAAGATGCCGGGCGGTGCGTAATCAAGACCGACGATCACCGTGGAGCCGGTTGTGGTGATGCCAGATGTCGCCTCGAAGATGGCATCGGTGAAGTCCAACTCCAGCTCCGAGAACATCAACGGCAGGGCTGCGAAAAATGTAAGGGCGATCCAGACGACGGTCGTCAGAAGAAAAGCCTGTCGGCCGGTGATTTCAGAGAAACCAGGCGCTCGGTTCATCAGGAGAAGACTGACGCCGATGAACAACGTGACCGCACTTGCGGCCAGAAACACCTGCCAATCAGGATGGCCCGCCGCAAGATCCGCCACCATGGGCGGTGCCATGAACAGTGCTAGGATGATCAAAAGAATGCCGACGACAAGCAGGATCGGGCGCAGATCCAGCGCAACGGCTTTAGCCGAATGGCCGGGTTCGATGATACGGGAAGATGTCGCCACAGCTACGAGCCGATCGCAGGCTTATCGGTTCAGGCCGAGCGACGCGTGATCGGCCTTCTGTTTCGATAACGGACGCGCGCGCCACCAGGAACGGCAGCCAGTGCAGAAAAAAATATTAACCCTTTGATTTTGAATGATCATTTTTATGAGGGCCGGATTATTGATGGGATGAGAACGTCGCTAATTCAGGCGAATATCGGCGCCGGGCGCGTCGAGCGAAAAGGCGGGGATCGCCGCATCGAACTTCTCGCCGGATGCCGTCACCATCTGGTAGCGACCAACCATGATGCCGGTCGGCGTCGTCAGCGGCGTGCCGCTGGTATATTCAAAACTCTCTCCAGGCTCAATCAGCGGCTGCTCGCCGATAACCCCTGCGCCTCGAACTTCCATCGTTCGGCCCATAGCATCTGTAATCTGCCAATGGCGGCTCATCAATTGCACAGCCTCCGAACCCTGGTTGTCAATCTGCACCTTGTAGCCAAAGACGAACCGATGGCTGGATGGCGACGATTGATCATCGATATAGAAGGGCTCAACCGAGATGTTAATAGATCGCGTACATTGCTCATACATTGGCTTGGCCATGATACGTGATCGATAGAACGCACATCGATCCTCGATAGGCCGCAATATGGGTTCCTTGAGCGGGACTGTCCAGAGGCGAGCGCTCTATCATGTCCGGGGATTGCAGAAACGAAGATCAACCACCTCAATATCGCTCAGGTCATCATGTCGATGGACCAATTCGATCAAAAAAAGGCTAAATGCCGATCTCACTGAATTTGACTCTCTAAATCTCTAGCTAAAGGCTACGGCGAGTAAATAAAGAACGAACCAACAATTCCGGCAGCTTTTATGTAGCGCGTGCACCTGCTGAGTTGTATCGGACTTGGAAGACAAGGGTCTCAAAAATCTTGAAATTGATAATAAATACATCAATGAAGATTTAGGTGAAGATGGTTATAAATATGAATAAAAAAGGCAGAAGTGTATTCAGGCAACACAAAAGAGATAATCAAAATGCTGTCAGTTCAAGCCATTCTGGTAACGAAGAAAATTGAAAATGATATCGGTTGCGAGATTATCAAAGATGTGACCAGCCTTGTTAAAAGTTATAAAATATCCAAACCTGAGGCTCCCAAATTTTGAGATAAATTGAACATCAAAATGGAAGTTTAAGATTGGGAAAGAAACGAGTGTGCCAAGAGCGCGTCGGACAACAAACCCAATTTAAAAATGTGCAATGAGCCGCGATGCAAGGAGGGGGGGCCTTTGCTGCTAGGCTCTATCGACCAAACATCGATGACGGTCGTCATGATCTCTCCGAAGATGTGTCTAGTGAACACTTGTCGGGACACAACCCGCCATCTTTATTTCTGTTTGGAACGATGGCCTCACTGAGATCCACCATGCCAACGCCCATGATCCTCCTTCAGGCGATCGAGGAAGCGTCTTAGCAGCGGCACACGCTTCGGGCGAAAACTGCCGCCCTTGATTTCGATATATCGCAGGCGATCCAGGCGAAAGGTGCGAAAGTCGTCGCGCAACTCACACCAGGCGATCACCAGGTCGGATGTGTCCAGATAGGAAATCGCAAGGGGCCAGATCACGCGCTCGGTCAACCGTCCTTCCTGATCCTGATAGCGGGTCAGCAGCTTCTGCTCCTGACGGGCCGCCTGTCGAATGACAGCGGGGTCAATCTGGTCCGCCACCTGCCCGCTCTCTTCAAGCTCCGCAAGCCGACCACGCCTTGCATAGGAATGCGCAAGCAGAATTCCGCTCTCAAGCTCGGTTTTAACCGGATCCGGTAGAACAGGTCCCAGCTTGGTGATGGCATCCTCAGCGGCGCTAGCCAGTTCGCTATCGCCGATCGCAATCACCTTTCTGAGCCCAAGAGCCAACGCCTCGACCTCGGCCGACGTGAACATTAGCGGCGGCAAAGCATGATCGTCGGTCAGCACATAACCAAACCCCGCCTCGCCCTCGATGCCGATGCCAAGGCGGCGCAAGGCGTCGATGTCGCGATAGACCGTGCGCGTGGAAATCTCGAGCGCAGCGGCAAGATCCGTTGCGGTCACCGGCGGCCTTCTCCGACGCAGTGCCTGCAATAATTCCAATAATCGATCGGCACGTCTCATATCCCGGATCCTGGTGGAATATCCACCTCACTGCCTCCCACCGCCATGGCCAGGATTGACCTTATGCGGGCAAGTTTCGACGTTCGCGAAGGTGACCTTCGTTGACGACACAGCATTAGCGACAGGCTACTGACAACATGATGGCAAGAGCTGGCACCTCAAGGCTTCTTTTGAAGACCGATCAACACCCTTGAATAATCACCATGATCGGATCTTACGCGTTCGACGTTCTCCTGACAGCAATTCGAACCTACTCAATCACAGGCAAGCTACAAGTCGATCTCGCCCAGAAACGACCAGTTTAGCGAGCGAGGCTCGCGCCGTTGACGGGACCTCGCCAAAGCGTTGGGGCGGGAGAGTTTAGTTGGATTCGATGGTGTCGGGTTTGTCGCCGAGGAGGTAGCGTGGGCCTGCGCCATGGCGCTTTGCGCGATCTTCGGGGTTGTAGAGCGTGCATTTCTTGAGAGAGAGACAACCGCAGCCGATGCAGCCGTCGAGCTGATCGCGAAGGCTGCTGAGGGTTTCGATCTTGGCATCCAGTTCACGCCTGAAGCGACGGCTGATACGCGCCCAGTCCTTCTTGTTCGGCGTTCGCTGCTCCGGCAGCTTTTGCAGCTGGGTACGAATATGATCGATGGTGAAGCCGAATTGCTGGGCGATCATCACAAACGACAGCCGGCGGATGTCCGATCGCAAAAATCGGCGCTGTCCGCCTGCATTGCGCTCGGCGAAAACGAGGCCTTTGGTCTCGTAAAACCGAATAGCCGAAACCGACAAACCAGTCCGCTCAGCAAGTTGACCGATTGATAACCTGTCCGATGCCCGCAAGCCCAATCTCCTCACCGATCTGTCGATTTCAGAAAAACCTTGACCTCAAGTTAACTTGAGAAATTAGGCTTAGCTTACATCATGAGAAATGAACCCTTCAACGACGGGAGAGAAGAATGGCTAAGGCGATGTTGGAACATGTGAATGTGACGGTCAGTGATCCGCTCAAAACGGCAGCGCGCCTTTGTGATTTGTTCGGTTGGCATATTCGCTGGCAAGGCGATGCGATCCACGGCGGCCTTAGCGTGCACGTCGGCTCGGATAGCAGCTATGTTGCCGTTTACAATCAAGGCAAGCCGATCGCTGAGGGCGTCGACAGTTATTCGACGCGCGGCGGGCTCAATCATATCGGCATCGTGGTCGACGACCTGGATGCCGTCGAGGCGAAGGTCGTTGAGGCGGGATACACACCTCATTCACATGCCGACTATGAGCCAGGTCGGCGCTTTTATTTCCATGATGACGATCATATCGAGATCGAAGTCGTCAGCTACCCAGAGAGTAAGGCTTGAGGCCAAATCTCGGGTTCGTGCTGGCTCGGGTCAGTCGTCGGCTCCTGCGGCTTTTCCTGTGCCAGCACCCGGCGCGTCACCGGCATCTGGCCCGCCGGCCTCCTCCGTCTCAAGCAGGTGACGGTTCATGAGCGGCATCTGAGCTAAGATGAACAGGATGGTGAGAACCGGAAGGCCGAACACCTTGAAGCTCACCCAAAAATCGGTTGACTGGGTGCGCCAGACAGCCTCATTGAGCACCGCCATGGCAACGAAAAACAAGCTGTAGCGGAAGGTCAGCCCGCGCCAGCCTGCATCGGACATCGGCGGCATCATCTTACCGAACAAGGGCTTTAAAAGCGGCCTTTGGAAGGCGAGGCCACCTAGGAGAACGACGGCAAAGATGAGCTGAATAATGGTCGGCTTCATCTTGATGAAGGTTTCATCCTGCAGCCAAAGCGTCAGCCCGCCGAAGACGGAGACCACAGCCGCCGTCACCAAGGGCATCAGAGGGACACGTCGCTCGTAAAACCAAGTCAGCGCTAGGGCCAAGAGGCTCGTCACGACGATAACTGCTGTTGCCGCCATCAAACCTGAGAGCATATAGGCGCCAAAAAACAGCACCAGAGGTCCGTAATCGGCGGCCGGTCTCAACCAGGCGGGTGAGGCTTCGCTTTTGTCATTCATAGCAGATCCCAACCGCTCATCAGTGGGCTTTCGTGATCGAAGAGCGCAATCTAGGCATAAAGCCGTGGCGCGCCAAGACTATGTTTTGCGCCATCTGTCTTTTGATCGGTGCCGGCATGAGCCACGCCTTATGAGCACATGTCGGCGGGGTCATTTTTTCATCCGTACGAGGGCCACCAATGGCAAAGCCACCGTGGCAACGGCGGCGAATAACAGGAACGACTCAAGATAACCGATCATCATTGCCTGCCGTTCGACCTCCCTGCTCATCGACGCTAAAGCTGCTGGGTCGGCAAGCCTCCAAACATCGGGAATGTCGGGCATGCGAAGCGCCTTACTGAATGGCGACAAATTGGGAACGAGTTCGGCGTAGCTGTGTTTCGTTTCGCGGATGACGAGGGCAACCGACAGCGAAATGAAAACCGAGCTGCCCAAATTACGCAGCAGATGGAAAATGGCGGTTCCATCCGGGACCAGGGCCTTTGGCAATGTGGCGAAGGCAACGACGCTAAGCGGGATCCAGAGAAGGCCGACACCAAGACCTTGCAAAGCTGAAGCCCAAAGGACCGCCGCATAGGTCACATTCACATCGAAGCCCGCCATGACCCAGCCGGAATAGGCCTGCAAGGCAAGGCCGATGGTCATGGGAATTCTGGGATCGATGCGCCCGAAAACAAACATCGAGACGAAGCCTATAAACGTACCCGCACCACGCGCTGAAAGGACATGCCCGATAATCGAATCGGGATAGCCTTGCACACTCTGCAGCAAGGTCGGCAGAAGCGTGATCGGCGTGAAGTTGAGCATGCCGAAGACGAAAATGAGGATCAGGGCAACAACGAAGTTTCGATCTCGAAGCAAGGCCGGGTTCAAGAACGGTTTCTCCGACATCATGTTGCGCAGGACAAACACATAGAGCGCCAAGGCGGCAATCATGGCATAGAGCATGATCTCTACAGCATCAAACCAGCCAGCGCGCTCGCCCCGATCCAACAAGAGCTGCAAGGCCGTGATCGAGACCGCAAGGGCGAGAAAACCGGTCCAATCAAGCCTCGGCTTCGTCCCTTTCCCAGCGTCGCGGATATAGACCAGGACACCAGCAAGGGCGATGGCGGTGAATGGTACCAGCATGAAAAAGACCCAGCGCCAATTATAGGCCTCGCTTAATGCACCACCGAGTGCTGGCGCGATAATGGGCCCCATGATCACGCCGGTTCCCCAGATCGACATAACCTTGCTGCGCTGCCTCTCCGGAAAGGCCTCGATCACGATCGCTTGGGACACTGGTACCAGGGGTGCGCCGAACGCCCCTTGCGCGATGCGATAGGCGACCAATTCGCTCACCGAGGTTGCGAGCCCGCAAAGAACCGAGGAGACACCAAACCCGACCACGGCCCAGATCATCAGCCGACGTCTGCCGAAGGTGGCGGTCAGCCAGCCGGCGATCGGGGTCACGATTGCCGTCGCGACGATATTGAAGGTGACGATCCAGGCGATCTGATCGGGCGAGGAGGAAAGCGATCCCTGCATCTGCGGCAAAGATACGTTGGCGATGGTCACCGTCATCGCGTAGAGCATGGTGACAAAAGTCAGCGTTGCCAGAAGCATCGCCTGGTGAATGGCCGTTGGCGCTCTGGGATCAGTGCCGTCGACCGACGCCGAAGCGCCAATCTCAACCATGGGCGGCAGTGGATATCGGCGGCGTTTTAAACGAAAGCATCATCGAAGAACCATAACGGTAGCCCCTGAAGGCTGCAACGCAGCGGCCAGACTTCCCTAAAAAACCGAGAACAATATTCTAGTCGTCAACAACGTCTCACCGGCGATCACAATACAGCGACCATTCACCCCAAACGGCGTTGGTTGGAAAAAGATCTGAGCCCCGCAGTGATGCCAAGAGCCAGATGCGGATCGGTAGGGTCAGATCCATGAGCTGGATCACCTAGACGATTGATTCACTGGAATAAAACACTCGCACAATGTTAAAAAGCCAGTAGGAAAATCACATCACCTCTGGCAGAGCCGGCCGTTCACAACCGCAAAATGTATCCAACATCCGCCCCCGCGACCAGAAATACAAACACATACCTTCTTGATTCCTGGACACAAACTCTCTAACGCTCCCCAGAACACTATGTTGAGTGAAACTGTCATCAAGTGCACTTAGTCCTCTAGGCGACGTGGAGAATGGGCGCCAAGGACGGTGGTCGCCGTGAAGGCATCAGATCTCTGCCCAAACAATTGTTATGACCAAGACGAGCATGCATATCGATATTGAACCAAGGCCCTTGCTTGTCGAAGAGGTGCTGTCCTGATGAAGGATAGTTTGACCTTCCATACGGCTATCTACAGTGCCAGCGGATTTCTGATCGCCATTGCTGGCTTGGTGTCGTTTCCGATCATCACACGCGTTTTGAGCGTTGAAGAATACGGTATTCTCAATCTGATCTCGCTTACCGTCATGATCCTAATCGCGCTGGGCAAGGCAGGTCTGCAAACATCGATCATACGTTTCGGCAGCGAGGGACGCTCCAAATCAACGGACTTCAGTGAGGCTGACGTTTATCTGACGGCACTTGCTAGCATGTTGGTCATCACGGTCACGATCCAGTTGACCTGGTCGGTGGTCAGTCAGTTTCTCCCGCTTAGCTTCGTCGGCGACGAGCGCGCTTATCTGATTTTTATTCTGGTCGGCATGATGGTCATTGGCGAGGTCATCGGCAGCGGTCTCAACAATATCCTGGTCTCGGAAAAGAAAAGCGTCGTCGTCTCGCTCTTCAGTATCGCCAAAAAATACAGCCTCCTTCTCCTAATCGTCCCGGGTTTGATTTACTCAAGCGATAAATTGACGACGTTTTACTTGCTCGCCGGCATTCACGAGATGCTGTTCCTGATTTTTGCCCTTTATCTTTGTCATCGCTATTTCGCTATTTTCAAAGGACGCATCAATCTTACCTTGAACCGGAAGCTCTTCGCTTACGGCTTCCCGCTCATTGCCTATGAACTTCTGTGGAGCGCCTTCTCCTATGGCGACCGGGTTCAGATCAATTATTTCCTTGGCACGGGCGCGCTGGGCTATTATTCGGCCGCGTCAAATCTATGTATCTATATCCAAACGGTCTTCGTCGTCTCGCTCGCAACCGCCATCACACCCATGTATATGGATCGATGGGAGAGCGAGGGGAAAGAGGCCACTGAGAGCTTCTTGGCGCTTGCCTTGCGCTACTATCTGCTGCTCGCCATCCCAGCCGCGATTGGCGTGATCGCAATCGGCAAGGACCTGATCACCTTTCTTGCCGGCGACAAATACGCCGAGGGGCATCGGGTAATCCCCTTCATCCTCGCCGGCATGCTGATCGACGGCACCACCCACATCACCGCCGCCGGCCTCAAGATCATGAAGCGCACCAAGCTGATGATGATGATTGTTGCCTCCGTCGTGGTGCTCAACATCTGCCTCAACTTCATGCTTATCCCCAGATTCGGCATCGAAGGTGCCGCCATCGCAACACTGCTCTCATTTCTTTGCTACACCGGCATCAATTATTACTTCGGGCGCAAAATTCTCTCCGTCAAACTCGACCTGCGTCCGATTGTGACCTACGTCGTCTCCGGGGTGATCATGTATCTGGCGGTGTCGTCTGTTGAGCTGCAGGTGGTCGGTTTCCAATTGCTGGCGAAAATCTTGGTTGGCGTTCTCGTTTACGGGAGCTTGATCCTGATCGCTGATCGGGACCTTCGCCATCTCGTAATCACCAATGCAAAACCAGCCTGGAGCATGCTTAAGCAGCGATGGGCCTAGTGGTATGACCATACCAGTCAATTCATTTGTGAGATGCTAACACATTGACTTTACTTGTCGTTTCAAGATTGCACATGAATCAAATGATGTGATCATACCACTAGGCGGTGATGACAATTTCGATTTAATTAGCTGCACGCAAGCAATTGTTAACCCTTAGCATCTAAGTTCATCGTTCTGGTCCATGGGATACTGGTAGACCGAGTCTCACCTCACTTGCCTATCGGCAATCGGACTCCCAGGATCCCATGGACCAGGCAACAACGTGTATTGTCCGCAAGTTAAGGTTTCGTTAGCTCAGGGCAGCAAAACGCCTAAACAATTGCCACCGCGACCTAGAACATTTTCTCTGGACCGCCAAAAGATATGATCGCCTTGCGCCAAGTCATCAGATCGATGCCTTGAAAAGAACTTCCTGGTCGGCGAGGTAACGCTCGAAAAATGGTAACAGAGCGCCGCCGATGACCCGAGCATTGGCACCCACCGAACCTTCAAGGATTTCTGGTGGCTGAAGACCGCGCAGATCAAACTGCGCTAGCGCTGACCTCGTGGCTTTGACAATCGCCTGGCGAATATGGACCGGGAACGCGCCATCGATGATGGCCACGGGAAAGTCGATCACGGCACAGCTTGTGACGATCGCACGTGCCAGGCTTTGCGCCGTATGCTCGATCCATGGGTCTATTAATGGCTCGAATCCACGCCAGGAGTTCGTTTCATGCCAAAGGCGAGACGAATCCAGGCCCCTTTGCTGCAACTGCGCCTCAAGCGCGAAGATGGAGGCGTCATCGAAAAGCTGTCGAGCCTTGTCTTCGGTTGCCGGCATGGGCATGGGACCGAAGGCGCCTGCATTCCCGCCTGGCCCTGCATAGACAGCGTTATTGAGCACCAAACCGCCACCAATGAAGTACCCGATGAAGAGATAGGCAAAATTGGCATGACCAGCACCGCTGCCGACAATCAATTCAGCACCGCAAGCGGCCGTCGCATCGTTTTGGATGAAGATCGGCAGCTGGCAACGCTCGCCGAGCACCGACTTCAAATCCAAATCGCGCCATGCTTCCATTTCATGGCGTGGCGCGCCAACTTCCTTGGCCCAATTCCAAAGCTCGAACGGCGTGGCGATGCCAATGCCGGTAACACGGTTCCGTTTCTTCTTGGGCAACGCCGCCAGAAACTCAGCAAACCCATCCTCAACAAAGCCAAGGATGGGGTCGGGCATCGGATAGGGGTAGACTTGATGGCGCTGTTCGACGATCTCACCAACGAAATTCATCAGTGCGAGATCGGCACGACGGCGTCCGATCTTGAGGCCGATGGCATAGGCGCCGTCCGCGGCCAGATGCATCGGGACCGATGGCTGCCCGACTTTCCCCTTGACCGGCTGGCCGCGCATCAGCAGGCCGTCCTCTTCCAGCCCTCGCATGATCACGGACACGGTTTGGGCGGAGAGGCCGGTGCTGCGCGCGATATCTGCCTTGGCCAGACCACTATGCCGACGAACCAACGATAAGACCAAACGCTCATTGTAAGCGCGCATGCCCGCCTGATTCGATCCCCGATCCTGTTTCAGGTTCTGATTCAACACACATTTTTCCAACGACGGTGCCAGATGCCTCGGCACTAGCCGCGTGGATGATTAACACCTGCCTGATTGATCGAGAATGTCGTTCTATAATAATTAAGTCAAATTGATTTATTTATTGACAGCCTATGCAGGCCATGGAAAATGATCGCCAATGAGGTTATCCGTCAAAGCGACAATCTCAATCATAACCAGAATTCAGGAAGCGGGAGACGCACGCGATGTCCAGGAACTTGACCACCACTCTATTAGGCGCATCAGCCCTTGCCATGATGGCAGCTAGCCCGGCGCTCGCCGAAACCAGTGCCTGCCTGATCACCAAGACCGACACCAACCCTTTCTTCGTGAAAATGAAGGAAGGTGCCCAAGCCAAGGCCGAAGAGCTCGGGGTCAGCCTGCAGAGCTTCGCCGGCAAGCTGGATGGCGACGTAGACACCCAGGTCGCCGCGGTCGAGACCTGCATTGCAGCGGGTGCTTCGGGTATCCTGATCACGCCCACCGACAGCAAGGCACTGGTGCCGGTGCTCGCCCAGGCGCGCGAAAATGGCCTTCTGGTTATTGCCCTCGACACGCCGATGGAGCCCGCCGATGCCGCAGACGCCACCCTCGCCACCGACAACTTCAAGGCGGGCGAGCTGATCGGTCAGTGGGCCGCGGCCACGCTAGGCGATGAATCCGCCAACGCCAAGATCGCGCTCCTTGATCTGAACCCGCAGGAAGTCTCAGTCGACTATCTACGCGATCAGGGTTTCCTTCAGGGCTTCGGCATCGACATCAAGAACCCGACCGACATCGGTGATGAGGACGATCCCCGTATCGTCGGCAACGACGTCACGTCAGGCAATGAAGAGGGTGGCCGGACCGCGATGGAAAACCTGCTACAGCAGGATCCGGAGATCAACGTCGTTTACACTATCAACGAGCCAGCAGCGGCAGGCGCTTATGAAGCCCTGAAGTCTCTGGGTCTTGAAGATCAGGCATTGATCGTCTCGGTCGATGGCGGCTGTGCTGGCGTGCAGAATGTCGCGGAAGGCATCATCGGTGCAACCTCCATGCAGTTCCCGCTACTCATGGCCTCCATGGGCGTCGAGGCGATCGTCAAATATGCGGAAGACGGCAGCCTGCCTGAGAACAGTGAAGGCCTGGACTTCCTGAACACCGGCGTCGAGCTAATCACCGACCAGCCGGTCGAAGGCATTCCTTCGCTCACGTCGGAGGAAGGTCTGGCCAAGTGCTGGGGCTAGATTCACATTGTCCATGAGGGTTTCATCGCCCTAAGTTGAAAGGGCGGCCTTCGGGTCGCCCTTTTTTCGACGATGGCCGTCGGCATGAACCTTTCGGTGCTGATGCCGGTCAAAACAGACCTGGATACGGGCAAGGTCCCGCTGGACCTGATCGGGGAGAAGAATCATGGCCGAGACGCCACCGGCAGCGACCGGCCGCGACGATTTCGAAGCCACGCTTAACGACAGCGACAAGGCCGTCGCTGAGTTCAAAAGCGACCGGCATTCGTTCATCGACAAGGTTCAGCACTTTCTCCACGGCAACCCGACCATGGTGCCGGTGATCGTGCTGACCATAAGCGTCCTGGCCTTCGGTGTGATCGCCGGAGGCAAATTCTTCAGCGCCTTCAATCTCTCTTTGATCATGCAGCAGGTGTCGATCATCGGCATCCTCGCTGCCGCCCAAAGCCTGATCATCCTGACCGCCGGCATCGATCTTTCGGTCGCCGCGATCATGGTGCTGACATCCGTGGTCATGGGTAAATTCGCCGTGGTCGTGGGCATCCCCACGATCATCGCGATCCCGATCGGCCTGGCGCTTGGCACGCTCTGCGGCATGATGAATGGCCTCTTGATCACGCGACTGAAACTCCCCCCCTTTATCGTCACGCTCGGCACCTGGAGCATCTTTTTCGCACTCAATCTCTGGTATTCGGGCGCGCAGTCCATCCGCGGTCAGGACATCGACACCAACGCCCCCCTCTTGAAATTCTTCGGTGAGCGCGTCGCCGTCGGTGGTGCGCAGTTCACCTACGGCTCGATGCTGATGATCCTGGTCTTCTTGGTACTCTGGTACATGCTGAATCACACGGCCTGGGGGCGTCATGTCTATGCTGTCGGCGACGACAAGGAAGCGGCCGAACTCGCCGGCATCCGTACGGATCGCACCCTGGTCTCCGTCTATGCCTTGGCAGGCCTGGTCTGCGCGATCGGCGCTTGGGCCGCGATCGGCCGGGTCGGCGCGGTCTCGCCTCAATCCTTCTACGAGGGCAATCTGCAATCAATCACCGCCGTCGTGATCGGCGGCATCAGCCTCTTCGGTGGCCGCGGCTCGATCATGGGGCCCCTCATCGGAGCCTTGATCGTCGGCGTGTTCGAGAGCGGCCTTCGCCTAGCGGGCGTCGACGTCCTCTGGCAGGTCTTCGCCGTCGGCTGGCTGATTATCATCGCCGTCGCTATCGACCAATGGATCCGAAAGGTCTCATCATGAGTGCTGCCAGCACGGGGGTTACTAAGGGTTCGAGCCCAGGGGGTACTTTAAAGCCAGTGCTTCAGGGGCGGGGTCTGGTGAAGCGTTATGGCAGGGTTACTGCGCTCAACCATGCCGATTTCGAGCTGATGCCGGGTGAGATTCTGGCTGTTATCGGCGACAACGGTGCCGGCAAGTCATCAATGATCAAAGCCGTCTCGGGGGCTGTCATCCCGGATGACGGAGAAATCCTTCTGGACGGCAAGCCCGTCCAGTTCCGCTCGCCGCTGGAGGCGAGAGAAGCCGGGATCGAAACTGTCTACCAGACGCTTGCTTTATCCCCTGCCCTCTCGATCGCCGATAATATGTTCCTTGGCCGCGAAATCCGGCGTTCAGGTTTTCTTGGGCAATGGCTGAAGATGACCGACAAGCCGGCGATGGAGAAACGAGCGCGAGAAATGCTCTCCGAGCTCGGTCTCGCCACCATCCAGAATATCGGACAGATGGTCGAGACCCTGTCTGGCGGTCAGCGTCAGGGCGTCGCCGTGGCACGCGCCGCCGCCTTCGGCTCCAAGGTCGTGATCATGGACGAACCGACCGCAGCGCTCGGCGTTAAGGAAAGCCGCCGAGTGCTTGAACTTATTCAGGACGTCAAGGCCCGAGGCCTGCCGATCGTCCTGATCTCCCACAACATGCCCCATGTGTTCGAGGTCGCGGACCGCATTCATATCCATCGCCTCGGCAAGCGCCTCTGCGTGATCGATCCCAAGGACTACACCATGTCCGACGCGGTCGCCTTCATGACCGGGGCCAAGGAGCCGCCCGCCGAAACCATCAACTGAAGCCATAAGGCGGCCGGCGTTGACTTGCTTTCCCACGGAAGGGTGCATGGTGCCCCTCCGGTCAGCGTAGAGGCTACCAAGAACGTCGTCGCTAGAGGTTACGTGGAGAGTGTTGGATTCCGCTTTTGATCCAAACGGGTTACAAGGCGAGTGCGAGCAAACCACACGCTATCCGATGCCTCGCTCAAGGATTTCCTTCAGCAAACGAAGATCCTTCTTGTTCGCGCGGCGAATAGCCCAGGCCATGAATGGTGCCTTCAAACTGGAAAAGCCTGAGGGATTACCACGGATGCGAAGCGTCATGCTGGTCCGACTATCGGTGTTGTTTCGCAAACATAGATGGTTTCCATAGGAAACGACCCGTCCGATGTTTACATCACGAAGCGCTCACCGGGCACATGCTCGACGACTTCACAAGTGTAGGCCATTCGCCTTCAAAGAAATTTGGCGGCAAAGGCAAGTTGAGATCTAATCACTAGAGGCGACAAGGTTTTCCATTCCACGGATTTGATCTTCACGTATCATTGTGAAATGTTGTCTGGATCTACTCGGTAGATCGCAACACGATCTCGCGGAGCGTCGATCTCAATTTTGCGTCGGCACGTCCACAGCCATGAAGATAGTCCCTCATATGGCTTCACCAGCACCCTTTTCGACGTGTGGACGCTAACATGAAGAAAGCCAATGTTCTTAGCCAATTGACAATGCTTCGATCCAGACGCCAGCACGCCTGAGGCAGCAATGAGACAGTTATCCAAGAGATACAATCACAATATGGGAATTGCACATGCCTACCTCTGGAGAGAAATTCCGGGCCTTACATGAGGGGGACCAACCCTTCCTAGTACCTAACCCTTGGGATATTGGATCGGCCCGCATACTGACTGGCCTTGGCTTCAGTGCGTTAGCCACGACCAGTGGAGGCATGGCTTACGCGCTCGGCAAACCAGACGGCGCAGTTCGCCGCGAAGAGGCAATTGCCCACTGTCGTGATATTGTCGCCGTGACACATCTTCCCGTCTCAGCTGACCTTGAAAAGGGATACGGCGATAGGCCGGAAGATGTGGCCAATGTGATCCGAGCGGCGGCCGAAACAGGTCTCGCGGGCTGTTCGATCGAAGACTTTACCGGGAATCCAGAGGCGCCGCTATTCGATAAGGATCTCGCTGTGGATCGTATCACAGCGGCCAGTGAGGCGAGCGCGGGCCTTTCCGACGACTTCGTGCTGACAGCCCGCTGCGAAGGTCTAGTCTGGGAGAGCCTGAAGCTCGATCAGGTTATCGACAGATTACAGGCCTTTGAGGCGGCCGGTGCCGACGTGCTTTTTGCACCGGGTCTTGACGACATAGCATCGATTCGAGCCGTCGTTTCGGCATTGAGCAAGCCGGTGAATGTTATCATGTCGACACCTAGTCTGCCGTTCGGTGTCAGGGAACTCGCGGAAATAGGCGTGAAGCGCATCAGTATCGGTTCGGCGTTTGCTCAATTGGCTTATGGCAAGCTAATCGAGGCAGCAAAGGAGATGGCAACTCAGGGTACCTTCACATTCACGAGGGACGTCGTCGATTACCAGGAACTTGAAGCGTTATTCACAGATCGGGACAGCGTCTAAGAACGCCCGCTGAAAATCTGTTCAGCCGATGCCATCTTGTTTTTTCACCCAGAAAAGAGGCAGGTCTTGGCAGATTGTGATGAAAAAGTCGGAGCAAATACTTCGGGCGGGATTCCGCTAGAATGATGTTCTCCAAGACGCGTCTTTGCGAAATGAAAATCTAGTTGAGCTCTGAAATTAGAAAAATGTTCTAGGACGAGTGGCGATTTTCGGGTGTCTCGGACTTTTTCATCACAATCGGTACTCTCCTACCGCTTTAAACGATGTAGCGTATCCCTAACATCAGCGCCTGGACAACAACCTCAGGAATGGCTGCAAGTTAAAAGAATGCCGAAGCTCAAGGGGTGGATTCCCGGAATGGATCCATTACGCTCGATATCAGTGTTCTATGGTGAGATGGTTCAAGACAGTTTCATCAAGTCATAAAAAAACTGGGAGGCGATTGATGTCGTTGATGAAAAACTTGGGTGGTGCGCTGTTTGCGTCAGCCATCGCTCTATCGATAGTGAATGCCGTCAAGGCAGAGGAAACCTTGACCATCTCTAGCTGGATCCCACCCCAGCATGCGGTCAACGCCATTATCTTTCCCGAATGGATCAAGCAGATTGAAGAGGCCACGGATGGTCGGGTTACTGGAAAAATCGAGTTTGGTCTTGCCCCGCCCCCTGGGCAGATCGATCTGATCGAGGATGGTTCCGCTGACGTTTCCTGGATTTTTCACGGCTATAATCCAGGCCGTTTCGTGACCACCAAGCTGATCGAGCTACCTGGCTATGAGGGCGACGCCGAGGCCGCCTCGGTCGCCCATTGGCGCGCTTATGATCAATATCTGAAGGATGCCGGCGAGCATGATGGTGTGCGCGTCATTGCTTTGATGACCCATGGCGCAGGCCAGGTTCATATGCGCGAACCGATCACCTCGCTTGCTGACATGAGCGGCAAGAAAATCAGGATCGGCGGCGGCGTTTCGGCGGATGTCGGCACGGCGCTTGGTGCCGTTGGCGTGCAGGTCCCCGCCCCTAAGGTCTACGAGACCCTCTCAGGCGGCGTTGCCGACGGCGTGTGGATGCCGATGGAAACCAATAAGAGCCTTCGTTTGTACGAGGTCGCTCCCCATACAATGACCATGCCGGGCGGGCTCTATCGCGGCTCGTTTGCGATCATCATGAGCGAGGATGCGCTGGCAAGGCTCTCGGATGAGGATCGGGAAGCCGTCCTCTCGACCACCGGAGAAACGCTCTCAGCCATGGCGGGCAAGGCCTGGGCGGATGCCGATGTCGCCGGCATCGACAATGCAAAAGAGGTTGGCGTCGTCATGGGTGAGTTCTCTGCCGAGGACCAGGCCACCTTCGCAGAGGTCGCCGCGGATATTCGCACCAGGGTGGTCGACGAGGTCGCGGCGACCGGTATCGATGCTGAAGCAGCCGTTGCGCTGATCGAAGAAACCATGAACAGCTACGGCAAGTAACGGACGCTGTTCCTTGGATGAAGCGAGAGCAGCGAGCAGGTTTGGGCGGTGGTTGGCAGGGATTCTGCTGGGTGCCGCCGCCCTCATGCTGCTCGTCATGCTGCTGCTTACCTGCCTGGACGTGATCGGCCGCTATCTCTTGAACGCACCGATCAATGGTAAGACTGAACTTACCCGATTCATGATGGCGGGGATGATCGCTTCAGCACTGCCGGTGATCAGTTTCGCAGGCAGTCATATCGCGGTCGATCTGTTTGATAACCGTTTCACCGCGCGTGGTGCCGCGATCCGAGACTTGGTGACCGATGCGCTCGCAGCGCTGGCTCTGGGCGTTCTCAGCTACTGGCTGTTGTTCCGCGCTGAGCGCCTTCAGACCAGGGGCTATGTCAGCGATTTCCTGCATCTCCCGCTCTATCCTGTGGCCTATTTCGTGATGACAATGATGATCGCCGCTTGCCTGGCTTTGGTCGCAAAAACAATCCTGGATGCCTACTACATCAGCCGACCGGATCGTCGACCCTCTGACCACCAAGCGATCCTCTGACGCTTTGCCATGGCCATCTCACTCCTTGGTTTCGCCGCGGTTCTGATCCTCGCCTTCTTGCGTCTGCCCATCGCGTTTGCCATGGGCACAGTGGGCGTCATCGGCTTTGCCGCTCTCAATGATTGGCGCTGGAAGGCCTCGCTCTCGCCGGCGGCCGGCACCGTCCTCGATACGCTGCAAACCGAAAGCCTCTCGGTCATTCCGCTGTTCATCCTCATGGGCATGCTGGTCAGTCAAGCTGGTCTCGCAAAGGAACTGTATCGCGCCTCAAACGCCTTTCTAGGCCATCGCAAAGGAGGGCTTTCCATGGCGACCATCGTCGCCTGCGGCGGCTTTTCCGCGATCTGCGGCTCATCACTTGCTACTGCTGCCACCATGTCCAAAGTCGCCATGCCGGAAATGCGCAAATTCGGCTATCACGACCAACTCGCCACAGCTTCGATCGCCGCAGGCGGCACGCTTGGCATCCTGATCCCCCCCTCGGTCATCCTGATCATCTACGGCATCATGACCGAACAAAGCATCGATAAACTCTTCCTTGCAGGAATCATCCCAGGGATGCTCGGAATTTTTTTCTACATGGCGGCGGTGCGTTGGATCGTCTGGCGGAAGCCCGAGGCCGGGCCTGCGGGCCACCGAACGCGGTGGAGCGAAAGGCTTACAGCCCTAAGGAACGTTTGGGCGATAGGCCTCCTATTCGTTGCGATCCTGGGTGGTATCTATCTCGGCATCTACACCGTGACTGAAGCGGCAGGCATCGGTGCTGGCGGTGCGTTACTCATTGCGCTGTTCCGGCGCCAGTTAACGCTGCGCTCGTTAGCGCAGGCATTGATTGAGACCGTCAAAACAACAGCTATGCTGTTCACCGTGCTGATCGGCGCCCAGATTTTCCAGCGCTTTATCGTACGCGCCGGCATGCCCGAAGATCTGTTGGCGTTCGTCACCGGCTTCGATGTCGCTCCGCTCACCGTCATTCTTCTGATTCTGCTGGTTTACATCCTACTGGGCTGCGTGTTCGAAAGCTTGTCGATGCTGCTATTGACCGTACCGGTCTTCGCACCGGTTGTGGCAGGGCTAGGCCTGTTTCCCGATATCGCCGGTATGGGGGCTGAGGAAGCCGCCCTGATCTGGTTCGGCATCATCGTCGTGGTGGTCACCGAAATCAGCCTGATCACCCCACCCGTCGGGCTCAACGTCTTCGTCCTCAAAAGCGTCCTTGGCGACGTCTCAACCGGCACCATCTTCAAAGGCGTCACACCGTTTTGGATCGCCGATCTTTTTCGACTGCTGCTTCTGGTGCTCGTGCCAACCCTGGTACTGTTCATTCCATTATCGTCAGGTTAGCGCTTCGATCATCTCTCGCACCTCAGCCGCCACGACCTTGCCCATGGCGTTGCGGGGTAGTGCCTCGACGAAGATGACATCCTTGGGATGCTTGTAGCGGGCCAGCTTCCCCATGAAGAGATTAAAGATCTCGTCTTTGCTTATCTCGGCAGAAGGCACGAGAACAGCAATTGGCACCTCGCCCCATTTGGCATCTGGCTTGCCGACCACAGCGGCCTCAGCGATGACTGGATGCGACCGCAGGACACGCTCCAACTCGGCCGGATAGATATTCTCGCCGCCTGAGATGATGACATGCTTGATCCGATCCTTGAACCAGTAGAGCCCTGATGGGTCGCGCACAGCGACGTCGCCGGTGCGGAACCAGCGCCCTTTGAGAGCGCGCGCAGTGTCGTCCGGATCACGCCAATAACCGCCGAAGACGTTCTTCCCGCTGACCCAGATCTCGCCGGGCTCACCGTCAGGGGCATCGGTGCCATCTTCGCGGACCAACCTCACGCTGCAGGCAGCGCCAGCCCGACCGATGGAGCCGATTGTCGTCGTCGCTTCCTCGAGACGCTGATGGATCGCAAACGGTGCCGTTTCCGTTGCTCCGTAGATCTGGATCATCGGCACGCCGCGATCGTAGACTGCCTCGATCAGATTGATCGGCACATCGGTCGAACCGATGGAAAGCGCACGCAGGCCGGAAAGGTCAACGTTGGCCCATTCCGTCGTTGCCATGATCGCTTGCAAGACGGTCGGCACCACGATGGCGAGATCGACCTTTTCCAAAGCCTTGCAGCCTGCAACCGGCTCGAATTTTTCATGGATGACGACTGTTGCCCCGATGGAGAAGGCCGGCGTCGGCATGATGTTTAGACCGCCGACATGAAACAGCGGCAGCATGTTGAGGACAACGTCGTCAGGCGTCATTCGATGAGCATCAACACTCATCGCAGCATTGGCGATCAATGCTGTTTGGGACAGAACCACACCTTTGGGCTTGCCGGTGGAGCCGGAGGTGTAGACGATCAGCATCGGATCGTCCTCACTCACTTCTTGTCGCAATTCCGCAAACGGTCCGATCGCCTCGCCGACCGCGAGGACACGCGGCCCGATTAAGCGTTTGGCAGGTTGTTCGAAATGGTCATCATGGATCAGTAATTTAGGTGAACAATTCTCGACGATGCCTGCGATCTCTGCCTCGGCGAGGCGCCAGTTCAACGGAACAAAAATCGCCCCGATCCGGGCACAGGCAAATAGCAGAAAAAAAACTTCGGGATGGTTCATGCCATACCAGACGATACGGTCGCCACGGCCGATCCCAGCACCAGCGAGTGCGCGTGCGCGTGCCTCGATCTCATTTGCCATCTCGGCATAGGTTAGTGACGTATCACCGAAGACCAATGCCTTTTTCTCTGATAACCGAGTGGCGGTGCCACCGGCGCGACTGATCCAGCGATCAATCGTCATCCATTTCGCCTGCCTCGTAGAGAGCGCCTTTGCCGAGCATGTCGAGGCAGAGTTCCGCCGTCCAAGGCAGCATGAGCGAGCCGCAGCGGCTATCCCGATAAAGCCGTTCCATCGGCAAGCTGCGCAGCATGGATTGCCCGCCACAAGTTCGGATCGCGAGCTGTGCCAACTCGTTGGCGTTCTCCATCACGGTATGCTGAGCGACCCAGGCGCGCATCAGGCTGTCCTTTGACGGATCGGGTCTCGCCTCCGAGATCGCCTGGAACCAGATGGACTTCGTCTGCTCCAGCATGACCCGCATCTGGGCAACAGCGAGCTGTTTGGTCGGGTACATCCTGCGCTTGACCGGCGGTGTGCCGGGGACCTCGCCGCGAAGATAGGCGATGGTAAAATCATAGCAGGCCTGCGCGATGCCCATATAGGATGGTGTGAGTGTCATGAACATATGCGGCCAGCGTGTCGCCGCTTCGGGGTAGACACCCTGTGGCATCAACTGCGCCTCATCCGGCACGACGACATCCTCGAAGATGAGGGTTCGGGAGACCGTGCCACGCATGCCGAGCGGATCCCAATCGCCGACCACCTTCACACCTCCGGCATCGGCCGGAATGGCGATATACATCGTGTTACGGCGGGACGGCGCGTCGTCTGGCTTTTGCAAGGCGGTGCAAAGGGCACCGTAATAATCCGCATGACCTGAAAGCGAGGCGAAAATCTTCTTGCCGTTGATCCGCCAGCCACCATCGAACTTGAGTGCTGTCGTACCGAACGCCTTGAACCCGGCAGCAGCAGCACCGCCTTCCGAGAAAGGCTGCGCGTAGATTTTGCCCTCCTCGACGATGCGCGCGTAATGCCGTTTGCGCATGGCGTGATGTTCAGCGCGAATCTCGTCCGAAAGCTCGAGGCGATCCAGCAAATCACCGGTCCAGAGACAAGACGAAACATGCATGTTGAAGGTCAGCGCTGTCGCGCCGCAATAACGTCCGATCTCGGCTGCCGTCATCATGTAGGTCTTGAGATCCGCGCCGAGGCCACCCTCGCTTTTCGGAATGCAGATGGCCAATAGCCCCGCGTCAGCCATGTCCTTATAGTTCTCAGTCGGAAAGGCAGCATCCCGATCGTAACGAGACGCTCGCGGCGCGAATTTTTCGGCAGCCAACTCACGGGCGAGGGTGCCGAGTTCCGCCTGCTGCGGCGTGAGGTTCCAGGCCTCCGGATCGAAGATCGGCGCATCTGTCATCGAGCCATTTTCCCATAAAAGCCATTCAAGATCGCGTTCACTTGGCCGGGCGCCTCTTGATTGATCATGTGACCAGCGCCGACGATCTCGTGGTACTCGGCATGGGCGAATTTCGCCGCCATCTTTTGCATGGTTCGGGCGGGGACATTTTGATCCTCCGATCCTGCGATTAAACAGGTGGGGACGTCGATGTCGCCAAGATCGTTGTGACGATCGAAGGTGACCAAGCAAGAGAGTATGTTGCGCCAGGTCGAAGCTGGCACCATCTTCATCACGGATTCGACTTTCTTGACAGCAGCCTTGTCGGCGACGGATCCCACAATATTCGGTGCGGCCAGCGCCGCCATCTCCACCATGGTTTGACCAGCGTCGAGCGAAGCGAGGCGCGCTTTAAGAAACGTTTCCTTGAAACCTTCATCGCGTCCACCGAAACGTGATGTGGTGCCTATCAGCGCAAGGGATCGAACGTGATCCGGTCGTCGCATAGCATGCTCGATCGCAACCATGCCACCGATCGAGTGACCGAGCAAATGGGCGCTCTTCAGACCGAGCGCGTCGATCAGACTGGCCAGCGCTTCGGAGAGGCCGGCGAAGGTCAGGGGGCGCGTATCGCTGTCGCCATAGCCGGGCATGTTCCAAGCGATCATGCGGTACCCGTCCAGGCCCTGGAGCTGATCGCAAAAACTCTCCTTGCCCCCACCGATGCCATGGAGGCAGATGATGGGTGGTCCATCGCCTTGTTCGGAAAAATCGATCCCGGCAGCGATCATTTGAGCTTGCCCTTCTCGACCACTGACACGTCATCGAGAAAAACATCACAGCCCATCATCGGCAGATCGAAATGGCCGCGGGTGAAACGCCCGGCAAACTCGTTGGCCCCCGTCGAATATAAAAAATTCCCGGCGACAGCGCGAAGCTCCGTGCCGTTGGTGTCCCGTTGATCGTACATGGTCAACGCCTCGTAGCAGGCGCTGGGATTGAACCCCCAACCAACATGCGAGGTGGCATAGGCGTCCTTGTCGCCAAAGGCCTGGAAGTAATCGCGCATTAAAGCGGCATCGACGCCGCTACCCTCGATCCTGGTGACATAATCATCCTCGATGATCAAATCGACAGCACTTTCGAAGTAGCGTTTAAACGTGAGATTCATATCGCCTGGGCGGTAGGCAAGACGTCCGTTAACGGCACCCGCATTCGGAAAGCTGACGACGATCCCGCCAGGCCAATGAGCAAGCGTGCCGGGCCGATCGGTCCACCCCCAAACGCCGACCGTCGTCGCGCCCTCCATGGCGACCACAAGCTCGGTGCCCGCCTCGGAAAGAACGGTCATCACATTGGCCGCCCGGCAGCGGGCGACAGCTTCCCTGGCACGTTCCTTCAGGTCGGCCGTCGGGACGAGACGGGCAAGGGCTTCCGGATGCTCGTTCGAGACGGTCATAATCCGCGCACCGCCCTTCAAGATGGCCGCCGTCTCCTTGGCATGCATCAGGCCTTCAAGGGTGAGATCGATCACCACATCGGAGGCAGCCAGCGCCTCCACAGCAACTTGTTGTCCGGACAGTGTTAGCGATGCGCCGGATGAACGTAGAATAGGACCGACTGAGGCCGACGGCGTCGGCACTTGCAGGTGAAAGCTGGAGAGGCCGAGACGCTGGAGCGCCAGTTCTGCCAGATGGATCGTCAAGGGGCGCGATTGCGTTTCGGATAGGATAACGACCTGCTCGTCCGCCCTGATCTTGCAGAGCTGGAACACCTTGCCGAAGGCATCGATCCATGCCCCCTCGATTCGATCTGTCAACATCGCTGCCCTCCGTCTATCCGACTGTACAGAAAAACGGAACCGATGACAGCGGAGACGATCTCACACGACAAATGCCTACGTTCAAAGCCACAACACTGCTTGGCATGAACGGCATCAAACGCCCCGAGAGGGATGCGATGTCCCTCCAACCTCACCAACGCGTCGATGTCCAGCAGCCAAGCGCCGCTTGGCTTGGGAGGGAGTGAGGCGTAGAGTTTATAGGACTAAAATAAATCAGGGAGATGACCATGGCTAAGCATTCTGGGGGATGTGATCACGTTCATACGCAATCCGATGCCGATCCGATCGACTGTCATACTTGTCACTGTTCCGTCTGCAAGGGCGTAACCGGGCAGGACACAACACATGTCGTGTTCTTCAATCATGGCGATCTGGCGGTCGACAATCCGAATGGCCTGAACCGAGTGCCCTTCAACGCTGCCAATCCCGACGGCCCGCTGGAACTTTGCGTCTGCAAGGACTGTGGCACGCCGATCATGCTCGATGACAAGCAGGCACGCATTCGGGCAGTGGTGCCGAATTTGATGGGTCACGATGCGGAAAGCTTGGCTGCCACCTATCACGCGTTTTTCGATCCGAACAGCGGCGTGCCCTGGCCGAGCGATGGTCGCCCGGTGCATTCAGGCCTGCATCCGGATTTCGTCTGGCCAGATCCGAAATAAGTGGCGTGGCCATGTCAGTAACGTTTGCCGTTGTCGCTGAACGGCGCTGATGCAACCGCCTCCATCGGCTTAACGGTGGGGGCGGTATTTTTAAAGATCAGAGAAGCGGTGGCCGCGGCAAACGCGGTAATGACGGAAGACCACAGGGAACACCTGGCAGGACGCGACAGGGTTGTGGCGGCCGGGGCCCTAGCGGCGGAGCACAAGCGCTGACGGTCACGCTCAATAGAATGATGGCCAAACAGAGGCGCATGATCGGTTTCTCCCAAAGGGGTTTGGATATTTCTTTGCGTTTTTGGTTCGGCAATAAGAATGGCGATCACTGTTTCGAACTGACGTTGGTATCGCCGGCTTGAGCGCCAGGGTCTGTGAGGCAGATCACACATCCCAAAAAGAGAGGCAGCGTCTCAAATGAAAGCCTTCTTGAGATTATCATGCCATAGGAATTTTTTCTACATTTCGTGTTCTTGACCCGCTAAGAAAAAGAATTCTCAGATCGATCATTGGTAGGGTATGAAGCTGTTCTGATGAGGAGTTGGCCCTTGCGTATTGCGCTTTTACAGACGGCACCGGTTATCGAGAAGGTCGAGGCAGCTCTGGCTGTGCTTGATGAGGCTGCTGGGCGGGCGGCTAAAGCGGGGGCGGCGATTTTGGTGACGCCTGAGATGTATCTCACGGGTTATGCGATTGGGGTTGAGGCGTTGCAGCGACTGGCCGAGGCCGAGGATGGGCCGATTTGGGAGGCTGTCGGTGGGATTGCGAAACGTCATCGGATCGCGCTGCTTTGTGGCGGGCCAATGCGCTGTGAGGATGGCGGGATCTACAACACCGTCCAGTTCCGTGGACCCGAAGGAGCGCTGCTTAAAAGTTACCAAAAAACGCATCTGTTCGGCGATGTCGACCGGCGTCAGTTCAAGGCGGGAAATGCACTGTCCAATATTTTGGATTTCGAAGGATGGGCGCTTGGTTTTGCGATTTGTTACGACATAGAATTTCCCGAAGTTGCCCGAGCACTCGCTCTTAGGGGGGCTGATGCGATTTTGGTGCCGACAGCCAACATGGTCCCCTTCGATAGCGTCGCCACGAGATTGGTGCCAGCGCGCAGCGAGGAGAATGGCCTTTATGTCGCCTATGCCAATTATTGCGGGGCGGACGCCGCCTTCGATTACTGCGGCCTTTCCTGCCTCACCGGCCCCGACGGTCAAGATATTGCCAGAGCCGGTCGCGGCCCGGAATTGATCACCGCCGATCTATCGAAGGATGCTCTAGCACAGGCACGGCAGGCCGCGACCTATCTGGCCGATCGCAGAGGCGATCTTTATACTGACAATGATGATCAACAAGAAAAACCCTGAATGACCATCGAAAAACACGTCACGGCCTTCGGGCCTGATTTTCCTTTCGCCTATGATCAATGGCTCAACCATCCCTCCGGTCTCGGGGCCCTGCCGAATGACCGGATGGGCGGCCGCGTCGCGATCATCGGCGCCGGGATTTCCGGTCTGGTCGCTGGCTATGAGCTGATGCGCCTTGGGCTTCGTCCGGTCTTTTATGAAGCGGGACAACTTGGCGGCCGTCTTCGCTCCCAGCCCTTCGAAGGAGCGGATGGCATCGTTGCTGAGCTTGGAGGGATGCGCTTTCCCAAGTCAGCCAGAGGCTTTTACCACTATGCCGATCTCGTCGGCCTAGAGACCCGGCCGTTTCCCAACCCCTTGAGTACCGCGGCAGGCTCGACGGTCATCGATCTCGAAGGTATTCGCTATTACGCCAAAACATTGGCCGATCTGCCGCAGATTTTTCAAGAAGTTGCCAAGGCTTACGATGCAGCGCTGGAAGGGGGTGCTGATCTCACGGCGTTGAAAACCGCCATTCGCGGACGCGACGTCAGCAGAATTAAGGCGATCTGGAACCCCTTGGTCAAAGCCTGGGACGAGCGCACCTATTACGACTTCATCACCTCATCGGAGGCATTCTCAAACCTTTCGTTCCGGCACCGGGAGATTTTTGGGCAAGTTGGGTTCGGCACTGGCGGCTGGGACAGCGATTTTCCCAATTCAATGCTCGAAATCTTGCGGGTAAGCGCCACCGAGCAGGAAGAAGACCAGCAGCTGATCGTCGGTGGTGCCGAGCAGCTGGCCCATCGGCTTTGGCATCATGTTCCGGAAGATGGTGCCTATTGGCCTGGTGGAACCAACCTTTCCGCCCTTAATCACGGCGCCCCGCGCCCGGCTGCCAAACGTATTTTTCGAACCAACATGGACAAGCTCCAGATCACCGATCGCTGGGGACGGACCGACGATTTTCTAGCCATTGTCGCAACGACACAAAGCTGGTTGCTCACCACCTCAATCGATACCGAAGAACGCCTCTTTGATCACAAGCTTTGGATGGCGCTGGACCGCACCCGCTATATGCAATCCTCCAAGACCTTCGTCATGGTCGATCGTCCCTTTTGGAAGGATAAGGACCCGAAAACCGGCCGCGATATCATGTCGATGACCCTGACCGATCGTTTGACCCGCGGCACCTATCTTTTCGACAATGGGCCAGGCAAGCCTGGCGTCATCTGCCTCACCTATTCCTGGATGGCGGATGCGATGAAGATGCTCCCGCTCAGGGCGGAAAGGCGGGTCGACCTGGCGCTCGGCGCTTTGTCCAAGATCTACCCGAACGTCGATATCGCCGCCCATATCATCGGCGATCCGATCACGGTGAGCTGGGAGAATGATCGGCATTTCTTAGGGGCATTCAAAGGAGCCTTGCCCGGCCATTACCGCTACAATCAACGCATGTATGGCCATTTCATGCACCGCGGTTCGCCACCGGAACGCAGGGGCATCTTTCTGGCTGGCGACGATGTCAGCTGGACGCCCGGCTGGGCCGAAGGGGCTGTACAGACAGCATTGAACGCGACCTGGGGCGTGATGGCTCATCTTGGCGGCCAAACATCAAAGGACAATCCCGGCCCAGGCGACCTCTATCCGGAGATCGGCCCAATCGAATTACCGGCATAGCGGAAAAATTTCCGCTGACTGGTGCATTATTACTCCATGACAGGCAAGGCGTCAGTCTCGTTCACCACACCACCTCGCCGAATGCATAGAATCCGTATGACGGGGCATCTTCAACCTCACGTTAGCCCTGCCCCGGCAAAAAGCTTCTTGATCCATGCGATCCTGGGAATTCCACCGCCTGCGCAACAGGAAAAATTGGGCTCGGACGCCCAGGATCATATGGACCAGAGCCTGAGCATGGCGGCGCATGGTGAAGATAAGGTGCATTGGGACCGCGTTGATCGACTTGCTTGCCAATGATGATCAAACCTTTTTTCGATCAATGCGCCGGAGCGCGTGCGTATCGATAAGGAGGGTCGTCCTCATGTTCATGAGTTCGCCGACGGCTTTGGAAAGCGTCATCATGTCGAGAGCAGATCTATACGCCTGGCAGGACGCAGAGCATCTCATAGAGAAGATTGGCGCCGATGAGAGCAGTGTTGCCGCTTGGGTCGTAGGGAGGAGAAACTTCGACCAGATCGCCGCCGATCAGGTTCAAGCCCTTCAGGCCACGGATGATCTCGAGGGCTTGCCAGGTGGTCAGACCAGCGATCTCGGCCGTGCCGGTGCCTGGCGCGAAGGCCGGATCGAGGCTGTCGATATCATAGGTGAGATAGGTCGGATGATCCCCTATGCGGCTGCGCATCTCGTTCATCAGCGGGGTGAGTGACTTTTGCCAACAGTCTTCGGCCGGAACAACGGTGAAGCCTTTGCGGCGGGACCAGTTGAAATCTTCCGGCGAGTAGCCTGTGCCGCGAAGGCCGATCTGGAACACTTTGTCGTTGACCAAAAGCCCTTCTTCGACCGCGCGGCGAAAGGGCGTGCCATGGGCGATCGCCTCGCCGAACATATGCTCGTTGATGTCGGCATGGGCGTCGACATGGACCAGGGCGACCGGGCCGTGTTTCTTCACCATGGCGCGCAGGATCGGCAGTGTTAGCGTATGATCGCCGCCGAGGGTAAGCGGGGTGCAATCATGCTTCAGCACTTCATCAAACGCCGCCTCAATCAAAGAAACCGACTTTTTGAGATCAAATGTGTTGATCGCGACATCGCCGATATCGGCGACCTGCAGATGGTCGAAGGGTGCGGCACCGGTGGCCATGTTGTAGGGTCGGAGCATGCAGGATTCGGCGCGGATCTGGCGGGGGCCGTGGCGGGTGCCTGCCCGGTTGGACGTGCCGATATCCATGGGCACGCCGATGAAACAGGCGTCCAGCCCTTCGGCAGATGGTGCTGTTGGCAGACGCATCATCGTAGCAGGCCCGGCGAAACGCGGCATGTCATTGCCGCCAAGCGGCTGGTTTTTCGTCACGATTTTTTGTCCTTTTCGTCCAGCCAGGCGCGAATGATCGCTTTATGGCGGGCACCATCATAGCTCGGGAAGTGACCGCCATGCACCAATCGGACTGGCATGTCGAGGAGGCGTTTCATGCTGGCCTCGTAGTCCTTGGCATCTGCATGGTAGGTATCCTCGATCAAGGGACCGTCATAGACGATGTCGCCCGAAAACAGGATGCCGGTTACTGCCTCAAAAAGGGCGATGCCGCCAGGCGAATGGCCTGGCGTGTGCACCACCTCAAAGTGACGATCGCCGAGATCGATGATATCGCCGTCCTCAACGATCCGCGTTGCCGGCGCCTTCTCTACTGCGTATTCGGTTGATTGGTACGGCAGGGGCGGCAAGGTCGAAAAAATCTCGTCGGTGACATACGGATCGGCAAGGGTATTTTTACGTGTAGGCTTGGCCAGGAGATCCGCCTCGGACCGGTGCACAAGGCGTTCCTCGAATTCGTGATGGCAGCCAATATGGTCGAAATGGGTGTGGCTTGCGACCGCGAGGCAGGGTTTCTCAGTGACCAGCGGCACATGTTCCCTGAGACTGACCACGCCCATCCCACTATCCACCAAAAGGTCATTTGCGCGCCCGCGGACATGCCAGATATTGCAGCGATAGAACTCCAGAATATGCGGCTCGCCAATATAGGTAACATCGTCGCCGACCCGCTTGATCTCGTACCAATCTTCAGCCGGGATTCTCTTGTCGCTCACGAGGATTCTCCCGGCAGTAGTACGATCGATGATAGATCGAGTTTGAAGGAAAAGCGGTCGTTGGCGGCGATGGTCAAAGTGGGAGGCAAATGGGCAATCACATCAAGGTTTTGTGCGCCGTCGAAGGTCAGGCGGCAGCGATGATGCGTTCCGAAAAAGGCGGCATCGGTCACCCTGCCGATACCGAGATCGGCCAGTGCATGGCTGGCATTCAAAGCATGGTCAGCATCCGCGGCTCGCTTAGTGTCCTGGTCGATCGCAACACGGAGATGCTCAGGTCGGAAAAAAAGCTTGAGCGGGTCGTTCTCCTCGAAGTGATCGGTGGTCGCTTTGGGTAATGTCCAAGGACCGAACGGGGTCTCGATTTTGTTCTGGGTGCGCATGGTCACATCGATCCCATTCACTTCACCCATGAACGCTGCGGAGAATGCCGTTTTCGGCGCGAGATAAATCTGCGCCGGTGTGCCGACATCCTGCACCTCACCCTGGTTCATGACGATGATCTCATCTGCGATCGCCATCGCCTCCTCCTGATCATGGGTGACATGGACGAAGGTCGTGCCGACGCGGCGCTGGATCGCCTTCAGCTCATCCTGCATCTGCCGGCGAAGCTTGACGTCGAGCGCGCCAAGCGGCTCGTCCAGAAGAAGAATATCCGGCTCGACGGCAAGCGCGCGTGCGAGTGCCACCCGTTGGCGCTGGCCACCGGACAGCTCATGGGGTTTTCTCGAGAACGCGTCCTCCAGCCCGACCAATGCTAACATCGTCCTCGCCGCTTCATCCCGCTGTCGGCGTCCGACACCGCGCATGCGCAAACCGAAGCCGACATTAGCGCCCAAACTCATATGGGGAAAAAGTGCGTAATCCTGGAACATGGTGGTGGTGGGGCGCTTGGCTGGTGGCTGATCGGTAACATCGCGCCCGCCGATCATGACGCGCCCCTCGCTCGGCGTCAAAAAACCACCAAGGATCGAAAGGAGGGTGGTCTTACCGCAACCGGATGGGCCAAGCAGCACGGCAAAACAGCCAGCGCCGATCTCAAGCTCGACACGGTCGAGCGCGGTGACGTCGCCGAAGCGATGCGTGACGCCTTGGATGGTAAGATCAGCGGTCACGGGTATCTCGCCCTTCGTAGCAAGAAAATCTCCAAGAGCAGAACTAGGAAAATGGAGATCAGAAAAACCACTGAGCCGACCGCGTTGGTTTTCGGATTGAGGCCGGAGCGAAGCAGGCTCCAGATTTCGACCGGCAAGGTGACGTCGAAACGAGACAGCAGAAAAGCGATGATGAATTCGTCGAAGGAAAAGGTCACGGAGAGCAGGAAACTTGCGAGGATTGCGGGCACGAGCATGGGTGCGGTGATCAGGATCATCACTTGCGGGGTCGAGGCCCCGAGATCGCGGGCAGCGCGTTCGATGTTGACCTGGTGAGCGCCCATCTGACTGTAGATGACGGCAAAGCAAAGCGGCATATTGATCACCGCATGGCCGATGCCGACGGTCAGGAGCGAACGCGACACACCAAGCGCGTTGAACATCATCAAGAGGCCAAGCCCGATGATCAAATAACTCACCGTCAACGGCGCTGTCAGCAACAGGCGCTGCATGCCGGACGCCGGCAGGCGGTGACGAGCGAGACCGTAGGCGGCGAGAAAACCGAGCAGGCAGGCGAAGGCCGAAGAGAGAAAAGCCACGAGAAGCGAGTTGATCAGCGCCTCGACCAGATCACCGTCCGAGAAAACCTGCTGATACCATTTGATGGAGGGGCCGTTGAACGGCGGGATCGGAAAGCGACCGTCTTGAAAAGAAAACAGGACCAGGACTGCAACCGGTAAAAAGATAAAGCCGTAGATCAGTGCTGCATAAAGTGCAGAAAGCCATTTGTGGTAGGACCACTTCATTTGATTGTGGCTGCCTTCGAAGAAGGTGCCTTGAGATCCATTCGTATGCCGATCCTTGTCGGGTTTACCTTCAGGGTCTCAAAACTCCGCGTCATCATCGACAGAAAACTCGCATTTTCGAACTCCTTATTGGAAGGGACAAGCATCCTCCAAAGGCGTCAAGCTCATTCAGCCGTCGAAGACGGTGTCTGGCAAGTAACTGATGTGGTCATACCACCTTTAGTCGGCGGGCCATGGCGAGGTAGACTAGGGTGACCACCAGCATCAGGATGATGGAGAGGGCGGATGCTGTTGGGAAGTCGGCGCGACGGCCGATCTGCAGCATGATGATTTGGGGAAGTACCAGCTCGTTATTGCCACCGAGGATTTGCGGGGTGATGTAGTCGCCGATGCAGAGAACGAAGGTCAGGAAGGCACCAACCATGACGCCCGGCAGGGTGAGCGGTAAGGTGATGTGGATGAAGGTGCGAAGAGGTCCAGCGCCGAGATCGGCTGCCGCGCGCGCGTAGTTGGGCGGGAGTTGTTTCAGGTTGGCGTAGATGGTGAGTGTTAGCAGCATCACGAAGAAATGGACGAAGCCGATCACTGTTGCAGCCCTAGTCGAGGCGATCTCCAGCGGCTCGTCAATCGCGCCGATGGCAAGAAGTGTTTGGTTGACGATGCCATTCTTGGCGAGCACCAAAAGCCAGGCATAGGAGCGGACGACATAGGAGGTCCAAAAGGGAAGGACTGCGAGAATGAGAGCAGCGCGCTGGCAACGTTCCGGAATGCGCTCGGCAATGATCCAGGCGAGTGGATAGGCGAGCAGGATCGAGATAATCGTGACCAGAACGGTAATTTCAAGGGAATTGGCAAGACCCTGGAGAAAATACGTTTTCTCGAAGAAGGCAGCGTAATTATCGAGGTTCCAAGCTCTAACGATCTCGTTACCAGCTCGCTTCCAAAGGCTCATCATCACCATGAAGACGAATGGCAGCAGGAAGAACGCAAACGTCCAAAGAAGTGCAGGAAGGACAAATCCTAGGCCTCTTACACGCGGCGCGATCATTTAGAATATTTTCCGATTATAGGGAACCAGCTTAGGAAATGCTCTCGTACCCGGACGTCCAAGTTCAATTGATCCGAGTTGGTTAAGCTCATGTTAACCCCGCCTTGCTAAGCTTCATCGTGGTCCTTGCGACCCTAGGAATCCGCCAAGCCGCTGGAGAGGACGGGCTAGGCTCAGACTCCCAGGATCGCATGGACCAGATCAGCATGATGAAGATCACGGACTAAGGAAACGTCAACTCTGACGTTTCGACTTAGGTGCAGCATGATCAGCGATCGGTCATCGAGAGGAAGCTGAGTTTACCTTTTCTTAATCTCTCCATGCGAGAAAAACGGTCTTGTTGGTCCATGCGATCCTGGAAATCCGTGCCCTGGCATTTCCTGATTTGCGGGAGGGCGGACTCGCAGGATCGCTACATCCTCTCGGTGATCAGGACGGAGGCTGGATCTCCGAAAACTTTTTGAGCTGGTTAAGTGCTGCGAGCATACGCCTGTGCCATCAGCACTGCTGCCAGCACTATTGCTGGAGGAACTCGGTCCAGACGTCTTGCATGGCAGCATCGAGTTCGGCGTCTGGCGCGGGGTAGAGTTGGGAGCGGGCGAGGTAGCCTGCCTGATCGTCCCAGCGAAGGGCCTGCTTTTGCGCATCACTCAGATGCTCGGCCGCATTCTGGTTCGCCGGCATCGCCCAATAGCAAGACGACGTCGCGAGCCGCGCTTGTCCTTCAGGGCTCAAGATGTACTGAACGAATTTGAGTGCCAGGTCCTGTTTTTCCGATGTGGCAAAAATTCCGATCGATTGCGACCAGCGTACACCGCCCTGCTCCGGCAGCACCCAATCAAGATCGGGGAGCTCTTCGGTAAGCCCAGCCGTGACCCACTCACCGCCGCCGATCAAAAGATCAACCTCGCCGGTGGCGATCGCCGTCTGGCTGGAGACCACTTCGCCGACCTGCTTGGTCTGCGCCTTCATCTCGAATAGCTTTTCCCGGATGGCTGGAAGGTCGTCTGCGTTGAGATCAGCGGTGTTCTTGCCAAGACCGATGGCCACCATGCCCATCACCGGCAGGTAATAATCATAGATCGCGGTACGCCCAGCATACTTGTCGCTCCAGATGACCGTCATGTCTGTCATATCAGCGGAATCGACCGTCGTCTTGTTGTAGGAAATCGTGTTGTAGCCAAACTTTTCCGAGATCGCGTAAGTCTTGCCGTCCTTGGTATGGTTCTCGGCCATCACCAGTTCCGGAAACAGATCAGCGGTCGGCAGAGCATCTTCGGGCAAAGGCGCCAGAATACCGGCCTCGACCACACGTGGCACATCAACACCATCCACCACAAACACATCCCACTCGCCGGGCTGCGACTGCTCGATCAGGGAAAGGGCGGTGCCAGTACCTTCATAGTCCTTGAGATTAACCTTGACGTCATTAGCTTCTTCGAACGGCTCGATCAATGCGGGGTCAGTATGGTCACACCAGACCAGCGCGTTCAATTCCTCGGCAGCATCCACAGGCTTGGCCGACATCAGCCCAAGAGACGCCGCGATCGCGATCAACAACACGCCGGAAGCTATGCCACTCGCCTTAAGGCCACCTACCATCACCTTCTCCCACCTGTTGTCCCCGCCCATTGACAGACCGGGATTGTCGAGATTTCTTCTGATCAACAAGTGACCTAAGTTATGCTACCGGTCAATTGGTTGCCGAAGACTTGGGATAATGACGGGCTTTATGGCTGCTGACATAAAGCTGTCAGGAGGATGTCGTTATAGGATTACGTCATTCACATTGTAAAAGGAGACAACAATGCCGAACCCAGTCAAAGCAATGGGGGCGTGCCTTTGCGGTCAAACGCAGATCAATGTTACCAATCTCGACAAGAAAATCGGCACATGCCATTGCGGGTCTTGCCGAAAATGGGGTGGCGGGCCGCTTTTTGCCGTGGATTGCGGAACCGAGGTTTCCTTCAATGACGAAGACAACATTTCTGTCTTCAATTCTTCGGATTGGGCCGAACGCGGCTTTTGCAAGAATTGCGGTACACATCTTTTCTATCGGCTTAAAAGCAACGGCCAATATATCATGCCTGTCGATCTTTTTAGCGATGTCGAAGGATTGATTTTCGATCATCAGATCTTCATCGAGGAGAAGCCCGACTATTATGAGTTTGCCGACGAGACCAAGAAAATGACCGGGGCTGAAGTCTTCGCGCAGTTTGGTCCACAATAAAACCAGGTTCCAAGAACCTGGCCAGATGGATTTGCCCACACCCTATCTCACCCTTGTCCCGGCAAGTCATTGGGCACCCTCGACGCAAGATGAAACAGATCGACATCCAGGACAAATGACAGACCACACCGGCTGTTCCTCTTCCTTAGACTTTAAGGGTGACAGGTCTACGACAAGAACGCTTTCTTAACTTTCCGGCGTCATGGTGATGGCCAGGTCCATGCGACCCTGGAAGTCCGAGCCTCGCCACCCTTTTCTTGCGGACGGACGGATTCCCAGGGCCGCATGGACCAGCAAGGGAACACAGGATCACCCGTAAAGGTAAAGAAACGTTGAAGAGCAACTCTATGACCGCTTACTCATTTAGCATCGATTTCAAGACCTTAAACACGAGCCGGAGAAAAGCTGATCAGAATTCACCCTTGAGCATTTTTCAGCTAGGGCATTTTCCGGGTGAGCTTTACGAGGCGCAAGCCTACTCCACCTCCTAACCACCCACAGGATCACCTTATGTCGGGTAGCATCGCGGGGAAGCAGGCTGGTTCGATCTGACCAAGAAGTACTCGAGGAAGATGACAGCGTGGCCGTCCGTTGATGGGGCAAGCTGTGCTGGCCTTGGAGGCCTTGCTCGGTTGGCGACACCGTTTCGTCGTCGCAAATCACGCGTTGTTCGGCGATAGTTGCATCAGATGCATATCCGGACGGACAATGACGGTGCCACTTGCCGGCAAGCCCGCCTTGACAGCAGCTTCGGCAGCCTTGCCGTCAACCTCGATTTCCTTGATTGGACCCCGCCAACTGGGGATCTCCGGCGAAGGCACGCCGCCGAAACGAAGAACGACAAAGCCGATAGAGGACATCCATTCGAAGCTGTTGCCCCCCTCCCATTCGAACCAAGGAAACCGATCGCCGCTTTGTAGGCTTTTCGAACGTGAACCATCGCTGAGTGGGCTCTTCCGGTAGTTGATGCGGATCTGTGAGATGGTTTTGAACATCAAGCGCCTGAGCGGTTCAAGCCTCAACACGGTGCTGAACACCAGAGGAAAAACATGGGTCCGAATAAGTCGGGGGAGGCGATGCTTGGAGACCATCATGGCAAAGGCGCGATCGGTTGTGTTGACCAGCTGCACGCCGAAGGGACGCCGCTCCTCATTGTAGGATTTAAGAATGTCAGGATCCGCCCAGCCATTGACCACGGCGGCGAGTTTCCAGCCGAGGTTCACGGCATCGCCAAGGCCGGTATTCATCCCCTGGCCGCCGGCAGGGCTGTGTATATGAGCAGCATCGCCTGCGAGAAATGCATGGCCGCTCTGGAAGTTATCGGCAAGCCGATGATGCACCCGATAACTGGAATGCCAAGACGATCCGGTGATCTTGATGGGCATCCCTATATTAGTCTCGATATGGTCTTGAAGCTGATCGAAGGGAACATCGTCGAGATCGGAAATCGATGACGGAAGAACGCCGATGGCCCGGTATTGGTTGGCTCCAGCCATCGGAAAGAACGCGAAAAACTCATCATCGTTGATCACCAGGAGTAGACCGTGCTTGTCGAACTCAACCTCCATGACAATGTCAGCAACGAAAAAAGACTGCTCATTGGTGCCACCAGGAAAAGGCATGTCGAGAAAATGCCGAACAGGGCTGCTTGCCCCACCGCAACCAACCAGATACTGACACTCGAAGGGGTCCGACGCCCCGTCTCCTCGCAATAGGTTGCCGCCGTAACCGTCTGCCGTTTTATGCAGAGCGGCAACTTCAGTTGCCCAGTCGACGTCGCCGCCCTTGGCGGTGATGTGATCGAACAGTAGCGCCTCATTTAGAGATTGCTCGAGGATAAAAAGATAGGGATAGGGACTGAGGTTGGCTCCGATCTCGCCAAGCTGCACCGCCGCCCTTACCTTGCCATTGATGATGAAGCGGACCGAGCGGCCGACAAAGCCCTGGCCCAGCGCCCGATCGGTGAGGCCGAGCTGGCGATAGAATTCGAGCGTTCGCGCCTGTACGCCGAGCGCCTTGCTAAGCTCGGTAATGCCAGGCTTTTTCTCGATGATCCGATGCGGCGCTCCGTAGCGATGGAGCTGGGCTGAAAGCATGAGCCCGGTCGGCCCTGCCCCGACAATAAGGATTGGCGTCTTGATCATAGGACCACCCTACAATGTTTGATCATTATGTCGGCAATGGGGACGCCGGCTCAAGGGGGGGTGGTTCGCGCAAATCAGTATCCGACGTTATCATCTCTTGCACCATGAAATTGGTGTCCGCATAGTCACATCATGCAACTCGCTTCAGTCGTCCTACGCGTCCAATCCCCGGACAAACTGGCCCGCTTCTATCGGGAGCAGTTGGGCATGAGCGTCTATGCCGAAGGGGATGCCTTGATCCTCGGCTATGAGGGCGAGGATGCGCAGATCGAGCTTCGGCAGGCAGCGGATGGCGAGGCTTATCGACATACGCCGACGGACCGTTATTGGAAGATCGGCATCACCTTGCCCAATGTCGATCTTGCCCAGGCCAAGCTTGCCAAATCGGGGATCGCGGTCAGCAAGCCTAAACAATTCAATGACATCGGCTATATGTGCCACCTCGCTGATCCCGAAGGGTTCTCGATCGAACTCTTGCAACATAGTTTTTCCGGCCGTCGCGATGCCGCGGCCGGTGATCCCGGCCTGCCTCTCGGCGGGGGAGCCAGGTTAGGTCAGATCACGCTTCGGGTTGCCGATATCGACCGGGCACTCGATGTCTATCAGGGCCAATTGGGTATGCGGCTGCTATCGATCCAGCCAGTGACGGCTTATGGCTTTACCTTGTATTTTCTGGCGTTCACTGAGGAGCGCCCACCGAACGCCAATTTGAGGTCGGTCGAGAACAGGGAATGGCTTTGGCAGCGCACCTATACGACGCTCGAGCTACAACATTTCGAAGAAGAAATACCCAATCTTCCCGGCTTTCCCAGAGACGACGAGGCGGGCTTCGCCGGGATCACGATCCGAAGTCACAATCACCCGGAAGGAATACTGCGCGATGAGACAGGTGGTCGCGTTTATCTACTCGCTTAGAGCAGGATCAATTCCGGCTGGATTTTCCTTCCTTATCCAATGAGCAAAGCACTTTTCGGCTAATAGAACTATCATCACCACCTCTCCAATCATCCACAGGGTCGGGTGGCTGGGCGGGGAGTGAGGGCTGATTCTGTCTGATCGGAAAGTGTTCTAAGTCGTGGAGACAACTTCGCCTTGATGGGCAGCCATGAAAGCAAATGTTAACCGTTCGTGACTAGGCTGGTTGACTTGGTTCGTGAGTTAAGGCTCGGTTTGTGCATGTCCGTGGGAGGCTTAGAGAGCGTACCCTTTTTTCCAGCCCAACCACCTGAGGCGTGCCGACAAGATCGGGAGTTCAGGTGGGGAAAGGGATGGTTCAGCCTAGTGCCGTTGGGACAATGTTGTCCCGGATCATGACAACTGGACCTGATCCAACATGTTCAAAGCACCTGTTCACTCACCGGATCGATCACCACAGCGCGGTTCATGTCGACATGGAGATCGAGCTGCTCGCCCGGTTTTTCCGCGTCATGCGCTTGAAGTTCAGCGGTGACTTCGGTGCCGCCGAGCTTGAAGGTGCCGTAAGAGCGTGAGCCGGTCGGCTGAATGAGGTCGAAGGTGACGGGAAGGGTTGCGAGGCCAGCTCGAACGTCGTCACCCCGGGCACGGGTCAGATGTTCAGGGCGGACGCCAAAGACGACATCCCTGCCGAGATGGTCTTTCAGGCGGTCAGCCCGCGCCTCCGGCAGCGGCAGGTTAATGTCGCCCACCAAAATGCCGGCGCTGCTGACCTCACCCGCCAGTTTTGCCGGAATGAAATTCATCGAGGGTGAGCCGAGAAAGCCCGCGACAAAACGGGTTTTCGGGCGCTCGAACAGATCGAGTGGCGCTCCCTCCTGCTCGATAATCCCATCCCTCAAGAGGACAATCCGATCAGCAAGGGTCATCGCCTCAACCTGATCATGGGTGACGTAGACCATGGTTTTGCCGAGTTCCTGATGCAGCCGCTTGATCTCAGCGCGCATCTCATCTCGGAGCTTGGCATCAAGGTTGGAAAGCGGCTCGTCAAACAGGAAAAGACACGCATCCCGAACGATCGCCCGACCGATCGC
>JBOEHJ010000061.1:0-4741 GCA_050633905.1 Geminicoccales bacterium
TCGTTCAAGCCGGCATGCACTTCCGGCGCCAGCGCTGCGCCGAAGCGGACGTTCACTTCGCCGACCCCATTCGGACGAAGGGAAAGATACCAGAGATGGTCGGGGGCCAGAACATACATGTGACAGGGAAAAACCGTCGGCATGACCGAGGTGTGCCGCCAGTCGCCTACGAGGCTGCTATTATCGGCATGGGCGCAGCCGTAGCTTGCGGTTTCGGCCTTGGCGAAGGTCTGATAGGTGAACGCCTCGAAGGTCTCCTCGGGAAAGCGGGTTTCCCTGACCGGGAACCAGGCGCCCACGGTCTCTTTATGAGCGACCGGCAGGTGATAGCCCTCCATGAAATTCTCGGTGAGCAGCTTCCAGTTGGTCTGCCAGACATGGTCCTGGCGCGCGATCGGGACATAGTCGGCCATGCGATAGCGACCGACCGCGTTTTCGAGTGGTGCGAGCAGTTCGGCGATCGGCCGAGCATGGGAATTGAGGGTGATATAGATCCAGCCCTGCCAGATTTCCGTTCGGACCTCCGGCAGACAGATCTTAGCCTTGTCGAAGTTTTTCGAACTCTTCATCTGACCGGCGCCGATCAGCCGGCCGTCCAGGTCGTAGGTCCAGGCATGGTAGGGACAGACGATCCGGCTGGCGCTGCCGGCACCATCGACCAGGCGCATCATGCGGTGGCGGCAGACATTCGCGAAGGTCCGGATGTCGCCGTTTCGATCACGCACGCAAAATACCGGCTCATCCGCAACTGAAAACGTCAGGTAGTCACCGGTCTTCGGAAGATCGGCGGCCAGCCCGGCGCAGACCCAGTCCTGGCGAAATATCCGTTCTCTCTCCAGATCGGCAATGTCCTTACGCCAATAGATCGAAGGGGGCAGGCTGGTGGCGGCATCAAGCGGACGCTCTGCAGTCTCGCCGAGTTGGCTGAGGACAGCGTCGAGCGGTGGGAAATACGGGATCATGGCCGGTGGCCCTATGTTGGCGACCTCGGTCGTTATGGGATCAATCGGGAATGACGGCAGTGACTTCGATCTCGACCACCCACTCAGGGCGGGCGAGTGCAGGCACGACTAGACCAGTCGAGCATGGATAAACGCCTTTTAGCCATTTCCCCATCTCCTGATAAACGGCGTCGCGGTAGCGAATATCGGTGAGATAGACGACGATCCGGCAGACATGATCGAACGAGGCACCGGCCTCCTCGAGCAGCATCTTGATATTGGCCATCGCCTTTTCCGTCTGCTTGCCAGCATCGCCGACATGCAGCGATTGACGCGTTTCAAGATCCTGGGCGACCTGTCCGCGCAGGAACACCATCGTGCCCCGCGCCTTGACGGCCTGGCAGAGGTCGTTGTCGAGATTCTGCTCGGGATAGGTTTCTTTGGTGTTGAAAGGCCGGATACGCTCATGGACGGTCATGATTTCGCTAACTCCAGCAATATGCTCTGAAGGAGAGCCCCCCACTCACTTGGAAAACCTGGACGTAATCCATCGGTCCAGGCCATCAAGGTCGAAAGTCCATGATGTGGCCACGCCACCACTAATCTGCTGCCTCCTTGCTTCGTCCCCAGACGCGCTCTGAAAGCCCTGCGGCCTTATGGGCGACGTCGAGCGGGCCGTCCCAGTCGAAATTGCGGTAGACGGCGGCGAGATGGGCAAAGGGCGGTGACTGGGCAAACAGCTGGAAGGTCAGACGGTGGCCGGCATAGTCCGAGTTCAAAAGATCCCGAGCGACTGCTAGGAGCTTGCGCCGGTCATCGGCCACCCAATCCTCGTTGATCGTATAGAACTTATCCAGCCAGGGCTTGGTCTCGGGATGCTCGAAGGCGGCGACATCGGGGGTGACGCAGATCTGGCCGCCGCAGAGTTCGCGGGCCAGATGCATCATAGCAGGCAGGTTGCTCATCGCATGCACCCGCCCGGTGAACAAGAGGGACTGGTTGGGCATCAAGAGCCCGTTCGGGCTTTCTTCGGCGGTTGCGATCGAGGCAGTCAGATGAGCGTTGATGCCTTCGCGCCATACCGCAAGTTCGGAAAGCTTCTCCTGCACCGCCTGCTGCTTGTCGAGGCCGGTCTGGCGCACGTTCCAAAGGGCGGCGCCAATCATCAGATCAGCGAATGACAGCGTGCGCTGGATAAAGGGGAAGGCGGAGTAACGGTGCAGCGTCGTGCGGATGAAGGCAGCCGCGCGTGTGTGCTGGTAGAAGAGCACATCCTCCCAAGGCACCAGCACGTCATCCAGGATCATCAGCGTGTCGATCTCGTCCACGCGGTTCGAAAGCGGATAGTCCTCAGCGGACGTCCGGCCGGCGAAGCCGGCTCGGCAGATATGCTTCACTCCCGATGCGTTCATCTTGACGATGCAGCCGAGCGCATAGTCCGAAAGCTTGGCATCGCCCCAATTGGCGATGGTCGGCTTCAGAAAGGCTTGGTTAGAATAGGCCGCCGCGGTTTCGTATTTGGCACCGCGAATGACGATCCCGGCATCGGTTTCCTTGACCACATGCACCAGCATGTCCGGGTCCTGGTCCTGCGGACGCTTGGAACGGTCGCCTTTCGGATCGGTATTGGCGGAAACGTGGAACGGGTCGTGCTTGATCGCTTCTTGGATATGGCGCTCGATATTCTCGGCAAAGCGCGGATCGATCTCGTTCAGGATGTCCTTGCCGTCCCAAAGGGACCACATCTCACCGATCGTCTCGTCACCCATGCGCGTGACCACGCCGCCGATATCATACATGACCGCATCGACGGCCCGGCGCTTGTCCTCCCAGTCCTTCTGCTCATAGGGCAAACGCAGACCGATGGCGAAACGATCACCGCCCTCCTCATAGGTCATCACATCACGGGTCGCGGGGTCATGCTGCATGTCATAGATGCGCGCACGGATGTCGACCGCCGGCTTGAAGGCGGGATGAGCAGGCACATCTTCGACACGCTCGCCGTTGATCCAAACATCGCGACCGTCTCGGATGGATGCGCGGTAGTCATCGCCGGTTCTGATCATGGTTCCAAGCCTGCCTTCTAATTGTTCTATGTCGATACCAGGTCATTATGCAGCGGCTGCAGGGTTCGATAAGCGCGGCGCGAATAAGCGAGCGGCTGACGCTCCGAGGTGCGGGCACGCAACACGGATCCGGTGACGATGCGATGGGTGCCGGCGTCAAGGCCGTGTTCCAGAGCGCAATCGAAGCTGGCGGTGGCGGTCTGCAGGACCGGCGCCCCGGAGGCCGCTTCCCGCCAGTCGCCGAGAGCGAAATCAAAGGCCTCGCCGTCATCCGGCCGCCCCGCAAAACAATTGGCCAACCGGCTCTGATCAATACCCAGCATGTTGACGCAGAAAACGCCGTTTCCTCCGATGGCCGCTATCGCAGGGCTCTTCCGGTTGATGCAGACCAGCACGATCGGTGGCTCGGCAGAAACCGAAACCACGGCGCTTACGGTAATACCAAAACGTCCAGCGGGGCCATCTGTGGTGACGATCGAAACGGGTGCAGCCGCTGTTGCCATCGCCTCGATGAAGGCTGATGGGTTTTCGGCGATCACATCGTGACGAACCGAAGCCCGTAATGACAAGGTCGTTCCCATCAGGGCAGCCCTCCCTTGCTCTCTCCCCGTGTTCAATGACGTTGATCTAAAATTTTGAATAATGAAAATTGATTATTTTTTTCCATTGGATAGATTATTCCTATGCAAGCCAGAATCCGCTACACGCTCCGCCAACTTCAGTATCTGGTGACCTGCATCGATACCGGATCGCTGGCAGCCGCCGCCGGGAAGCTCAATGTCTCGCAGCCGTCGATTTCATCGGCGATTGCCAAACTCGAAGCCGATCTCGGCGTCCAACTCCTGCTGCGGCACCACGCCCAAGGCGTGACGCCGACGGCGAGCGGCGAGCGTTTGCTGCAGTCTGCACGAAGCCTCTTGAGCCACGCCGCCGATCTGCAACGCCTTGCCAGAGCCTCCGGCGACACCATTGCCGGCGAGCTGCGTCTTGGCAGCTTCATCACCCTTGCGCCTACCTTTCTGCCCAATCTTATAGCGGAAATGAAAAAACAATACCCAGCTCTTCGGCTGCAGCTCGGTGAAGGCACGCAAGACCAGCTGATTGATGGGCTACGTCAAGGCCGCTATGAGCAGGCCCTGCTTTATGACCTGGATCTACCCGACGATCTTTGCTCGGTCGAGCTTGCCAAGGTCTCTCCCTACATTCTCCTGCCTAAGGGCCACCCCCTGGCCGGACAGGAAGACATTGCCCTGCATGATCTTGCAGACGAGCCCTTAATCCTGCTCGACGTGCCACCAAGTCGAGATTACTTCACCGGTCTGCTCCAACATGCCGGCATCGAGCCGCGCATTGCCTTCAGCTCGCCATCGCTCGAACTCGTGCGTGGGCTCGTCGGCCGCGGATTAGGCTATGCCCTGTTGGTCACACGGCCTTCGGGCGACGTCAGCTATGACGGCCAGGGGCTTTCCATCTGTTCAGTCAGAGGCCCGGTCGACAACAGCCGCATCGTCCTATCCGCGCTTCGAACACTCCGGCCGACGCGCGCAATGTCAGCCTTCGAGGCGCTCGCCGCTTCTCATTTCTGCGCGGCTCGGCAAGAGAATAGAAAGCCAACTGCAACATAACGCTTAGGACAGCGATAGTCGGTTCGATAAATGCTCGCGCTTACCGTCAACAACAAGCCCGGAAAGCGGTACTCGAGCAAGGACAATCGATCAACGTCGTCACGAATGA
>JBOEHJ010000062.1:0-11642 GCA_050633905.1 Geminicoccales bacterium
ATCAAACAAGACTGGACCGTTGCATTTAAATGATTCGGGTATGAACCGAGCAATCAGATGCTTGGTGGGAGTCCCGTCAATGCTATGATTTAAAACAGAAGAAACTTTCCATCATTCGCCCAGCCGGGTCGCAAAATTTTGCCGCGATATCCCTGACATAGCAGCAATGGTGGTCGAGCACATCTTGTGGGAACTACACGCCAACCTTCTTCGCAGCCTCACCCAACCCGCGGGCAAGGTGATCAAAGACGATCCTGATCCTGCGGTTTGTTTGTAGCTCCCGATGGCTGACAAGCCAGATCGGAAACTCCAGCGAAGGAAGGCTGGGTAGCACTTTCTCGATGCCCGGCTCAGCCTCACAAAGAGCTTCGGGCAGCATCGTGATGCCATAAGCGGCCTTCAGGAGTGACCACACGACCACGCCACTATCGCTCGACATCACGAAATTCTCGGCCCGGAGGGGAATTCCCTGATTATGCAGGGGCGCGATCAGACGCTCTGGGTCTGGGTTGCCGACGAAGGCATGATCGGCCACCTCGCGCGGTGTGCGTGGCCGGCCAGCCCGATCGAGATAGGCGGTTGCGGCATACAGGCTGGCGCGGAAGTCGCCAACATGGCGCGCGATCAGGTCTGGCTGGTTCGGGCGTACATGCCTTATAGCGATATCGGCCTCGCGCTGTAGCAGATTCTGGATGTCGTTCGAGGAGACGATATGCACCCTGATGCCGGGGGCAGTCTGCCGCATCGGCGCGAGGATACCGGGCAACATCGCGGCAGACAGAAGGTCGGTCGCCGTGACGGCAACTTCGCCCGACACCTCCAATGAGTGGCCCGCAGCAACCATCGAGATCAGGGTTGCCGCCTCTCCCATCGCCCGAACATGATCCAGAAGGTCGCGACCAACCTCTGTGAGTCTCGGTCCCTTCACGCTGCGCTCGACGAGCGTGACGCCAAGCCTGCCTTCCAGCTCCGTAATCTGCCGGCCAATGGTCGGCTGGGTGGTCTTCAGCACCCGTGCTGCGCCACTGAACGACCCCTCCTCAGCGGTCGCCAGAAAAGCCCGCACCTGATTCCAGTCAAAGGAGATCGCCTGCCAGTTCATGCATGGGCGTATAGCAGATGTAGAAATTTAGGCAATTCACTGTTTGCCAGCGTATGGATAAATCGCACCTACCCAGGGAACACGCAATGCAGGCCCTGATTTCTCACCGCGATCTGCAATCGCTGCGAGACGGTATGGCCGAGAGTACCACATCAACGCAGAGTGCAATACGACCCGCGTCGAATTCAATCAATCTTCGACCGCAGCGATCACCTCTACAAGATTGCTCGCAGGATCTTCGAATGGCGGCACGAAAGTAAGCGAAAGGGCACCTTATGAAATCTGTAAGTCGTCGCGAGTGGACATTCCTCGCGCTCATTCTTGTCTATTCCTTTGTGCCAACCTTTGGGGGCTTGCTCCGCGTCGTCGAACTCGGGGGTGGTCCGGCAATCGTGCCAGAAAATCCGCGCGCCTTGGCCGATCCTATTCCGGTCATATTGCATATTCTGAGCAGTTTTCTGTTCTGCATCGTCGGTGCGCTGCAATTCCTGCCAAGCGTAAGGTGCTGTTATCCGGTGATGCATCGCGCGGTCGGCCGCACGATTGCCGTGGCTGGGTGCGCAAGCGCATTGACGGGTCTCTGGATGACCCATTCCTATGCCTTCCCAGACGAACTTCAGGGTCTTCTGCTGTACTGGGTGCGGATTGCGCTGAGCCTGTCGATGGCTGGCCTGATCGTGTGGGCAGTAATGGCGATCAGATCGCGAAATATCATGGGACACAGCGCTGCAATGCTCCGCGCCTACGCAATCGGCCAGGGCGCGTCCACGCAGGCAGTGCTTGGCATCGGATGGATGGTCGCTTTCGGAACAGAACCACTGGGTCCCCTTCGAGATAGCATGATGGTTTTTGCCTGGGGGCTCAACCTGCTGATTGCCGAGCTCTTGATCAGCAAGATGTTCGCGCCCCGAACTCTTCCGAGTTGAGGAGTGTGTCGATGACCGCGGTCAAGATGGGCGTCTTACTGTTCGGCGGCTCCATTAGTCTGGCGCTCGCCTTGGGTGGTCTTGATATCACAGGTCGCGTCGCAGCCGCATTCGATCTGCCGGGGCTGGCACACGAAGAGCTTCGCACACCCGTTATGCTCACGATACTCTTGATATATATGGTTCTGTTGGCTTGCCCGTTCGTGCCAGGCGCAGAAATCGGGCTGGTTCTGCTTGTCCTCTTCGGCGCCTACCTCGCTCCGCTCGTATATTTGGCCACGGTTGTGGCTCTATGTCTGTCATTCTGCATCGGGCGGATGGTTCCGAAACGGATCGCTAAGGCGTTCTTTCGGCGCCTGGCATTAGAGCGTGCAGGAGACACGATCACGATATACGACCGTGAAATCCGGGTCATTGAAGCCAAAGCATGCCTCCGCGGGCAGACCATCCGATCGCGGTGGCTCGGCCAGGTTCTGAAGTGTCGGTGCCTTGCTGTCGTAGTGCTGATTAACACACCCGGAAATTCCGTTCTGGGCGGCGGCGGCGGGATTGCGCTTACGGTCGGTCTTGCGCGGCTGATGCCGTTTGGCCAGTTCTTGATCAGCGTTGCGCTGGCTGTAGCCCCAGTCCCGATTGCCGTCGGATATTTTGGTTGGCTCACCGGATAGTTTGTTCTCCAGCGGATCACCCCGTCTTCACACCAAAGCGCAAGGTGTGAGCGGCGACGGAAAATCCCCTTGCAGCTTGACAGTTTCGCCTTGGGCAGGAGATGCCATCACCTGTTGTCGAAACGTAATGGCTGCAAATTCATTGCCGCTGGGCTCTCGCCGAATGTCCCCTTGCTCTCGGCCGCGCCGTTCAGCAAAGGCCTACCGAGCATTTGTGCCAAGGACAGAGAATCCGGATGTCCGAAAAGGACAGGACACCCTAAGTCACCTGGATTGCGAGGTTGGTCCGCTGAGGGCCAAACCGTTTCATTGGAACGCTCCCGCCAAGCGCGGGCTAAGCGCCCGAAACCTGCCACAACGGTGGGAAGTCGCTAACCGGCCCATTTCTGCCGCAAGTCTTTCTTCCGGGCCGTGCCATGAAATGACACTAGCCCCGATGGCGTTGGACTAGGTCAAGCCGGCAAACATGGATTTGCTTTGACTATTTGGTTAGGCCCGTAATGCCCGCAACAAGAAACAAGGCTAACACGTAGCCCATCAGCTTGTGAAATTGGAAGTAGAGCTTTGATCCCGTGCTCAGCAGGACATGGGCATGATGGAGTGGTAGGTCGATGACCGGCAATAGCTTGTTCAGACTGAACGAAGCTGCCTTAACAAGGTGCATGAATTGCTGCCGATCGGTCGAGTCCGCCCAGGAAATGTTGTTGCTGTCCAGCGACAGATAATCGCCAGTTGCCATAAGAACGACGACACCCAGCACAGTGAGACTTGCAACCCAGTAGAGAGCTCGGAAGTAGCGGGATGCCCCGTGGCCATAGCCGATGGTTGCTTTGAGGAACCAAAGGCCAAGCGCCATTAAGTCTTCGTTGTTGCGCTTCAGTTCGGTGCGCTCTCGCTCCCGGCCGGCATAGAGCACGTCGTCGGCGATGGCAGGATGGCCCATCGCCTGCAGAACATTCGCGCATTGACGATAAGGCTGTGGTGTATGTGGGGCGTCCTTTTCAAGCCATGCAATGAACCATGGTGAGCGCCGGTTACCGAGGTCATGAGTAGCATCGGCATCAAGACCGCCAAACCCGTTATAGACGAAGCCGTCGAGCTCGATCTTACCAGGCCAGGCATCGGTCGTATCGTGAACGGCATCGGCCCGGGTATTTCGCAAGACAAGCTGTGCAGTGGGCGACCAAAGGGGAGGGCCTTCATCATTGGTAAGGCGCAGCTCGGCACCGATACGGGTTCCGGTTAGGTCGACAACATCAAAATTGCCGCCGCAGAGTTGCAGATTGCCCTCGATTTCGGCGAAGACGAGATCAATCTTCTCCAACATTTTCGATCGCTTGAACGAGATGTCTTGACCAACAACGACACCGGTCAGATTGAGACGGCCGCACACCGTAGCCATGGCCAGGTTGAGATGCTGTCCGATCTTTGCCAGGCGGAGATTTATATTGCCAAAGCTGGAGCCCCGACCCAGTAGCGCCTCATTGGCAATCGTTATCGAGGCCAAATTGAGACTTTCCGCGATCTCGACATGGCTAAGATTTAGCTGCCCGCCGATCTTGGCATTTCGGCAGTCCAGCAGGAAATAGCTTGCTTTGGCGGGTGCAGTCTCCTCTCCAACCATGCCGCCCAGGAGCAAATCCTGGCCCGTCTTTAGCCACCACATGTCTAGACGATCCTTGAAGATATTGCGGCGAAGATCGACCATACCTTCGACCGCCGCACCCTTGAGGCCGACATCTCGATGATAGATGCTATCAACACCGACGAGATTACCGCCGACCTTGATCGCGTTCAGGATCAGCCGGCCGTGAAAGGAAGCGCGACTGATATTGAGATTGCGCCCGATCCGCGAACCGTAAAGATTGACACTCTTAAAACGGGCACCGTTACGCAGATAGAGACCCCCACTGATTTCGACGGCACGCATATCGAGGTCGCCCTCGAACGCCGATCCGCTCAGTGACACGACACTTTCGCTCTTGAGGCCATTGAAGCCTACAACTTGCTCGAAGCGGCAGCGATGGAGCCAAAGGACACCGGTGACGCGACCGTCTCTTAGATCGATCGGCTCTTCGAACCAAGCGCCAATAATCTCGATGCCATGACGTGGCAGGGCGCTTCGATACGGCTCGTGCAGAGCGATCGTCTGCAGGAAGTCGGCGCTCAGCCGTCGTTTCGATGTCCAGTCGACAGAGCTGTCCGGGTTGGGAGCCGGCAACCCGGCATAGTCATCGATGTTCGCGGGTCGGCCTGTACCGACGGCATCCCAGACCCAGCGTTCAAGATCAGTCCAGCACGATCTAGGCTCAAGCGAGGGCGGTTCTCCGGGAAGAGGAGGGTGAAGGTCGTCGGCCACTGGAAAATACCTTTTTTGAGAACCACTCGCCTATATGCACGAATGTGCCTGTTAACCGCAATGCAGGTACCGTGACCGAAGAGGGTCAACTGTGTGAGCGCCCTGCCACGTAGTGCGGGCAATGTGCTGTAAAGCGGCCTCGACAGCAGATGCTGCCACCGACGCCTCGACCCTCGTGACCCCATGTTCAATTGAAAAGAACTCAGAGAGGCGAAGAAGCGTCCGCCCATGCCCCTGTCTCTGCTGTTCAGCTGCTACAGCTACCCGCCGGAATCTTGCTACCTCACCGTCAATATCGATGCGAATGACACCAATTGGCTGTTGGTCGAAGAGAAGCAGCTTCGGAAAATGGTTTGTCTTGAACTCATCCGGGTGATGGGGATCGTAAACGCCGAAGCGTCCTCGTCGTTCGAATAAGATGACCCGTCGAATGTCGTTGTAGACATCCCATTGGGCTGGGCTGGCCGGGGATATTAGCTGATAGCTCATTGCCGCACTGTAACAGCATCTCTACGAACCGAGCGACCGGCAGTTGATACCTTTTTCTGCCGCGAAACAAACTCGTTGGCTCCTTCCAGGCAGTGCCATGAGCGGCTCCTCAAATCGGACGGAAGGTCAAGCTGGTGGAGTCTCACCGAAGACATGCCACAGCAGATAAAGACATGTCAGCCAGCTGACTGCGAAAGCTGGGGTACGCAGATAAGGAATACCCAAAGCGTAAAAGACAACATGAGCGATACGGGCAAAAAAGAAGATCGCCGCCGCCGCAGCTGTAGCGCTGCTCGACTTGCCGAGGATCTGCAGCATGAGAATCAGAATGGCAAATGGGACCAGGACCTCGATCAAATTCATATGCGCCCGGTGACACCGCTTTGCCCAATCGGGTAGTTGCTGAGTAGGCGGCAGATCAGTCGTGCCAGCCTTTATGCCCACAAGACCTCCATAAAGCGCTGTATAAGGAATCCAGATAATCAGACAGAGACCAACACTGAGCGCGAGCCACAACATATCCCCAGACATGACGAAATCTCCCTGCTGGCCTCGGGGCCAAATCGTTCGACGATCGGCGTTTCCCAACCGAACTAAAATCAGCGTCGATTCTTGCCACTTTTGAGTTATCCGTACAAGTAACAACACCTGTATGTTGTTGTACGCATCGCTTCATTGTTCCGCTTGTCGATTTATGCCCGGAGGCCGAAATGGGATACTAGGGAATGTGGATAATGATTATCGTCCGGGAGTAACATCAGTCGACCTGTTAAGACGTCGACGAGTTTGCTTTGCTTCTGCTAATGGCAAAGGCGATTTTCAATCCACTTCGCGAGATCATGGAACCGATAGCCGACGCGTCGTTGCGTGAGGCGAACAAAGATTGGTCCTTCGCGATTTCGACGAAGGCGCCTGAAATGCACCAAGGAGAGGCAGCAGAATTTGGCTGCCTCTGATTCTGAAATCACGCGCAGATCATGATGGCTGCTTAACTCAGTTGCATTGGTCACTGCTTCGTCTTTCTGCTTTAATGTTTCATCGTCTTGCCTATAGACGTAATGACACATAATGCGCTGATTTTATTGCATTTTACACTGATTGTTCGGCTTAATGAGTCTCTCTCTGTTTCTCGATTTGAGCTCATATTGGTTTAGTCCGCCTGCTGGCCACTTGACGAGCCCATTGCTGATTTGGTGATACGGCGTCGTGCGTGCCAGCGCTCCACTAACGTCGGTACGAAGCGATATCGCTAGCGTAATTCGACGATCCGATTGCCGGACGTGTAGCGGCGGAGGCCGTGGTTGAAGACCGACACCGCAAGGCATGCGTAGACGGCCGCAGCCGCCAGGACGCCGAGCGCCTTGAGAAACGAGCCGTCGCGAATGGCCTCCACCGGGAGGAGGCCAATGAAGGCGGTGGGGAAGAGCGTGTAGAGCACGAGCTTCAGGCCGAAGCCGAAGGTGTGCTGCGGATAGGCACTGACCAGGATCATCAGGCTCAGGACTTCTTCCGCCAGCTGTACCATGCCGGGAATCCAGAATGCGGCTGACTGGACAATCGTGTTGGAGGCGACGAACACGAACGCAGCGGCTGTGCCGACGAGGAGAAGCGACGGGAGGTCGGTCAGGCTCTGCCCGCCGATCGTGAACCAGAAGAGCAAGGCCGTTGCCATGTCACCAAGTCCGGCCGGGATCGAGCGGCTGAAGATCAGGCTCGGCAAAGGATGCGTCGGGCGGCCGAGATGGACGTCCAGATTGCCGTCGACGATCGCGCGGGCGATATCGCGCATGCCGCCGGTGAGGAACAATGACGAGCCGACGGCCCAGGCGACGATGCCGATCAGCAGCGCCACATCCTCCTGTTGCCAGCCACGTATGCTGGAAAAGTGGTTGAAGAACACGACCCAGACGATGAAGAAGATGAGGTTGTTGGCGAACATGAAGCCTGCCGCCGTCAATGCCGTCTTGGGCTGGGCGAAGCCGGCCTTGAGGTTGAGCCGGATCAGGATAGCGAGCTGGCGGAGCACTTGGCCCATCGCTTAAAGGCCTTCCCGCTGCAGCCGGCTCGACGCTCTTCGATCGATCAGGATGGTGGTGACGGTGAGCGCTGCCAGCCAGAAGAGCTGGGAGATCAGGATGACGAAGGCGTCGGTCGCCGTGACGCCCAGCACGAAGGAGCCTGGTGCTGCGAGCATGGCGGCGAAGGGGCTGGCGATGGCGATCTCCTCGAATGGCGAAGGGTAGAGGGCGAGTGGCAGGATCAGACCACCCAGCACAAAGAGGAACTTCTGGAACAGCCAAAACGCTGGTGCTGCCGATCCCATCCATAAGGCGGCATAGCCGACCTGAAGCTGACATAGGAGTAAGAGAAGGACCGCGAGAAACGCGACGATTGGTAAGGCGAAGGCGGTCGTCCCGAACGGCGGTGCCTCGCCGGTGAGCCACCAGGTAGCGAGCAGCACGAACGCGCCAAGCACGAGCAAACGAAGGGTCGCAGCGCCGAGCCAGGTGGCGAGCACGATTATCGCATAAGGTTGCGGCCGGCCCATGCCGAGCTCGATCGCGCCGCTGGTCACATCGTACTCGACCTCGCGAAAGGGAACGCCAGCCGCAAAGACGATCCACTCGGTGACCGCCAAATACCAGGTGAGCGCCACTGGATCGACATCGAGCGCCGCCATCTCCAGTAGGGGTGTCGCCTGCCAGAGATGCCAGAAGATCATCACCACCACCAGATGCATCACCCCGCGCGCGGCGAGCGTCGCTTTCTCGCCGAGGGCTTGACGCCAGCCGAGATGAGCGAAGGCTAGAGCTGCCTGCCACTCACGCCGTGGCATGATCGACATCCCGCCCGATCTCACCCCGATAGATCGCCTTGACGATGTCGTCCAAAGGCGGGCTCTCGACGGCGATATCCTGAACCGTGAGACTATTCAGGGCCGAACGGATCACTGTCTCCACCGGCTGGATACGGGTGTCGATGGTGAGGGTCAGGCGATAGGGGGCCTGCCCGGTCACGGTGGTACCTGGCAGTTCCAGGACAGGGGTCGTCTCCTTGGTCGTCAGCACGAGCACGCGGAGATGTCGAAGGCTCGCTCGAAGTTCCTGGAGAGGCTCGTCCAGCAACAGGTTCCCTCGGTCGATGACGATCACCCGCTCGGCCATGTGCTCGATGTCGCCCGTGTCGTGGGACGTCAGGAGCACGGTTGTCCCGTCCTTATCGGACAAGGCGCGCAGATAATCGCGAAGGGCGGACTTGGCCTCGACGTCGAGGCCAATGGTGGGTTCGTCCAGAAAGAGGATGTCGGGCGCGTGGATCAGCGACGCGGCAATCTCGCAGCGAAGACGTTGACCGAGCGATAGTTCAGCGACCCGCCGCTCCAAAAGGTCCTCAATGGCGAAGTTGCTCGCGAGGTCTGCTAGCCGTTGGCGATAGGCGTCCTGCTCAACATCATAGAGCCGGCTGAGCAGCTCGAAGCTATCCCGAACCGGTAGGTGATACCAAAGCTGCGAACGCTGCCCGAAGACGATACCAATCCGATAGGCCAGCCGGCGGCGCTCTGCCCACGGAACGAGACCCGCGACTTCGGCCCTACCACCGCTCGGTAGAAGAATGCCGGTCAACATCTTCAGCGTGGTCGATTTGCCCGCACCATTCGGTCCGATGAAGGCGACGCGTTCGCCCTGATCGATCGTGAAGGAAATGCCCTTGACTGCGGGGACGGTTTCGGTGGCGGGCCTGATCCATCGGTCGATCCAGCCTCCGTCGCCGGCACGTCGCGTTTCGAAATTCTTGGTAAGCTCTGATGCGACGATCGCGGCCAATTCGTCGACTCCCTTGAAGAAACTTTGGCAAACCACGAAGACCTATGGGTAGGCATTCAATCGATGCAGTGGCGGTGTCAGATTAAACTGATTTTGCCCGAGTTGTTGAACGTTGAGTTGGGTTCAAACAGCAAAGAGCTGCTGCCACTCGGCAAGAGGGCCTTGTCAGAGGAAAATTTTTGTTACTTTGAGAACGTGTCTGAGCTGATGATCCGGATGGAAAAAATCGTTGTGAATCAAAGACACCATGATTCTTGAAGTGGCACCGAATACAGTATTCACTTTTCCTCTGACAAAGCCCTACGCTCTGCCAGAAGTTCCTCAACATAGCGAAGGCTGAGGGTAAAGCGAGCATACATCCAGACCGTCAGCTGAATGATCCCTGGCGGAAAACGATGACCACGATAGGCTGATTTGCTCATAGTCAGATCCGTAGCACCAAGATCTCCTATCAGCAACGTGACAGTGCCTAGCCAAGCCATTGGCTCGTACGATCACGTGCCCTTCAGCCAATGGGTCAGCTGGGATAATCCGTTCGGGTAGATGGCAATTGCGAGTGCTGTCAGAACGACGCCGGGGTAGATGAACCACCAGTTGTCACTACCGCTTAAGATATTGATCCCAAGCAAGAACACAGCGACCAGGCTGATCTGGGCAGAGATGTTGGCGCGACCGCGCAGGCGACGCGCGGTAGCGGCTATGCCCGCGAGATACGCCAAGACTAGGCTTGGCCATGCGATCCAGCCCAAGGATGGGAAGATGGAGAATGCCAGGAGGACTGCGGCCATGATGATAAGTGGGGACGGACTTGACCCGATCGCTTCCGCAAGTCGCCTCGGGCCCGACGATGCCGGCTGCTGGTCTCCTGACGACCTTTGCGTATGTTCGGTTCTGGGGCCACTCGCGGCTGTGCCGATACTGCCATCAAGTGAGATCCGATATGCCGGCACCGGGCCGGTGATATTCTTCACCTGCTGCGGTCCAAGATAGTCGTAGGTTACATCGAGCTTGCCCCGCACGAGATCGTGGACGGTGCCGGAGATCATGATACCGCCGGGCTCAGCCAAGCCTTGAAGCCGTGCTGCCACGTTCACGCCTTCGCCAAACAAATCGTCGCTGTCGATCATGACATCACCAAGATTGATGCCGATGCGATATTGCATAAGCACCCCCGACGGCTCGGTCCGAGTGGCGAGTTCGCGTTGCACCTCGATCGCGCAAAGAACAGCTTCGACGACGCTGGCAAACTCCGCGAGGAGACCGTCCCCAGCTGTGTTGACGACGCGACCATGGTGTCGTTCGATGAAGGCCATTAGAAGGCCGCGATGCTGGCGCAGCTTTTCCATGGTACCAGCCTCGTCGGACTCCATGAGGCTGCTGTAGCCGGCGATGTCGGCTGAGAGGATAGTGGTGAGCTTGCGCGAAATCTTGGCGTCCTCTGCCATCATTTCCTCTTTCTGGGCATCGTATCGACGTGATCAAATCAGTCAGCACCGATAGCGAAGTCCACGCTTGCATCAGCAAATGTTTCTTTTCTAGCGCAGCGAGGCACGGATCGCGAGCCGATGCGGGGCGCTATCCCGGTCCTGGTTAAGGATGTCACTATGACCGACGCATCGCAATCCGCCGGGCTGGTCGCGCTCGCCGATCGCCTTGAACTATGGCCGATCGGGCACGATAGGAGGGCAGGCGGTCTGTCACGATGGCGTTCGGCCGACTTAGACAACTAAATTCCATGTCATCTCGAAGGCTTGCGCTAAGCCCGCCACCCGAACGTGAATTTTCGAGACTAGGTGTTTGGTTCCGGAGGTGATTTAGAAAAATTGGCCGGGGCCAATTTCACTTTTCTTGAGCCAGCAGTCTCCATGTCTCGTCGACGGATCAATGATGATCCGCGGCCTAGATGACGACTTGGCAGCTCTGCACTGGTTGATCAGCTCACCATCACACATGTCACCCTATCGGAAGATCCAGAGATCGTCTCAAAAAAGCGACAACTGAATGTACCGCTTTTCGAAGGCGGCTAACTGTACCTATTGACGTCAATAAGCGTCATGGGATGTTGAGGGCACGCCGAACTGCACCTAATAGCACGATTACGTGCTGTATCAGCGTGATCATGTCACCGGCCAGCACCTATTGACGTCAATAGGTGCAGTAAGTTGCGTATCGGCGGGCTGCTGGTCTGTTCGAAGCCTATCAAACAAGCTCGACCCACCATCGTTGAAGCACCAACAATGCATCTGTCGCGAGGATCGGCTGCCATCGCTCAGG
>JBOEHJ010000063.1:0-62330 GCA_050633905.1 Geminicoccales bacterium
CACGCGGCATGGCTGGATCAGGCTTGCGCCCATTGTCCAAGATTCCCCACTGCTGCCTCCCGTAGGAGTCTGGGCCGTGTCTCAGTCCCAGTGTGGCTGATCGTCCTCTCAGACCAGCTATAGATCAAAGCCTTGGTGAGCCTTTACCTCACCAACTAGCTAATCTAACGCGGGCTCCTCAATAGCCGATAAATCTTTGGCCCCGAAGGGCATTATCCGGTATTAGCCACCGTTTCCAGTGGTTGTCCCGAAGCTAAAGGCAGATTCCCACGCGTTACTCACCCGTTCGCCACTAGATCCGAAGATCTCGTTCGACTTGCATGTGTTAGGCGCGCCGCCAGCGTTCGTTCTGAGCCAGGATCAAACTCTCAACTTGATCCAGACATCACTTACGCATATCTCAAAGTCATCCATCCAGACCAAAGCCCAAATAAATAACCTCAAAGGCGTTAACAGAGATTCTCGCTACTCGGCCTAAACCAAATAACAATACTCCCCGTCACTGATGTCCAAACAGCCAAACCGCCGCCTGAACATCCCTTCCATTCTAACCACAATGTCAAAGAACAAAGAACACAACTTTTGTCCGGCCTGCCCAGCGGGCGCCGGTCGTGGGATTGTTTATAGCAGCAAAATCTCGACCCACAAGCCCCTTTTTTAAACAATTTGATTGGTTAACCGTTGAGATGAAAAAGTTTATTCAACAGTAAGATTTTGTTGACATATTTCCGCTAGAACAACAACTATAGATTGTTGATCGATCTAAATTACGGCCAAAAAGCCAAGCTGGCCGCCATTGGATGAGCAATCGTGATCCTTCATGGACAACGTTTCTTTCTGCTTTCAGTAACCGTTGCTGCGTTCCTTGTGGGCACGGCGACCGGCTCCATACTGACCTTCAGCCCGGGTGAGGAGGCTTCCCTGGCGGGCGCGCCTGGGTCCGTGCAGGATCTGGATCCCCTGGCATCCGGCCGGAACGGGGTCATGGCATTGACCGCCGAGATCGAGGCGGATGTTGAAGGCACGGACCAGCAGGGCTATCCGCAAACAGTCGATGCCAGGGCTGCCTTGCAAGGCTCGACGTCACCTGATGCGAACGATCAGGCCATCACACGGAACGACGCCGATATCGCCGTTCAAATGGTTGCGACATCTTCGGATCGTGTTGAGGCGTCCACCCAAAGTGACAAAACCTTTCCCGCAGCCTTGCCCCAGAAAAAGGCCGTCATCGCCCCAACCCCTGGATTGGCGAACAATACCGAAGTTGCTGACATCGCGAGCCTTGCAAAAGGGGCTCTCAAACCCAGGCCCTGGGAAACCAAGGCCATCAAGGCGCGCCGCGGCGACAGCATGACGACAATTTTGAAGCGTGCCGGGGTCGAGGGTCAGCAGGTCCATGCCGCTCTTCGCTCGCTGCGCGGCGTCTATGATCCGAGGAACCTGCGCGCCGGACAAGAACTCGCCGTCACGGCCGCAACCCGCAGCGATCAACCCGCTCATCTCCTAAGCGTTTCCTTGGACCTCGATTTCGATCATCAGATCCTGATCATGCGGGATGCCGATGGGGACTTCACCACCAAAAAGGTGGAACAGGCCAAGCGCCGTGAACTGGTGCATCGCGGGGGCGACATCGAAACCAGTCTCTATCTTTCCGCAAGGCGCCATGAAATCCCCAACAGCGTTACCGAGCGCCTGATCCGCATGTTCAGCTGGGATGTAGACTTCCAACGGGATATTCACCCGGGGGACCGTTTCGAGACCCTCTATGAAGAGGTCACGCTGGAAAAAGACGAAAGCCAGGTCAAAGGCCAACTGATCTATGCCGGCCTTGAGGTTCGCGGCGAGCTTCTCGATGCTTATCTCTATTCGCCCGATGGTGGCCGTCCCACTTATTACGACAGCAAGGGAAGAAGCCTGCGAAAGTTCCTTCTTCGGACCCCGGTCGATGGCGCTAGGCTGTCCTCCCATTTCGGTAAGCGCCGGCATCCGGTTCTCGGCTATACCAAGATGCATAAGGGAACGGACTTCGCCGCCCCGCGCGGCACGCCGATCTATGCAGGTGGCTCCGGGGTCGTCGAACGCTCCGATCGCTACGGCGGCTATGGCAATTATCTGCGCATCCGGCACAGCAGCACCTACAGCACGGCCTATGCCCATCTCAGCAAATTCGCGAAAGGGATCAAACCAGGCATGCGTGTACGTCAAGGCCAGGTTGTGGGCTATGTCGGTACGACCGGACGCTCAACCGGGCCGCATCTGCATTACGAAGTGCTCAAGAATGGCAAGCAGATCAACCCGATGAAGATGAAACATCCGCCGGCAACCCAGCTCAAGGACGCAGATCTCGCGACCTTCAAAAAGGAAGTCGACCGGATCGATGCACAACGCGCCAAGCTCGCCCGCGAGCGGCAATTGGTCAGCCAGTCCGCAAGCAACTAGCATTTTCAGGGCAGGCCGAATCACTGCCCCATCCAACCACCCGCGATGTCCGAGAATATCGGTTGGTAGGCTGGAGGAGAGAGCTGATGCTGCATAAACTTCATCGGGAAACTCTCTCGAGATCGGATTGATCCAGAGCTGATCTTGTCCAGGCTCTTGGGGTCAATCGATCACGCTATGGGGCTCGCGATGGCGTAGGCTGGTGCTGTTGGGCCGGAAGAACGTCAAAATCTCCTGATATCAATTCTCCTCCGCGTGATCTCAGACTTGCTCTGTCCTGATCAAATCGGCACCGGCCCACACGCCCAAGCGGTCCCAGCAGGCGTGCGGGCCAGTGTCAAACGAGCCCAAATGCAGCCAAGATCAAAAAAAGACTGAAGTTGACAAATGATCAACGACTGATCATGTAAATAATATGGCTCATGTAACAAAACATCGGCAAGTAAAACAACAAATGTCTATTGTTATGATCATGTCTTCATGTGAACAGCTGTTCACATGTCTATCGAATGCCCGAAGACAGGCCGGTGCTGTCCTCACTCTCGTGACCTGCCTTTGGGCCGTGCCGCAGCCGGCTTTTGCCCATATTCAGGAGGAAGCGCCTTGGCACGCGATCGCGCATGCCTATCTGAACGGCGTTTTTCTGGCCAATCTGAAGCCGATCGACTGGCCCTTGATCGAGCGGACATTCACCACCGATCTCGATGGCAGAATTCTGGGCAAACCTGCCTCGACGAGATTACAGGACATTGATCAGGCGGCTGGAACAGCTCATTGGCAGGCGATCGAGACAGCGCTTGCCACCAAGCGCGCCGATGCGCTCTATGCTGCAACCACCAAGGCCATCTCGGCCACGATCCGCCGGCATCTTGAAACGGCCGCCGCCAATCTCGAGGCGCCGAGTGTCGCCAATGTCAAGATTGAGGAAGCGCAAGCGCTCTATCGAGCATTCGCGGAAGGCATTCGTCAGACCGATCCCGACGGGTTTCGTGATCTTGGCCTCGCCTGGCTGGAACTCGCTTCCAGCGTACGCCAGGTTGGCGTGATCGCTGTCAGTGACGTTCCGGCTGATAAGGCGGCGTTCGAGGCCGCCGAAGCGGTGATCGCCGCCTATCTCAAGAGCAATTTCGAACCAGACCAGTTCGCCGAGCGATCAAGCTTCGAGCCGGTCCCTGAACAGCGTTTCCTCGCCGAACCAGCGATCAAGCTCGCCGCCTGGCTGCCGCCTGGCACCGACCTTCGCGATCAGGATCCCCTGCCCCGCCTGGTACTAAACTTCGAAACCCAGGGGATCGACGAACAAGATCTCTTCTTGGTGGCATTCGGCGACATGCTGTTCGACAGCCCCGAGATCTTCAGCGGCCCGGCACAGGAATTGGGGATCGCCTGCTCCACCTGCCATAATCGGAGCGACATCAACCAGCGTTTCTTCATCCCCGGCATCAGCCCGCATCCGGGCGTCGTGGATGTCGATGGCAGCTTCTTCAATCCGAAATTCAACGACCACCGCGCCGATCCCATCGACATCCCGAGCCTGCGCGGCCTGCGCTTTACCGGCCCCTACGGCCGGGATGGGCGTTTTGCCAGCCTTCGGGATTTCACACGCAACGTCATCGTCAACGAATTCGCCGGCGCTGAACCGAGTCCGCTCATGCTGGATGCTCTGGTCGCCTATATGCTGGAGTTCGACTTCCTACCGGCCCCGCATCTTGAGCGTGACGGCCGGCTGAAGGCAGATGCACCGGAGGCGGCCAAACGCGGCGAAGCTCTGTTTAGGCAGCCCTTTTCGCAAATGGACGGGCAATCCTGCGCCAGCTGCCATACACCCGGCTCGCACTTCACCGACAATCTTGTCCATGACATCGGCTCGGCGGGCTACGGCGCCAAGAGCGGCTTCAGCGGCGCGCTCGGCACGCCGACACTTCTCAACATCGTCCATACCGCCCCCTATTTTCATGACGGCCGTTTCCAGACCCTGGCCGAGGTGGTCGCCTGGTTCGACGAGCAATTCGCCCTCGACCTTGGCGATGACGGACGTGCTGATCTCACGGCTTATTTGGAGGCGGTCGGCGAAGGGGCCGAGCCCTATCAGCAATTCGATGAGGAGGCCACGCCGTTTCGACTGATGATCGAGGAGCTCTCCGTCTTCTTGAGTACCTTGGACACACTGATCGCCGAGCGCGACCTGGACCACGCAGATCTTCTGCTGCGTTCCGTTGCAGGTGACATGGAACTGGATGCCAGTGTCATGACCAATCGTGATGCGCGCGGCAAGACGTTGGAGCTAGCCGAACTACTTTGGCAGCTTCGCGACATGGTCAAGCAGGAAGCTTGGGATGAGGCAGGACAAGCCTGGCAAGGCTATCGAGCGACGGCGGATGCTTATGATTCGGAGCTACGATAATGGATAAAATCGCCCGCCGGTCGTTTATGACATTGGCTGCAGGCAGTGCTGCGACCATCGGTTTTCTAGGCGCAGGGCCAGTCCTTGCCGAATCAGACAAACTTACGCTTGCCTTCATTCCGCAGGAAAACCCAGAAAAGCTGATCGGTGATATCGACGTCATCACCGGTTTTCTAAGCAAAGCGATCGGCGTGCCGGTCGAAGGCTTCGTGACCCTGGATCACGCCGCCGCCATCGAAGCTTTGCGCAGTCAGTCCGCCGATATCTCGTTCACTGGTGCGCTGCCTTATGTGTTTGCTCATGAAACCATCGGTGCTGAGGTGCTGCTGGCCGAGATGTATCGGGGCGAGCCGACCTATACGGCCCGGCTCTTCGTCAGGAAGGACAGCGGGCTAAAGACATTGGAAGACCTCCGCGGCAAGACGGCGGCCTTTGCCGATCCGATCTCGGAATCGGGTTATTTGTACCCACTTGAAATTCTGGCCGAGGCCGGACTCCTCGATCCCAGCGCCGATCCGCACAGCTTTTTCCGCCAGGTCTATTTCGCCGGTGGCTATCAGCAGGCGATCCAGGCCGTTGCCAACGGGCTTGTCGACGTCGCCGGTGTCAGCGAGTTTTCCGACCTCCTGTTGACGCCTGAACAGCAGCTCGACGTGAGCTGGATCGCTGAGAGCAACCCCATCCCCTCCCATGCGGTCATCGCACGGTCGGGGTTGAACAACGACCTGAAACACGCTTTCAAAGAGGCGATGCTGTCCTTAAACGAACCAGAAAATCGCCACCTCCTGCAGCATGTTTATGGCCCTGACGGCTACATCGGAACAGACCATCGGGCCTATGCGCCCGTGGCCGAGATTGCGAGGCGCTATGGCTTACTTAGCTGATGGTGAAATCGGGCGGGAACGCGGTCATCGCCCTTTGATCTCTTCGACTGCGAGCCTCACCGGTGATCCGGCAGCTCGCCTCGACGATGTTGTGATGCGCTATTCGGCAACGGAGCACCCTGCCCTCATCGTCGATGATCTGACGATCACTCGAGGCGAGAGGATTGCCTTGATCGGACCAAGCGGCGGCGGCAAGACCACCTTGCTTCGCCTGTTGAACGGTACGCTCCTGCCAACGGCTGGAAATATTGAAATCCTCGGAGAACGACTGAGCCAGCAGGGCCGCCAGCCGCGGGAACTGCGTCGCAAGACCGGCATGATCTTTCAAGATTTCGCCCTAGTCGAGCGCGCGACCGTGATGCAAAACGTCCTCACCGGTCGTCTTGGCTTTGCCCATCCCTGGCTGTCCCTGTTCGGTAAATTCTCCGACGACGACCGCCGTCTTGCGCAGGAAGCCATGTCCGAGGTTGGACTTTTGGCTAGAGCTGAGCAGCGGGTGGATAGCCTGAGCGGCGGTCAGCGCCAGCGGGTCGCTATCGCCCGCGTTCTGGCCCAAGCACCAGAAATGATCCTCGCCGATGAGCCGGTCAGCAACCTCGACCCGGCCCTGACCCGGGACGTGATCGATCTCCTGACGGCAGCTTGCGAGCGGCGTGGTGCAACCTTGGTCATGGCCATTCATCAGCCAGAAATCGCCAAGGCGTCGATGGATCGTATCGTCGCGGTCAAGGGTGGCGAGATTGCTTTCGATGCGCCGTCCGGGGCGCTGACGGAACGGGCCCGTGCTCGGATCTACGAGCGCGACGAGAAACAGGCGGGCGACCATCGCTACTCCATCTAATACCGATCCGACGCTCCCTGGCCGTGAAGACCGCCTGATCACACCCAGCTGGTCTGAGCGCTTCTCTCCGCTGCTTGGGTTTGTCCTCATCATCGCCCTGTTCGCCTGGTCCTGGCAGAGCTTGGGCGTCCAGTTCGACAAGATCGCCGGCAGCCTGCCGCGCATCGGCGACTTCCTGGCGCGCATGGTACCGCCGGATTTGAGCGTTGCCGAAACCGTCGCCCGCTCGACCCTCGAAACATTGCAGATCGCTTTTCTCGGCACGGTCATCAGTGCGTTCGTCTCACTGGCGCTCGGTCTGCTTGGTGCTGCCAATCTGACCCCTGGCTGGGTTCACCAGCCGATCAAATGGTTCTTGGGCATGCTACGTGGCATCCCCTTGATCCTGCTGGCGCTCTTGTTCGTGGTCGCCGTCGGCCTGGGTCCGCTCGCCGGTGTCCTTACTATTGCGGTCCATGCAACCGGCATGCTCGGCAAGTTCTACGCTGAAGCGTTCGAGAATGCCGACCCCGCCCCTTTGGAAGCCTTGGAAAGCGTCGGCGCTAGCTGGGCTCAGAAGATCCGCTTTGGCGCCCTCACCCAGGTCGCTCCGGATCTGGTTAGGGATACGCTCTTTCGCTTCGAGCTCAATCTCAGGGAAAGCCTTATTTTGGGTCTCGTGGGTGCTGGTGGCATCGGATTCTATATCCAACTTTATGTACGCTCCTTTCAATATGAGAAGGTAGCAACCCTCACCGTCGTCGTCCTGCTGATGGTGATCGCGATCGAGCAAATCAGCATCTGGTGTCGAAAACAGCTGCGCTAGTCCGTTTCGACCTTGCCCTGCTGCCTTCGCCAACTAAACTCTTATAAAGGCGTCTAGATGATATTCAATTGAGCCATTCGCTCCAGGGTTTCAGGGGGATCTCTTATATGAAACGTTGCCTATTACTGACCATAGCCGCCCTCGCCATTACCGGCACCGCCATTGCTCAGGAACGAAGTACCGCACCCGATAGCGCCTTAGCTTACATTGTCTCTCCAGCAGATGGCGACGCAGTGACCAACCCCTTCAAGGTGATCTTCGGTCTGACCGATATGGGCGTGGCACCTGCCGGCATGGAAAGGTTGGATACCGGGCATCATCATCTCCTGATCGATACCGACATGCCCTATTTGGATGAGCCTATTCCGGCCAACGACAATCACATCCATTTCGGTGGCGGCCAGACCGAGGTTATCCTCGAACTCTCACCTGGCGACCATACCCTGCAGCTTCTCATGGGTGATCAGAACCATATCCCCCACGATCCGCCGGTCATGTCGAAGACGATCACCATCACCGTGGAATAGCTGACACCGGCCCAGCGACACAAGCGGCCGAGTGGTACGACCACATCTTTTAGTTCCGGACATCACTGAAGAAATACTCAGAACGCCATAGGTAAGAGGTGTTTTCTCGGTATGGCGTCCGGGGTTTTTCGAGAAGAGCGCGTAACGGGGTGCACGAGGACACATCAAAAATTGTGACATAACGTCTTGCCGCACTAATCGCGCAGGGTACATTGCTTTTACGTTAAGTTTTTGGAATTACAGCGTCTAAGCAACCAGAACCTCAAGGAGTACATCCCCAATGTACCGTTCATTTCTAGTCGCCACGGCGGCGCTTACGCTTGCAACCAGCGCATTTGCCCAGGACCGCACACCGGCTCCCGCCAATGCCGAAGCCTATATCGTGTCGCCTGCCAATGGTGACATCGTTACCAACCCGATCACCGTGGTCTTCGGTTTGAAAGGCATCGGCGTCGCACCAGCCGGCACGGAGGCGGAAAATACCGGCCACCACCATCTACTGATCAACACCGGTCTTCCCGCCTTAGGTGAGCCAATCCCGGCCGATGAGAATCATATCCATTTCGGTGGCGGTCAGACCCAGTCGGAAATCGAACTCGAGCCGGGCGAGCACAAGCTTCAGCTCCTTCTCGGCGACCTCAATCATATCCCTCACGATGAGCCAGTCGCCTCTGAGGTCATCACGATCGTCGTCGAGTAGCCTTCACGTTAACGATCCGACGACATCGCAACATAGCTCAGCCCACTTTTGACAGGGAGCGGGCTGAGCTTGTTTTGCCTTATGGCCTTAATGCGCGGATTGCTGCTGGCGCTTTTTGACAACGCTTTCCGCGACCTTTTCCGGCACCGCATCGAAATGGTCATGCTGCCAGTCGAAGAAACCAACACCTTGGGTGGCTGAGCGTAGATCGATGATCAGATCGTGGATCTCGGCTTGCGGGATGTGGGCCTGAACCTGATCCCAGCCGCGCCAGTTCTTCCTGCCATCATAACCAAGCACCTGGCCACGCTTGCCGCTAATAATTTGTAGGATCTTCGACGTATAGTCGCTCGGCACCGAGATATTGACGGTCAGGATTGGCTCCAGCAACACAGGATTGCACGCCCCCAACCCTTCCTTGAGCGCATGGGCGGTCGCCATCTTGAAAGCGATTTCCGAACTGTCGACACTATGGAATTGGCCGTCGTAGAGAGTGACGCTGACATCCACCACGGGAAAGCCGAGGGGTCCTTTTTGCAAGAACTCCTTCGCCCCCTGCTCGACGGCCGGAATGTATTGACGCGGCACCGAACCACCGACGATCTTGTCGATGAATTCGAATCCGGCGCCTGCCGGCTGCGGGTTGATCTTAATCTTGACGTCGCCGAACTGGCCATGTCCGCCACTTTGCTTCTTATGCCGGCCGTGGCTATCGGCAGCCTTTTTGATGGTTTCGCGGTAAGGCGTTTCCGGCGGCTGTCCCGTCACCTCGACGCCATATTTCGAGTTCAACCGATCGAGCGCCACGCGAAGATGCATCTCGCCTTGGCCCCAAAGCAGGCTTTGGTGCAGTTCTGGGTCCTGCTCGAAGCGAAGGCTCGGATCCTCCTCCGTGAGCTTGGCGAAGGCGCCGGACATCTTGACCTCATCATGACGATTAGCCGCCGTGACTGCAAAGGCGTACATCGGTTTCAACGGCGAGGCACGCAACACAGATAACGCCGAGGGATCGCCGCCGGCTCCATTAAGAAGGACATCGCAGGTCTTAGCGGCCTCAAGCCTGCCGAGACCCACGATCTCACCAGCTTTGGCGCTGCCAACGCTTTTATGCTCGGCGCCGAATAATTTAAATACGCCGCTTAAGCGCATATCGCCCAAGGTCATGCCGTCTTTCACCTCCCCCGACCAGACGCGGGCGAGGGACAATTTGCCGGCATGGGGCAAATGATAGGTCTTGATGATCTGCACCGCCGTCTCGCCGTTAGGATCAATCCCGCGATGCTCGCTGATGACACTCGGCGGCGGTGCTTCCTTGCACAAGGCCTCAAGCAGCCGGCGAGCACCCATTTCCTGTTCAGCAACCCCCATGAAAACTGGCACGATCTGATCGGCGCCAAGAGTCTTTTGCATATGAAGGAGGATGTCGTCGGCCGGCGGTTCCTGATCCTCGAGCAGGGTCTCCATCAGGTCGTCATCGAAATCGGCAAGGGTCTCCAGCATCTCCTGGCGCGCTGCCTGCTCCCGCTCTTGATACTCCGCCGGTAATTCGATGGGTTCGCTCGGTCCGCCTGCCTTATAGGCATAGGCTTTCTCAGTCACCAGGTCGATATAGCCGACCAGATCTTCATTTCGCCCGATCGCATATTGATGGGGGATCACGGGCCGATCGGAGACATCACGCAAACTCTGCAGAAGATCACGATAGGGAACTTCGGAGCGGTCCATTTTGTTGATGAAAACCAGATGGGGAACGTTGTTCTTGTCGAGAAAATTGAGGATCGGCGCGATTGTGATCATGCGCTCGGGTACCGGCTCCACCACCACCACCGCAGCATCGATGCCAAGCAGCGCATTTCGGGCTTCCTGTGCAAATTCGATCGATCCCGGACAATCCAAAATGGTAAAATTCAGCCCGTCATAATCAAAAGAGACGGCATTCACTTCGATCCCCATTTGCCGCATTCGCGCTTCGGGCGAAGCGTCACCGATCGTACTGCCATCAGCCGTCCGCCCTTTGCGTGAAATAGCGCCGGCGACATAGAGCAAATTCTCCAACAAGGTGGTCTTGCCCGTCCCGTTAGGTCCAACGATAGCGACATTGCGAACCGTATCGGTTGCCGTCATCTCGATCTCCCCTGATTACATTAAGTTATCCCCGACAGGTGCTGCGCATCCAGCGCAGCGACCAATTTATGACCACCTAAGTGTCCTCAGACTGTCTCGAAATGGCAACGGAAAAAGCGTCGATTTGCTACAAATTTCAATGGAGTTTTTGTATCAAGGATTGACAATTTGCCGCCGCCGCAATCGTTCGACGTTGTCATCTGGTGTCAAAATTGCTGAATAATCTCCCTCAGTCTCATCAGGATGGCGGAAACGAGACCTTCTTAACGGATCTTGGTTATTCATCGGTAAACGTGACGACGGCGCCGTCGACCTGGCGAACTCTGGCTCAGAACAGCGAAATCGCGCCTTGTCGCCGCCTTTCCCACTTGCCTGCAACACGACCTAGGCTAAGTTGATGGAAAGAATACTTGGCAATCAGTGAGGCTTGATGACCAGGATGTATCGAGTGGGCTTGTTCCCACTTATTGCTATCTTTGCGCTGATTGCCGGCACCGCCGGCCCGCTCGAAGCCCAATCAAATGGTGCACCTCTCGATCAGGATCCGCTCCGTCACTATCTCCCGGACGACAATACCTTTATGCCGGTTCCGGGCGGCGTCTCCGCTTTGACGACACCGAGTGCCGAGGCCGACACCATCGAAGAAAAAGCAGCACAACTCCATGGTGGCCTGATCGTCGGCTACTGCCTTCGCGCCAGCTGCCGCTATGTCACGCATCTGGTGGTGATCCAGGTCTGCTTCAATCAGATCAGTGGTCCCGATGGCAGCGACAAACTCGTGCTTGCCGTAATACGCCTTCCCTATGGCAAGACACCGGGCCATATGAAGTCCCTGCAGGGTCGAGACTACGCTTACAACTTTGAGGCCTACGGCCCCTTTGAGCAGGTCATGCCGCTTGGCTCCCTCAGCGATAAGGTCGAAGCCCTCTACGCACTCGCCGCCGACGGCGTCGGCCCGATCGCCCCCCTCGATTATCAAGGATCAGACCTGAAGAACCCACAAAGCGACGATACGCTAGCCCTGCATATGACCATGTATAAGAACGATGCGGGTGCGCCATATCCCTACTTCCAGGTCAGACATCTATGCCAACAGCCGGTGAGTTAAGACTTGCTGGATTAACGCCTTTAATCACAAAATACGGATGCTTGTTCAAGACCGTCAAGACATCCGAATCTCCCAATAATTTGACTCATATATCTCTAATAATGAAAAAGTCTGTATCATTTGCTTACTTTAAATAAAATTGTGATTTTTTTACTTCTTGTAGTTTTTATAATCTTGTGGTTGATCATCAAGGCAACATTAAAACTATTCAAGGCATTTGATGCAACTTTGAGATGCTGCATATGGTTGTCGAAGAGATACAGGTAAATCTACTAAGCGAGAATAGAATGGCTCGTCTAGGAGCTATCTCGCTCATCAATCTGCGACTGATGCGAAATCCATCGAGGATCGATACGCTTCTCACCTATCTTGAAGATCATATAGAAGCCGAGACGGACCACGAGGTTTTGAGCTTTCTTCACAGCGTTATTGCCGATTGGAAGTCACTTCGCGTAGCAGTCATCAGCGACGTTTTTCCTGAAAAGGAGGAGACCAGCGAACCTCGCAGGCTCATGGAAAGTCAGGGTCCCGGTTTTCTCCCGGAAAAAAAAATTGTCGCACTACTAAGCTATGCGCATCGGGATGATGAGTTCCACAGAGGGTTCATCACGACCGTCGGCGAATCGATAAGAAATGCTGTCAATCTATATCTGGGAACTGATGGTTTCTTTGATGTTGTCTATGATGCGAAAGACATCAAAATTGGAGAACAATGGCAACGAAAATTGGACATGATCATCGATCACACCAATTTCCTGGTTCCTATAGTGTCGCCCAATTACGTTTTGAGCAAACATTGCCTTTATGAACTTGAACGGTTCATGGAGAGAGAACGAGATCAGGAAAGAGATGATCTCATTATCCCGATAAAGTTCGTTACGCTCGACAATGTCGATACGAGTAGCCTAGCCATCGTCGAAAATCTGTTGAGACGTCAGTACGTCGACTGGACGAATCTTAGATTTGAACAATGCGCCAGCGACAAGGTTTTTGTTGCTGTTAATCAATTAGCACAGCAGATCGTCGATGCCATATCGCGGGTCAGTGGTGAGGCAAAATCTATATTCCTCAATCATCAACCAATCGATGACTCCTCGCCTGGTCGATTCTGAGAACCGATTAATGCGCCGAGATCACCTTCGAAGCCTCGATCATCGCTTCAGCAATCGTGATATCACGCTCCAGCTTGCTCTTGGTCACATCATCGCTTGCGCTGGAAAGATCGTCTTGGGCTAGCTTGATCCGCTTTTGCGCAGCCTCAACATCGATCTCGCCGACCGGCATGGCCTCCTCAGCCAACACGATGCAGCCCTTCTCGTTCACTTCGGCAAAGCCACCGCCAACGAAGATCCGCTGGGCGATCTTATCGCCCTCGTAGATCTCGATGATGCCGGGCCGAAGCAGCGACATCAGCGGGCTGTGGTCGGGCAACACACCAAAATCGCCGTCCGCTCCCGGTGCCACCACCATATCGACGTCTTCGCTTGCCAGGAGACGTTCGGGCGCCACCAGCTCAAACGCCACCTTGCCCGTGGAAGATCCTTCAGCCATCGGTCCGTTCCTTAAGCCGCTTCAGCCGCCATGCGTTTGGCCTTCTCGATGGCCTCGTCGATATTGCCGACCATGTAGAAAGCAGCCTCTGGCAGGTCGTCATACTCGCCGGCACAGATCCCCTTGAACCCGGCAATCGTGTCTTCAAGCGACACCAGCTTGCCGGGCGAACCGGTGAAAACCTCAGCGACAAAGAAGGGCTGCGAGAAGAAACGCTGCATCTTCCGGGCGCGCGCAACAACGAGTTTGTCCTCTTCGGAAAGCTCGTCCATGCCGAGAATGGCGATGATGTCCTGCAGACCCTTATAGCGCTGCAAGGTCTCCTGCACCTCACGGGCAACCTCGTAATGCTCCTCACCGACAACGCCCGGCTCCATGATGCGGGACGTACTATCAAGCGGATCCACGGCTGGATAAATGCCAAGTTCCGCGATCTGGCGGGACAGAACCGTGGTCGCGTCAAGATGCGAGAACGCTGTCGCTGGTGCGGGGTCGGTCAAGTCATCGGCCGGCACGTAAATCGCCTGCACCGAGGTAATGGAGCCCTTCTTGGTGGACGTAATCCGCTCCTGCAGACCACCCATATCCGTACCAAGCGTTGGCTGGTAACCCACAGCAGACGGGATACGGCCGAGCAGAGCGGACACTTCAGAGCCTGCTTGCGTGAAGCGGAAAATATTATCGACGAACAGGAGCGTATCCGCACCTTCGGCATCGCGGAAATGCTCAGCCACGGTCAGGCCAGACAGCGCGACACGGGCACGGGCACCTGGGGGCTCATTCATCTGACCATAGATCAACGCCACCTTGGACTTGGTTTGATCATCGAGGTTGATTACATCAGAATCGATCATCTCATGGTAAAGGTCGTTACCTTCACGGGTTCGCTCACCAACACCGGCGAACACCGAAAAACCACCGTGAGCTTTCGCGATATTGTTGATCAGTTCCATGATCAAGACGGTCTTGCCGACACCGGCACCACCGAAGAGGCCAATCTTACCGCCCTTCGGATAGGGGGTCAGCAAATCCACCACCTTAATGCCGGTCACCAGCACCTCGGTATCGGTGGATTGATCGATGAATTCAGGGGCAGGTGCATGGATCGGGCTGGAGGTCTTGGCATCAACCGGACCACGGCCATCGATCGGCTCACCGATCACGTTCATGATACGTCCCAAGGTCTCGCGTCCGACCGGCACATTGATCGGCGAGCCGGTGTCGATGACATCCTGGCCGCGCATCAAGCCTTCGGTGCCGTCCATGGCGATGGTGCGCACCGTCTGCTCACCAAGATGCTGAGCGACTTCCAGCACCAGCTTGTTGCCTTGGTTCTCCGTCTGGAGCGCATTCAAAATCTCCGGCAGATGCCCGTCGAACTGCACGTCGACCACGGCACCCATGACCTGAGAAACCTTACCGGTCTGAACATTCTCTTGCGTCGCCATTTTCTTCCCTCGTCGTTCCTGCCGCTCTACGCGACGTATCCCGCCTGCCGGGTCCGGTCCTGAATCACAGGGCCTCGGCACCCGAGATAATTTCGATCAATTCGCTGGTGATCTTCGCTTGGCGCGTACGGTTGTAGATGAGCGTCAGCTTGTCGATCATCTCACCTGCATTGCGCGTCGCATTATCCATTGCCGCCATGCGCGCACCTTGTTCGGAGGCTGCATTGTCGGTCATCGCCCCATAGATCTGCACGGCCAGATTACGCGGTAGCAACTCTTCGAGGATGACGTCTTCTTCCGGTTCGAAGTCGTAAACCGCTTTGACCTCATCACCCTCATCTTCGCTTTCCGGCGTCTCAACCGGAATGAGTTGCTTCATCGTCATCACCTGGGTGATCACGGACTTGAACGCATTGAACACGATGGTGCAGACATCGAACTCGCCTGCCTCGAACAATTGCTCGATCTTGAGCGCAATTGCCGCCACCTCGTCATAGGCTAGGCGAGATTTACCGACACCGTCGATGACCTCGACGATCTTCTCACGGTGATCCCGCCTGAGCTGATCAGCGCCCTTCCGGCCGATGCAAAGGAGTTTGACCTCCTTGCCTTCAGCTTCCAGCTCGTTGATCTTCTTACGCGTACCGCGCACGATCGAGCTGTTGAAACCGCCGCATAGCCCGCGATCCGCCGTGGCAACGATCAAGAGGTGAACCTTGTCACTTCCCGTCCCCGCCATCAGCTTCGGCGCGCCTTCGGCATCGGCAACGCCGGCTGCGAGATTGGTGAGCATATTGCTCATACGTTCGGCAAAAGGCCTCGCAGCCTCCGCCTGATCCTGAGCCTTTTTCAGCTTGGAGGCTGCGACCAGCTTCATCGCACTCGTAATCTTCTGCGTCTGCTTGACGCTACCGATCCGAGAGCGGAGTTCCTTTAAGGATGCCATCGATCAGTCTCAAGCAAAGCCTTCTGTGTAGGACGATATCAGCGTTTTCAGCTTGCCCTCGGTCTCATCACCGATTGCACCCGACTCGCGGATTGAGGCAAGAATGTCCTGGCCATTCGCTTCCAGCTCACTGACCAGACCGCTCTCATAGCGAACCACATCACGCGTGCCGATATCATCAAGATAACCGTTCACACCCGCATAGATCACGGAAGCCTGCATCTCAACCGCCATCGGTTGATACTGCCCCTGCTTCAACAGCTCGGTGAGGCGAGCACCTCGGGCCAGCAGCCGCTGGGTCGCCGCATCCAAGTCCGAGGCGAACTGCGCGAACGCCGCCATCTCGCGATACTGGGCAAGTTCCAGCTTGATCTTACCGGCCACCTGCTTCATCGCCTTGATCTGCGCTGCAGAACCCACACGAGACACAGACAAACCAACATTCACCGCCGGTCGAATACCTTGATAGAAGAGATCCGTCTCAAGAAAAATCTGACCATCAGTGATCGAAATCACGTTGGTCGGAATATAGGCGGACACGTCATTCGCCTGGGTCTCGACGATCGGCAAGGCCGTCAGCGAGCCAGCACCCAGATCGTTGTTCATCTTGGCCGCACGCTCAAGCAGGCGTGAATGCAAGTAGAAAACGTCACCGGGGAACGCCTCACGACCGGGCGGACGACGGAGCAGCAACGACATCTGGCGATACGCCGTCGCCTGCTTCGAGAGATCGTCATAAACGATCAATGAGTGCATCCCGTTATCGCGGAAATACTCGCCCATCGTGCAGCCAGTATAGGGTGCGAGGAACTGCAACGGCGCTGCCTCGGAAGCGGTCGCAGCAACCACAATCGAGTATTCCATAGCCCCGGCGTCTTCCAGAATTTTCACGACCTTCGCAACGGAAGAGCGCTTCTGACCAACGGCGACATACACGCAATAGAGCTTCTTGCTCTCATCATCGCCCGCATTAATCGGCTTCTGATTAATGAACGCATCGATCGCAATCGCGGTCTTGCCGGTCTGACGGTCACCAATGATCAGCTCGCGCTGGCCGCGCCCCACCGGAATCAGGCTATCGATCGCCTTAAGCCCCGTCTGCATCGGCTCATGCACGGATTGCCGAGGGATAATGCCTGGCGCCTTGGTCTCCACAAGCTTCCGCTCGGTCGCCTCGATCGGGCCCTTGCCATCGAGCGGATTGCCGAGCGCGTCGACCACGCGACCAAGAAGCCCCTTGCCCACCGGCACGTCAACGATCGTCTTGGTGCGCTTGACCGTGTCACCTTCTTTAATGTGACGGTCGTCGCCGAAAATCACGATGCCGACGTTGTCCGTCTCGAGGTTCAGCGCCATGCCGCGCGTGCCATCCTCGAACTCGACCATCTCACCTGCCTGAACCTCGTCCAGACCGTAAGCGCGCGCAATACCATCACCAACCGACAGCACCCGGCCAACCTCGGTCACCTCGGCTTCCGTGCCGAAGTTCGCAATCTGTTGTTTCAGGATGTCCGAAATCTCGGCAGCACGAATGTCCATCAGGCAGCCCCTTTCATCGCCAGCTCAAGCTGGTGCAGTTTTGTTTTGAGCGAGGCGTCGATCATGCGCGAACCAACACGCACCACCAGCCCACCTAAAAGGCTGGGATCAACGCTCAATGTCATGGTCACGGCCTTACCGACCGATTGACCGATCTTCTGGGCGACCGCATCCGCCTGAGCCTGGGTAAGATCGACCGCCGAGATCAACTCGGCCTCGACCTCGCCCTTCTCCTCAGCCAGCATGGCGTTAAACGCCTCGATAATCTCTGGCAGCGCAAAGGCCCGGCGCTTCTCCGCCAGCAGCCCCAAAAACCGTGTGGTCAGATCGCTAGCTCCAGCCTTCTTAGAAACCGAGGTCAGCGCCTTGACCTGGTCGTCCTTGGAAATAGCCGGGCTTTCGATCACGCGAGTAAGCTCGGCGCTTTCTGCCAACAGCCCCTTCATGCCCGAAAGATCCGCTTGAACCTGATCCAGTGCTTTTTGATCCTTGGCGAGATCAAACAAAGCACCGGCATAACGCCCGGCAATACCCGACGTATCCGTTGATGCTGCAGCCACGCTTACGGCTTCCCCAGTCCTGGGTCATTAGTCGACGAAAACACGCGGAAACCCAGCATTTCCGCAGTCCCCTACTTCATGAAAGCCCAACTACCACACCGCAACGCAGCAACGCAAGACGCCAACCCGTCGCAGGCGCGCGCCGCGCCCGGGCGAGACCTCGACACGGCGGTGTGGCTTGACCAGCTTGGCCGCACCCTAATGGCTGCGCTGGAATTGCTATTTTGCGGAAATTACACGAAATTTCATTCGCCTAAAGGTTGATATACAGTCATACTGATTGCGGACATCCTCGGCGCTCTGTTCGCTTTCCGACAGCTGCCAATCAGTTTCGCGCCCCGTAAGTCTCCGATTGCCCCCGAGCGACCATTTAGAGGTTGTTTGCGATCCCTCCGCATTCATGAGCGCTGCGGTTCCATGGTTACGTTGAGGCTGCAACAACTCGCCTAGCTTGCAAGTTAATCAGCGATATTGGTACGATAAACTGCTGGAGTTTGTAGAGTGATGCAGATCTGGTCGGTGAAAGAGAGATCGAGAATATTGTGATATGCACATAAAGCACAACACTAAGCCTCTGCATGATGACGGCTTCATTCGAGGATGAAGTCTGTTGGTAAAATTTTTTTTCGATCCGTTTTGTTCTCGACAACGGTGGCAGGCTGCCATTTCATAGATCTAGGTAATGACCTTGAAGAAATGAATAATTTCTTCGCGATCAATGGCACAATTGTGCAAGAAAATCCGGGCGATAATCCGGTCGCGGTTGCTCTTTTTTCCGACGCTTTGGAAAGCGAGCAATTACTCGATACAAAGCTGATCGAATCGTCGACGTTTCGCTTTGATGTGACTCCAGGCGATTACTTTATCTTTGCTTTTGAGGACCTGAATAGAGATTCCCACTATCAGTCCGATGAACCTGCTGGCTTTTATGGCAATCCTTCGGCTATCACCATAGAGGCAGACTCCGGTGAGACCGCCATTGATGTGGCCTTACGCGAAGACTTGGAATTTCCTGATATTAATCAAGACAGTTCCATGTTCTCCGGCTTGGATGACAAGGCATTCCCGAAACTGTGGCGCGGCAGAACCAATATCGGTGAAGTTGCTACGCTCGATGATCAGAAATTCGATCCAACCATCGGAAAGATGGGAATGTGGGAACCTCTCCGCTTTTCCAAAGAGATCGGACCTGGGATTTTTTTGCTGGAACCCTATGATCCACAAAAAATTCCGGTTTTATTCGTTCCTGGAATCGGCGGATCGCCACGCGTTTGGCGTAAGATCATCGACAGCCTCGATCGCCAGCATTTTCAGCCGTGGGTTTTTTCCTATGCTTCCGGCTTGCCGCTTGAAGCCAGTGCCGATTATCTCTTTGAGGCGCTCACCCAGCTATGGATTGAGCGCGACTTCGATAATTTGTATCTGGTGGCGCACAGTATGGGCGGCTTGGTTGCCCAAGCCTTCATCAACCGCGATCACACGTCAATCTCACGCTATCTCAGTCTTTTTGTGACCTTGGCAACGCCTTGGGATGGTCATAGTGCTGCCCAGATAGGGCTCAATCTAGCACCTGCTATCATTCCTGTGTGGCGGGATATCGTGCCGGGCAGCCCCTCACTTGGTAAACTGAACAATAAACCTCTGCCGGATGATCTGCCGTACCATTTGCTGTTCGCCCACGGTGGTGGCGATGGGTTTCCCGGCTCTGCACCCAATGACGGCACTGTGACGATCGCAAGCCAGCTTAACGATGCTGCGAAAAAGCGTGCCCAAGGGGTCTACGGCTTCGATACTAATCATATGGGTATCGTGTCAGATGACTCGGCCATACAACTACTCAACGACCTTCTTGAGCAGGCTCATCAACGCACAGCCCAATAGCTAAACTTCACACAAAATTAGGCGTATATCTTTCCCATTGATAGCGACGTTTCGGCAAGCGATTGAGCCGATATTCTAAATGGAGGCTCGTGGCCATAGTCGCCCCTGAATAAGATCAAGCTCATCGACACCAAAACAGTCAGAATGCAGCTGCTCGATCATCACCCCCCACCTACTCCCTGAAGACGCTGGTCATGCCGAAGGGAGTTGCAAGCCTCATTTGCGCTGCCGGCAAAAACCCTCCTGATGATCGCAGGCGTCACCGCAGCCGAAGTCCAAACCTGCTCCGCTCACTGGGACGAGCTTACCGGGCAGCGCACGGTGGTGGGACCTCGACGCGGCGGTGTGGTGGGAGAAGTGGTGGTGGGTTTCCACAATGACGGCTATCTAGCCAGCTGGTTATCACTCAGCTCCGCCTTCAGAACGTCTCATACCATACCACTAGCGAACGACCGGTTTGTTCCATCGATCGGGAAAGCCGACTGATCTCGCCTTCTTGACCTTTAGTTAACGTTCCTCTGCCAAAGCTTTTCCTGGTCCATATGATCCTGGGAATCCACCCGCCCGTCCGAAAAAGCCGGGCTGGGTTCGCACTCCCAGGATCACATGGACCCGAAGGCGATCGTTACAGGGTTTAACACCATCGAGAGAGCTTCAACGCGCAACATGGGGAGAATGTGGGCGGCATGGCCTGGAACGACAAAAGCGGTCATTGCCCAGGCGTTTTGGTATCAGAACGGTCCATTCGAGACTCAATGACCTGTGAGCGTCTCGGCGATTTCACCGTTCTTGAACGCTCCATTCAAACCGGCGTTTCGTCGAAGTCGGGCGGGTGTTTCGCCAAATTTGCGCTTAAAGGCTCTGACGAAGGCGGCATCAGATCCGTAGCCGACGCGTTCGGTGATTTCCGACATGCCGATATTGGTCTGGAGCAAAAGCCGCCTCGCCTGCAGCATCCGCCATTCCGTGAGATAGGAGGCTGGGGGCTTGCCCATCACCTCGTGGAAACGAACCGCAAATGAGGTGCGCGACATACCAGCAACGCTGGCCAGTGTCGCCAGGTCAACATCCGCGCCCGCATTCTGGTGGATATGTTGGAGCGCACGCGACAAGCGCGCATCGTTCATCGTGGCTAGCACCCCCCTCATCGGCTCATGCTCGATCATCCAAGCCCTGAGCAGACTGACGAACAGGACTTCACCCATGCGGTCAGCGACCGCGGCACTTCCCGGCGCTTCAACGGTCTTCTCATTGGTGATCAACTCGACAATCGTGCGAAACGGTTCAGCACCCTCTTTCTCGAAAACGCACCTTATGACGATCAGCTCGGGCAGCTCGCGAAAAAGCGGGTGGTCGAGCATCCCGTCCCACTCGAAGTGACCGCAAAGCATACGCGTCGCCCCTGGAACCGGCTCGCTGTCCGGATCCATGATCAAGCGCTCCATCACCTCGGCCCCAGGTTCAGGAATTGTCTCGGGAGCGTCGATCATCGCATGACCTGCCCCATGAGGGAGCAGCACCGCATCACCGGTCCGAAGCGGAATGTCCCGACCGCCATGACGCAGCAGGCACTCTCCTTCGAGCACCAGATGCAAAGGACCATTCGGTGTTTTCGGGATATCCAAACCCCAGGGCGGCATCATCGATTTGACGAAATAGACACAGGCCCTAAGGCGGACCATGCGCAGGACATCGCTCAGCGCATCTCGTGAACAGTTCAAGACATCCTCCCTCATCTCTCATCCTCCACCATCAGTCCCAGCACTGCGTGCTTTCTCAAGCTGTTCCCCGAAGATCTGAACGTTCGATCAATCTTTTTGAACAAGGAGATATTAGCCGTTCGGAATTAGCCGCGCATAGTCATTCCCGCCACAACACGCTCACCAGGAGACAATGGATGACACCGAGCATGAAACTGTCACGCCGCGGCATCATTGGCTGCGCCACCGCGGCTGTTGCGGCCGTACCGATTCTACAAGCCTGCGCGCTCTCAAGCGCCGATGCGAGCCCATCGCCAACCACGCCGTTACGCGCCCTTCATCGCTTCAATCTCGGCGCCATGAGAATCACCGTCATCGACGATGCACGCTTCACCCTCCCCGCACCGGCGTTCGCGGCCAACCAGCCGGAAGGCGAAATCGGAAGCTTTCTCAATCGGTTCGGCCTACCAGTGGATTTCGTCAGCCTTCACATGCAGGTCACCTTGATCGAGCACGGTGACCAGAAGGTGCTACTGGATACCGGCTTGGGCAAAATCACCTTTCCGGAAAACCAACCAGACAACGGCCGCCTTGCCGCAGGGCTCAATGCGATTGGCGTCGCGCCGGAAGATATCACTGATGTGATCATCAGCCACGGGCATCCGGATCACATCGGTTCTTGCAGCAAAGACGGCGCGCCGGTGTTCAAGAACGCGGTCCATCATATGGCACCGCAGGAACTGGAATTCTGGACGCAAAAACCAGGCGACGAGGCCAATTTCACCAACTTCATGCTCAGTGTTGGCAACGCGCAGCTCGAACCCATCCGTGAGCTCATTCGACCCTACGCCGATGGTGACGAGATCGTCCCAGGCGTGAAAGCGGTATCAGCACCGGGACACACGCCTGGGCATCATGCCTTCCTACTTCACGACGGCGACACAAAGCTGCTGCATCTTATGGACGCTGCGGTTCACTATCTGGTCGGGCCGGAAGAGCCTGATTGGGCTTTGGCCGTGGAAATGGACAAGACTGCGGCGGCCGAGACACGCCGGCGCCTGTTCCGCCGGGCTGCCGAGGATCAGCTGCTGGTCGCCGGCTACCATTTTCCATTTCCAGGCATCGGCCGAATCATCGAGCAAGGCTCATCCTGGCGATTCGTCCCGGTTCAGACGGCCTGATAACGCGATCGCAGCTAGCCCAGACAGTACGTTACCACGCTGTCTGGGCAATTCTTTTCGATCATTCGAACCTTGGCCAGATTTCTCCATCGGGCGGAAATGTCAGAATTTCCTCCCGACACCCCATTCCAAAAATCGTCCCGATAATCGCTGGCTTCAGCCCCACCACGATCGAAACCAGCTTGGCTCACTGAGACCGGTTCCAAAAGACTGATACTTTGGACAACAGCAACGCCCCGATCTCCCACCACCCATCCTAGACTTTCGTTAACTCGTGCCAGCTATCTTCAACTAACCTTGCCGGTCCGTCTGACCCTAGGAGTCCCAACCTAGCCCCACGTCACCTGTAGACGGACTCCAAGGGTCTCATGGACCAGATCATGGCCATGTCGTGATTTCCTTGAGGAGAGGTTAACGATGAACCATTCAGGGGAGGAAGTGCGCCCCCAAAAAATCACCCCCGCAGCTTGGCGAGTTTGTGACGGGATCGCAGTGCGAGAACTTTGGCGGTGGAGGGGAGATTGACAATGCGGTCCTGCATGAAAGCGACGACATCTGCATCGTTCGGGTTCTTCCGGCTCATATCCCGAAGCGTGGTCGCGATATAACGATCGCGATGGGTCTGGAACTGATCGAGATCGAACACGTCCTTGTAGCGGTCCAAAACGCCAAGCGCTTCAAAGGTGAGCAAGGCCCGTGCACATTTCCAGCAGCGTGAGCAATTCTGCGGCCCGGATGCACGCCGAGGCTCGATGCAGATATCGAGATAGCGCGTGGTCGGCTCGAAGTCGGCGATGTTGATCGTCTTTTGCAATCGCGAATATTCAGAGCCCGATGAGATGCAGGACATCAATTCCGTCGAGAGCAGATGTAGCCCGTAGGGCTCGGAATATCCCATATCGTAAGATGGTCCGACAAAGCACTCATCATATTTGAAGGATGAGGAGTAGAGAAACTTGCTGAAGTAACCCTGAAAGATCATTGCGGCTGCAACGTTTCTGATCGTATGGGTCAGCTGAAACGGCGTAACCCCGTAAAACGTCCCGAGATTGGAGTTGATGTCGATCAGCTCGATCCCCATCTCGGCGGCAAAGCACGACGCATTTTCCAAGCGCTTCTTGAAAACCTCATCAGCATGCCTGGTCGTCCCATGGGAGCCGACATTGTTCAAGATGAACCGGGAAATCCGATACCCCGCGACCGCCGGCTCGACATTATGCGTCAAATAGGTCTGAAAGGAATCAATCTCAGCCGAAAACCCGGTCGCCACATGACCCCCAGTCTCCTCACTAGTCATGAGCCCAGCCCTCTCGGCAACAAGCTCGGACGGCAAGAGCTTGATGGCTTGGCCGGTATCGGTCAGCCGGGACAGCAGGTAAGAATAACCATTGGCAAAATGATAATAAAATGCTTCGGACATCTTGCCATCAACCTTGACGTCATACCCTTGCTGACTGGCCTCGAACAGCAAACCGATTACAAAAGGATCCATGCGATCAGCAGCGATAAAATCGCCGTAAGCCGCCGGCACCGAGAACCAAAGAACCCGTTCGCCAGAATCAGATCCGACAAGGCAGGAGAACCGAACCCGGCTATCAAAATTTTCCCGTTTTGGACTATGCAAGCGAAGCATGAAGCGCTCCCAATGGAACAAGCAGGTTTTGGCAAATAATAACCTATAGTTGATTATTTTTTTGAATTTAACAACCAAAAGAATATCGCCGTCATCACCCGATAGTGTGACCACCGCATTTGGCTTCCACTGCCGTCGATGAACCTGCCTGGATATCCAGAAGTATGCGGAGGTTTGTACTGCATCCACACCTAAAACATTTCCCGATAAGGTTTATGCAGCGCCAGCCTTCTCTCCCGCCCAACCACCCAATATGGTGTGATTCTGCCGGTGTTTGGGTAGGGGAGAAGGCTGGTTCGACCTGCCCAGGAACGTAGACGCCCAAATGGCGCTGGCCTTTAGAGCAGATCGATATGATCTAGGGCAGTTCTACCTAACCGAGATACATTTCATCAGGTTGTGGTGACAATTTTCACTGAGCAGAGCGTCCAATAAGCAAACGTGAATGGATCACGCATAAGGTATGAGTTCTGGTCCATATGATCCTCGGAATCCGAGTCCAGCCCCGAAGGGCATGCGGGCGGGCGGATTCCCAGGACCACATGGACCTGATCGTCATCCACACATGATTATCTACAGCCAACGTTAACCCCAACGCCGGCTGATCAACATCAAAACCAAACTGCCCTCTAAGTCTTGCAACAACCGGCCTCAACTAATCGACGTTAACCCGGTCTTAATCCAACCCTGCTACCTATCCTACAGGATCATAAGATCCTGGGAGTCCGAGCCAAGCTCTTTCCTCTTGTGTGGTGAGCAAACTCCGAGGATCTCATGGACCTGCGAGATAAAGCGATCATGGTGGTTTTGTGTTAAGATAAAGTTGAGGCGGATGGGATTGTTGCCGACATGTAGGCCTTCCCGATGAGCCGGAAAAACCAGACGACCCCGGATATCTTGCAGAATTTGGCTGTGAGCGATCGATGACCTATGACGACTACAACGCCTTTTGCGCGAACCTGCCTGCCACTTCCCATGTCGTGCAATGGGGCGGCTCCCATGTCTGGAAGGTTGGTGGCAAGGTTTTCGCTATCGGCGGATGGGACGACGGTGATGAGCCTCATATCACGTTCAAGGTCTCGCCGATTGCCTATGAAATGCTCCAGGAACAGCCGGGGCTAAGGCCTGCCCCCTACCTCGCCTCGCGGGGCTTGACATGGATCCAGCACTATCAACAAGACGGCCTTTCGGATGATGACCTCAAAGCCTATCTGAGCGAGTCGCATCGGATCGTCGCCGCTGGGCTGTCCAAGAAGAAGCAGCGCGAACTCGGCCTTTTGGATGAACCGACCAGCCGGTCTTAACCACTAGGCTGTTGGTGAAAGTGCAACGCAAGGTACAAAAAATCCCCGGACAAGCCGGGGAGATTTTCGATATCAACGGAAAACCATGATGACCCTGTGCGTCATGCCCTACTCACTCAAAAGGCTTCGCTGACAGTACATTGCCTTCTTGGCGTTTCATCAACTCTTACCAACAGATCAGATCGACCCGTTTGCGCCAATGTTGTGGGCATTCCACTAGAAGCGGAAATAGAGACCCGGTGCCTTGATATAGCCGGAGCCGTGACGATGATCATGGCGGTAGCCGCGGCCGCGACGAAATCGAGGGCCTTCGTGGCCATAACGACCATAGCCTCGACCATAGCGGTACCCCCTATCACGGCGACCGCGATCATAGCCGTCCTGATAGCCGTGGCGGTAGCCTCGTTTGTATTTCCTCTTGCCTTTTCCGTGGCGGTAGCCGTCGTCATAATAGTAGTCGTCGCGACCATAATGATCGCCACGGTAGTGTTTTTTCTTGAAGTGTTTCTTCTTGAAGTGTTTCTTCTTGCTCCAACTACCCCGATCGACAAGCTGCAGCTCGGTACGCTGCTCCACCGAGACGGTAGGCTTAGCGACGTTCAACACACCGGCGGAAACCGGAACAGCGGCGAACAGACCAGCCGACAAGAAGCCAATGGCTGCAACAAAAGTCGTTCTTAATTTGGTCATCACTGACCTCCTGAACCTATTGATCATGATACCGTCTTAATCAGGTGAGCCTGAACCGAAACTGAACTTATTGTTCAGCCGCTAGCTTCCTAAATTCGGGATAGAATGTCGAAAAACCCAGCGAATGCGCCAAAAACAGGACGTTCAACAAACAAGAAAATGTCACGTCACACGCGATAAACAACATGATAGTTGAGATTTTTATCAAAACTACTTCATAGTCTAGCCAATTTGCCGGGAGGCCGCCATAGTGATCTCCGACAACGCGTTGATGTGTACGCAATCCTTCGCACGAACAACGTTGGCAGTTTCGGGGAGAATGCACGAATGGCCCTGCTCGAACTCAGGGACATCGCCAAGCATTTTGGCGCGATCGAAGCCTTGAATGGTGTCAATCTCGACCTCGACCAGGGCGAAGTCCTGGGCTTGATGGGCGACAATGGCGCCGGGAAGTCGACCTTGGTGAAGATCATCGCCGGCAACTTTCCAGCCTCCGAAGGCTCGATGGAACTAGCTGGCGAACATTGTCATTTCACCAAGCCGCTGGACGCCCGTGGACGCGGCATTGAGGTCGTCTACCAAGACCTCGCCCTTTGCGATAACCTGACCGCCGCCGCCAATGTCTATCTCGGCCGTGAGATCAAAAAAGGCGTCGGCCCGTTCAAAGTTCTGAACTATCATAAGATGTTCGAGCGCGCCGCCGAGCTATTCGCTGAGCTTAAATCTGAAACCCGCCCACGCGACCTTGTTCGACAGATGTCAGGCGGCCAGCGCCAGGCCGTGGCAATCGCGAGGACAAGGCTTTCTGAACCGAAAATCGTACTGATGGACGAACCGACCGCCGCGATCTCTGTCCGTCAGGTCGCCGAGGTGCTCGACCTGATCCGCCGTCTCAAGGATCAGAACATCGCGGTCATCCTGATTAGCCATCGCATGCCCGACGTCTTCGCCGTCTGCGACCGCATCGCCGTCCTGCGCCGAGGTGAGAAGGTGGCTGAGAAGGCCATCGAAAACACTTCTCCCGAAGAAATCACCGGCCTGATCACCGGCGCGATCGAGAGGGCGTAGAGAAAACGATGTCGAGCCGACCTGAAACCGCCGCCTCGTCTGTCGAAGGTCACGCCGCGATCGGCGATGTCACCGGCATCCAGGAGAAGACGCTCCTCCAGCATACCATCGCCAATCAAGCGTTCTGGGTGACGGTCGCGGTCGTTCTGATCTGCATCGTGACCACGATCCAGGAACCAAACTTCGCGACCAAGGCCAATTTCTTCAATATTACCCGCAATTTCGCCGCGATCGGCCTGATGGCAATGGGCATGACCGCAGTGATACTGACTGGCGGCATCGATCTTTCAGTCGGCTCGGTGATGGCGCTCTCTGCAATCGGCGCCGCCCGCCTGCTCGAAGCCGATCAGGCCTGGTATATCGCGGTAGCAGGCGGCCTGTCCCTCGGTATGATCGCAGGCGGCATCAATGGCTGGCTGATCGCCTATGTGAAGCTGCCACCCTTCGTCGTCACCCTCGGCATGTTGTCGATCGCCCGTTCCATGGCCGTTGTGCTCTCGGAAAATCGGGTGATCTACGAGTTCGGCCAGGACGGCACGATCTTCAAGTCGATCGGCGGCGGCAGGGTCTCGCTGCCCTGGATCGACGGCGGGAGCCTCGACGTCTCCAACATGTTCGTGATCCTGGTGATCGCCACCCTGATCATGGCCTTCGTTCTGAACTTTACCGCCTGGGGGCGCTATCTGTTCGCGATCGGCGGCAACGAAAGTGCAACCCGCCTGACCGGCGTGCCGGTCGACCGTATCAAATTCCAGGCCTATCTGCTCGCCGGTTTCACCGCGGCGGCCGCCGCCGTCATGATGACCGGCTGGCAGGGGTCGGCTTCCAACGGCATGGGCAAAAGCTTCGAGCTTTTCGTTATCGCCGCGACCGTCATCGGCGGCGCCAACCTCATGGGTGGCCACGGTAGTGCTTATGGCGCCTTCATCGGCGCCGCCCTAATCTTCTTGATACGCAACAGCCTGATCATGTTCGGGGTCGACTCGAACTGGTACGAATTCTTCGTCGGGCTGTTCATCATTTTCGCGGTCCTTCTCGAGAAAATCCGCGGAAACAAAGGCGGCTAGGGCGAGGCGCCTTAGCCTTTACTTGCCTGAGTCAAATCTAGGGAGGTTACGAACGTTATGAAGAAACTGACATTGATGGCTGGTGTGGCTGTGATGGCGTTGACCGGGGCTGTGAACGCCGCCGACTACACCTTTGCTCTTGTACCAAAAAACGTGAACAACCCGTTCTTCGATCAGGCGCGCGATGGCTGCAAGAAAGCCGAAGGTGAGCTCGATGGTAAGATCGAATGTCTCTATATCGGGCCAGGTGAGCATGGCGGCGGTGAAGAGCAGTTGCAGATGGTCAATGACCTCGTCGTGAAGGGCGTCGATGGCATCGCGGTGGCGCCTTCCAACGCAGCAGCCATGGCGTCGGCGCTTCAAGCTGCAAAAGATGCCGGCATTCCTGTTCTCACCTGGGACAGCGATCTCCTGCCAGAGAATGCTGATCTCCGCACCGCCTATATCGGCACCAAGAACTACGATATTGGCGTCAACCTCGCGAAAATCACCCAGGAGCTGAAGCCAGACGGCGGCACTATCTGCATCCAATCCGGTGGTGCAGCTGCGGCCAACCACAATGAGCGCATGCAGGGCATTCGCGACACGCTCTCAGGCGAGAGCGGCACAGAAAGCCCGGGCAATCGTCTCGAAGGTGCTGGTGGCTGGACCGAAGCCGAGGGCTGCCCGCTCTATACGGATGATGACTTCCCGCGCTCGATCCAGCAGCTGGAAGATACGCTTGCCAAGATGTCCGACCTCGACGCCTTCGTGCCGACCGGCGGCTTCCCGCAGTTCATCCCGGACGCCTACCGCAGTGCCGTCACGCCCCACAAGGCTAAGATCGACGACAAGTCACTCGCCCTCGTGGTCGCCGACACGCTTCCTGTCCAAATGGAACTGATGGCGGAAGGCCTATCGCTCGGTCAGGTCGGCCAGCGTCCCTTCGAGATGGGCTACACCGTGATGCACGCCCTCTACAAAATGGTCACCGAGGATGTAGCGCCTGAAGATCCCACCTACACCGGCCTTGACGTCTGCACCCCCGACAACGCCGACAGCTGCATCGGCGGCTAGCAGATACCAGCCACTGGGGTTACTTGCCTGCGTTTTGGCAAGCGGCGTCGGTGCGTGAGGAAACCGCCTCCGGGTCTGGCTCGGGGGCGGTTTTCGTTTATGGTGCCGGGATGGATCGATGAAGGGATGGCGCGATGACCGGCGACAAGGTGGTGACGCTTCAACACGGTGAATATCAACTCGAACTTTGCCCTGAGGGTGGCGGCTGCATAACCGCCTTTCGCTATGCCAGCATTGACGTCATGCGTCCTGCCACGGAGGAATACTGGCAAACTTACGAGCCCCGCGCATCGGGGTCGTTTCCGCTGGTCCCGTTTTCGAACCGTGTCGCCAATGGCATCGCTAGCTTCGAGGGTAGGACCTATCATTTTCCGATCAATATGCCGCCCGAGCCCCACAGTATTCATGGCGATGGCTGGCGGGCTGCCTGGAAGATCGAAGAGGCAGAAGCCGCAAAAGCGATCCTCGTTCATGAGCCTGAAGGCACTCCATTTCCCTATATCAGCCGGCAGATTTTCGAGCTCTCCAACAACGGACTGACGGCAACCTTGGAAATCACCAATACCGGCGATCAGCGAGTACCAGTCGGCTTTGGTCATCATCCTTATTTCCCGAGAACCGAGGGTCTGACGCTTGAGATGCCCATGACCCATGTCTGGCTTCCGGACGGACGGGGGATCCCTGAGAAGAAGGTGCCTGTTCCCTATAGCTGGGACTTTTCGACCGCCCGGCATCTGGCGCCGCTCGAGCTCGACCATGATTTTACGGGTGGTGCTGGCCCGATTTCAATGCATTGGTCGGAGACCGGGATCCGGCTCGTCATCGAAGCTGAGCCGATTTTCGAGCATGTGGTCGTCTTTGTACCGAAGGGACGAGACTACGTCTGTGTCGAACCGGTCACCAACCTCGCCAACGCCGTCAACCTGGCTGCAACCGGCAGAACCGATACCGGCCTGCAGGTGCTCGAACCCAGCGAGACAGGGCGCGGCTCGATGACGTTTCGGGTCGTGGCGTAAAGCACCTTGGAAGTCATCGTCGAACAGATCACGCCCCACCATCCCAAGGCAAAGGCTTTACTCAAGGCGTCAATGGACGAAATGGCTGCTCTCTATCCGCTGAGCAGCCAGCATCCGCTCTCGCTCGAGGAAGCGGAAAGAGGTGTCATGATGGTTGCTTGGCGACAAGGTGAAACAGTCGCTTGCGGCGTGCTCCGCCCGCTCGAACCGGATATTGGCGAAATCAAGCGCATGTTTGTTACAGAAAACCACCGCCGACAAGGCGTTGCTCGAAAGGTCCTGCACGAGCTGGAAGCGATCGCGAACAAACTTGGTTATAAGAAATTACGTCTTGAGACCGGCAAGTTGCAGCCAGGCGCGATCGCTCTCTATGAGACGTCCGGATATCGCGAAATTCCGCCCTTCGGCGACTATATCGACGACCGTTGGAGCCTCTGCTTCGAGAAGACCCTTAAGCCCGACGCACCGACAAAATGACCTGAGAACTGGCTTGGGCCCCAAGGGTATAGGATTGACGCAACCCTCGTTTAGTTCTTCAGAACACCCAGATCGAGGGGCTTTCGACTGCTGGTGGGACGATGCTCGCCCGTCGCCTCCTCGGACGAAACTACGTTGATCCTGTCGTCAACCGGCACCGGCCATGCGTAGGAATCGTCGGCCATGCCCAGCTCCTTGACATACTCAAGCAAGCGCTGCGCTTCCTCATGCGGCAACTTCTTACCGACGACGATCGCGTGATAGCTGCTGTCATCATAATAGGGTTGATGGAGCTGAAAATAAACGTCTTCCCATGCTTCCTGGAACTCGCCAAGCTTGTCCCAGCCGTCATCAGCATCAGCTGGCGAGGCAACGATGACGGCCCATCGATCGTCCACACCCTTCATGGTCGATGGCGTGCGAAACCAAAGTTTTCTCCAAAGCGACCGTACCGAAAGGTCGGTGGAACGTTCCACCTCCTGGGCCGCACGCAACTCGGCAAGCGCCGCATCATGACCATCACCGCTGCCCGTGTCATCCATCAAGACGGCTTCAAGGAAAGCCTGGCGAAGACCCGGCACAGCCTCGAAAAACACTTCCAGGTCATTCCCATAGGCGCGGTTGCATCGATCGGCAACGTTACCCAATTTTGCGAGCAGAGCTCCTGGAGTTTCGGCATGCGCACGCAAAATCGCCTCGGTGTCGATGCCCTCATTGTTGCGAAGATCAAGTGCGATCAACAATCGCTCCAGCAACACTTTCGCTTCGGCGTGGGCTTCCGTTTGGCTGGGCTCGAGTTCTGATGCGGGAGGGCATAGCAGAACCTGTGCGTTCGCATGGCCAGCGACCAACATGCTCACCGCCAAGATACCAGGAAATAGCGATCGGAAGATCATCTTATATCTCACTACCTCGATGCCGGTATTGTCTTGTAACCTATTCTTCGAAAAACACTAGATACCAACACTGATTATACTTGAGCCGGCCCGATGCTGTGCTTTACACGCCATCATCTCGCCGGCAACTCTATCCAAAAGCCTGATAGCTATCGACCAAGCTTTTTTTAATTAACGCTAATTTCGCGTCAAATACAACTAAAAAGCAATTCCAGTAAGCAACAGACTGAACTGTCACTGCACCTTTTCAGTTTCTTCTTATGACAAGGACGACGCGTTAGTCCTAAAAACGGACGTCAGGGCACCAGCTTGAAAACCTTGCCACCCTCACCTTCAGGCCCCTGCACATCATGGGTCAGCACATAAATCTCATTCGCCTGATCATGAGCAAGCGAAAGAATGAAATGGCGAAAACCGCCATCGATGTCGAGCGGCTCATAGTTCCAGGCTTGGCCGGGCTCGCTTTCTGGCGTGGCAACATACATCACACCGGTAGGCTCACCACCGTCCTTGCTCCAATCCCCGAAGATGAGCTTACCTTCGAAAGCTGGAAAATTTGCGCCCCGGTAGACGACACCGCCAACGGTCGAACGCCCTTCGCTCTCCTCTGGATGCTTACCGCCGTTCTTATATTCGATGATCGGGTCCGTCAGCCCCTCGTCATCGCAGCCCTCAAAATGTCCTTCGAAATCATCCCAATCGAAGCAATGAGTTGCCTCTTTGATTGCCCAACCATAATTCGCGCCGGGAACCACGAGGTCGATTTCCTCAAAGGAGTTTTGACCAACATCGCCAACGAACAGCTGACCCGAACCATCAGGATCGAACGACATGCGATAGGGATTGCGAAAGCCCATCGCGAAAATCTCCGGACGATAACCATCCTGGCCGACAAAAGGATTATCCTCAGGAATGCCGTAGGCGACACCATTCACCTGGTTGACGTCAATTCGGAGGATTTTCCCCAACAGATTGTCCGGCATCTGGCTGGTGCCCTCGCGCGGGTAGTCGCCATTTTCAGGCGCACTGCCGCCATCACCGAGCGCGATATGCAGCATGCCTTTTGGCCCAAATGCGAGCGTGCCGGCGTTATGAGCGAACTGCGGCTGATCCACTTGCAAGACGAGGCGTTCATAGTCGGGATCGGCCTTGTTGGGATCCTCATCCGAGACCTTTAGCTCGGCAATATGGCTGGTATGCGTGCCCCATTCCTCGTTCTGCAGCACATGCCCTTCACGAAGCGGAGCACTGTAATAGACGTAGAGTCTGCCATTTTCAGCATAGTCGGGATGCATGGCAAGGCCAAGCGCGCCGCGCTCATCAAAACCCGGTTCGATGGTCGGATCGAGGCGATCGCTGAAATCAAGGAATGGTTCTTCCAAAAGCACGCCTTCGGCGCTGATGATACGAATGCGGCCGGTTTGCTCCAGAATGAAAAGGCGCTCCGAGCCGTCGGCCGGCTCGACCAGGGCCACAGGTGCCGTAAGCCCTTCCGCAACCAGCTCGGCCTTCGCATTGGCGGCCTCTGCTTCGGCATGATAGACCGCCCCGGTGATAGATGAGCAAACGGCAAAAATGCCGGTCAGTCTCGAAGCGAAGCCCATTCTTATCTCCTTACTCAGGTCGAAACGTTCAATCCCATGAACGTCGTTGAGCGACGTTTCATCCAATCGACCGAACATAAGCGTCCTTCGGCAATCATCAAGCATGCACCGGGCGTCAACATAGTTGAAAACACCTGAAAATTCCTTCGAGACTCTATGCACGCCGCCAGCCCGCTCTCCCATTCAAAACGCTGATATGCAGAATACTTTGGATGTTGGGCCGGGGAAGCCGGCTCATGCTAGCTTCTTTTGGTCTCAAAAAATCAGCCCAGGTCAGCCACTTGGTGAAGGTGGCTCTGCAAGAACTCACCGAACTCCATAAATTCAGGCTTGTGGGGCGAGGACTGGCGCCAGGCAAGGCCGATCGTGCGGCTGGGCGCCGGTTCGGCGAAGGGAACGATGGAGATGCCGTTTTCAGCCCCGGCCTCAGTGGGCAGCGACATGGCGGGCAGGATCGTCACGCCATAACCGTTGGCCACCATCTGAATGACGGTGGACAGGCTGCTTGCGCGAAACTCATCCGTATTGGCAGTCTGGCAGACGGCCAGCGCCTGATCGCGCAGACAATGGCCTTCCTCGAGCAGCAGCAAATGCTGGTCCTTGAGCTCGCTTTGATGGATTTCGCTTCGGCCAGAAAGAGCATGCTGCGGCGGCAGGGCGACGGAAAAACAGTCGTCGAACAAGGCCATCGTCTCAATCTCATCCGGCTCAATCGGCAGCGCCAGAATCAACAGATCGAGATGGCCATCAATCAGGTCATCGACCAGATAGCGCGTTTGAGATTCGCGAAGATTGAGGAGCAGTTCCGGATAGGTTCGATGGATCTCAGGCAGGATCTTGGGCAGCAGATAGGGACCGACTGAAGGGATGACACCCAAGCGGAGCTTGCCCGACATGGGGTGACAATGATGCGAGGCGACTTCAGTCAGGTCCTGTACGGCAACCAGAATATCGTGAGCTCGCCTGGCGATCTCGTGACCTTCCTGGGTAAGAAGTAAACCGGTCGACCCGCGCTCGACTAGGGTCACGCCGAGATTGGCCTCGAGATCCCTGACCTGCATGCTGAGCGCCGGTTGCGTGACATGACAAAGTTTCGCTGCCCGGCCGAAATGCAGTGTTTTGGCGAGGGCTGAGAAGTACCGGAGTTGCTTCAGTGTCAGGCTCAAAGGTTGGACATCCAGGTCACTTATCCAGTTCATATTCATTAGCAACGAACAAGCCATCACAGCCCATCATACCGCCAGTGATCAAGAACTCTTATCGACAATCGAAGAAAAATCGATTTGCGTTGATGGAGCGACACGTCCATGGTTAAGTTGTCGCTAATGTAGAAAGGGTGGAAAACTATGCAGTGGAATGCTCCGAAGATCGTCGAGATTGCTTGCGGTTGTGAAATCAACGCGTATTTCCCGGCTGATCTCTAAGGTTATGTGACCCCACCGGCGGTCTGCAACGCTGCCGCAACGCGGTGCGACGGATCGCCGGTGGTAAATCCACCGGCCTGCTTACTGACAAGGAGCGCTTTCTCGTCGGCAACACCAGTCATCGCTCTTCCGCCGTTCCTTTCGAGCCAGGCTCTTTGGCCTATGAGTGAAACGTCGATCCATGAGTGAATTACAAAAAGAATCGCCGAACGACACCAAGACTCATCTTATGCCGCCCGTCTCCCTCCTCGCCGAACTCACCCACCGCTGTCCCCTGCAATGCCCTTACTGCTCCAATCCTTTAGACCTGGACCGGGCGGCTGACGAGCTGGATACAGCGACCTGGTGCCGAGTGATCGACGAGGCCAATGATCTCGGCGTGTTGCAGACCCACTTTTCAGGCGGTGAACCCACCTTGCGGCAGGATCTCGCCGACCTGATCCGCCATGCCTGCAGCATTGGCCAATACACCAACCTGATCACGGCAGGTGTCCTGCTGGATCGATCGAAGCTCGAGAAGCTTGCAGACGCCGGCCTGGACCATTTGCAGCTCAGCATTCAGGACAGCGAAGCGACCAATGCCAACCGCATCGGCGGCTACAAGAACGGACATGTGAAGAAAATGGCCGTGGCTGAAATGGTCACCGAGATCGGCCTACCGCTGACCATCAATGCCGTCGTGCATCGCCAGAACCTCGACAATCTCGGCGACATCATCGAACTTGCCGTGGAGAAAAAGGCCAAGCGGCTCGAAGTCGCCCATGTACAGTATTACGGCTGGGCGTTGATGAACCGGGCAGCGCTGATGCCGACCCGCGAGCAGACCGACCACGCCATGGAGATCGTCAAAGCGGCGCAGGCGCGTCTAAAAGGCGTTCTGGTTATCGACTATGTGGTTCCAGATTATTATGCGCGCTATCCGAAGGCCTGCATGGGCGGCTGGGGCAAACAGAACCTCAACATCACCCCATCCGGCAAGGTTCTTCCCTGCCATGCGGCCGAGACCATCAAAACGCTGACCTTCGACAATGTGCGGGACCGCCCGCTTGCGGAGATCTGGCAGCATGGCAGCGCCTTTGAGGCGTTTCGCGGGACGGATTGGATGGAGGAGCCCTGCAGGAGCTGCGATCGGCGCTTAACGGATTTCGGCGGCTGCCGCTGTCAGGCCGCTGCCTTTGCCGGTCGCGCCGAAGCCGTCGATCCCGCCTGCTCCCTGTCACCGTTGCATGATGAGCTGGTGGCGATCGCCACGGAGGAAGCCGGCAGCGACAAAGCCGACTTCATCTATCGCGCACCGAAAAACACGCCGCCGAACGACACCGTCCCCGCCGAGTAATTATTGGTTTTTTGTTACTTACTCTGCTGGTAGGCGGCGAGGGCTTGGCCGAAGGCCTCGAAAAGGGTGCGGTTGATCGGGTTACATTGCGGATCATATTCGGCATGCCATTGGACACCGAGCGCAAAGCCTTTGGCATTCCGAATGCTGATCGCCTCGATCGTGCCGTCTTCAGCCACACCTTCGACGATGACACGCTCGCCTGGCTCGAGAATGCCTTGGCCGTGCAGCGAGTTGACGCGGATTGTTTCTTGTCCAAGCAGCTCCGCAAAGGCGCCACCTGGCTCCAGATCGACATCATGACGATCGGCGAAAACCACCTTCGGGTCGGGATGAATGTCGCCGTTTTCCAGCCGCGGCATCCTGTGGTTCATGCGTCCCGGCAATTCCCTGATCTCCGGATGCAAGGAGCCGCCGAAGGCTACGTTCATCTCCTGAAAACCCCGACAGACGCCAAAGACCGGAACGCCCCGCTCGACGCAAACGTCGATCAAGCGAAGCGCCAGCGCATCGCGCGCCTCGTCATAGGGCTCGTAGGCGACACCAGGCTCCGCATCGAAATGGGAGGGGTGAACATTGGCCCGAGCCCCCGTCATCAAAACGCCGTCGACCACCGATAGCAGTGCTTCGAGATCGGTGATGCCGGGACAACCCGCAAACATCACCGGCAAGGCGCCAGTCACATCGGCGATCGCGCGCAAATTCTTCTCGCCGACCAGCTGCACATTAAAGCGATCATGCAGATGATAGGCATTGCCGATGACGCCCACGACAGGCTTGGTCATTTTTCTCTCACTTGCCGGCGGTCTGTGCGATACAGAGGAGCAGAGAGGTCATCCCTAAAGAAAAGGTCTGCATACCCTTGGGGTTCTCGGCATGTTCTTCGAAGGCGGTGGAAACCAAATGATTTGGTCATGCCACTAAATCCTGAAACGCATCCTCCAACCGTTGAAGCGCTTCGTTGAGGATGGGTCTTGGCGTTGCGATGTTGAAACGTAGCCAAGTCTCGCCGCCGGGTCCGAACTGCTGGCCGGGACTAGCGAAAATTCGCGCATCTTCACTCACCCGACGAGTGACTTCGTCAGGCGGCAAGCCCGTTCCGGAAAAATCGAACCAGGTAAGGTAGGTCGCCTCAAGCTTCATCGAGCGGACACCAGGTGCTGCCGCTACGAGGCGCTCGTCAAAAAGATCGCGATTGTCCTGGAGATAAGGCAGCAAATCATCAAGCCAATCATCACCCGTGCGCCAGGCAGCCTCGGTCGCGATCATACCAAAACCGTTATAGGAACCAAGCCCGCTTGCCGCGATGCGCGCATCGAGCTTGCGTTTGACGGTGGCGTTCGATGTGACGCAAGCACCGACATGAGCTCCTGCGAGATTGAAGGTCTTGGTCGCGGCAAAATTGGTGATCAGGCGATCGGCGATATCGGGGGCTGCGGCCATAGTGGGCGTATGCCTAGCGCCTGAAAAAACCAGATCGCAATGGATCTCATCGGAGACCAAGAACAGATCATGCTCCAGGCAAAAGGCGGCAAGCGCCTTGATCTCAGCCGGCGACCAGACCGTGCCACCGGGATTGTGGGGATTGCAGAAGAAGACGATTTTGGTCCGAGGCGTCAGCAATGTCTTGAGCGCCTCCAGATCCATCGCGTAACGGCCATCAGTTTCGACCAGGTCCGCATCGAGAATGCGCCGGTCATTAGCCTGAATAATCTTTCGAAAAGCATGGTAGGCCGGCGGGAAGAGAACCACCTCATCGTCGGGTTCGGTCAGCGCCTGCAGGATCAGGCCAAGGCCCGACACCACGCCTGGCGTCTGGCTCACCCAGGCAGGGTCCATGGTCAAGCCGTGCCGGCGTTTCATCCAACTAGATAACGCCTCCGCCCAAGTTCCGGTATCGGCATAATAGCCATGGGTTGCCCGTTCGATCTCGATTCGAAGCGCTTCGGTGACACCTGGCGGTGCTGGAAAGTCCATATCCGCCACCCACATAGGGATGGCATCCGCGGCCTCAATGCCGGAACGCTGTTTGATCATATCCCATTTCTGCGCGTGCGTGCCTTTGCGCTGAACAACGCGGTCGAAATCGAACATGAGGCGTGAACTCCTTGCTGGGCTGCTCGCTAAGCCGCCTATTCAACCTGTGTGGAGGGGGCCGGGTCAAGCAAAGCCACAATCTTCTCGGAAAGTTTCGTCAATGCTGCCGTTGCACCTTCGCATTGATGGCAAGCCCGACGACCAGGAAAGCCGCGCCAAGCAGAACGGTGATCAGGCCGACAGCAGGCACCATCGGCGTGTAGCCACCGATCATCTTGCCGTAGAGCCATTCAGGTACGGTCACATCAGCGCCGCTGGTGAAATAGGCGAGCGGAAAATTGCCCCAGGAAAGGAGGATCGCGAACAGAAAGCCCGCAAAGATGCCGGGGCCGAGAAGCGGCAGCGTGATATCGCGAAAAATCTGCCAACGGCTGGCACCAAGATCGAACGCCGCCTCCTCGATCGCCGGATCGTAGCCATAAGCCTGGATCGCGATGATCAGGGTGACGATCGGCACGATCCAGACGAGCTGGGCGAAAACCGTCGCCTGCCAGGACATTTGAATGCCGAGCGAATTGAACCAAAGCTGAAGTGCGAGACCGAGGACAGCTTGTGGGAAAAACACCGGGATCAACAGGACCTGCTGGTAAATCGAGCGGCCCTTCCACTCATAGCGCGCATAGGCGAGTGCCCCGAAAAACGCGAGGATCACCGAGATGACCGCAACGCAGGCCGCGACTGTGAGCGAGGTGAAAAAAGAATCCTGGATCTGGAGAGACGACCAGGTTTCCTCATACCATTTGAACGAGGTGCGTTTAATCGGAAAGATGAAGAAACGCGAGCGTGAGATCGAGGCGAGCGCCACCATCAGCATCGGAATATACATGATCGCGATGATCACGCCGATATAGACGGCTAGCAGCCGCCGGCTGAGAGGGGATAAGTCGAAGCCTGCCATGGCTCAGCGTCTCCCCAGCATGCGATCGAGATTGACATGGCGAATCGCGAGGAAGACGGCAGCGCCTGCAAGGATGATGAGGAGGACCGATAGGGCGGAGCCGCGCGGCCAGTTCTGACCGAAGGTGAAGGCACTCTCAATGTCCTGAGCGATGGTGACGATCACGCCCTTGCCCAGGAACTTAGCTTCGGAAAACGCGCCGAGCGAGATCACGAAACAAAGCAGTGAGCCAATCAGAATGCCGGGCATGGCAAGCGGCAGCTCGATGTCCCGAAAGAGCCGCCAACGCGAGGCGCCGAGATCGAAGGCAGCCTCTCGCGCGTCTTTGGGTACGTTGGCAAGACCCAAAAGAATCGGGAATAGCATGAACGGCAGATAGACATAGACGATGCCAAAAATAATCGCCGGCACGTTGTTGACGAGGCTGCCCGGTCCCATGCCGAGCAGCGCGTTCAACCCACCATCGAGAAACCCTCCCTTGTCGAAAAAAAGAACCCAGCCCTGGAGGCGAATGTTTTCGGCGACGAAGAGCGGGGCGACGATCAGAAGTGTCAAAAGATCGGCGCGACGCCCGCTGATTCGCTTCAAGGCGATCGCGAGCGGGTAGCAGATCAGGAGCAGAATGACGACGCTGATCAGTGCCAAAAAGAATGACCAGCCGAAGGAGAGATAGAACTTTTGCTCGATGATATCGGCATAATTTGCGACCGTCGGCGCATGGCCGAGGCTGAAGCTGCCGCGCGGCATGAAGCTGTAGACGAAGACCAGCACCATCGGCCCGAAGAAGCCGAGCAGAAGGAGAAGAATGATCGGCAGTGCCGACACCAACCCCTCTGAAAGGCTCCAGGTTACGGACGAAGGCGCTTTGCGCCTCGCCGCCTTTGTATATGAGAGCGTTTCCGTGAGGTCGGTCATTCGGCGAACAGCATCGATTCGCTGGCGTCCCAGGTGAGCATGATGTGATCGCCAGGGGCTTTGCCCTCCCCCTCGGCGCGCAGCTGCTCGACCAGGAAAGTGAGACCGTTCGCGCGAACCTGATATTGAACGCGCGAACCAAGGAGGTATTCGTTGAAAAGCTCGCCTTCGATCAGATTACCCGTCAAGCCAAAGCTTCGATCGTTCAAAATCGACATGTTTTCCGGCCTGATTAGCAACACCCCCTCCTCGAAGTCGGGCGGCGTCTCGGCGGGCGGTTCAAAGCTTGTTCCGAACGCGTCGCTATGCAGGCGTCCGTCCACCATGCGGACCACCGGGATGGTATTCACCTCGCCCATGAATTCAGTGACGAAGCGATCCTGTGGCCGGCTGTAGATCTCGCTCGGACTACCAACTTGGGCGAGCCTGCCATCGCGCATCACGCCGATCCTATCCGACATCACCATCGCCTCTTCGAGCGAATGGGTGATGTAGACGAAGGTTTTTCCCGTCTCACGCTGAATATCCTTGAGTTCTTTTTCCAACGTCTTTCGAAGGCGGTAATCGATGGCGGAAAGCGGCTCATCGAAAAAAAGAATCTCCGGGTCATAGGCGAGGGCTCGCGCCAAGGCGACCCGCTGACGCTCGCCGCCGGAGCACTGGGTCACCGGCTTATCGTAAAAGGTCTCGGGCAAATGCGCCCATTTGAGACAGCGTAGCGCGCGCTCGCGCCGTGTCGCCTTTGGCTCCCCTTTACATTTGGCCGGGTATTCGACGTTTTCACCGACCGTCATGTGGGGAAATAAGGCGAGCGATTGAAACACCATGCAGGTCGGACGCTGGTTAGCCGGCACATCATTGATACGCTCGCCGCGTAACAGAATGTCGCCGCTGGTCGGCTTGTCCATACCGACCAACATACGAATGAGCGTGGTTTTGCCGGAGCCGGAGGGCCCGACAACCGTAAAGAACTCACCCTCCTCGATATCGAGGTCGACATGGTCGACGGCGGCGATATCGCCAAAATGCTTATCGATATTACGAAGCTGCAGGATCGGCGTCGCCGCCATCAATCACCTCCATCCAGAAACGGCCTAAACCAGCTGGCAGTGCGCCGACCAAAGTCAACGCACTGCCGCGTCGGCGGCTAGGCGCCGCGTTCGCGTTTGGCTTGGGTGTAGAGGTCGTGCATGGCGTCGTAATCGGGATTGATATCGAAATCGACGCAGCGTGAGACCAGGCCGTTCAGCCAGGTCCCGTCCTCGCCCCATTGGATCGCTTCGAGTTCATCCGAGGTGAACTGCTCCAACACTTCAGGTGCCCCCATCTGGACAACAGGGTTGAGGGTGCCAGGTGCTTGGGTCGCCACTTTGTAGGCGGCTTCCGGCGTGTGGCAGTAGATCAGGAAGGCTTCGGCAAGCGGCGTCGGGTTCGGATTAGCGACAAGCGAGGTCACCTCGATCCAGACGATGCCGGATTTGCCGTCGGGATGGCTGTCGGATTTCGTTTCCTCCGGCCCGACATTCGGCAGCACGCATTGGATCTGGGTTTCGCCCTCGATGCGCGGGGCAGACACCGTGTAAACGCTGCCCGGGAAGGTGCCGATGATCTCGCCGGTGATCATGTCGCGGGCAAGCGCCGCCTGATCGTCCGAAACCTTCTTGGCGTTCTTGAAGAGCTTGAAGATCGTCGCCTCATAGGCGGCCATCTCATCGTCGGTGTGTTTTCTAAACGGCGTGAAGCCTGCGGCCATGCAGGTATGCATGATCACCCAGTTTTCATAATCGAGAATGCCGTATTGGCCAGCCGCCCCTTCGATCATTTCCATATAGCCGCCGCTCTCGATGGTGGCTGGATCGATGCTGTCGCTGTTGATCGCCATGGCGGACGGGCCATAGCGCTGGATCATGCCGAGAAGGTTTTCGCCGGCTTCATCGAGCGCCCAATGGTAGGGCCACTCAAAACCGGCTGTGTTCATGTCATAAAGCGGGGCGAATTTTTCCTGATCGAGCGGCGTGATCAGGCCTTCCGGAAACAGCTGTTTTCGCTGCCAGGCATTGTTGAGGTTGATCACATCCCAGGTGCCGGTACCGCCACCGCGCAAATTATTGACCGCGGCCGGGTCGGAAATTAGCATCTGCGCGTTGACCGAGGCGCCGATCTCACGGCTGAAGGGGTCAAGCACCGGCTCTTCGGTGTAGCCTTCCCAGGAATGAAGATTGAGTTCCTTTCGAATGTCGCCGGCAGCTGCGATCTCTTCCACCGTCTTAGCCCAGAGTTCATTGGCATAGGCAGCGCCAGTCGCCGCTGAAGCTTGCCGGCTGAGCAGTGCAGGTCCTGCTCCAACCGCGGCCGCCATCGCCGCCGATTGTTTCAGAAATGATCGCCTCGATGACGTGAAGCTTCGATAGATGTTGCCGCTCAGCATTATCCTCTCCTTTTTTCTTGGTTAGGCCGCTGTTTAGTCAAGCCCCGGGGCGCTCCCCCCCGCCTAGTCGGCGGCGTCGGCGTGGCAGCTTGCTTCGTTCTTGTCGTAAGGCAGGTCCATGTTGGGATTGCGGTCGAAGAAGCCTGACGGCATCAGCTTGAAGCCCACGGTCACGCAAGGCTGCACGGGAAAGTCTTCGGGACGCGGCTGATGATGTAGACCGAAGACATGCCAGGCGACCAAATCGGTATTGTCGATCGCTCGCCCCTTCCCGGCATAGGTTGCAAGGCCATCGGAACCATCGGAATGATTGACGAATTCGCCGGAGGGATAGCGCTCCTCAGAATCATAGGCCGTCACCCAGAGATGGTTGCGCACGAAGCCCATGCGCTTGCCGGACGGGCCATCGGGATGAGTGAAAACCGGAACGCTATCTCTCGGCTCGAGCTTGTAGGCGGTCGGACTGCCGACATGGTTTTTCTTGTTCGGGTTGACGAACTTCCAGTAACGCTGCGCCTCCGGCTTGCGCTGGCGGCCACCCTCGGTTTCAAGCTTGGTTTCCTGAACGTAGAAGGCGTTGCCATAGGGATTATCGGGCCCCATCGGTTCGGCGACCGTATCGCATTCGACGACCGCATTCTCGTCGCCATCCACCGACATATCGAGCCTGGCGCAGAACAGATGCTGATGGATCTGACCGACCACGCCCGGCGAGACCTCGGCGCCGTATTTCTCTGCCTGCCCCGGCACGCAGGCGACCGTGTTGATGATGCCGGTCGCCTTCATCTCCAGCTCCATGGTGCCATCGAGATAGAAGTACCAATAGGAGCCGTATTCATAATTACCGACCGTCGAGATCGAAGAAATGACCAACCGCCGTGCGCGCCGCACCTCGGTGCGTTCGGTGCGAAAATCCCAATGCTTCCAGAGGATGCCGTAATCCTCTTCGTGGATGCAGATGGCGTTCTTGATGCACATGGGATCGCCGTTGATGTCACTGATCCAACCATCGAGATAGTGGATGGCGCCCAGGCAATCGCAGCCGAGCTCGAGGGAGTTGGCGAGCTTGCCGATACCGTATTCGCCGATATCGAACACGTTTTTTCGGTAGTGCGGTGGCTTCGGGCTACCGTAAGGAATCACCATTTCGGCGAGCGAGGCGCGGTAGCAAACCGGCCGGTCGCCGTATGAAATATTGTGCAAGGTGATCGCTTCGCGGGCATTGAAGCCGATCAGGATGGACCAGTCATGCCAGCGNNCCATCTCGAAGCTGACGCCTTCGGGCTGTTCGACATTGATCGCTTTCAAGTCGATCCGGGGCGGCTCAGGAATGAATTCGCGGTCGTAGTTGACGTCAGCCTTCGGTACCGGAACCACGCCATGATCATCAACACGGATGACCTCCATGGTCTTTATGTCGATCACCGGGTTGATCCCGTCGATCGGGTGAGCATAGAGATTGTCGTTCTCACTCGATTTGACCCAGCAGAATGCATGGCTCAAGTGGCGTCCTTCCTCGCCCTCGACACCGAAATTGCCAGCTGACCAGGGATCGATGCAGATCAACGACATATCGGTAAGGCCGCGTTTGGCACAGGCCTCGATGAAGCGCGGATCGGCTTTGACCGCGTCCTCGATCGCCATGAATTCCTCGAGCTGAATCATCGGCCGCGCATCGGGCAAATGTTTCTTACTCAGGACTTTCCCATCCGTGATCGACACGGTCATGCGCCAGACGCCAATATCGCCGGTGCGAAACACATTGACGCGTGCCTCACGCGTGATGTCGTCGCCAGCTTGAAAGCCGCGCACCACGGATTTCGCCGGCTCCTTCAGCTCGATCATCTCGAAGCGCAGCGTCTCACCGAGCTCGGTCATTTCTTTGCGCACGATCGCCGCGACAGCGCTGATCTCGTCCTTGGTCAAGGATTCCAAAGGATGATGAATAACGTCAGCCCCCAGGGACTGATTGATGGTGTCTGCCGACATGACGGTTCCCCCCCTATCCAGGGACCAGGCGACGTCAGTCCCGGCCCCGCGCCTCTGTGATTAAACTAGCAAACATTGTGCCAAGCGACATCCCTTGAGCGACAACACTGCTCTCTAATAATGAGTTAAGGCGAAATGGTCGATCAGCAAGGCATCGATCGTTGTGTCAATCACAAAGTCTCTTGAACTCTTTTGAGTATCAAATCATCATTAGCCGACGCGTTTCGCGGCAAGGTCGAAGGCTGCCGTTAGCACGTCGCGTTTGCCGATGTGGTTACATAGGATGAGGATCAGCCGGGCGTTAAGCTTATGGCTCTCTTCTTCGCTCAAGCCCTCATGCAACTGCAAGAGCTCGGCATAGAAACCGTCGGGGTCCGGGAGATTTGGCGTTTCAGTCAGCTCACTCATCTCATCCCTCCCGCGGGGCCATGCTATGGCCATCGGTTACTTGGCCCAGTGCTTTGGCCATTGCAATGATGATATCAGTCGTATCGGCCTCAACCCAGCGGGCTGCAACATGCTGATCGGGGCGAATGAGATAGATTGCACCATCTGCATCGCCCAGATAGCGTTCGGCGGTGAACGGCGCTGTCGCTGTTGATATCGTCACCACAGTTGCTTCGATGTCATCGAACCGCACCGGTCGAGCCTCTCGATTAATCGCCAGGATCTGGAAACCATTCCCTAATCGATCGCTCAGCCAATCCATCCCCTCCCCATCGGTGATGGGCATGTCGACGATCGCCGCACCAGGTCGCGTTCGAGCAGGTAATTTTTCGACATCAACACCGTTGAGTGGGGAACCGTCATAGGTCGCCGGTACCGAGAGGCGCCCGGAATTCAACAGGGGCCGCGCAAAGGGCGCATGCTCCACCAGATCGAGCACGGCATCTCGGAACAGCCGGCTGATCGCCGATTTCGGCGTCAGAAAATCCGTCGAACGAGATGAGTTCAGAATGTTCTCATCCGCCGCATGCTTGCGCTCGGCATGATAGCTGTCCAAGAGAGTGGAGCTGGCCTTCCCTTCTATTGCCAACGCCAGCTTCCAGGCGAGATTGTCGACATCCTGCATCCCGCCATTACAGCCGCGTGCACCGAACGGCGAGACCTGGTGAGCAGAATCGCCGGCAAAAAACACCCGCCCGTGGCGATATTGCTCCATGCTGCAGCATTGAAATGTGTAGACGCTCACCCATTCCAGCTCGAAGGGCACATCGGGACCCAGCATCGCCTCGATCTTCGGGGTCACATGGTCCGGCTTTATAACCTCTTTCCGGTCGATGTCCCAGCCGAGCTGAAAGTCGATGCGCCATACGTCGTCCGGCTGCTTGTGCAGGAGGACCGACTGGCCGGGATTGAAAGGCGGATCGAACCAAAAGCGTCGCTCCGTCGGAAAATCCGCTTTCATGATCACATCGGCGATAAGGAAATTATCCTCGAACACCCGGCCCTCAAAACCGAGCCCCATCATGATGCGGATCGGCGAGCGGGCACCGTCGCAGGCGATCAACCAATCGGCCTCCAGCCGGTAAGGGCCTTCGGGTGTGTCCACATCGAGCATGACATGCTCATCTTGGGTCTCGATCGCGGTGATCGCATTCCTGCCGCGGATCTCGATCGGCGCGCCCGCCGATTGCGCCTGGCGAATGCGCTCGACAATGATCTTTTCGAAATAGGGTTGCTGCAGGTTAATGAAGGCTGGGTATTTGTGCCCCTCCTCCGGCAGCAGGTTGAACTCAAAAATCTGCCGCTTTTCGCGAAAAACCTTGCCGACATTCCAGACGACACCCTTCTCGACCATCGTCTCGCCGCAACCGAGACGATCGGCGATTTCGAGCGTTCTCTTGGCGAAACAAATCGCGCGGGACCCGACACCGACACCGTCATGATCATCAAGCACCAAAACCGGAATGTTTTTCAGCCCAAGATCAAGCGCCATCGCCATGCCGATCGGCCCACCGCCCACGACAACCACGGGATGGCGAACAGACGTTGCCGCGTCTTGATCCGGCGAGCGCTCGTAGGGATAGAGCTTGAACGCGGTGTTATAACGAACCTCGACCATGCCTATCCCCCTACGTCTTTAAGTCAGCCCGCATATCCTGGGAATTTCTTGGCGCGTTCATCGCAAGCAGTCGGAATCAAACGCTGTGGTCGCACCACCACTAACTTTGCAGTGCTTCCCACATCGCGGTGTCGCGTTCCGCCGTCCAGATGCGCGGCGTGTCGATACCGCGGGCTTCGTCATAGGCGCGGGCGACGTTGAACGGAAGGCAATGCTCGTAAATCGCATAGTCGGCGTATTTTGCATCGCAGGCAGCGCGCACGGCATCCCAGGCTTCCTTGAGCGAACCACCGCGCGCGGCGACTTTGGCTGCCGGAAGGTAGGTGGACTGAACAAAATCCCGGGTGCTCTCCAGCCCTGCCACCACCATCTCATCACCAACAAGCGCATCGCCACGACCTGGTGCGATCGATTTCGGCTCATAGGCGGCCACCGCATCGAGGGTCGGTCCCCAATCCGCGAAATGGCCATCACCGCAATAGCACGCCGAACGGTATTCCACGATGTCACCGGTGAACATCACCTGCTCGTCCGGCACCCAGATCACGATGTCACCCGCCGTATGCGCGCGCCCGAGATGCATCAGATCTACCCGGCGCTTGCCCATATAGATCGTCATACGATCGGAAAAGGTGGTGGTCGGCCAGGTTAGGCCGGGGATCGATTCATGGCCCTGAAACAGCCTCGGAAAACGCTGAAATTCGCTGTCCCAATCCTCCTGACCGCGCTCAGCGACCATGGAGCGGGCTTTGTCCGACATCAGGATCTCGCCGGCCCCATAAGCGGATGCGCCGAGCACCCGGACCGCATGATAATGCGTGAGCGCGAGATGGGTGATCGGTTTGTCGGTGACGTTCCTGATTTCCTCGATCACCTTTTCGGCAAGGCGCGGTGTCGCTTGCGCTTCGATCACCATCACGCTCTCATCGCCGATGATGACGCCCGAATTCGGATCGCCTTCGGCGGTAAATGCGTAGAGATCGCGACCGATCTCGGTGAAGCTGGTTTTCTTCTCAGCAAGATCGCCTTGCGATGCGAAAGCCTTGGCCATTTCTTTTCCTTTTGTCTCAATCATATGTCAACGCGCTTAGGCGTCCGCGTCTCGTTCTTCCATTGCCACTCACGGCTACTCATCCCAACATCAAAAACACCATCCATCAAACACCTAAGCCAACATACCCCAGGAGCGGGTCGCCCCTATTTTAGGCCTGGGGTGCCGTCGAATTTCTTCTCGAGCCCTACCCAACAATCGACGTAATTGTCTTCGAGCAAAGCTTCCTTGGCAGCAAACCTGGTGAGCTGCTGGGGAAAACGTGTTTCGAACATGAAGCTCATGGTGTTGTCCAGCTTGACCGGATCAAAGCTCGCCGTGGTCGCCTTCTCAAAGGCGACATAGTCGGGGCCATGGGGCAGCATGCAATTATGCAGGCTGATGCCGCCAGGTTTGAACCCTTCGGGCTTCGCATCATAGACGCCTCGAATATTGCCCATCAGCTCGGACATGATATTTTTGTGATACCAGGGCGGGCGAAACGTGTCCTCCTGGGGCAGCCAGCGCGGCGGAAAAATCACGAAATCGATATTTGCCGTTCCCTCTTCTGCGGTCGGTGCGGTGAGCACCGTGAAGATCGAGGGATCGGGATGATCGAACGCGATCGCGCCGACGGGTGAAAAGCTGCGCAGATCATATTTGAACGGCGCATAATTGCCATGCCAGGCGACCACGTCGAGCGGCGAGTGGCCGATTTCGGTAACGTGGAACTGCCCGCACCATTTGATCGTCAAATGGCAAGGGGTTTCCTTGTCTTCGAAGGCCGCGACAGGGGTCTTGAAGTCGCGCGCATTTGCTAGGCAATTCGCGCCGATCGGGCCGCGAGGTGGCAAGGTGAACTTGGCGCCGTAATTCTCGCAAACGAAGCCCCGCGCCTCACCATCGGGCAAGGCAACCTTGAACACCATACCGCGCGGTAAAACACAAACCTCCAGCGGCTCCAGGTCGATTTTTCCAAACTCGGTGAAGATCTCGAGGCGGCCATCCTGCGGCACCACGAGAAGCTCACTGTCGGCCGAGTAAAAATAATCATCCACCATGTCGTCATTGGCCAGATAGACATGGGCGGCCATGCCGACCTGGGTGCCGACATCGCCCGCCGTGGTCATGGTTCGCATGCCAGTAACGAAGGTTGTCGGCCGGTCCGAAAATGGCGTCGGCTGCCAGCGATATTGGCCGAGCGAGATGACATCCTCGATGATATGCGGCGCTGTTTGCCAATAGGGCATGTCGATTTTTTTGAACCGGCTGACATGCTTCACAGAGGGCCGAATGCGATACATCCAGCTGCGCTCATTACTGCCGCGCGGTGCCGTGAAAGGCGAGCCCGATAATTGCTCAGCATACAGTCCATAATTCACCCGCTGGGGCGAGTTTCGACCTTGGGGCAAGGCGCCTGGCAGGGCTTCGGTCTCGAAATCATTACCAAAACCCGGGAGATAACCCGGCACGCTGCCGTAATGAGTATCGTGGGCTCTGTTTGCAAAGCCATCGACTTCCTGATCCAAGGCACCGCCTCCCTCTAAAAGCCGCTCGCATCAAAGTCATTGCAGATGCAACGATTTTAGCCAAAGTCGTTGCAGATGCAACAAAATTAATGAATGATCGACTCACTCTCGTATCAACGCTTACGGAACCAACGCGAGTGCAATGAGTTAGCCATGGCAATTTTCGATCTGGGTCACTTCCTGCCCTATCGCCTGTCGGTGCTCGCCGGCAAAGTGAGCAAAGGTTTTTCCCAATGCTATGGGCAGTCCTTCGATCTCAGCATCCCGGAATGGCGGGTCATGGCGCATCTGTCCCAGGCGGATGCTGTGAGCGTTCGTGAAATTCATGAGCGGGTCGATATGGACAAATCCAAAGTGTCGAGAGCGGCTGCAAAACTGGAAGATGCCGGCATCATCAGCAAACGCGCCAGCAGCAAGGACAAACGCCTGATCGAGCTCTCCTTGACGGCAAAGGGCAAAGATATGATGACCGCGCTTGCCAAGCTTGCCCACGACTACGAACAAACCCTCCTCGCCCCTCTCTCCCCAAGCGAGCGCCAAGAGGTCGACCAAGCATTCAGCGTTCTGGAAAACAGATTGACGATCGACGTCAAGCCGACCCTGCTCAAACCGCACCAATGAGGAGGATACGTCAGGCCGTGATAACAACTGATCAGGCGTTTTTCTGCCCGAAACCTAATTCTGTGTGGGGCTAACGAAGCCTTAACTGGCGAATCGTACCCATATCACCCACATCATGACCTGGTCTATGCGCCTCCGGCGAGTCTGAGCCTAGCCTCACCCTGATCGGGGAGTGGGCGAATTCCCAGGATCCCATGGACCAGGAAATCGATGGTAGGCGAAGTGTGTTAGCGAAGAGTGAGAGGCGGTAGCTGATCAGCAGAAAGCTGTTACAAGCTTAGTGCCATGAACGGCGGTCACGACGTGGTTCATTCAGCCACGTCAATGAGAATTGGCCATCTTAACAAGTTATTTTCCAAGCCCTGTTAAACTGCCGATTTCGTATCTGATCGGTCCGGGGTTGCAATGGATTTCGACTGTTTCTTTGACAACTCTATTGATTTTGTCTGTTGCATGACCGTGGATGGCTACATCACGCGGATGAACCGCAGATGGTCAGAGGTGCTGGGCTGGACTAAAGAGGAACTCAAGTCACGCCCGATCTACACATTTCTTCATCCGGATGATGAAGCTCCCTGTTCTGTCGAGCTCAATACAACTCTCAATGGCGGTGAGATCGTCGCATTCGAGAACCGGATTTTGCGCAAGGACGGCAGTTCCCTTTGGGTACAATGGAACCTGGCGCCCATGGGTAACGGCTTGCTTTCCGTAACGGCGCGCGACATCGAAGACATGGTTAAGGCACGCCAGCGGCTGGCGCAGCAAAAGCAACTCCTAGAGCTGGCTGCCGGCATTGCCCATGTCGGCCACTGGCGATACGACTTGCAAAGTGGCCACCTAACCTGGTCAGACAACACCTATTCGATCTTCGGTGTCTATACGGATACGTTCGAACCAAGTTTGGATCGTGTCTTAGACATGTATCACCCGGATGACCGCCTGGACGTTCAGACGAAGTTAACAGAAGCGCAATCGCAAGCCGGCAGTCTGACCTTCAAAGCCAGGATCTATCGCCCTAACGGTGAACTCCGTCATCTTCAGACCAAAGCATTGTGCGAGCTTGATAAGACTGGTCAACCCGGCGCCGTCTTTGGCGTTGTCCAGGATATCACTGAACATGAGGAAGCGATCAAGGCTGTCGAGCATGCAGCCCTGCATGATCCACTGACGAACCTTGCCAACCGGACTAAGTTTCATGATCGCCTGATCGATGCGCTTAAACGTGGCGCCCGACAAGGACATGGAACGGGGTTGCTCTTGCTGGACCTCGACCATTTCAAGGATGTCAACGACGCCTTGGGCCATCCCTTCGGCGACAATCTTCTCCTCGAGGTCGCCAAGCGACTTCGTCACAATGTGAGGGAGCCGGATGCCATCGCGCGTTTAGGCGGCGACGAATTCGCCATCATCGTGGAGCCCGTCACGACCATCAACGAGATCATGCCATTGATCGAGCGATTGCTAAAAGCACTCGGCACACCATACTTTATTGATGGCAGGGAAATCCGTTCGGGAGCAAGCATCGGTATCGCCATCGAACCCGATGGCCGGTTACTGGCGCAATCCTGCTGCCTTACTGCCGATCAACTCATCGCCAATGCTGACATTGCCCTTTATTCGGCCAAAGATCATGGTCGCCAGGGCTACAGCATCTTCAATCAAGAAATGCGCTTTGAGTTCGAGGAACAGCAACAGGCGGACCGAGAGCTACGGATCGCTCTGACCGAGAATCAATTCACTCTGCATTTTCAGCCCCAAGTCAACCATGTCACCCGTCGTATTCTGGGCTTCGAAGCCTTGTTGCGTTGGCAGCATCCAGAAAAAGGTCTGATCTTCCCCGGCAGATTTCTTCACCACGTCAAACGTGGAAATCTTCTATTGCCGCTAACCGACTGGGTCGTGAGCGAAACTTGCCGTCAGCAATCTCAATGGAGGCGTCAGGGTTTGCCAGCTCTGCCGGTATCGGTCAACATCGCTCCGGTTTCTCTTCGTGCCTCAAACCTCGCGCAATTGATCATCCAGCATCTGGAACGGAATGGCCTCGATCAATCGGCCCTGGTCGTGGAAATTACCGAAGAAGCTCTCGCGGATGGTGACGAGGCAGCACAAGCCCTCACACAGCTAAAGGATGTCGGCCTCCGAATTGCCCTTGATGACTTTGGTGCGGGTTACTCATCCTTGGCGCGTCTCCGTAAATTGCCCATCGATATCTTAAAGATGGATCGGTCGTTCATCGACGGCATCGACGTCGATCCAAGTCAGGCAGCCTTTGCCGAAGCCATTGCCCGCCTGACCCGAAGCCTCGATCTCGATCTCATCGCCGAAGGCGTCGAAACTGAGGATCAGCTTGAAGCTCTTGGTCAGATAGGATGCGAGAACATCCAAGGATTTCTGGCAGGTCGCCCCATGCCAGCAAAGGCAGTTCCAGAATGGCTAACTGTTCGTCATGATGACCTGACAGCTCTGACCAGGACGATTGCTTGTTAGAAGCATCATCGATAGACGCCGATGATCGTATCCAACAGCACAGCATAGCGGCGAACCATCTTCAGAAGCCATTAGGCGCTTCAGAAGGTCGTCTTACGTCCGCTTTATGGCTTAATCCGACTGCAGCCCCAGATTTACCGTTTTTGGAAAACACAGAACCAGCTTGGCGCTACCGCGCTTGATGGCTCCGGGCGCCAGGAGTGACCGATCCTGGCTGAGTTTTCTTGATGGCTTTAGAACGTCGGATCAGCGGCATCGCGATTCTCATTGTTGATCGCCACGTTCTTCCGATCTTGGGGCGTTCTTCTCTAACATGAGATGGCCATGACACTGCATATGGGAAGGGGCTTTTGCTGAACAAACGGGAAGGCCGGTGGATCGTTCCAAATTCTGGACGAAATGCTGCATGCTTGTCTGCAGGTCGTCGCCTGCTAAGCTCTCGGTCGTTCGGATCTCCCAAGAGATAGATTTGTATCTTCAAGCCTCGTCATCGATGATCGAGGTGAGACTCGATCCTTTTCCAAGAAGTTTTCCCGTTAAAGGGAGCCTTTATGATGTCGAAAAAAACACCAGCAGACTTCAAAACGTTACTGCATCAACGCCGTGCTGAAATCTTGGCGTTGGTAGACGGCCATGGAGACGATAGCAAACCGGTCGAGCTCGACCAGACCCGCCTCGGTCGGCTCTCCCGAATGGACGCGCTGCAAAGCCAGGCAATGGCCAAGGAGACGGAGCGGCGGCGTCACCAGGAGCTGGAGCGCATCGAATTGGCGCTTAAGCGGTTGGCCGACGACGAATACGGCGATTGTCTGGAATGTGGCGAGCCAATCGCGCCGAAGAGATTGATGTTCGATCCAAGCGCCGCGCTCTGCATCGACTGCGCCGACAAGGCCCAGTGACATGGCCACATCATTTGATTGTTGCTGCTTTCGAAAAACGCGCTTTGACTGTCAGGGGTATGCGGTTCTTTGCCGGGATGGCGCCTGGGATCTACCCTATCGAACGCACCACCTGCCAAAGCCCCTTAAAAGTCAGGCGGGGCGCCCCGCGCGCCATGATTTCCTCGAATTCATGACATGAGGGGTTGACCGGTGCGCTGATCCATGCGGAAAAACGCGTCCATTGTCGATCCTAATCGATCAAGTCTCATCAATAGCGGAGCCTCGTTGCATGCGACGCATCGTTCATCTTATCTGGAGCCTTCTTCTCGCCATGACGATCTCCAACGGTTCGACCGAGGCTGCCGACCTCGAAAACACCTTGTATCTCGATACGGCTAATGGCCGCGTCGTGATCGAACTTCGCCCAGACCTTGCACCGCAGCATGTCGATCGCATTAAGGAGCTGACGCGCGAAGGTTTTTATGATGGCATCATCTTCCATCGCGTGATCGAGGGCTTCATGGCCCAGACCGGCGATCCAACCGGCACCGGCCGCGGCGGTTCCGACAAGCCGGATCTGCCGGCCGAATTCTCGGACAGCGCTAAGTTCCAGCGCGGCACGCTTGGCATGGCCCGTTCCCAGAGCCCGAACAGCGCGAACAGCCAGTTCTTCATCAATTTCGATGCGACCCCCTTCCTCGATGGCCAATACACCATCTGGGGCCAGGTGGTCGAAGGCATGGAGCATGTCGATGCGATTGCCAAGGGCGAGCCGCCGGCCAGCCCTGACAAGATCGTCAAGATGCAAGTCGCCGCCGACGCTTCCTGACTTTCCGCTTAGACTTGCGAAAACCCCTCACGCCGCCCGAGATTGTTTTCCACCATATCGGGCAGGCACGGGGGGTTTTGTCTGCCGCCAAAGCGCTTAACCGCAGCATCCAGCTGCGCAGCGCCCCCGATGCCTCAGCCTATGCCGGCGTCGGCTTTTTTTATGCGCTTGGTGTAGAGCTGGATCACGAAATCCTTGTTGATTGCCATGATGATCCCGGTATTGCGATGGCCGCCCTTCGCGCCGGCTGCCAGAAGCTGACCTTCTCTGGCGACCAGGAAACCCATCGTCGCCTGTCTGATATGGCTATGCAGCAAGGTGCTTCGATCCGGCATGAAACCATTCCCTCGTCGCCCTGCCTTGTCCTCTCACCGGATGATGATGGCGAGGAGCAGGCAAGGCATTGGTTCACCAGCGCATAATGCCAACTCAATAAACGCGTATCCGTTTGTCTGGCCCTTAAGCGCTCCGGCACGAGCCCCTTGGTCCGAATGTTAACACGTCTTTGGGGTAAGTTGATCAGACTGGCATCATGGTCCATGGGATCCCAGGAGTCTGAGCCTCGCCCTCCTCTCGGCGGGCAGGCGGATTACCAGGATCCCATGGGTCGACTACACTGAAGGCAGAACGAAATTAACGCTGAGTTAAGGAATTAGGCCAGCAAGCGGCAATCGAGCGCCGTCAAACCGGTCAGTTTCCAGTTGGGATAAGAAGAAATAAACCTTGAAAACGCCAGAGCATTTTCCGACCTTACGGAACCAGCCCACGACCCTCCCAACAACCCAATATGGTGGGATCCTGCTGGTGGTTGGGAGGGGGCTGGTGGTAACGTCAATTGTTCGAACAACGCTCTAGGAGCAGCGTTTTCACCAACTCGCCACGCTACAAACTTCAAAAAATTGGCCGCATACCGTCAACCATGACCATGACGGTCAAAGTCCATGAGGTGGCCACGCCACCCGGAAAGGCTGTTGGCCTTGGATCTTGAAGGACGAGATGGCGGCTTGTCCTTTTTTCGAGGTTAGCCAGTCAGCGAATATAGTGGCAGCATCATTGTTGATCTTCGAAAAACGCTCGGGATTGACCAAGATGATGCTGTAGGGGTTATTCGTCATGGTCTCGTCGCGATCGAACAGTGTTTTGAGTTCGCCGGGATTATCGAAGGTAGCCCAGGTGGCTTCATCAGTTAGGCAATAGGCACCGAGATTGACCGCGATATTTAGGGTGGCCCCTTGGCCGGAGCCGCTTTCTCGATACCAGCTATTAAGGGCTGGCTTGTCATTCAAATCCACGCCTGCCGCCTGCCAAAGACGCTGCTCAGCCAGGTGGGTACCGCTCTCATCACCACGCGAGAGAAAGAGCGATTCGTGCCTTGCGATCGCCGCGAAGGCATCAGCGGCGCGGCCTTGTTCTTGAATGCGGGCTGGATCGCTTATGGGTCCGACGATGACGAACCGGTTATGCATCACCGCGCGGCGATCGATCCCATAACCATCTTGGATGAAAGTCGCTTCAGCTTCTGGGGCATGCACCAAAACGGCGCTGACATCCCCTCTTGAAGCCATGTTCAAAATCGCCCCTGTGCCCGCTGCAATCGCACGCACCTCGATATCATGCTCCGCTTCGAAGACGTCTAGAAGATGCGCGAGAAGGCCGGAATTATCGGTCGATGTCGTCACGCCAAGCAGCAAGGGGGCCTGACCGTTGACCTCGCCGGAAAAGATCAGCGACGTCGAGGCGAGCATGATCGCTGCGCTGCCGCTGATCATCGCTCGTCTGCGCATCGCCGACGCTCCTTCAAGATGTCACATTCAAGCAGGGTGCCGCAGGCCCAAAGCGCCATGAGCCAGGCAAAAGAATTGATTGGACTGCCTGAGCAGACCGTCAACAGAGCCTTCTTCATATCTTTGCGCGGACGGGACCGATCAGCAAGGCTTTCGGATGCCAACCTTGTCCAACGAGAATTGAGCGGGTCCTAATAAGGACCCACCCAGCACCTCAAGTAGAAAGCGTCGGTAAAATCGCCTTAGCCGACCGAACGGAGTGATGCCTTAGTGTCGGCGATGACGTCGATCGTCGCAAACAGCATCTGAGATTGCAGTTCCGCTCTGGCCTCAATGAGAAAGGGGCGAAAATCTTCCCGCCCTTTGAAAATATCGGCGTTTATCAGCTCGTTACACAGCTCGGCGCGCTGGGCTGAGGTGAAGAAATTATCTAAAACGGCCTGGACATACTGCCAATAGTTATCGGCTTCATCGTAACAGCGCAAAATATTGGTTGCACCAACGTGATACTGAAGCTGTTGATGAAGATAGGGCTGCGCGGAACGGAGATAGCGTTCTCCTCCCGCCTCTAGCCAGGATATCACGAACTGCCCGTGGCGCTTGCTCATCTTTATTCCCCGCCTTGCGCGATAAGCTATACGTTGCGGTAAGCTTAGAGCGGTGTTTCATGGCGGAGTGTGAATTAACTCACAGTTCGGTCACTTTTATTATAGATTTGCATCGATTCCACACCATCTCACCGACCCGCCAGGAACAGACTGGACAATTGGCGGGAAGGGTGAATGATGCGAGCGCACTTCAATCACAAGTCGTTTAGGAATACATAATTGCGCAGCGATCGCAACAAGGCGATTAATGACGGTCGGAATATTGATGCGAAGCCAAAGAGACGATGCCGTGATATCCCATCTTTACAACGACACCGCGGGATCAGGCACTTTCGTATGAGCGACATTCTTCGCCGGAAGGCAAAACGCGTTCTTGTCATTGCCAACCCGGCTGCGGGTCGCGCCTATCGGCGGTATCTCGACACCATCCTCCAAGCCCTTCGTGATCGCGGTTGCGATCCGGCGATGCAAACAACATCCGCCCCAGGTGATGCCGAACGCCACGCCCAAAACATCGATTTTACCGATGTCGATGTTCTGGCCATTGCGGGTGGCGATGGGACGATCAACGAAGTTCTGAACGGCTTGCAAGCCGCCGCCCCACCCTTGGCCATTATTCCGATCGGCACTGCCAACGTGCTCGCCGCTGAAGTCGGGCTCGGCTCCACGGCGAATTCTATCGCCGACACCATCGCCCATGGCGAGGCGAGGCGAATCTGCCTCGGCCTTGCCAATGGCCGCCGCTTTGCTGTGATGGCAAGCCTGGGTCTGGACGCCGAGGTGGTACGTCATGTCAGTCTTGATCTCAAGCGCTATATCGGCAAAGGCGCTTATGTGATTGAAACCATGCGCCAGCTATTCTGTTTCGATCCGCCTGCCTATGAGCTCTCGATCAATGGAAAGACGCATCACGCCTATGGCGTCATCATCGCCAATGGCCGCTATTTCGGTGGCCGGTTCGTCGTTGCGCCGAATGCTTCCATCAGAAAACCCTGCTTCGATGTCTGCTACAGCACCAATGGTGGGAAGGTGGCCGCCGTTCGCTACCTCGCCGCAATGATCCAAGGCCGTCTTGCCGAGCGCGAGGACTATAGAATTCTCGAAGCGCCACATCTGCGAATCGAAGGGCCGGTCGGGGCCAATGTCCAGGCTGATGGCGACATCATTACCCATTTGCCGGCCGTGATCGACATCGAACCCGATGCCGTCGAAATAATGTTCCCCAAGGTCTAGTGGCGTGGCCACTTCATTTGGTTGCCCACTGCGATCGTCCGGATTGACGGTATGCGGCCAAGTTTTCGACGTTCGTAGCCAGTATAGTCGATAAAGACGCGCCACTAGCAAGTTGCTCAAAGAAAGTGGATCCCATGGATCACCAAGACGATCCTGGCAGGTCAAGGCTAACAAGAAGTTAACCGAACCGGCTTGGCTTTGGGATCTCAAATATTCAATGCCATTCAAGCCAGCATGCTGCGCAAGCGATCGGCACCGCATAGGGAACCGGCGCTTTCGGATCTAATAGCCGGTAACGTGCTGGCGACGGGCTGGCGGCGCCAGCAGCTAAAGAAACCCAGGGTGCCGAGCGCCGAACCAGCAATAGCAGGAGCGCAAAAACGCCCCCCCCGATGCCGGTGATCGTGAGGAAGCTGCCAAACATCGAAGGGCCGAACCAAAGGCCGAGGGCGGCGATCAGCTTGGCATCACCCCCGCCTAACAGGCCTGACGCGAAAGCGAGAAATCCGAGGAGGAGAGCGACAAGCGCCATCAGTAAATGAGATGTGAACGGCAGGGCCTCGACACCCACCAGCATCTTCGCCAGGAAAAGGCAGACAACACCGAACGGGATGACATTAGGAATGCGAAATCTGGTGACATCCGTGATGGTCGCGCCGAGTAGAAGCCCAAAAAGTGCCAGGGAAAAGAACATCGCCGGCAGAACCATGATCGATAGGGTCGGGAAGCTCATGGCTCGATCAGCCGGCCCGCTTCGAGGGTCTCCAAATAGGCGAGATTGCGTCTTGCTTCCTTGAAGAAACCCGGATCAGCCTCCATCGCACCGAGAAAGAGACTACGCGCCTTAGCCAGATCGCCACGCAACAAAGCGGCATAGCCGACATTGTTCATGACACGGGCGCGCTCGGTCATCGCCGTGCCCGCAAGGGCGGGCCCATAGCGTCCTTGAAGAGCGAGCGCCAGTCGCAGATTGGCATTGGCGACACCCAATGCGGGATCGATATCCAAGGCTCGTGTGAAGGCCGATTCCGCAAAAGCAGGATCGCCCGAGGCCAGCAACGAGAAGCCGAGATTATTGTGCAGGAGCGCCACATCCGGATTGAGGGCGATCGCCTGGCGATAAGCGTAGCGCGCCGCCGTGTAATCCTTATCAGCATCATGGACCCGCCCAAGCCCATTCCAGGCACGCCAAAGCGTTGCATCCAACGCAACCGCTTCGTTCAACAGAGTTCCCGCCTGCTCATGCTGGCCACGCCGCAGCAAAACGATCGCCTGTCCCTGCAAGGCACGAGCCTTCAATTGTTCATTGTCACCCTCCCCAACCCGGACGAACTCTGCCTCCGCATCATCCAAACGGTGTTGGCCAAGCATGGCTTCACCGAGACCGAGCATCGCCTCGGCATCGTCACCTCGTTCCTGCAGGATGCGTTTGAAATAGGTGCCCGCCTCATCGAAACGTTCGGCTCGAATGGCCGCCCAACCATGATCCCGATGCAGATCGACGGCGAGCAGCTTCGCTTCCTTTGGCTTTGTCGCTTCCTTATTGATCGAGGATGTTTGGGCGCAAGCCCCAAGCAAAAGCAAGGCCATCGACAGGGCACTGGCCGACAAGTTATTAAAAGACGGGATCATGACAGCAACGAGCTCCAGGTTGGGAAGAAGGCTCTTTCGGTCGATCGGCTATGAGCGGTTTGACGTTGGGAGGATCCGCCGGCATCCCGCTCAAACGAATGGACGACGCTGTTCGCCGCTCCACCTTGATAACTTTTCTGTCGGAGAAGGCCTTATCTTCAGGCTCACGCGTAAGGGCTGTATCAGCAGCCGGTGACCGCAGGCCACTAACATCCAGATGCGCAACGATCTCCAGATTGCGCCTGACCGTTGGCGCATCGCCGCCTGCACGTTCGGCCCGCTCCAGATAATGCCGGGCGAGGTCGACGTCCTTACGCCTCAATGCGGCAAATCCGATATTGTTCAGCGTTGCCGGATCATCGGGCGCGAGGGCCAGCGCTTCGGCAAAGTATCTCGCCGCAAGATCCGGCCGACCGAACTCTGCATAAGCGATGGCGAGGCCGTTCAACACCGGCAAGGACGGACCGCTTACGCGCAACAGCTTGCGAAATGCCGTAATCGCTTCTGGAACCTTGCCGCTATCGACCAAGGTTCTGGCTTGCTGAAACGACAGCTCTTCGGTCAGTGAAACCTCCGAAGTTGCCACCCTGACCTCGGCCGTCGGCGAACAGCCGAGCAAGAGCGCCGACAAGGCCGCGATCAACACCGAGCTTTGGCCGATCGTTCTCACCGGGTGCTTCCTCACCCGCCCGGAAAAAGGCCGCCAGAGAACATGCGCACCAGGCGGATCAGAACCGGCGAAAGCGCCATCAGGAAAATCGTCGGCAGGAGAAAGACGACCATGATGATCGACATTTTGACCGGCAGTTGATTGGCCCTCTCTTCCGCCATCGACATGCGCTTTTGCCGCATTTCCCGCGCATAGGCCTGAAGCGTGGACGCAATACTGGTGCCGAAATTGACGGATTGCAGAACCATCTTAGTGAAGACGGAAATGGCCTCGACCTGGGTGCGTTGGGCGAGGTCGTCCAGAACCTGATCCCTTGCCTTGCCGGCGCGAAGCTCGAGGCCGACGATGGCAAATTCCTCAGCGATCGCCGGATGGGCACGCTTCAGCTCACCCGCGACTCTGGCGAGTGCTGAATCGAAGCCAAGGCCAGCTTCTATCGAAACCTGCATCATATCGAGGGCGTGAGGAAAGCCATCACTGATCGCACGTTGTCGAGCGGCAATACGCCGGCGCAGCCAGATCGGCGGACCATAAAACCCCACCACCAGCATCAAGCAGGCCAGCATCATGCTGCTGCTCATATCGAGATGCATGATCGGCAAGACTGCCTCGGCCGCCTCGGCCGTCGCCGATGCTGCAAGCGCGCCAAGCACCAAAGGCAGGGGCAGAACCAAGCCCAGGATCGCCCTGACCAGGTAGTAGGTCGCAAAGGCTTGATCGCCGCGGAAACCAGCGCGCACCAATTGTTGTTGAATATGCTTGCGCTCGCGCGGATCGATCGGCGAGATGAACCTCGAGAACCCAATAGCAGTCCCGCCGTCATGATTCTGCCTGAGAGGCACAACCGTCACGCTGCTGCCGGCACGCCCACCTTTGGGCATGAGAAGACGGCGCTCCGTTGCATCGATGGGTGCAAAGAAAGCGCGGGCACCCATCACGGCGATCAGAACACCGGAGAAGACACCAGCTAAGACAAGAAATTCAACGGGCCCGCCTGCAAGATGGATGATCTGCGAGATATTCTCAGCCATAGTTTTATCCCTCAAACATGGAACCTAACCTGGTGTCGAAGCGCGATAGCGTTAGCAAGGGTCAAGAGGATGCCCAACCCCAATAACGGAAAGAAAAGCGGGTCGTCCGCAACGTCGGCGTAGTAGCTGGGTGTGGTCAGATGGAGGAAAGCAGCAAGAGCGATCGGTACCAGAGACACAACGATCGCGGTGATCTTACCCTCGGCCGACAGGGCCTTGATCTTGCGTTCCATGGCGAAGCGATCGCGAATGACGCGGGCCAGCGATTCGAGAACCGTCGCGAGGTTGCCGCCGGTGCTGTTCTGAATGGTGACGGCGACTGCAAGATACCCAAAATCTTCTAAACCTATCCTGGCAGCCATATCGTCGATCGCGGTGGTGAGGTCGTCGCCATAGCTGATCGCATGGGCGACCAAACCGAGCTCGCTGCCGATGGGATCGGCCATCTCCTGGGCGATGACCTGGAAGGAGGGGTTAATCGGATGCCCGGCGCGCAAACTCTGCACCATCAAGTCGATGGCATCAGGAAGCTGTTTGGAAAGCTCGGTACGGCGGCGCATACGGCGCAGCTGGAGAAAAATGACAGGCAGAACCAAGCCGATCATGCCGGACAGGATGATCGCGACAAACCAACCCAAGAACATCGCCAGCATGACGGTCAGCAGCAAGGTTCCGAGGCAAAGCGCCATCAATAGATGGTCAGGACGAAGCGCAAGTCCGGCTTGCCGAACCAGCACCGGCCAATGACGAAGCACCGGCAAGCGCCCCATACCCCGGGGTTCACTTTGGCGTCGGAGCAAACGCAACATCGCTTTAGGATCGGCACCGGAGGTCAGTGTTTGCAAGCGGCGCTTGATCGCGTGTTCGACCCGATTGCCCATCAACCCGGACAAATTGGCCATGGCAAAAACGATCATCAGGACGCCACCGAAAATCAGAATCTGAACGAGAATCGATAGGTTAAAGCCACTCATCAAGTCGTCCTCAAAGCTTTTGCTGATTGGAAAAAAGATTGACCGGTAAGTCGACGCCGAATGAGCGCAGGCGATCGGCAAATTTCGGGCGCACGCCGGTCGCTTCGAAATGGCCGATGACGTCGCCTTTCTCATCGAGGCCGAGGCGGCGGAAGGTGAAGATCTCCTGCATCATCACGACATCCCGTTCCATGCCGGTGATTTCCTGCACGCTAACGATGCGGCGTTTGCCGTCGGCCATGCGCTCAAGCTGGATGACGACGTTGATCGCGGAGGCGAGCTGTGCGCGCATGGAGTGCAACGGGAACTGCACGCCCGTCATCATGATCATCTGTTCGAGGCGCGAGAGCGCGTCGCGCGGCGTGTTGGCGTGGATCGTGGTCATGGACCCGTCATGACCGGTGTTCATCGCCTGCAACA
>JBOEHJ010000064.1:0-120288 GCA_050633905.1 Geminicoccales bacterium
GTACTCCCGGGGTATCCCGGCAGAGGTCCTCGTGAGATGGCCATTTGGATGGCGTCAGCAGCAGGCGCTCAAGAGGCTAGGCTGCGTGGTACGGTGAACGTAAGTGACGTGTTGATAAACCCCTTGACCAACAATGAGCCAACGCTGCTGATTAAGGCTCTAACCAAAAGGTGTGCCATCGGATCATCAACCTGGCATTCAGATGACGCTGACATCAAGCGTATATTTCTGCTCATCGATCGTTTTGATGTGCCTTGTTCTCTTTCGAATGCGTGGGGCTCCTTAGATTAAGCCCCCCACCCAACCGCCCGATATGGTGGGTCACTGCGGCTGGTTGGGCGGGGGAGCTAGCCGAAACGGAGGCAACCTAGACAAGGAAGCGGGCTCGTGCCGCTGTAATTAGGGGATCTTGTTAAATTCCAAATAATTCAAAACCGTCTCGCAGAGTTCGATGAACTCGCCCAGCAGGATTTCGTTACTCGCCGGCTCGGCCCGATACTGTTCGGCATAGGCAAGAACATCGGCAATTCGCTGCTCCGATTTTCTTGTTTTTCTCTTGGCCTCGGCCCGTGAAGCCTCATCACGCCAACGTTCGAAGTCACCTGCCCGCGGGTTTTTCCTGAGCTTTTGGTAGAGCGTGATGGCTTCCTTCACCTTAAATCCGGCGACATAGGCGTATTTGCCACGTTCGTCCTCCGGCAAGTCATCGAGACTATCCACGATGTCACCTGAGCGCGTCGGATAGATCGGACGATTGGTGCCGAGCTCGTAGAATCTTGCCCATGACTTCTCATCCAGGGCTGAAGCTCGAAGCCATTCGATCGCAGCCGGGATCGGCTCCAGATACTGCGCATCGCCGGTATGTTTCGCAATGTCGAGCAGGGTTAGAATATTGCGGCTGGTGGATGAGCTACTGACAGAGGCTGGCTCGAAAGGCCGAGCCGGTGCTGGTTTCAGGTCCCAGTCATATTGCTGCGCCCAGCCCGCTTGCGGTGCTGGCAACTGGCTGGCTGCGATGAACGCAGCACCGCGCAAAGCACTTTCAAGAAAGCGGGGATCGTCCCGGTGCTCATGCGCCTTGAGCATGACCGAGATCGCATTGTTGATCGCGCCGTCATTGAATGTGTGGAAGTCGTGATAACCGCCGATCAGCGGGTAATATTGAGGCCATCCGCCCGCTTCGAGCTGGCCCTCCAGCATGAAGTCAAGGCCGAGATCCAGCGCGTTGTCCAGCCACGGCGCATCGATCCTGTCATCAAGCGTCAACAGGAAGTCGAGCGCGCCTTGGGTGGCGTTATCATCGAACGTATCGTCTCTTTTCTGACGCGATAGGTGCCCCATGCCCTCATCCGTTGTCGGCGGCAGGGTTGGTTCTTCGATTTCGATCGGCCAGCCACCCGTCTCGCTCTGATACCAGGCAAGGGCGCGGCCAACTTCCTTTGCCCCGTCTAAAAACTCCTGATGATCGAAGATGTCATAGGCCCGGAGTAGGCATTGGCCGACATCGGGCGTGCCGGGATATTGGATTCCGATCGTGGTAATATCGCCGGGCGTTGAGAGCGGCAAATAGAGAGGGGTATAGCCGCCATTCAGCGACCTTGCGCGCAGATCCTGCGCGATCCAAGTCAAGGAGCCACGTGCTTGTTGCGCCAAGTCCTGACGGGCTTCTTCCCCCGCCCCCTTGGCGGCACCGATGGATGTTATGAGCAGGGCCGAAGCACCAGCGAACAGCATCCCAACCGAGCCGCATGTTACAGGACGAGCCATAAGACACCTTTTTTCTAAAATGCCACCGAAGCGTTCTATACACGATTTCATGCTGTGACGTGATCCCCGGTGCGGATGGCTTGATTAGGCGGTTCCACAACAAGCGAAACAGCGGTGCGTTCCAGTTAAAACCCAGCATTCACAGGGATCTCAGGTTCGATTGGTTTTTTCGTTTGTTCGCCGTTCAGCCCAACCACCCGCGGCCACCTCGAACTACCATGATCCTAAAGCATCTAGGATTTTTTTCCATATCATCCCGGTATTTTGCAGGCCACTTTATGCCAAATCCCCGAGAACCGGTTGTCAAACACCCCTTGAAGGATCAAATTGACCGTTGCTTTGGGGATTATTGAAGTGCCCATGGCATTCACCCCATTGATCAGTCTTACCCGATATGAACATCGTTCTTTTTATTGATTCTCTTCGCATGGGCGGCGCGCAGTGGCAGTTCGTCCAATTGGCTAAAGGTTTGGCGAAGAGAGGTCATCAGGTCACCTTCGTCACGCTTCATGGCGGCGGTCCTTATTGGGATTGGCTCGAGGAGCGCGGCAACGTTCAGCTCTGTTGCCTCAATCCCCAACGGGGTCGCACGATCCTCCATCGTATCCAGCAGATGCTGACCGCACCACGCCACCTGGCAGTTCTTCTTCGCCGCCTTGATGCCGAGGTGGTCTATAGTGCCTTGCATACTTCCGATTTCATCGCCTGGCTGGCGACACGGCGCCACACTGGTCTGCCGGTCGCTTGGAGCCTGCGCACGTCGAAACAGACCGTGCCATGGAAACAACGGGTATCGGTGGAGCTCTGCCGGATGGTCTCCAGCCGCCTGCCCTTGATCCTCGCTAATTCTAAGGCGGGGCTAGACGCTTACCAGGCGCGTGGTTTTCGCCCCGAACAAACCGACGTCGTGCCGAATGGGATCGATGTGGAGCTGTTCCATCCCGACACCGCGGCCGGTTTAGCGTTGCGCGGGGAATGGGGGCTAGCCCCGGACCATCTCCTAATCGGGCTTGTCGGGCGCCTGATGCCCGTCAAGGACCATCCCTTGTTTCTGGATGCCGCCGCCAAGCTCGCCGAGATGGAGCCGCGCGCTCGTTTCGTTTGTGTCGGCGATGGCCCGAATGCTTATCGCCAGGCCCTTGGTGAGCAGGCAGATCGCCTCGGGTTGAAGGACAAAGTGATCTGGGCGGGGGCAAGGCGTGACATGCCCGCGGTCTACAACGCGCTGGACATTCTCTGCCTCACCTCAAAATCCGAGGGTTTCCCCAATGTGGTTGCCGAAGCGATGGCGACAGGCGTGCCGCCTGTGGCGACGACTGTCGGCGATGTCGCGATGATGATGGGCGAGGTTGGCCAATTGGTAAGCCCGTCGACGCCCGATGCCTTGGTGACAGCACTCCTGACGCTGACGTCCTTGTCAGAAGAGGCGCGGCATGATCTCGGCCGACGAGCGCGGGCAAGGATCGTCGAGCGGTTCAGCATGGACATCATGATCGAGCGCACCGAGCGTCATCTGGTGGCGCTTTGTTCGAAAAATCACCGGAAACGGCTTGCGGCTTGATGGGAGGTGAGATCGGATGAATGCTGAAGAGACGAGTGATTTCAGATCCTATTTCGACTGGGGTTTGATGCTCTGGGCGGTGCCGTTTGTCTGCATTTACGCAACGGATGCCATCTATCATCTAATCGGCGTATCGCCCATCTTCTCAAAGCCGATCGAGCTCTGCCTGATCGCATTGCTGCCCTTCGTGCTACGGGTTCATCTGCCCGATTTCTTTCGAAATGGCATGACCTCGACCATGCATTTCCTGCGTGATCATATTCATGTGATCGTACCTTATTTCGCTCTGGTGCTGATCGGCCTTGCCGGCGCTATCCTGCCGGGCGTCGCCATGGCTGGCGAGAGTGCGACCAAGTCGATCTTTATCCTGGTTTACCGCTTTTTGGTCCTGATCGGCGCCATGAGCATGGCTTTGCTATTGCGCCAGGACGGGGCTCGTTGGGTCCTTCTATCCGCGCTCGCCGTCTTGATCTACTCTATTTTCTGGGATCTCAACGATCCGACCTTCGAGAGCCAAGTTGCCGATCGCGCCTCGGGCTTTCTCAAAAATCCGAATGCCAGCGCGCTGGTCGTCACCATGCTGACCGCGATGGTGGTACGCTATGATCGGGTCCATATGCTGGACGTCATCGTTTTGTTCATCTCCGGCATCGCGCTGTTCCTGACCTTGTCGCGCGGCGGCTTTTTCACCTTCGGTATTTTTTTGGTAATCTACCTATATTTCACTGGCCAGGAAAACCGTCTTCGGCAAATGCTGATCTTGCCCCTCGTCGCGGCGATCACGATCCCGGCGGTGATATTCTCGGTCAACCATCTCATCCAGTCCTCCGAGATGTTCGAAGGCGAAAATGCGCAGCGCCGCCTGGACACCTTCAGCTTCAACACGCAATCCGAAGGCGTCTACGAAACCGACAATATCCGCTTGAATCTGATCCCCCAATATATCGCTTTGATCGATGATGCGCCGATCATCGGCCATGGCACAGGCTTTAGCCGATCACTGCCGTTCAGGCCTCATAACATGTATCTGGAATTCTGGGTCAATAACGGGATTTTCAGCCTGATTTGCTATATCTGGTTCCTCCTAGGCCTCCTATTCATCAGTTACAAACGGCGCTATCCGCCAGGGGTCGCCTTGGTCGTGATCACGATCGTCGGCGGCTTCTTCTCCCATAGTATTGCGCAATATCCGGCGTTTCTCTTCTCGGCTGGCTTCGCCATGAGTGCTTCATGGTTGCTGATCAAAGAACGTTCGTGATGTGACCACGTCATCTGGCTCCCACCACTTTCAAAGAGAAGGCCTGGCATTCCAAAAGTATGCGGGCTCTTGTGGACACGGGACCTTTCGGCCCGAACGGGATGCTTCTAAACCGCTGGAACGGGACGTTCCTAAACCAACGACTCCACCAGTTCGGTCCAGCGCGCCATGACCTTGTCCATGGCGAAATCTTCGGCGCGTTCTCGGGCAGCTCCAGCGAGGCGGGCGGCTTGGGTCTCGTCGGTCATGAGCTGATCCAGGGCGTCCGCCATGGCCGTTTCGTCCTCGTTGGGGACGAGGAGACCCGTCTGGCCTGGCGCGATCATCGCGCGGGGGCCGCCGATGGGGCAATCGGTGGCGATCACCGGAAGGCCCGATGCCATCGCCTCCAGGAGCGCATTAGGAAAGCCTTCATGACGAGACGCCAGGACGAAAATCGACGCCTCGGAAGCCCAGGCACCGGGTTGATCGGTGAGACCTGGAAGCTCCAACCTGTCCACGATGCCGAACTCGGTGGCAAGTGCCAGCAGCCGTTCGCGCTCATCACCATGACCCCAGATCCTCAAACACCAATCAGGATGGTTCTGAGCGATACGGCCAAATGCCCGCACGAGAACGTCAAAACCCTTGACCGGCACGAGATGACCGACACCAATCACGGTTTTACTGGTTCGAGACGCTGGCATTTCCGGTATGAGAACGGGGTTGGGGATGACCAGGCAGCGCCTGCGGATCGATCCATGAAAACAATTCTTCGCGTAGTCAGTCTGGGCGACCGAGGCCTTGGCGAAGGGATAGATTGCCGCGCGCAGCCAGCGCCAGGCCCGGGAGATCGAGCGCCGATTGGGATCGCCGCGCTCGGAAACGATCACCGGCAGATTGAGGCCGATTGTTGCGAGAAGCGCTCGGACATTGGTGACGGAAAGAAAGGAGATCACAACATCTGGAGCACTGTCGACGATCGCCCGTCGAAGGGTGGTCAAGCGCCGACAGTTCTCGCTGATCGCCTGGAAAGGCGAGGCTGTGTGGCCCTTGACCCCAAGGGCCAGCAGATCGACGGCTTCATCGATGGGAAAAAACGGTGGGTCGTTCTCTTCATCCATGGAGATCAGGGTGATCTGCCAGCCTTGCCTTGCCCAATGATTGGCCATGGCGGTGATGATTTTTTGCGCCCCTCCCCAGCCCAGCGAAGCGATCACCAGGGTGATCCGCCGCGGTTTGTCGTCGAGGACAGGTCTGTCTGCAACTTCGGCGATGTCTTTTGAGATAGCTTGGACTGGCGGCACGCTATTTTTCCGCATTCAAGCCAGGCTTCGATGCCAGCTTTTGCCAGACACCACGCGCTTCCAGGCCAAGGCGTGCGGTTTCGAAGACCAGACGGCCCCTGACACCCGGCACTCCGAACATGAAGGTCGCCATCCCTCGGCTATCCGGCATAAGCTTGGTGAGAAAACCGTTGGCGCCTCTAGCACAGCTATCGATCCAGCTAAGCTCGGGATGGCTTTGGCGCAAAAGCTTGATCGCCTCGGCAGCAAGCATGTTGCCTACACCGAAGGACCGCCATGCCTCGCCTTCGTCGAAGGCGGTCTTGAAACTGAAGGCACCGAGGGTTGGCCCTTCCACCAGAAGCGACAGCTCGATCGCAAGCAGCTGGCCATCAAGAAGGCAGCTGTAAACCTTGATCAGGTTTTTTTGTTGGAGTGCTGAGGTCATGGCCTCGAAGAATTTTACCTGGTCCGGCTTGGAGGCGAGTGCCGATCCGTTCGCCCCCTTCCAGCCCGCCTTCTCAAGGGTCAAAAAGGCAGCAGCAAGCGGTTGAATATCGTCGCCGGGCATAGATTGCTCGACGGTCACAAGGCCCATTTCATCTAGCCGGCGACGACGGCGGCTAAGGTCACGCTCGGTTTTCTTGCCAAGAGCAGAACGGGGATAACCTTCCCCGACATCGCTCATGGTCAACAGTGGGCGTGTGTAATGACTGCGCGCCAAATGGAACGCCCCTGCCCGCGCCAGCCCATCACTCAAGGCCGCGGCCACGGGTCCGGCCACCTCGATGCCCGGGCAGACGACCAGCCTCGCCCCGCTCTTCTCGCGGCACCAGCGAAGCCAAGCATCGATCGCATCATCGGCCTCATCCCGGTGCAGGAGGGGCGCGTGATGATAGCTATGGGCATGCTTGATCATGCCCATGACTAGACCGCCCGCGGCGACACGCAGGCTGATGGGGATGAACCCGATCAGTACAGCGCCCTTATAGACTAAAAGCACCTTCCAGCCTTTGCCGCTACCGAGATGCTCGAAGGCGGGCATGAAAAAGCCGGGCTCGTAGAAGACGTTGCGCTCGAGAGCCTTGGCCGCAAGAGCGATCCAGGCCTCTTGATGCGGCCCAAGATCAGCGGGGCTCTCCATGACAATGATCTCGATGGTCATCGCTCTAGTTTACCGACATCATCAAGACGCCCTCGCATAGGCAAGGTCGCCTTGGATGGCTTGATCATGAAACTCGGTAAGCGTGGCGCCGGCGAAGTGATTTCCGGCGGCCTCAAACAGAGCGATCATATCTTCATAGAGCGCTTCGATCGAGGTCTCGTTCTGAAAGGTTGGACTGCCACCCGGCATGAATTCCGAGGAATGCAACATGAATTCCGCATGGCCGGTGCCATCCACGATGATGCGATCAAGAAGGCCGATCATCTCAGAACGGTTGCGGCCATTGGGCCGGAGCCAGGAGACCAATGGGCAGATTTTTTGCACAGCGCGGCGCATCAGGGACATGTCGCCGGTATGATCGTCCACCAGGCGGCCGAAGGTTCCGCCGGCACGCTTCACGGTCATCGGAACTTCCAGCAGGCCTGAGCCACCTGGCCGTTTCGGATCTGCGGGATCGGTAAAGTAGGGCTTTTCCGAGCAATATCGGTAGTTGGATCCACCGCTTCCCGCGGGATCACCCTTGCGGCTGGCCCAGGAAACATGGGGCGTGATCGAGCAATCGACCTTGTAGCCATGTTCAAGCAAAAGGCGTGCATAGCGCTCATCAAAAGCCCAGCGCCCAGCACGATGGCTGGTCATCTTGGTCTGAAAAATATCCTCCAATAGCTTGGTCATGACGCTGATTTTCTCAGCCATGACCTCGTCCGGATACTCGATCAGATAGGGGTGATAGCGATTGTCGTCTTCGGTCAGCGGTGTGAGCGGCGGGCTGTTCCAGGCATGAAGATGCATGCCGATCTCACCTGTCCCACGGGCAATCACATCGCGGGCGAATTCGATGAATGCCTCCGACATCGCCATCTCGTAATTCACAAGATAGGTGGGTTTTTGGCCATGGGCCTCGCATAGTTCTTGAAAGCGCGGCAGATAGCTGGCGTTCCTGGTTTCAATCTCTTTCGGCCTGGACCAGAGATTGTCGCCCTCGGTGTCGATCGTGATCAAGAAGGGCAGCTTGGTCATGTGTTCGCGTCCGCACCGGAGTCCCGGGCCGAACCGGCGTCCCGGGCCGCATCGGTGTCCTGGTCACGCCGGCCTTTGAACAGGCCCTTGATCGAGAGCAAGGCCATCAGCGGGTAGGAGACATAGTTCGACTCAGCAAAGATCTCGCCACCGAAGCCATCCTTGAACTTGTTGATCGCCATCTTCTTCTGATCACGCGCATCGGCCGAATAACCACCGAAGTCGTAGCGGCGAAAACCCTCTTCCTTGAAGCGTAGCAAACATTCCCAATGCAGCAGGCGGTTCGCCATACCAATCGCGTTGCGTGCCTTGGAATCCCCGCCCATCACATGGCGGGACGCCGAATGCCATAACCGGATGCGCTTTTGCGCCGGGTCGGCCAGATAGCTATGCATCACCAAGGTTTCACCTTCCAGATCGGCTTGGACGATGCGGCAGGCAGGGGAAGCACTCTCCAGGAGGCCTTTGGCGATCGGCGCGCGCGATTGCGCCTCGGCAACCTCATTGTAGAAAATCCGAAAGCCCTCGATATCACCCTCGAAATGGCAGGTGACACCGTCGCGCTCGGCACGCCTGGCCTTGTAGAGCGTGTTTTTGCTGGTCTGTTCCTTCAATGCTTCCGGCGTTGCCGTAAGATCGATGATCTTGGTTTGAAAATCCCGGCGCACGAAGCCGAGTTTTGCTTCCCGGCCGGGATATTGGGTGTAGCGCATCAGCCTGAAGCTATCTGCCATCTCCAGGCGATCACTGAACCATTTGGTGTGATTACCGAAAGGCCCGGCATAGGTCATCGTCGTGATCATCAAATGTCTCGCTTATTTTCCGCGCGGCACCATTAAGCCGCCTTTCCATGGCGTAGCCAGGCCTGGAAGACCAAGATTTGCCAGAGCTGCGTTTGCCAGTTCCATTCGTCATTGAGATGCTGCTGCCAGCGATCTCGGATCAGCTTGCTGTGGAAATAGCCATCCTCGCGCAGCCGTTTCTCATCGAGGAGATCTTCAGCCCAATCACGCAAAGGCCCGCGCAGCCAGCTAGCAAGGGGCACCGAAAAGCCCTTTTTCGGCCGATCGTAAAGATGGCTCGGCACATGGCGCGCCAACACTTTTTTTAAGAGCCATTTGCCCTCACCGTTGCGGATCTTGTGCTCTCTTGGCAGGCGAAGGGCGAATTCGGCGACGCGATGATCGAGAATCGGGACTCGCGCCTCCAGCGCAACAGCCATGGTCGCGCGGTCCACCTTGGTCAGAATATCGTCGGGTAGATAGCCCGTCAGATCTTCCAGCTGCATGCGTGTTAGATGATCCAGGCCGCCAACAACCTCACTGGATGCCATCTCACCTGGCCAGGCGACATCGCGCACGATGTCCTCCGGCCGGCGCCAGGGGTGATGGCGCTGCTGGTAGAGATCATAAGCGTTACTCGCCCGCAGATGCGACGACCAGATCGCCAGGCGGTTAAACATGCCACTCCCGAGCTTCTCGATGAGGGCGCGTCCCGGGGCTGATCGCCTGGCCAGATAGAGCATTTTATCCAGACCATCGGCGCCGATCATGCGGCATGTAGACGGTATGGGCTTGATCATCTGCCAGCGTTTTTCAGCCTTTTGGTAGCGTTCATAGCCGGCGAACAGCTCATCGCCACCATCCCCTGACAAGGCGACCGTGACATGCTTTTTGGTCAAGGCGGCGAGCAGACAGGTCGGGATCTGGGAGGCATCAGCGAAGGGTTCATCGAAGATATTGGCGAGCTCCGGCACCAGATCGAGCGCGTCCTTTGAGTTGATATAAAGTTCGGTATGCTCGGTCCCGAGATGTTCAGCAACGACCTTGGCAAAGGGCGCTTCATCGAAGTTTTGCTCATCAAACCCGATGGAAAATGTCTTGACCGGCCGGATGCTCTCGGCCTGCATCATCGCCGTGACAGTCGAGGAATCGACGCCACCGGACAAGAAGGCACCTAAGGGAACGTCAGCGATCATGCGCCGCCCGACAGCATCCCGCAGCAGCGCTTCGAGCTGGTCCATCGCCTCCTCGTCGCTCCTGACGATCTGACCTTGTTCAGCGATCGCGACAGGGTTCCAATAAACGGAGCGCCTCTCCTTGCCCGTGCTCGAAATCTCCAGGATCTCGCCCGGTGCCAGGGCTTCCACGCCCTGGTAGATGCTCTGCGGCGCACTCACCACACGATCGCGCATGAAAAGGGCAAGTGCGTAGCGATCGACCTCGGGCTGCCAGTCCGGATAAGCGCGAAGGGCTTTCAGTTCGGAGCCGAACAACAACAAGCCACCCAACCTGGTCCAATAGAGGGGTTTGATCCCCAATCGGTCACGCACCAAGGTCAGGCTCTTCTCGTGTTTGTCCCAAACGGCGAAGGCGAACATGCCGATCAGGCGTTGAACGCAGGCCGAAACGCCGAAAGCTGCAATGCCCTCGATCAAAACTTCCGTATCGGAATGGCCCTTGAAGTGATGCCCCCGCTTTTCCAGATCCACACGCAGCTCAGCCGCATTGTAGATCTCGCCGTTATAAATCAGTACATAGCGGCCATCCGCCGACGCCATGGGCTGGCGGCCGCTCACCGACAGATCGACGATCGCGAGACGCCGATGACCGAGCGCCACTCCAACAGTTTCATCCGTCCAGACCTGCTCATCGTCCGGGCCCCGATGGGCCAATTGATGGCACATCAATAGTGCTCGGCCCTGCAGCTCATCTGAGGACAACGAAACGGTATGATCGATAAAGCCAGCAATACCGCACATGAGAAAAACCCTAAGTTGAACTTTCCGCAATTATAGTTACACTATATTTGTACCGCGTCGCTTTGTAATAGTCATCTAAACTCATGACTCTAAAATATAAATTTCATAATTTTTTTTACTGCCGTCGGACTGTCACATGCATTTTGACATATAACAGCGCTGTTTTGATATTCTTCTCGATTTAGCTGCTTGTTTTGCCAGGCGCAACCTTGTAATAGTCCAGTTGTTGAACGAAGAAAAGCAACTATTAGTTGGAGCGCTTCTCTTGCATGACGTCTTTCCAAGAATTAACGGGAAGGAAGAAGAGAAGACAACGAATGACGTTGCCGCACAAAGAGCGGAGCAGCAGCTTCAGGGTGTGTCTTCGGCGCCTTCAATTGGCGAGTTCCTGCTTATTTTCCGCCGGCGAAAATGGCTGGTGATCCTGCTGACCTGTTTGGGAACAGCGCTGGCTGCGTTGATCGCCAAACAATTTGAGCCGCAATATACAGCAGAAGCCTCGATCGTTATCGAGGGATCTTCAGGTGTTCCGATCGAGGGTATCAGCAAGGTGTCTAGCGCCTTGACTGCAGATCCGGAGACGATGGCGACCCAGGTTAACCTGATGCTGCGCCCGCCTTTCGTCGGCCGTATCATCGACTATCTGGACCTTACCAAGAACCCGGTCTTTGCGCCCCAAGAGAGCGGGTTGCTCTCGTTCGCCAGCCTTGGAAAGCTGATCGACGGGATAACCACGACGTTCCAGGTTTCGGCCGGTCAGCCGCACCAATCGGAGCCGCTTGATCTCGAACCGATCAAAAACGCGGATCAGACAGCAGCCACCGTCGATGAAACGGCGATCCTCAAGGCCTTCAGCAAGCGGTTTGTGGTCAATCAAGTGGGCGAATCGCAGGTCATCAATATCGCCTTCACGTCACCTGATCCAGAACTTGCAGCCGACATCGTCAACACCGCAGCGAACAATTATGTCGACGGGCAGCTGGAGAGCAAGCTTTCCAAAGTCAACAAGGTTGAGGACTGGACGTCTAAACGGCTGGATGAGCTCGAAGACGAAGTGCGCGTCGCCGAAGCAGCGATCCAGACCTATCGCGCCGAACATGGGCTGGCGCATAACCAGGCATCGGAGGCCCGTCAGGCCGAACAGATCGAACTTAACCGGCAGCTAACCCTGGCGCGGGCCGAGCTGAACAATCTCCAATCCAAGATCGCCATGGTGCAGGATCTGGAGACACGTGCCGATCAGAGCGCCGTCACGGGTGTCGTCTCGTCGCCCACGATGCTGCAGCTGCAAGCCCAGCAGCTGGAACTCGAACGGACCTACAGCGAGCTTGCCAAGACCTATGGGGCTAATCACCCCCGCATGCAGCTGATTGTCGAGCAGCAATCCTCGCTGGCGAGCAAGATCAATACCGAAATCACCAGAATGAAGCTGGACCTAGAGCGCCAGGCCAGCCTTGTGCAGCAGCGCGTTACCCTGGCCGAGAACGACCTCGAGGGGACGCGCACGGAGGGCTATCGCCGAGGCACCGACGAGATCCGCCTGCGCGAATTGGAGCGGGAAGCTGAGGTCGCGCGCAATTTGATGCAGCTCTTCTTGGAGCATTACAAGTCGATCGATGTTCAGCGCGCCATTATCGAACCAGATGCCAAGGTAGGCTCGCTCGCCAAACCGCCGAGGTCACCAAGCTCGCTCAGTTCCAAGCTCTATACCATCTTAGGCTTCACCATCTCGCTCACCGGCAGTGCCATTTTAGCGCTGCTGCTGGAAATTCTCGATCGCAAGGTGCGCAGCAAGAAACAGATCGAGCGGTTGTTTCGGGTGAAGGCCCTGGGTGCTGTCGGCTATAACGAGCAAACCGCGAAAACCCATAAACCCCATCTCTACATCAAGCTTCATCCGCGCTCGCGCTATGCGGAGGATCTGCGCCTGATCTATGCTGCCCTTCGTGCGGGGCAGTCAAAACGTGAATGTCAGGTGATCATGATCGCGTCTGCCTTGTCGGGGGATGGCAAGACGACCTTTGCTACCAGTCTGGCGACCACGGCGGCGCAATGGCGCCAGAAAGTCCTTTTGATCGATCTGGATCTGCGCCACCCCAGCATCGGCAAGGTCACCGGTGTGACCCCGGAAAACGGTATTGTCGAAGTCATCGAGGATGATCTCTATGTGCATGACGCCGTGGTTCGATCCGGCGGCGATTTCGACGTCTTGTCGGTGGTGCATCGCCCGGAGAACCCGGCCAATCTCATGAGCAGCGACGAGATGCGACAGCTATTTCGCACGGTGCGCGAGGATTATGATTGGGTTTTCGTCGATTCAGCGCCCATGCTGGCGGTGAGTGAGAGCCGCTTGATCGTTGAATTCGTCGATCGCGTGGTGTTCTGCGCGCGCTGGGGCAAAACACCGCTTTCCGCGATCGGCGCCGCACTCAGTATTCTGAGGGACAGCGATGCGACCCTCGCAGGTGCTGCCCTGGTCGCGGCGGGCAAGCAGCATTTCCTTTATGAAAACGAAGACGGCGCGGATTATCAAAAAAATATCAGCAAATATTATGAAGATTGACGAGCATTCGCCAACGTCCGTTCAAAAGCATTCAACGATCATTCAAAACCAGTCCAAGCCTAGCCTCTCCAACTCAGCCGGCGGCGGCGGTCCGCCGATCCATGTGCTGCATATGATCAACGATCTGGATGACGGCGGTGCTCAGACCATGCTGTGCAAACTCCTTGAGCACCGATCTGATGAGCGCCTTCGTTACAGCGTCGTCTCGTTCCTCGATGGTGGCCTCAACCGTGAGCGCGTGCTCGATGCCGGTGTCCCACTCAAGCAGCTCGGCCTGTCACGAGGCAAGGCAACACCCGCCGCCTGGCTGCGCGTCGTGCAAACGCTGCGCCAAAATCGGTCGAGCCAGGCTCAAGGTCCCTGCCTCATTCAGGGATGGCTCTATCACGCCAATCTTGCCGCCATCACCAGCCGTTTGCCCATTGATCGCAAGACCGCCACGCTTTGGAACATTCGCCACTCCCTCCACGATATCCAGCAAGAGAAGGCTCTTACCCGCTCCGTCATCCGCGCCAGCGGCCTGTTCGCCCGTCTGGCAGATAAGGTGGTCTATTGCTCGAAAGTCAGCGTGCAGCAACATATCGGCGTCGGCTTTTCCAAGAAGAACGTCGCGGTTATTCCCAACGGTTTCGATTGTTCAGAATTCAAGCCGAGCACCGATGCCCGGGAGAAACTTTGCACTGATCTAGGCATTGATCCCAAGCGCAAGATTATCGGCATGGCGGCACGCTACCATCCGATGAAGGATCACGCCTTGCTCTTGCAGGCCGCCGCCCGGCTGCAGGCGTCGGGGCAAGCACTGCATTTGGTGCTGATCGGCAAGAATGTCGATCCGGACAATGAAGCACTTTGCCGGACGATCGCGGATCTGGACTTGAACGATCACGTCTCGCTCCTGGGCTATCGCTCTGATATGGCCGCGCTGATCGCCGGCGTCGATGTCTACGCCATGTCATCGAAATGGGGCGAGGGCTTTCCCAATGTTCTCGGTGAAGCGATGGCCTCGGGCGTGCCTTGTGCGGCCACCGATGTCGGCGACAGTCGCTGGATCATTGGCGATACCGGCCGGGTGGTTCTGCCGGGTGATGTCGAAGCCTTTGCCGAGGAAGCACTTGGCCCCTTGTTGAACCTCGATCCAGCCGAACGGCGTCGGCTCTGCGAGGCGGCAAGGGCTCGAATCCTCGACAATTTCTCGATCGACGCCGTCACGGCGCAATATGAAGATCTCTATCTCAAAATCGGCCAGCGCCTAGTGATGTGATTTTTTTAGGAGAGGGCCGGAATTGCTCGAACCGATAAACAGACGAGGCCGTGGTGACAATTTCGATTGGATTGGCTACACGCGAGCAATTGTTAACTCTTGGCTTCTAAGTTCATCGATCTGGTCCATGCGATCCTGGAAATCCGAGCCTCGCCCCACTTCCCTGCGGGCGGGCGGATTCCCAGGATTGCATGGACCAGGCAACAATGTTTAATGATGGCTGGTTAAGGCTTCGTTAGCTCTGGGCAGAAAAACGTCTGAACAATTGTCACGACGAATTAGTCCCATAAAATCAAAAATAACCGTAGCGCCGTAGCAGGGGTCCGCAGATCAGGCTGGCGATCTTGCGTTGTCCGTTCGGCATTTTCGATTGCCACTCCGTATCCATCTTTAAGCGGATCGGCCCCTTCATGCGCAGCCGATTGCCGGCCACAACATGCCCAGGCTCGAACGGCTCGCCGCCCTCGACCTGGCGGATGACGTCGGCATAATCCAGACCGACGACCTTGCCGATCCGCTGCAGGGTTGCGCCGACATCATTGACCAGATCCTCGTAGCGCACGCGAATCGTGCCATCAGCCCGGACGCGGCGGCACACCGCTTCAGACACCAGGTTGTTGAGGGTCCAGGCAAGGCTGGTTCGGCTCGCGGGGCGCATGGTATCTTCCACCGGCCCACTTTTCCCAGGACCAGGCGCGGCCTCGGCAGGCTTCAACGGGCGGCGCATCGACCAGGCAACACCACGGCCATCGCGCACCAGATGTACCACATTAAGATCGATGCCCGGAACATTGGCAAGGGCGATGCTGCGGCTGGTGAGCTTGGAAGAATCGACGATCACCCTTTGCCCGGTGGTTTCCGCCATGGCGACCATCAGGTTGCGCGTGAGCTCGCTATATTGATCGAAATTTTTGCGCGCACCACGGGCAGGCCAGACCCCGACGGAGCGCTCGCATTCCCGCTGGAGTGCCGGATAGACCTCCAGCGGATCGACGCTCGAGTGATCGCGCCAATGCTCGATCACTTTTGTCCAGGTCGCGCATTGGGGCACGGTTTCTCCGCAGGAGCAATAACGCTCCTCGTTCCAGGCACGCACCAGCCTAGTCAGTTCGCCGGTGCCGAAGGCTTGGGCGTGGTGACCGAGCAACACGGTGAGAATGGTCGAACCACTATGCCCGTAGCCCAATACATAAATGACTTTGATCGGGTCCATGAATGAAGGCTTTCAATGGTGAAAAATGCCACTATTGGGAACCTTGTTTTTATGCCCTTTATTTATCGAAAATGCTATACACACCAAACATTATGATAATGCGCCAACGACAATCGGTGCCCAGCAGGATAAGCCCTTCAAGAAGAGCTGGAGAAGGACGGATGAGTTCCAAGAATTTAACCGACGAAACATATTGGTCATCACTTTGGCAGCATGACATGGCGCTGCCGAAGCCGGTCGATCCCAGTGACAAGCGACCCGACAACACTGTTGTCCTGGCTTGGGACAAGTTCTTTCGAGAAGCCCTGAAAGATGTCGGCTCCGGCGCGTCCTTCCTCGAGATCGGTTGCGCGCAATCGCGTTGGCTGCCCTATTTCGATCGAGAGCTCGGTCTCAAGGTCGCTGGTCTCGATTATTCCGAGGTCGGCTGCGTCAAGGCCCGGCAGATGCTTGAAGCAGCAGGCGTTAAGGGCGAGGTGCATCACGCCGACATGTTCAATGCGCCGGCTGAGTTGCAGGGCCGGTTCGACGTGGTCGCCTCCTTCGGCGTGGTGGAGCATTTCAAGGACACATCGGAATGTCTTGAGGTTTGCGCCAGCTTCGTGAAGCCGGGCGGCATCCTGTTGACCACGATCCCGAATATGCGCGGCAGCGTTGGTTGGCTGCAGCGTTTTCTCGACAAGCAAACCTACGGTATTCACGTGCCGCTTGGGCCCAAGGATCTGAAGGTGGCTCATGAAGCTGCCGCCTTGGACCTCAGACATTGCGACTATCTGATGTCGGCGAATTGGGGCGTTGTGGCGCTGCCAAGACTAAAAGGCCGGCCCCATCGTTTCTTGAGACGAATACTCAAGGGCGCCACCAAGGTGGTCTGGCGATTGGAGCGCTTGGGGCTGAATCTGCCGTCCAACGGCCTGACATCACCTTACATCGCTTGCGTCGGTGTCAGAGGTTCTTCCACCTAAAGCATGTTCCGATCATTCGGAACCAAGCCACTCCCCCCCAAAGCGCCGCCCGATAGGGTGAGATCTTGGGGGGAGAGTGGCTTGGGTGTGATGTCATGTGGTCCTTAAGCACGCTCAAGCCCGCCTGTAGACAATCCGACCTCAGTTATCGCCGACGAGTAGAATCTCGAAATCGTCGAACCGACCTTCTTCCTCGTGATAGGCGCCGAAAACCACAACCTCATCCGAATTTTTGGTATCGAACGGCAGGCTCACCCGGTTCCAATCGGAACTATCGTCTTACTCGGCCTCGGCCGTCAGGGTTACGCCGGACATGATGACACCGATCTGGCCGGAACCTTGGACATAGGCTTCGAGTTCATAGCTGCTCTCAGGCGTGACTTGCACAGCTTGCTCGAACCGTCCGACCTCGGCTCACTCTCCCCATTCCTGCTCGAAACCAGCGTTTTGCACGGCGGGCGCGACCGCCACAGCAGTCGTGTCAGAGACAACATCCGGTGTCGAACAGGCCACCAGCAGGATGATCGAACCAAGAGATGCCAGCTGGATGGGTATTAGAGCGTCGTTCATCGAGATTTCCTTGACATAGTCGTTACACGGCTCGTCATGATTGAGCCCCGAAGTCGAGAGACGATGAAACGCCCAATACAAGAAATCAAAGAATAATGGGGCGATTGGCGTAGGTTTTTCGCGAAAATCGAGCAGACACCAACTTGAAAGCGAACTCTAAAAAATCTGATCGGCTTGGAATGCATGGTCGCCGTCGCCTAGTCCAAGCCAGGGAAAATGTAGTCCTTTCGACGGGCTCTAATCCGGGTTGAAACATGGGTCATGAACGCCTCGACGCGCTTGTTTTTGCGCAAGTCCGGGTGGGTTAGCAGCCAAATCGGCGCATAGATTTCCTTAGGAAGCGACCTCACGAGGCTCAGCCCACCAAGCGAGTCCCCGAGGATACGAGGCACCCGCGTCAAACCCAATCCAGCTTGGACCATCTGTAACGCCGTCGCCATGTCGTCACTGCGAGCCACAATCCGAACATTGGGGCAAACCTGCTGCAATATTTTGGGGATCGGGGTCGGCCAGGAAGCGAAGGAGATCAATGGGATGTCGCCAGATACCCCCCCTGATCGCAAAGGGCTTACCGATAGCCAGTCTGTCGAGGCATAATAGCCTGCATGCTGGTCGGTCAGCTTTCGCCCCCACAATGTTTCGGGTGGTCTGCGGGTCACGCGAATAGCAACATCCGCCTCACGCTGATGAAGGTTCAGCAGATTATTGTCGCCCACGAACTCTATTTTTACCTCAGGATGCGCAGCAGCGAATTGCGCAATGTCGCGGCTGAGCGCGGCCGTCAACATGAGCGGCGGGATCGTCACCCGAAGCGGCCCGCTCAATCCGTCTTCATGGGCCATCAGTTGACGCTCCAGAGAATTGATCTCCGGCTCGATGCGCGTGGCATGCGCCAAGACGGCCCTGCCGGCTTCCGTCAGCCGCAGCCCGGCGGGCAGCCGTTCGAAAAAGGCGGCACCAGCATGATCCTCGGCTCGCGCCAGACGGCGTGAGATCGTGGCATGGGTGACCCCCATGAAACGCGCTGCTCCCGACACACCGCCCTGTCGGTCGATGGCTAGGATGAGACGTAAGATGTCCCAGTTCGAGATAAGATGTCGATTTTCGTACATGGCTCGTTCACAGATAGCGAATTTCGTACAGAGTACATCGTTAGTACGCTGTGATCATCTATCAAAAGAGGAGCGCAAAGATGACCCATTACGCAATCGTCACTCTCGTGGTGAAAGACCCGGCAAAATTGTCCGAATATCAAGCGGTTGGCGGACCTGCCGTGGCGAAGCATGGGGGGAAGGCCATCGCAGGCGGCGCCAAAACTCAAGCCCTGCAACAGCCCCATGGCCCGACCATGGGTGTTGTCCTGATCTTCCCATCAGAGGGACACATTTCAGCTTGGCTGGAAGACCCTGAACTCGCTGAGGTTCATGCACTTCGTAACGCCGCCGCAGACGTCACGGTCCTCGCTATGCCAGCCATCGAATAGGATGTGCCCTGAAACTTTCTGTAGGAGATTAATGCTCTTACTTGGGGGCGTTGGCCTTAAGCAAAAAGAGGAGAGGGCCAGCGGCAGCTTGGTAAACAACCGAATATTCAAGCGGCCTTCGCCGGCTTGGTGTCTTTCGGGCGAAGGATTTTTTTGGCCGCGCGCAGGCGGGCCGCGCCGAATTTGTAGGTGTTGCGGGTTGCCAGGTAGCAATTGTGTTTAGCAAAGGAAATCAGCCGCCCGTGATTATGGGCGACCAGGCGGAACCTTGCGAATTCGACGTTGCAAAAGTCCTTCTTCATCATGCTTGGACCGGACATATGGTCGAGGGTCGCCACGACCCCTTCCTCATCAAGGAGATGCAAGATGTGCAGCATCAGTACTTTGGAGGGCGAGAGGCTACCAAACGCCTGATCGAAGGCCATGAACAGGCCGTATTCGGTGCTGCCTGAGCGCAAAGTGAGGTTGAAGGCGATAAGGCGACCCTCGATCGTCAGACGATAAACCCGAAGATCACAGGTTTCGGCCAAGCATATGAGCTTTGCCTTCATACGCCGGCGTCGTTCTGGATCATCAAAGAAGCTTTGGCTGCTGATCGCACCCCGATGGCGTTTTTCCTGTTGCCGTGCGGAATGAAGCGAGAAAATCTCGTCGAACAGTTCCTCCGTCAGGCCATGATCCACGTGATAGGCAGCTGAGGGATGATCGCGGAAGGTCTTTCTTGAAAGCCTTTTGACCTCGCGCAGGCGGCTCTTCGGCAGATCCCGATCGATGACTTCGGCTAGGTTGTCGGTGAAAACTGTTTGGAAGCCAGGATCGAGCTCGATGCTCTTCGAGCCCTTCATCCAACGCCGAAAAAATTGAAACTGCCCACTATCGGACAAGCCGCTCAAATCGAGCTGGTCCCAATCAGCTTGGCGCGAGCCGAAGAAAGCAACAAGGGCTTCCAGCACCGCTGTTTCGTCCGCCTCCGGATCGATCAGAATGGCCGGGTATTCATTGGCCAGATCCTTGATGCCCGTGCCGATGAACGACAGGCGCTTGATCCAAAAATGAGACCATTTCTGCACGACCAGCACGAATGGAGCGATCGCTACCAGCGTCTCAGCTTGAAAGACGAGGAAAAACGCTAATTGTTCCTTCCGCTGCGACAAGCCCAGATAGGTCTTGAGAAAAGGGGCTCGATAATAAAACGACCAATCCTCGCGAACCCGGTCCAACAAGGCGTCATAGGACGGCCCCTCATCCAGGAGCGCTTCCAGCGAGCTGATGGTTTTGACCTCGAATTCGGGCATTGCCCATGTCCTTGATTGTCGATCTTTAGTGGCGTGGCCACATCATGTATTTCAGATAAGTTCTTCTGTTGCGCTCAGGCTCATGTTCCGATCAGCGCCACGCTGCTGCCATTCACGCCATCGATCTGATGAAGCCGTCAAGGTTCATTCTAGTTCGAATTTCTATATCACCTTCCGGGTGACAGTAATAACACCGGCCTTGCCGCTTTTCTATCATCTTGGCACCCTCATCTAGCTGATTGCGTTTACGCACCAGGCGATCATGCCCCAGCACCTCCAAGCGATAGAGCTTGTTCGGGCCGGTATTGGCTTTGATCACATCAGGCCAGTCTTGGACAAAACGAAGGACGTTCCAGACCTGATCGAGGGACAGGGAGGCAAGATCGATCATGTCATGAAAGGTCTTGGGGCTGACATTGCGTGTGGACGGTTTTTTATCGGCGCAGGTTTGTGGCCGGGCAGTCTGCTTGAGCGCTGCGAAATCGTCTAGAACCTCGACCACTAAGGGAGCGCCCAATTCCTCGATGGCGATCCTGGCGAGCTGTTTTTCCGTTAGTCCGAGGTCGATCGGACGCGTGTTTTGCGCCAGGATATCGCCTTGATCCACCTTCTCTGTCAGCAGGTGAACGGTCGCGGCCGCCTCCCTCACCTGATCGACCGCCATCCAAAAAAATGGATTCGCCCCGCGATAGGCCGGCAGTTTCGAAGGATGCAGGTTGATCGCTTGGTCCGGCAAGAGGGAAAAGAAAGACGTCGGCAGAACAGGTGTTTGGGCAACCACCATGATGTCGGCCTCGATATCTCGGACCAGCTGGCTTGCCTGATCCAATTCCCGCCCGCGCACATGGATATAAGGAATGTCGTGTAGCCGACAGGTGGCGGCGGCTGTTCTAGGCTGACCCAGAACGCCTTCGTGAAACCGGTTATAGAGTGCTCGCGATTTGCTCAGCCGATGCTCCGGCTTGCCGAAATCGACGAAGGCCGAGACGCGATGCCGGCTTTGCAAAAGGGCCTTGAAAACAGGATGATTGCCACTCGTGCAAAGCACCACACGCTTCATCGGGAACGACTTTCCTCAGGTCCAATAAGGTCCAGTCGGGGCCTTGAAAGGAGCTGAGTCAAGAGCGGGTATACTCCCGACATGAGGCCTGCATACCCCAGGATTTCCTGGCGCGTTCTTCAAGAGCAGTAAAACCAAATGACGTGGACATTCCATTAAACTGTGCGGGGTGCTGTGAGGGGCTGATCGGATTTTGGGCTGGGTTCGACGTCCTTGCTGATCTTTTGATAGATCGACAAGGTTGTACGCACCACCTGTTCGACATGAAACTCCTGTTCGACCAGCTGCCGGCCACGCTCGCCCATGCGCTGGCAGCGATCAGGCTCCTCCAGCAAGGCCGTGATGGCGTCCACGATGGCTGACACGTTGCGCGCCGGCACCTGTAGGCCGTTTTCCTCATGCCGGCAGATATCCTGGCATCCCGGCATGTCAGTGGTGATGATCGGCCGCCGGCAGGCAGCGGCTTCGATCAAGCATTTGGGCACGCCTTCCCGATAATATGTCGGCAGGCAGACGATCGTGCTTTGCGCATAGAGGCTCGGCATGTCATCGCAATAGCCAAGCCAGTTGACGATCCCCTCGTCATGCCAGGCCCTGAGCTTCCAGGCCGGCACGGCATCGGGATTATGATCCGGCACCTCGCCTGCCAGCCAAAAGCGAACATCATGGCCCCGCGCCCGAATGGCGGTTGCGGCATCGACAAATTGCTGAATGCCTTTCGACCAAAGCATGCGCGCCGGCAGAATGACCGTCGGTGTCTCATCGGGCTCCAGAGGGGCGTTATAGACTTTGGGATCGACACCTGAGCCGGGGATTAAGGTGGTACGGCTGGAGGCGACCAAGCCCGCCTCGACGAACTCGTCAAGATCCCGTCGGTTTTGAAAGATCACATGGCCGTTTTTGTGTTTCATGGCCAAGCGGCAAAGCATCTTCGCCGGCGCCCTGGCCAAGCGCATTTTCCAGCTACCGCCCTTCTTTTGAAAGAGCTGACCGAGCCCGCTCAGCGCCATGACGCAGCCTTCCACGCGAAGCAGTCTGCTCAGCAAGCCACCGTAAACCACGGGCTTGATAGTCACGCAATGGGTGAGATCGGGCCGGAGCCGGCGCATAATCCGCGCGAGATCGATAAAGAACTTCACGTCCTTCACCGGGTTCAGCCCGGTGCGATCGATGGTGAGTTGGTGAAGCCGGATACCGTGGCGGCTCAGCGTCTCAGTATCGCCATTGTCGAACGCGGCGAGATGCACGTCGTAGCCGTTCTCAATCGCGCCGATCGCAAGGGACAGCCGATGGGACACGAAAAACCGGGTGTCGTTGACAATGAACAACAGCCGCCTGCCGGACGCCATAGCGGCGTCATCGGCTTCGGTGACACCATCTTTACCGCCCTTGGCCCAGAGGATCACAAGCGCGTAGACCAAAGGTGTAATCACCACCATGGGAAGGAACATCCAGGGCACCATGAGACCCAGGAACCCTGGCCCCGCGGCGACACTGAAATAGATCGGATAGGCCTGACGCCAAGGCAGGCGACGGCAGAGATAGTGATGAAAATGCCGGTTGTCGCCCCTAAGCGGCGATTGTCCTCGGAGCATGCGGGTCACAGCGAGACGCGCGCAATCGAGCACGGGGATGATGAACCAGAGAACGCCTGCCGATTCCGGCAGGCTAGCTTCGGGATGGCTGTGCATGTAGATGGTCAGCAAGCCAACCACGGCGCCGATCAGATAGGTGCCTGAATCGCCCAGAAACAGCTTGCCGGACCAGTTATAGACGAACACGATCGCCGCGCAGACGACCAGTGCATTCATTACTGAAATCAGCTCGGGCGGGGCATATTGGCTGAGCCCGTAGAGCCAAAAGGTGGCCATGCCAAGCACGATCCCGTTCCGCCCGTCCGACATGTTGACGGCATTCATCAAGGCCGCGATGCACAATACGGAAAACGGTAAGGCGAGCAGGCCAAGATCGAGATAGCCGATTGCATCGAAGTCGAGCCAGGCGAGAACGAACCGAGGCTCGACCAAGCCGGCGAGGACGAGCACGCCGATCGAGACAAGCAGTCGATGGATGGGCGAGAGATTGTGGCGATCGTCGAGAAACCCGAGGAGCCAGAAACTGAAAGCGGCGGCGCCAAGCGTCATGAAGAAGGGCGCATAATTCGGCGTTTCCGCCGTGCCCATCGCCAACAGCGCCACCAGAGGAACCAGGAGCGCCAAGCCGCCTATAAGGGGGGTAGGTTTTGCGTGGCTTTTTAATTTTCGATCAGGCTTGTCAACAACGCCTAATTTTTTACCAAGATAATCCGCCTTTTCGCAGATCACAAAGACAATAATAAAGACTAGGATTCCAAAAGAAGCAAACATTGATCACCTGCGATTTCTGCAGATGTTTTTGGCATGCTGAATCAATTTCATCATGGCAACGACGCCCTTTAATACATTCCACGTTCCAAACATAAAGAAGCCGAACTGCAGTACAGACAGAGAAAAAGCAAGCGTAACCAACAAAAACCCAAACTACAAAGAAACCTTGAATACAAACATTCAATTCCATGACAACAAAAATACAATCACTCAATACTAAAATTGGCGTGTTTATGTTCTGCAAATAGCAATAGGAAAAATCCTGCTTCTATTTGTAATTTTTCGATTATGTCGAAATAACATCGCTTCGAGTGTACGTCAATATGACACAGATCATTTTATCTTGTATGTGTATTTGTAGTTTTTTATCTTCTATTTGAAATCAACCATTGATTTATATACAATTTGCTTCGTCGAATTGGCGATCGTGCAGTGATGTATTTATATGAATGATGATCGCTCATCCTGAAAGAATCAGGCATTGTTGCCTTACTAAGTTCCCGACATCCGTGTTCAGCGGTTTTCAGGCAACGGTCAGTCCGTTAGTGACGTCGTTCCCAAGGTTGCCTCGCGTGGCGATGATTTCCTTTGGAAAGGCTGGTGTCAGTCGAGGCAGCACCAACGTCATGGATAGCATCAGCAATGAAGTCGAGGCGACAATGCAGATGGATCGTCGTTCGGCGTCAGTCAATCGAAGCGCGATGCGAGCGGACTTTGCCGCTATGGAGGGAAGCATCGGCGGCTTTGAAGGTACGGAACTCAACCCGTTGCAACGGCCGCCAAGACACGCCCCTCGGTCGCCAGAAAACGTGTTATGCCAACACGCTCGCACAATGACCGCTTGACCATTCCCGAACATACCGCCCGCGATCTGCTCAAGTTTAGCGTTCAGGCTCTCTGATTGGCGTTAACGTTTTCTCAATCTTAGCTTGGCATCATAGCCTTTAGGTCCACGTGATCCTGGGAATCCGGCCCTGGCCCATCCTCTTTCAATCGGGCAGGCGGATGCCGAGGATCACATGGACCAAGAAAAGCTCTACCAGAACAACAGTCACCAAACGTCAAGAAGACGAGATCGGCCAGCCGACCCGATCGATGGAACAAACCGGCCCTTGGTCGGGTGGTTTGGTATCGCAGCCGATATGTTCTGGCACTCATGCTCGATGCTCAGCCGCAGGTGACCCTCGATATCTAGCAGTAGCGCCCCTCTGGCTCGATCACACAAGCCTATAGAGCAAGGAGGTCTATCTCCACATGCTGCCTTCACCGCACATGCGCTGACATGCTACCTGGAGCCGCCTGATAGGGTGCCTTCGCCGATCGCATGAAGTCGGCATAGCGGTAGGTGAGGTAGTATTCGCTGTTGGGACCGTAATCCCGGTTAAGCGGCGCGCCAATCGTGTTCTCCAAGATCACGTCCTGGTCTGCGGTGATCATCTCCATCACCTGCTTCCGATCGAAATCGGTCAACGCCGGATCGATCTGAATAGTACTGTCTGACGCTACATAGCTGTTGTCGTTAAGCCGGAGCGCTGATGTAAAGACGCTGGCCACCGTGCGCGCTGTCGAGAAGGGGTCAGCGGAGCGGAAAAACAGCAAACCATCCTCCTCAAGATGAGCGCGGATAGTTTCGAAGAATTCGACAGAAAAGATGTTACCGCTATAGGCCTGTGCTGCATGCAGCGGCCACATCATCACGATGTCGAACTTAGTGTCGGGATTGGCTTGCAGCCATCGGCGGCCATCGTCGATAATGATCGCTACCTTGTCGGCGTTTTCCTCGATCAGCTGGCCCCTTTCGGTGTCCCTGGTCATATCAGGTAACAACGAATTCAGCTCGACGACGGTCAATGATTCGACCCTTGGGTCGCTTGCTAAGGTCGAGACCATAATGCTGTCGCCAAGGCCAATGGTCAGCACGTTGAAGGGACCTTCGCGCGCCGCCAAGGCCATCTTGATCTCGACATCCTCATGATGTTTGCTGCCGATCGACCCGTGCCTCGAGCCGTCGATGTAAAGCATCATCTCATTCAAGATTTTGGTTTCTTCCTTGAACGCAATGATCTCGCTCTGGGTGCGCAATGCCACCACGCCGGAGCTGTTTTCAGCGATCTTCAGCTCCACGTTGGCAAAATCCCCGAGATGCAGAGCCCGGATCAAGCGATGCTTCTCCGGGAACAGGAATACCGCCAGAACGATCAAGGCCCCCGCCGTGCCCACGCCAACCTTCGTTGCCATCGTCCGATCTGCTGTTCGATCTCGAATACCGTAAAACACCAGCAGGGACATCGCACAGCCAAAGACGATCAACAGCTTGATCGTAATCTCGGTGCCAAAAACATGAAGCAGAAGAAAGCCGACCCCAAGGCCTCCAAGGCATGATCCCAAAATATTCGCGAAGTAGATTCCGGCGACGGAACCGCCAAGTGCGCTTACCCTCTCGCTGCCTTCCCGCATCAGGTTTGGCAAGCCATACCCCATCAGGAAGGCCGGCAGCGTGATGATCGAGACCGTCCAAAATAGAATGTCCAACGCCGAATAGACGGCGTTCAGGGTGAGATGACCTGTCGCCAGATCGAGCGATGGGTGAAAGGGAGTAAAAAATGAGGCAGCGATGACATGGCGAAGGCCGAGCCCAGGGCTCAAATAGCCAAGCATGGAAAAGAAAATCAGCGCATAGGCGGCGATGCCCAATTGGCTCCAGGCAAAGCGCTTGGCCCATCCCGCTTGTCCAATCGATCGCTGGCTTGCCAGAGACCCGATCGCTAGGCTACTGAGGAACATGAACAGGACCGTTCCGAAGACGTAGACGTTGCCGTGCATCAAGAGAGTGGCCACCCGGTACCAGACAATTTCGTAGCCCAGCGCAATGACCCCAGAGAAAAACGCGCAGGCTAGCACCGCGCTATAGGAGAGGCTGACGCCGGTCCCTCGATCCGCCACCTCGTCAGGACCATTGCCGCTTTCGTCAATCGCCGTACGGCCTGACCCACGCTTCTTCGGCAACAGCCCGATCACCAGAAAACCGAGCAAGACGTTCAAGATGGCCGCGAGCCATGTGGTGCCTGCCAGTCCGAAGTATCCGATTAGAAGATAGGCGGTGATGAGTGCGCCAAAGGCAGCGCCGAGCGCGTTGACGCCGTATAATGCGGCAAGGCGCGGGCCGATCGACGCCTTCGTGGTGACGACAACGCAGCACATCAACGGCAAGGTCATGCCCATCAAGGCGGTGGGGACAAGCAATAGTAGCGCCGTCGCCAGGATCACCGCGCCAAGCGGGCTGCCAGCATAGGCTTCACCAACGAGCGGGAAAATGGCCAGACTGGCGATCCCGAAGACGCCGATTAACACTTCGACAATGGCATAGACCCGGCTAACGGCATGAACACGATCGCCCATCCATCCACCGATCAGCGACCCGATGCCCAATCCCAGCATGAAGACCACAACTACGATCGTGGTCGCGTAGATATCGACGCCGAAATACAGCGTCAACAAGCGCTGCCAGATGACCTGGTAGATCAGCGAGGGGATACCGGCCAGGAAGAAGATCGCCAGGCTGGCGGTTAGTCCGGCGTTGGTTTTATCGTTAGATTTGAGAATGCCCCAATTGTCACTGTCTTCGAGCGCTATGTTTTTCATATGTTCCAACTGACGCTTCTCGGCCGTTCCTATGGCCTTGCCGCTGATGAATATCGGAGTTCGCAAATGGCAGTTTTAAAGGACAAGGTAGGTCGAGCTGGAATCATTTAGCCGCTGGCGTTTCAAGCCCCTTCAAAGCCAGCACAGCATCGGGCGATAAGGTTGATCTCAGCTCGGCGTCGATTTCTCCAGGCGGATGTCGAAACGGTAATGTGAAGTCAAAAGGTCATTATGCTGATCCAAAATCTGGCAGCGATAGCCCATGTCGTCGGCGGTTTCGGTGATGAAAGCTCGGTCCCACCAAGAGCCGATGGCATTGCGCGCAGCATCACGTTTTTCGCTTCCAGGTGCGAGACTACCCGATCGATCAAGGAAATTGTCCATCCTCGATTTGTCCGGCACGCCCGAGAAGAAAACGATGCCCTTGTCGGCCAGCCCCATCGAAATCTTGGTCAGGATCGTGCGGAACTGTGTCGTCTCAAAATGCTGAAGGGCGTCCGTCATGGCGACCTTATCGATAACATCATCACCAGCAAATTTTGAGGGGTCTATCTCCAGAACGGAGCTTTGAATGTACTGGATGTTGGGCAAGCTGTGATGCTTCTTGGCAACCTCCATCAGAGGTATCGAGTAGTCGACGCCGAAAACCTTACGGCAAGACTGGGCAAATTTGTACGTGATGAGGCCATTGCCACAGCAAAGGTCCATGACGGTGTCGGTCGACGCCAATTCGAGACCTTGAAACAAGGTCGACACCAGCAGGTCTATTTGTTCATCAGAAACCGGCTTGCCCTTCGACGTTCTACCAACCTGCTTTAAAAATTCGGTCTCGCCAAGAAGTCGCGGCTTCTTATCCCAATAGTCTTGCCAATCAATCAACGACCCGTTCCTTTTCATCTTACAGAGAGAGCTTCTTTAGCTCAATAACCTGGGGTATGACCAGGCAAATGGGTTTTGCGCCCAGTGATGCAGTTCCAACGACACCTGCCGGTCCTATGCTTCGTCACCAATACCCCGATCCATCCGGCATCGTGGTCGATGTTGTGGGTTCCTTCGGCAAGAGTATTTTCCGATCATTCGGAACCAGCCCACGTCCTCTCAGGGCCGCCGGCGGGGGCACACCCTATCCGCGGCCCTGAGGGGACGTGGGCTGATGGCGACATCGTTTGTTCGACAACGCTCTAACTGACAGGTCGAAGAAATTGGAGATTGTTGGCCGCAAGCACGGTTGCACGGCATGCAGTCATACCGACTGCTTAGGACTGAACAGTTAGTTGACGTAGTAGTTTTCATATTCCTGGTAATGATGGCCAGCATCCCGGAACTGGTACGTCCGATGCTTCTTGAAGTCGACTTGGCTCATCGCAGCACCATAGATTTCGATGCCGCTTTCCTTCAGTCGCTGCAGCCCACCTTGAGCGGTTTCACGGTCGGTCTCGCCCCAGCGGAGAATAAAGATCGCGAGATCACCGAGGGAAGCAACGATTCGGGCCTCGCTGACCGCAAACAGCGGCGCGCTGTCGATAATGATGATGTCATAATGGGCCCGCGCCTTCTCGAGGAAGGTCTTCATCTCCTTGCTATCGAGAATCTCCGTCGGGTCAGGGGAGTAGGCCGCCATGGGCATGGCTACATGAAGATTCTTGACGACGGGATGTTTCCAGATGGTTTCCTCGAAAGTCAGATCGCCCTGAACATAATCGACGATACTGTTCACATGCCCTTTGATCCCCAATTCTTGAAGGATGCTGGGATGTCGGAGATCGAGATCAAGCAGCAGGGTCCTCGTTCCGGATCGCGCCGAAAGGGTGGCCAAGCTTAGCGAAAAGGTCGTCTTGCCTTCATTAGGTAAGGTCGAGGTGGTGACTAAGACCTTGTTCTTGCCATTCTCCATTTTCGGCCTGAGGTCCAATAGGACTTTGCGGAAGGCATCGGTATACACCGACATCGGCTTTTCGAGCAGGTAGTGATGGGGCCTCTGCTTGCGCTTTAGCCGCTTCAGTTGAGGCACCATTGTCGCCAGGTGCAGGCCAAGATAGCTGTTAACCTGCGGCTCGCTCCTGATGCGCTGGTCGCGATGATCGCGCAGCACCGCGATCATCATACCACTGACAAAGGCGAGGCAAAAACCAATGAGCCCGGTTAGTTTGGGGGTAGGCGTGCTCGACACCGCCGGCGCTGCCGCCTCGGAAATCAAGCTGATCCCGGACTGGACGATGGTTTTTTCCTCGTTGATCCGCTTGGAGCGTTGCAGGAAGGTTTGGTAAAGTTCTCGGGTTGCTTCCGCTTCGCGCTCGCGCTCGCGCAACTGCACCTCGACCTCGCTCTGCCCAGAATTTTGTTGTCGGATCGAGGCGATTTCCGCCTCGAAGGCTGCTTGTTGTCCACGCATTGCCTCGACGTCGTCTTTCAGATTCTGAATGATCCGATCGACCTCCAAATCGAGCCTTATGTCGATCCTGTTCTGCTCATTTCGCAGTGCCAGCATCTCAGGATGGCGTGGGCCGAACGTATCGGCGAGTTCGGCTTCTCGCTGTTGCAATTCCCGTTGCTGCAGACGCAGATCACCGACCGTTTGGGCATTACTGATTTCCGGCAGATTGTAGACGGGCTGCCCAGATGCACGCAATTTGGTGAGGGCCGTCAGCCTAGCCTGCCGTCCAGAAAGGTCAGCTCTTAGCCTAATCAGCTCCGCACTGAAGCCGGAGAGTTCCTCCGCCTTGGCATCCAAATCTGAGTTCTGCAGATTATGCTCGGCGCGGAACCGCGCGATCTCGTTCTCGGCCTTCGTCAGGTGCTCCCGCAGAACCTGCACCCGCTTGTCCAGCCAACCGGAAGTCTCGGTGGTCGCGGCTTCCCTGCTAAGGCGCTTTCCGTCGATGTAATTTTCGGCTGATTGGTTAGCGACGCGAGCTGCCTCTCTTGGATCATCAGAGGTGTAGCTGATCGCGATCACGTAAGAATCGCCCGACAGCAATACGCTGTAATTTTCGTAGAATTCTTCGATTTGCTTCTCAAGCGGATTGTCGTCGGCATCCCTGTTGGTCTCCATCTCTTTGGGCTGGTCGCCTTCATTGCTAAACAGGGCGAATGCCTTTTTCACGAAGAACCACGAATCGGCTGAGGCGGCTTCCTCCGCCTCCGCTTCCTGCCAGGGAGATTTGATCGGATCGTAAAGGCCAGCATCGCGCATGACCCGCTCGACATGGGAACGCGAGGTCAACTTCCGGACCTCTGTTTTGAGCGCGGTTTCGTCAGCGCTTTGCTGCGCGTCGCCCCCAAGACCGCTCACCGTGTCTCTCACAGACGTCACTAGAATTTCCGCAACCGCGGTATATTTTGGAGTCATCCCGAGACCGACGAGAATGCCCAGCCCGGTGCCAATGATGGTCAAGCCCAACAGCATCCATTTGTAGATCCGCAGAATCTTCAACATCCCGAAGGCGTCAATCATCTGCTCGCTCTGTTGGTCCCCGTGCTCATCACGCATAGGCATCGATGATCCTTCTATGGCAACTTGGCGACTTGCCTGGCCAGATTGATCTCTCATCGCACCATCTCCGATATCGACATAGTTAGGCATTTTGCCCCGAACAAGCAGCAATTATACGGCGAGTCTGTATTGCCCCCGCTTGCCTTGGAGAACACACCTTTTGGGCGAATTAAGAAAAGAGAGGCAAGGAAACACGAGAGCATGAAAGGTAAGTTATCTAGCTTGATTTGATATCTTGCGAACTTGACATCAAGGTGTCGATGTGGGGAGAGACGCTCGCCTTGTCGAGGGTTGAAGGTTTGCTTTTCATGCGAAAAATCGTCAGAAAAACAGTAAGTCATTCTCAACCATAAGCTGCTAAACATCTTTTCGTGATCGAGAGCAGTGATCTTTTTCACATGGAGAATTTGTTTCATTATTGATGGCAATTCAGGCCGTTATGAATTTTTTCTTTCTTCGCTCGGCTCCCGAGACTCTTCTCAGAAGATGGCAAAGAACAACCAAAGGTTTGGCCAAGTTCGCATCGTCTAATGAAAACTATTGGAGCCGGCCCACGCAACAAATCGCATCTTTTTTTTCGCGACCGGTTCAAGGTTTGAACCCTGTTCAATACGCTCGAGGCAAACATTATCGATGAAGTTCCCACTTCCCAGCAAGAAACCAAAACGAGCCGCGATAGGCTACGTCGAAGAGGCAAGTTTGCATCACCGCTAGCTTGCCGCCGCCGTCACAACCTCCATCACCACGTCGGCAACATGGGCCATATGGTCAGGCCCCAACGTAGGATGGACCTGAAGCATCAAGCTTTCCTCGCCCAACCGCTTTGCCACGGGCAAACGATCTTGCCGCCCCGCCCCGCCAGGGCTTGCATTGCTAAGCGCCTTTTCCAAATACATCTCCGGACAGCCACCGGTCAGGCAGGGAACGCCCTTAGCGTTGATCTCAACCATGATCCGATCGCGGTTCCAGTCGCTCTTCAGGCATTCCGGGCGAACGAAGAAGTAATATTTGTAGTAGGCATGCTCGATACCGGCAGGCGGTTCGGTGACACGCAGGGCCTTTTCGTCGCGAAAGGCAGCATTCAAAATATCAGCGTTGCGCCTTCGGATTTCGGTCCATTGCGGTAACTTTTCGTACTGCAGAAGGCCGATTGCTGCCTGCATCTCGGTCATGCGGAAGTTGGTGCCCACCGAGTCATGCAGCCACCGGTAACCAGGTGGGTGATCCTGGCTTTGGCATTTCTGGTAGCTCTTACCGTGATCCTTATACGACCACAGGCGCTCCCAGAGATCATCATCATTGGTGACCACCGCCCCACCCTCGCCACCGGTCGTGATGATCTTGTCCTGACAGAAGGAGAAGGTCGAGACATGGCCGAAACTGCCGATGGCCCGACCATTAAGCCGCGCACCATGAGCTTGGGCGCAATCTTCGATCAGGAATAGCCCCTTGTCCTCAGCCAGCTTACCAAGGGCTTCCATATCGCAAGGCCAGCCAGCAAGGTGCACCGCGATGATCGCCCGAGTGCGGGATGTGATCTGCGGCAAGACCGTCTCGACGGTAATGTTTTGGGAAACCTCGTCAATATCAGCGAACACCGGCGTCGCCCCAGTGAGGGCAACACAGCTGGCCGATGCGAGAAAGCTTCTCGGCGTGACGATCACTTCGTCGCCGGTGCCAATGCCGAGCACCGCCAAAATGGCATCAAGCGTCACGCTACCATTGGCCATGACGATGCCGTGCTTCGTCTCGGTGGCTTGGGCGATGACCGTTTCCAGCTCACGCCCCTTCTGGCCGGTCCAGTAATTGACACGGTTGGATTCTAAAACCGATGCAACCGCCTCGCGCTCATCTCGACCAAAGGCCGGCCAGCCAGGGAGCTCCATAGATGTTCGGGTCATTATAACCTTTCCACGTGTCGTCTAGAACTGAGAGGCATAGAGCAAAAAACTAAAAGATCCTTAAACCAACCGAGCAGGGCGGTGTCACGCCACCTCTTTCAAGCGGCCATCGTCATCCCGGTTGATCTCGGTGTTGGCAGCGCTACCCAGAAACATCTCGCCGCCGACCGCATGGCCTTCTTGATTAACGCCTTCGGGCTTGATCAGCCGTTGGGCGGTTTTCATCATAATCTTGAGGTCGACCCAAAGGCTTTGCTGGTCGACATAGCGGACATCCAGTCCAAGGCGCTCATCCCAGGGAAGATTATTCCGGCCGCTGATCTGGGCGAGGCCGGTGATACCTGGTCGCACCTCGTGACGCCGAGCCTGTTCTGGCGTGTAGCGATCGAGATAGACCACCAGCAGCGGGCGCGGACCAACCAGGCTCATATCTCCTTTCAACACGTTCCAAAGCTGGGGCAATTCGTCGAGACTGAGGGCGCGCAGCCGGTTGCCGAAGGTCGAAGCGCGCTCGTGGTCCGCCAGTGGTTGGCCATCGGGACCATTAGCGTTGTGCATCGTGCGGAATTTATAGAGCTTAAAGATCCGGCCGCCACGGCCCGGTCGGTCCTGGGTGAACAGCACCGGAGCGCCCAATACCAAGCGCACCAAAAGTGCCACAACCAACATCAATCCCGACAAGACAACCAGCGCCGTTGCTGAAACGACTATATCGATAGCCCGCTTAAGCATGTCTGCCTTCCTCCATTTGCAATCGCGCCGTCTAATAAAACCTCAGGCCGCCGCCATCGCTGACTTCTTCTTGCCGTCGTCCTTGTCTCGACCATCGTCGCCCTGGAAACCGACCACGACATCGTTGAGGATGGCGACCGCCTCGTCGCGCTGATGGGTTGGCACAACCTCCTCGAGCCGACGTAGAGCCCCGTTGAGGGCTTCTTCAGATGGCGGTGTGGAGTAGGCGACGTTAACGCCGTCGATCTTCGCCGTCAGCTGGGTCTCATGGGTGGCGAATAGCTCCTCATAGAGCTTTTCCCCGGGGCGAAGACCGATCGACTTAATTTCGATATCCTTGCCGGGTTCCAGCCCGGCGAGGCGTGCCATATGGCAGGCCAACTCGTAGACTTTGACCGGCGTGCCCATATCGAGAACCAGCACATTGCCCCGCGCTTCGCCGCCATCCAGGCTGTGGGCTGCGGCCTGCAGCACCAGCTGGGTCGCCTCGCGCACGGTCATAAAATAGCGGGTGATATCGGGATGGGTGATCGTCAACGGTCCACCCGCAGCCAGCTGCTTTTTGAACAATGGCACCACCGAACCGCTGGATCCCAGCACATTACCGAAACGCACCACGATGAACCGGGTAGGATCATTCTCGTTGGCGAGAAGATCCTTGGCCTGGCAATATTGCTCGGCCAGCCATTTGGTGGCCCCCATGATGCTGGTCGGGTTAACCGACTTGTCGGTAGAGATCAGCACCATACCAAGCGCGCCGCACGCCTTGGCAGCATTGGCGACATTGCGCGTGCCAAAGACATTGGTGCGGATCGCTTCGATGGGATTGGCTTCGACCATCGGCACATGCTTGAGCGCTGCTGCATGGAAAATCAGCGCGGGCTTGTGGGTCTCGAACTTGTGCGCAAGGGCACTACTATCGCGCACATCCGTGAGGATCGGTACGATTCTGGTGGTGTCCGCATAGGCGCGCGTTCGCAGATCCTGCTCGATCGCATACAGGTTATATTCGCAATTATCGAGAACACAGAGCTCTTCTGGTTCATAGCTCAAAATCTGCCGGCAGAGTTCGCCACCAATGGTGCCGCCGCCACCGGTCACCACCACCCGACGTCCAGTGATCAGCTCGCTCAAGGATCCGAGATCGAGCTTGACCTGGGAACGGCCCAGAAGGTCTTCGATAGCAATCGGCTTCAGGTCAACCTTTGCACCTGCACTACTGGCATCGCTGAGCGTCATCATGCTCGGCATTTTCGAGACCTTGACCTCATGCTGTCCAGCAACGCGGATCAGCTCGGCCATCACGTCTGCGTCGACCTTCTCGCAAACAATCATCCATGCGGGTTTCTGATCGATTTCCCCTAGCCAGTTGATGATCTCATCCAGGCTTCCGCCAGGACCGACGATGGGGATGCCATGGAGCGTCCGCCCGACATCACGACCTTCGAGATCGAGAATGGCAACCGGCCGATGGGGCATGAAATCGGCTCGCTTGGCCCAGCGCAGGAACATCTCGGTTTTCGCACCGAGACCGATCAACATCACAGGCAGTTGGATGCTGTTGGCGGGTACGTCGCTCTTCTCGAGAAATGTCGCGCGCGCAGCCATACGCGCCAGAAAACGCGGCCCGGCAAGCAGGGTCATGGTCAGTACCGCCAAAATAATCGGCACTGAGCGCGGGACACCATCAAGGCGGGAGGTCAAAAAGAAGGATAGGAAGACCAAGATCGTCGCCGCGGCAACCGTGGCGAGGATCCGCAGCAGATCGTCGGCTGTGGTATACCGCCAAAGGTGCTGGCTCAAGCCAAGCTGGAACGACAAGATCGCCACCACCAAGCCGAACAGCGGTGCGCCAAACTGGATGATCGCGGTTTGCTCGGGACCGATCCCATTGATCCCATAACGCAGCACGAAAGCCGCTGCGAAGGCGAAGGTTGCCATGGAAAAATCGTGAAGAACGGAAAGAAGGCGTTGGCGAATAAATACCTTCCAATCTGTCTTGAAACAGATCATCGAGTTCCTCCAGTCACAAAAATGTGTTCTTAGTTGCTTGGGCTATACCGAAAAAAAAACCACCTAAAGACGCGTTAGCTGCCCAAGCAAAAGAGCAGAAAAAATACTGATGTCAATGCAATTTTTCACCTTACCGATAATATTAAAACTGCGATGTATTTCTATTTATGGTGGATAGAATTACCACAGGTGGAAAGTGATTAATTATTAAAAAATTCCTAGGTGATAAAATTCGTCAGATTTCTCCTTTTTTTCAATTTTTGGTGGTTCTTTTTAACGAAATATTGACGTAGTTAGTTTATTTTGTCGCACTGTGTTCTATCCGGCGACAACTGGCCATAAAATGACGGCGCAAGTACCTTAGGGCAGCATTTGCTTCCGTCGCGAATTCCGCTCTGGTCCTGCATCGTCTTCGGATTCCCTATGATCAACTTGCTGTGTCTTGCCTTCATCGGCTTTGCGATTCATGGCTCGCTTTGGCCTTACGACGTCGTGATGCCGGACAGCGAGGCCTATCGGCTGTTCTTCGGCAATCTCCAGGGGGGATACAGCCGGCGCGATCTTCTGGCCAATATTCTGCTGTTCATGCCAATCGGTCTATTCGGCCTCCTGGGGGCTTACCGGATGGAAAGGCTGGTGCTTCGCAGCCTGTTGGTGGGAGCAGGTGGCTTTGTCCTCGCCGCTCTGCTCCAACTCGGTCAGCTTTATATCAAGAGCCGCCAGGCTGATCTTGACGACATCATCTGGAATACTGCCGGCCTGGCGATTGGCATGACCGTGGCCTTTGCCTGCTGGCGGGGATGGGAGAAACAGCGTTGCGAAACCTCACCCTTTTGGCATCGTCTCCAACCGCCGCTGATACCGGTCCTCGTTCTAGCAACCTGGTGCGCTTACAAGCTGGTCCCATTCGTCCCATCCCTCTACTGGGCGAATATCCGAGGAGGTTTCTTCGCAACCGCCACCCCGTTGACCTTCCTGCACGACGTCGTCGGCTGGCTAATCGTCGCCCTGGTCCTCTTTCGATCCTTTCCCCAGAACGCGGCATTGCTGCTGCCCGGCATGATCCTGGTCGTCTTGTTGCTGGAGATCGTGATCATCGGCAATGCACTGCGTGCCGACGAAATTTTGGCGGCTCTGATGGCTTGGGGATTCTGGCAATTAGCGACCGACCGGCACCGGATAGCGGTCGAGAAAACCATGCCGGTCGCGACCATCACTCTCCTCCTCGTCATCGTCTTCTGGTCCTATCCCCCAGCAGGCAGCCTCGCACCCTCAATCGGCGACACAGCAGACCTGATTTTGCGCAGCATGTTCGGGTTCAGCTTTCTACTAAGCAGTCTTGTCTATCTTGGCCTGCGCCGTCACTATGGCAACCAACAATTGAAGCAGTCACCGAGCATCAGTTCGGTTGAATAGATACCGTTCTGTAAGCTCGTTAGAATTGAGTAGATAGATACATGTCGATAAGCACCTCTCACCCCCGCATGACGATGATTCCCGCGCATGCATCCGAATGGGACGACATCGTCGGATCGATGGCGGGTGCCGCCACCTATCATGACCGCTGGTACAATCAGTTGTCCGCCAACATGGCCGGAGGCGAGGCGTTCCTGTTAAGCTACGAAAAGCTCCCCTACCGAGCGGCGATTCCACTGATTATTCATGGTCAGGCAGACAAGGGCAAAGCAACATCGGCTTATGGTTATCCTGGCCCTCTGGCCAACAGTCATGATCTGCCGGCAGACTTCATCGCCGACTTTCAGGCCAACTGTCTCGATCTCCTGATGGAACAGGGCCTTAGCACCGTCTCTTCGAGGCTCAATCCGATGAGCAAAACCGTGTCGTTGATTGAGGGCATGGGCAATGTTCGGCATGTCGGCGACACGGTGATGATTGACCTTGGACCGTCGGACGAGGATCGGCTGCGCTCCTATCGACGTAATCACCGACAAGATATCAGCAAGACCAGAAAGTTGTTACCTCGGACATATCACGACCAAGATTTCACCCATATCAATAGATTTGCAGAAATATATATTGAAAACATGAAACGTGTCAAATCAGAAGACTCTTATTTATTTGGTATCGATTATTTCAATTTCATTATAGACCATATGAAAGACAGCACTTATTTATTAATAACTGAAATCTCAGATGATATCCTCTGCGGCGGCCTGTTCTTCTGTCAGAATCAGATTGCCTACGCTCACCTGGTTGGCTTCGTCTCATCGGTAGAATGCAAATCACCGATCAAGACATTGTTCGACGACGCCTGCATCTTCTTTCGCAAGCTTGGTTACAAAGGGGTCTTCCTAGGCGGTGGCGTTGGTGCCAAGAACGACAGTCTCTTCCATTTCAAATCCGGGTTTGGCGATACCATTCTGCCTTACCATGTCTGGGAATGGCAAAGCACGTGCTAAGGGTGCGTTCCCAACGATGGAGTGGACTGGTGGTGACGTCCTTTGGTCGAAAAGTGCTCCAGCAACAGAACCTGCTACAAATATGGATCGCCTTTTTGTCTTTTGCGGATAGGGGCCGCTGGCGTCCCATAATAGACGGTCTCGTCAACGCAGTCCTTGTTCACATAGCTCATGCTGCCGACAACAACATCGCTGCCGACATTAATGGAGTGTCTGATGACGGTCCCCATGCCGATCATGGACCGTTCAGCGATCCGAACACCGCCGCCCGTCACGCTTCCCGGTCCAAGAGAAGAATAGACCGCCATATGGCAATCATGATCGATTGATGAGCGGGTGTTGACGATGCAAAAATCACCGATCGTCGTATTAGCGCCGACGACAGCACTTTGCAAAACAACAGCGCCTTCCCCTATTTCTGAGAATCGTGATATTGAAGCATCGGCGTGGATAATTTTTGGAAAGATAGATAAGGGACGTTGAGATCTAGTATTTTTGACGATTTCTTCTCTAAGGCAATTGTCACCAACGGCAACCACAAGCATTGGGCTTTCTTCTTCTGCAAGAAGCGTTTTGACATCGAAACCGAGAAGTTCTTTCTTTCCGCTATTTTCATCAAGAAAATATTTAATCTCATAGCCGGACGAAACAATACTCTCAGCCAGACTTGTCGCGTGCCCGCCGCTGCCGATGACGATCACACTATTTTCTTTTTTCATCAAACCCAACCTGCCAGAGTTATTTATTGGACAAAAATGTCAGGATACTCTTGGACAAGACTTTGTCGTCCAGACAGGCAATTTTATCCCAACGCACAGAACCAAAGACGCAAGCTACAGAAAACATTACAACGCTCAGATATGACCGTAGTTTTCTCCCAGATCAACCCTTGGTCATCTACCTATAAAAAAGAAAGGGTCTCTAACGGGCTTTGTTGCAGAGATGTTGATGTGGAGACCTTCCAGTGCTCTCCCCACTTCAGGAAATGCTCTGGGGCGACGATACTAAGATGCCGAACGCCAGCTGACGACATCGATAGCTCGCCAGGCATTGTTGCCTGGGTTCAATCTGTAGGGAGGGGATGAGGGCTGGTTCTGTATGATCGGACAGGGCTCTAATCGTCGTAAGGCACGCCGAGACGCTTGGCGTTCAACGCGCCATTGCCGAAGAACTGGGTGCTTCTGCCGACATCGTGGTTTTCCAGCTTTCGCTGGATGTCAGGGTTGAAGCGGCCGAGCTTGATGAACCCGTCGCTGAACCAACCATTACCTTGGCCGCTGCCGTCGATATAGCCGGCAAAGGAGGCTTCGCCTTGATCATCAACACGCCAAATGACTTCCTGAAAGGTCAATGAGAGGGCCCTTATATCCTTGAGGGTCCAGTCCTCCCCGAGCTCGACGGCCTCGACCACATAGGACACGACGGCATTACCGTGATTCACATCCTGCCCTGGCCGTGCTTCGCTCTCCCAGACAGAGTCCCAAAAATACCCACCGGGCACGCTGGGGTGATTCTTGATATTGTCCTTGATGGACTGGCTGATCTTCTGCCCGATGGTGATCGCCTTTTGTCGTCGCTCATCATCCTTCGTGAGCCTGGAGAGCTCCAAGGCGATATAGGCCCAATGTGACGCCATATGGGTCCGGCTTCTGAAGATGTTGCCCTGGCCACGCGCGTACCATTTGTCGAAGATCTGGACCTCGAGAAATGCCAGGACATCATCATAGGCAGCTTGATAGGAGCTCTGCTGGCGGGTGATCCCCTGTTCGTCCATCACACGCAGCAGACGAGCGACATAGCGCCAGAAATAGCTCTCGAAGAGCGGGTACTCCTCGCCATCGATCTTGGGATCGGGATGTCGGCTCGCCCCCCAGCCCTTGAAGCCGTCCCGGTACTGGCTGTTCGGAATTTCTGAGGAGACGACAGCACTGGCCATCACCTCCCATATATATGTCAGCGCGTGATTGAGATATTCGGTGTTGCCGGTCGCTTCATATTGGGCCGCAAAGCCGTCGATCGCATAGGCGAGTTGATAGTGGAGAAAACTGTCCCCGCTCTCGGCAAGATCAAGATTTTCCAGATGCTCCGTGGCCATGCGCTCGCGGAACCTATTCTCCCAAGCAGCGATGGTCATCAACCTCGTCTGGCTTTCCGCCAGGGCGTCTGTTTGACCAGGAAAAGGAAGCGCTGCAAGCATGCCCAGCCATGCTAGGAAGACCACCATCCTTTTAAGCGTTGCGACCATCAGCATTCTATCCTCTAGACAAGTCCTTGCTTACTCTGGCGTGGTCATGGTCTGAAAACTGATAGGCTTTTTTTTGAAGGGGGGGACCAGCGTCAAGCCACATGGCGCTTGACGACATCACCCAGAACAGTTTCCAACTGACGAGCCAGTAGATCCCTGGCAAACTCGTCTTCCGCAAGCTTGCGGGCATTCTGTCCGGCTGCCTTCAACCATGCTGGGTCGTCAAGGTGGGAGGTCAAGGTTCTAGCTGCCACCTCGTGATCTTCAGGATCAAGCAACATGCCAGCTCCGGTCTTGCGGAGCAAATCAGCATGCCAGCCGCCGTAATTGATGGCAACAGGGGTCCCAGAAGCGAGACCATCGAAGAACTTGTTGGCCGAATTGGCCTGCATTTCCGGAAGATTGATGAAAAGCGAGGTTACGACGTCGGCAGCCCGGTGAATGGCGGGCATCTCAACTTTCTTGACCCGTTCGATGATGAAGAAGTTTTTGTTGAGAACGCCAAGCCTGGTTGCCGTCTCCTGCACCTTATCCTTTTCCGCGCCACCACCGATCGCCGCGAACCGAACCTCCGGATTGATCTCCCAAACCTTTGCCGCAAGCTCGGCCAGGTAGGAGACACCGTTCATGAAACCAAAGGTGCCACCATAGATCACCAATGGTCGGTCCTGTAGCCATTCATGTTGCTGGCGAAACGCCTGAGCAGCCTCGGCTGAAGCGTCGAATAAATCGAGATCGCAAGCATTCGAGATGATCTTGACCTGATCACTCGGATAGCCTGCCTTGACCACACCATCGCGCATGCCAGGAGAGAGAGCGATAACCGCCGCCGAGTTCTTATAGGAAAACCGCTCAAGCCATCGGGCAACCATGATCAGCGGTCTGGACTTCAAGACGCCGATGGCGATCGGAATTTCCGGCCAGAGGTCTCGCACTTCGAACACCATCGGTCGTTTCTTGCGCTTGGCCGCCCACACCCCCGGCAGGGCGATGGTGAGCGGCGTGCTCGTCGCAAAAACGAGATCACTATCGATAGAAGCGGCCTTGCGGGCGGATGCAATCGCAAAGCGCAAAAATGCCTTGATTCGCTGGGCAAAACCCATGGAGTTATGGTATGGAACGGGTAGCCAATGCACGCGGATGCCATCCTCGTCGGTTTCGGTCCACCCCTCCTTTTCTGTCACGGCGCCCGTGGTATCCGAGGTGATAATATGAACGTCATGTCCCCATGCTACCAAACGTTTCGCCATCTCGTAGGAACGGATCCCCCCCATGCGCATTTGGGGTGTCGCGAAATACTGGTGTAGGTAGACAATCCTCAATTTCCCAACTCCGAGCCAATGTAGTTTTTAGAGGTAATAGACGAACCGCAAACGCAGTTTCTTGACGGGCAAGACCCGCGAAAGATTTACTGGAAAACACCAGATGGTGTTCGACGAAAAACAGATGAATGTCAACCGAGCATCACCATAGAGAAGCCTTGTTCGCAGCAAGGGAACAAGAGCGTACTCACTGGACCATGCGATAGAGAAGACAAAAGCTATTGATTGCATTCTTGTTCCGACACTCTTTTTGGATTGGTATTGCCGTCGCCATCTTGTTGGTTGGCGAAGCCAACCCCAATGAACGTTTGGTTTATTTTTCACTTCCATTGAATACGGCGATGGTTGTCATACTCGCCGCCACCGCTCTGATGACGCCCACGGCTGTCGAATCCTTACGTTTTACAGGCTGGTCATTTTTCCTGATATCGATATCGCTCGTCTACGGCTTGACGTTGTCGCAAAATTTTGAATACGCCTTATACAAAGGCGCTAACTTATTTGTCATAGTCCTTACGATTTCAGTCTCTTTTCAATACTATTACAAAAATAATCAACAAGACAAATTATGGAAAGTCGTCATTCTTATTATGCTAGCTTATCTGATTGGCGCACTTTTATTTAAGTTAAAAAATGGTTTCTGGGATCGTCAAGTCGTATTCTTGATGAATGGCCCGATTGTTTTTGCCCGACTGATGGGTATGGCAGCCATCTTGACGCTTTTATTCACCAAGGGTCCGCTTAGGATTGCCCTGTTTACCATCTTTCTTCTTGCAGTCCTGTGGTCCAGCTCGAAAGGACCGTTGCTGGCGATGATTTTAGTTCTGGCGCTGATGATGATTGCCCATGGCCGATTGGTCGCGCTCAGCATCATCGCCATCATCATCGTGACACCATTCCTATTGATACCCGAACAGGTTTTTAATGTTATCAGGCTGTTGGATGGTACGGGCCGAATCGCGGTGATTATCGAGTCTCTGACCTTGGGCAGCGAGCTTTCGGATGCTCATAGTGTCACGTTCGGCTCACGTTCCACCGCTTATATCAAAACATTACATCTCATTGCACAATATCCGATGGGCGTCGGACTTGGTGATTGGCAGATCCACACGAGAGAAATCATTCAATATCCTCATAATTTCTTCCTCGAAGCTATTTCCGAGCTTGGTGTGATCTTTGGAATATTGTTTGTTCTGCCCTATGTATGGTCGATCTTTGGCGCCAAGAATAAACTTTTATGGGTCGTCATCTTTTTCGCCATTAATCAGCAAGTCAGCGGTGATCTTCTGGATTCCCGATATTGGCTGCTTTTCGGGGTGTTGGCCTGCCTGCCGACCCGGGAAGGAGACGTCGGTTTATTGAAGGCACTCTGGCCAAAAATGCGCGGGGAACCCGTTCGGGTAGCGCACATTACCAAACCCAACGCCATACCCTGAGACGACCCAGCCCGCATGGCCGGAAACTAAGCACGAGCATTTCCAGGGCAGGTCGAACCGACCCTCTCCCCTGCAGGCCACCCGTTATGGTGAAATCCTGCGAGTAGTTGGTGGGGAGAGGACCAGCGCCGCGTCAACACCTCATCGTAGACGAGACTAAAGACCTGAGAGAAGGCTCTCTTGTTGGATCCAGTTGTTGATCGCGGCCGCCACCAGTTGGTGGCCATACTCGTTCCAATGGCCGTCGCTCTCGAAATTGAAGACCGTCTGATTGGCCTGCCAATCCTCCTGGAAATGGGGGTGCAGGTCTAGAAAAGGCAGACCATGCTTGGCGGCGACGTCCGCGGACAGCTGGTTGAGGACGAGCGGAACGGTTTCGCCTACATCCTCTGCATAGATCGCGTCACGATGGCCATCCATCACCAAGACGAGTTTGATACCGTGTTCCTTGGAAAAATCGGCAAATTGCTCAAACACGTAGTCGGTGGCGACGGCGATGTCATCCATCACTTCCGACACGGCCGCGACATCGATATTAGCCTGGTAGACCGTCTCCTCGTCAGAACCGCTGACCAGTGACTTGAGCGTGCCGACAGCTCCGTAACGGCGTTCCAGTGTGGAATAGGTCGCGGACGCACTGATCACGTCAGTCCAGCCCGGCTCATAAGGCAGCGGCTCTTTCTCGCTGACCACCTCGCCGTTCTCAATATTCAGATGCATGAAGGACTTGATGTAGCGTCCCCATCGCGGCCGGAAGGATTCATCGAAATCATTGTGGATGAGCGGAACGATGATCAGATCAGGCTGAAAGCGCAGGACTTCCTCGCGCAACATATGCAGATATTGACTGAGAGGCGCCCCCTTGATCCCGAACCGAAATACTTCGAGCGATCCGGGCTCGCTTGCCAGATCCCGCTCGATAACCTCGGCGAAGGTCTTATCGACATCGACCTCGCGAGCATGAACATACGAATCGCCGACAATGGCGATCCGCTGGATGCCGGGGGTCCGCTCCAGGGCATAGCTTGCATGGGGGCTGTTCCAGCCGTTCTGGTTGATCGAGAACCTGGCTTCGATCTCATCGACCCGGCGAAAGACCCCACCGGTCTCGGGCTTGTAACGGATCACGTCGTCGATGAAGGCGTTAGCCTCAACATCAGCGCCTGGAATAAGGAAGCGAAAGACGACAAACTCGCAAAACAGCAGGAAAGCGACTGAGCTTGCAGCCAAAAGGGCGATGTTTTGGACGGCGGTTCTGATCATGGAGCGAGGCTTGGTCATCATCGTTCTCTCTGTCGTCGTGGACAACGCGTTTTCTTCTCGTTTTGTCAATTCTTTTGAGTTCGGCGCCAGCCCTCTCCCCCGCAGGCCACCCGATATGATCCCGTACGTTGTCGGGTGGTTGGGAGGGAGGGCTGGCGCCGACGTCAACCTCTCATAGAAATGCTAGTCGAGCGCGAAGGCCTCCTTGTAGTCGCGCTTGAGCGCAGAGTCCTGATCGGCTTTGTCGAGCACGGCATGGCCGCAGACCAGTCTCTCGATCCCAGTTCCCATGAAGCAGCGAAAGGCATCTTCGGGTGTGCAGACGATCGGCTCGCCGCGTACGTTGAAGCTGGTATTCACCAAAACAGGGCAGCCTGTCTCGCCATGGAAGGCTTTAAGCAGTTTGTGATAGGCCGGGTTGGTTTCCTGATGCACCGTCTGCAATCGGGCTGAATAGTCGACATGAGTAACCGCCGGGATCCTGGAGCGGGCAACATTCAGCTTGTCGATGCCGAACAACGCCTGCTCGTCCTCGTTCATCAGCCGGCGTTTATCCTCCGCCACATCAGCGACGATCAGCATATAGGGGCTATCGCCCACATGGTCGAACCACTCACCCACATGCTCCCGCAGCACCGAGGGGGCGAAGGGGCGGAAAGATTCGCGGTATTTCACCTTCAAATTCAAGAGACGCTGCATGGTCGGTGAGCGCGCATCGCCCAGGATCGAGCGACCGCCAAGCGCCCTTGGACCGAACTCCATGCGCCCCTGGAACCAGCCGACCGCCTTGCCGTCGGCAAGCGCCTTGGCGGTGGCCACGATCATCTCTTCCTCTGGCAGCCTCTTGAAGACGGCACCCGCCGCTGTCAGCGATGCCTCAATCTGGTCTTGATCGAAGCCTGGGCCAAGATAGGAGCCCTTCATGCCATCCAACTTGCCATGAAGCGTTCTTGGCTGATTCTTGAAGCCATGATAACCGCAAAGGGCGGCTCCCAGAGCGCCACCGGCATCCCCCGAAGCAGGCTGGATCCAGACATTGTCGAATGCCCCGTCCCGCAGCACTTTGCCATTGGCAACGCAATTCAACGCCACACCTCCCGCAAGGCAGAGGTTTTTCATCCCCGTTTCCTTACGAATTGAGCGGGTGAGACGCAGCATCACCTCCTCGGTTACCTGCTGTACCGAGGCGGCGAGGTCCATCTCCCGCTGGGTTATCGGCGCCTCAGGCGCTCTCGGCGGACCGCCAAACAGGTCGTCGAACCTGGCATTGGTCATGGTCAGCCCGGTACAATAGTCGAAATAGCGCTGATCCAGACGAAACGTGCCGTCTGGCTTCACGTCGATCAAATGGTCGCGGATCAGATCGGCATAGGTCGGTTCGCCGTAAGGGGCGAGGCCCATGATCTTGTATTCGCCGGAATTGACTTTGAAGCCGGTATAGTAGGTGAATGCCGAATAGAGCAGGCCGAGCGAATGGGGAAAGTGGATTTCCTTGAGCATGGTCAGCTCATTGCCATCGCCGACGCCGAGGCTGGTGGTGGTCCACTCCCCGACCCCATCGATGGTCAGAACCGCCGCTGCCTCGAAAGGCGAGGGAAAGAACGCACTCGCTGCGTGGCTCTGATGGTGCTCGGCAAACAGCAACCGTTTTTCCAGGTCATCGATCTCCTGGATTTTCTCGAGCTCCTGGCAAAGCATCCGTTTTTGGAACAGTTTTTCCTTCATCCAGACTGGCATCGCCTTGCGGAACGAACGGAAACCCCGGGGTGCAAACGCCAGATAGGTCTCGAGCAGCCGTTCGAACTTTAAAAACGGCTTGTCATAGAAGGCGATGTGATCGACGTCCGCGAGGTTGATCCCCGCCTCGGTCAGGCAGTAGCGCACCGCCTCCGTGGGGAAACCACTATCATGCTTCTTGCGGGTGAACCGCTCTTCTTGGGCAGCCGCAACGATCTTGCCGTCCACCACCAGAGCGGCGGCGCTGTCATGGTAGAACGCGGACACACCGAGAATGTGCATTGTCATTTCCTCTACACGGCATGACAGGTTCTACATGCCGTTTTTTGCCCCTTTCCGATCCGGAGCCGTTACGAGGATCGAGCAGCTGGTCTTCCAAGCGGGGAAAGGGCCAGGGCCAAAGGCTAAAAGATTGTATAGATGAAGGGGGCAACAGCCGTGCCCTGGGTCAGCACGATGAGGCCACCGAACAGCGCCAACATCATGACGATCGGCAGCAGCCAGTATTTCTTGCGCGCGCGCATGAACTGCCAGAGTTCGACAAAGATCGATATCATCTAACCTCGTTTCCAGTCTTCAAAGCCATCCCGCCGATCTTGACCAACCATCATCAAAACTGCTGCTTCATGCTGTCGGGCGAAGGTCCGGGAGGATCGCGTGGCAGCCAATAGCTGGATGCCTCGGGCTCGAAGCTCAGCCGCAGGGGATCTTTGCCGAAGGCGCGAAGAGCGAGGCCGATCGGCACGATGGTTATAATGAAGATCACCCCCAAGACGATCGGATTGACGATCGTGAACAACAAAAGGCCAAGCTTGGTCCATGCGACATTCAAAGGGCGTAGCAGGGCAGATGCCACCAGCCCCATGATGATGAGCGCCAAGCCAATGCTGCCGAAGACAAGCTCGAGCCAACCGATCTCGATCATCCCGGAGCGCATATAGCCGATGCCGATGCGGATAAGCGCAATCGCCAACAGGATGCCGCCGACGGTCAGACCGAAACCACGGTCCGTGCCGCCTTTGATCTCTTCGTTCCGCTGGAGGTCTTCATGGAGAGACATGACTGATCGACCTACTCTTCTGGTGGACTATCCACAACATCCGACTCCCATGCCGCCTAATGGTCCAACCATCAAGCCCTATCAAACGTCTATGCTGAAATTGCCACATCTATTCTTGAGACTTTTAGTTATGGATAGTCCACTAGAGCATTTTTCAGTTAGGTCGATCCAGCCCTCTCCCCCAGCCATCCACCCGCAGTGTCCGACAATATGGGGTAGAGGGCTGGTGCTGGTTCTAAGCAAACGAACATGCTCTAGCGCAGTGTCCAGGCGCTATCGTAGGAGACCTTGCCGTCGTCATAGCTCGTGGTGGCTTTCCAGTGCCAGCGACGGCGGCCGGTCTTCAGGCGGTGATAGAATTCGAGCATCCAGACAGAAAAGTCATTCTGCGGTGGTCGCCAATACTGGTCCACATCAGTGAAGGTAAGGTCGACCCTGCCATCGCTTGACGACAACTGATACTGTCCCTTCGCAAGGGCGATCTTGTCGACGGCAAGATTGAACGTGCCTTGTCCCTGAACCGCCTCGCCCGTGGCGGGAACCGCTGGAATCGGCGGATCAAAGCTGATCTCGATGTCGTGGTTCTGCTGTCGCTTTTGCCAGGCACGGATGGTCGGCGCATCGGGACTGGAGGCGAGGTCGAAAGCATCGTCCTCATCGATGAAGGGTAACGGTCCGGCTTTCGGTGGGTTTAGGGAAAAGAACGCGATGTTGTTGGCGTAGCGACCCTGGATGTAACGACGCAGGCCAATCGGCCAGGGCCATTTGTTGGGGGTGATCGGCTGGCCATCGATACGAATGTCGATCCGATCCGACGGCCTGAGCGGCGCGAATTCGAAGACATAGAGGAACCAGAGCATGGTGACGTTCGGCCTCGGGCTTGCCGGGATGAACAGATTGCGCGATTTCGCCGGGCCCGAGGGAGCTGAAGTGACCACCATCTCGATCCGCCGACCGGCATTGTCGGTGAAGGCAACCCTGGCATTGACCCCGTCCACACCGGTTTCGAGGCGAAGATCGTTCAGATCGATCGTTTCCACCCGTCCCAGGCGGTAATGGGATACTGACGGGTCGTTCCGACACCAATCCTCATCCAGGGCAAGGCTCGGTTCAGACAGGACGTCGAGGAAACCCTCATGAGTGTTCATCAGGACCACATAGCCCCGGCGATGGTCAGAAATATCGAGATACTGCAGCTCGATCGACTTGTAGTGGTCGTGACCAGCGAACACCACCTCGCAATATTGCCGAAGCGGTGCCTCTCGGATTTCAAATGGAGCAACGAAGCGTTTCACGAGATTGACCTTGCTTATTGGTTAGAGAGGGTGCGGGCTGCTGGCCGATCGATAGTGCCATGGACGACGAGATCGGAATGCAGCTCAAGCTTTCCCGCCGGCAGATTACGCAGCGTTGTGCCGGCAGAGCCGCGATCGAGAAGAACGGCCATCATCCACCTGCCGCCATCGCTTCCAGCCTGGCTGCCACCGAATTCGCCAGGGCTTCGATGGTGGCCTTTTCATGGATCGCCGTTGAGTAGACCAGGTTGAGCTCGATGACGCTGTCACCGACGACCTCAGCGAGGATCGCGATCTTGTGATCGCGCCGCCCATCGGCAGCATTGTCTCTGCCGCGATCCTCATCGGTCACCTCGAACAACGCGCCCATTTCGGTATCGATGCGCCTGCCGACGAAGTTGTATAGCACCTCTGCCCGCGGCAGCGCGTTCAGGCGTTGGCGCAACGCCTCGTCTTCGCCATAAAGCCTAAGTGTATCGAAGTTCCAGGCGCGCTCCATCCGGGAACGCAGCTCGCTCGTCGCCTCGCTGAGGGGACGGTTCTCGTGACCATCGATCAAGACCGGCGCATAGGTCAAAAAACAACCGACGGTGCGCGCGACATTGATGTCGATGACGCGGCGGCCGTGATTGAGGCTCTCGATCAGCGCCTGGTCGGCGCCACTCCAGGCCGCCAGCGCCTGGCCGAGCGCGATCATGATTAGCTCATCCGCGCGGCCGGCTTCATGACGCAGAATGCGCGCGACCACATCACCTTCGATGGCAAGACGCACGCTTTGGGCATTGGCGTTGATATTGGCCTCGGCGGTGAGCGGCCGGTCGATCGGCAACGTCTTGATTGTGGTCCAATCCCAATCCAGCCAGGCTTCAGCACTATTCCTACCCTCCTCGGAGGAGGCGTAGGACTGCAACGCCTTTATCCAGTTGCCGAATAGTGCTGATCGCGGCGGCAATTCGACGTCCTTGCCCTGCTCGATCTGGACATAAACCCGATCCAAGGCATCGAGGATCAAAAACAGCGACATCCGATCGGACACCATATGATGGATCGTCAAGAATAGCCGCTGCTCGCCCGCACTATCGGTGATCAGCATTGCTCGAAACAACGGACCTTCGAACAGATGCAACCCTTCTTGCACCTCACGGCAGATGGCGCCGATCTCCGCCCTGGCGGCATCGTCGCCCGCGGTTTCAATCCCGCGTTGCTCGATGCCGCTCCAAGCGGCATCCAGCGGCAGAACCTCCTGGGCCACGACCTTGCCATCCTCTTCGATCATGCGGGTACGCAGGGCCGGATGGCGCTCCACGAGAAGCCTGAGAGCCTGCTCGAGGGCGGCTATCTCCAGCTTGCGCCCAGGTTTCAAGAGGGCACTGACATTGAAATGATGGGGGTTGGGTGAGCCTCGGCCACTGAGGCGGATCTGGACCGGTCCGATCGGCAGGATGCCGATTTCGGCCTCCAGATCGGGCGCCGTCGCGTCGGTCCCGACCGTTTCATTGGCCTTGAGCAACCCGCCGATCGCCTGGGTCATGTCCGCAAGTTTGGGATGGTCGAACAAGAGATTTAAGGAGACGTCGATGCCAAAGGAGCGGCTAAAGCGGTCAGCCATACGGGCTGCTTGAAGCGAATCACCACCGAGTTCAAAGAAATCATCGGCGGGTGCGATGGTCTCAAAACCGAGGATATCGCACCAGATTCCCTGGAGATGCTCATCCAAAGAAGCGGCGTCGGCGAGCTTGTCCTCACTGCCGCCTTCGCCGATCGCCTGTTCGAGGAAGGGCGAGATGACGTTGACGTCTTCGCGGAGGCGTGCCTCGAGATCGGTGGGCGAGACGATTAGGGTCGGTTCGTCCACCGAGAGCGCCCGGGCCACCAGCTCCACCCCTTCGTCGGGGGTGAACGAGTTGAGCTCATCCATCAGCGTGATCTCGGCGCCGTAGGTGTTGCCAAAATCCTCGGCCGCGCGCACGCTCATGCCGATCGAAAGCCAATCGTCCCAGGCGACCGTGGTCATCGGTAGCCCTTGTTGCCGGGCATGGAGGGCGAAGGTCTCGGCATAGCCATTGCCGGTGACATAGCCGACCTGAGCGAAGCGGTTGTGGTAGAGGGTGGCGGCGATCGACGAGGACAACAGGATGAAGTCCACCTGCCGTTCTTTGAACAGCCGGGCCAGCACCAGGGAGCCATGAACCTTCGAGGCGATCGACTGTTCCATAACCTCGCGACTGCGTCTGTGGATCGTGCCGCCCTGATCGACAACGCCTGCGGCGACGATCACCCCATCGATCCGGCCGATATCCGCCTCGATCTGGGTCACGGTCGTATCCATATCGATCTCGGAGGCGGCGTCGACCGCATAGACCTGACTGTTTGGTGACAGGCCCTTGATCTCTTCGAGCAGATCCAACCGCTGTGCCTGTTCCGCCGACATGTCATCCCGGCGCTCAGGCAGACCGTTACGGCTGGTGAGCGCGAGGGTTGCCCCGTATTCCCGAGCAAGATATCGGCCGATGCTGAGGCCGACACCGCCGAGACCACCGACGATAAAGTAGACACCACCCTGGCGAAGGGGGATCTTGTTACGATTTCTGGTGGTTTCCAGCGGCACCACAGTCGGGCGCCAGCGCTGGCCGTTGCGGAGTGCGATGATCGGATCAGTAAGGGCAGCGCCGAGTTCTCGGTTGAGGGCGGCGCGCTCATCAGCATCGGCGAGACCAGTCACCAGGTCGATATGACGGACCTCAACCCCTGGATATTCCAGCGGGATAATCTTGGCAGGGCCAAGGAGGGCTGCTGATTCTGGCCGCACTGTCTCGTTGCCAAGAACATGATGGGCACCGGTGGTGACTATCTCGATCCTGATGCCGTCCTTGGCAGCCAGCCTGCTGGCAGCACGGGCAAGATTGTGGGCGGTATGGACGCCAAGGGCGAGAGCGCGGTTAAGCGCGGGGATCGTCTCGACCTTCTCCGGCGCATCAGCGAGCCATCCATGGATCATCAGATCGATCCGCACATCGTCCTCGTTGAGAGCGGCGAAGACCTGATCCAGCTGGTCATCATGGTCTGGGTGGATTTCGAAAACACCTTGGGCATCACGGGCAAACGCCCTACCTGGCCTGACCACTTTGAGCGGGCCCAACTGCATCTCCAGCTCGGCAAGCCAGAGATCGGCATCCGGCGTCGCCGGTGCCAGAACCAAAGCGAGACCGTCGTGTCTCTGCACGGTCTGCTGTTGCACGGGCACGCGCTGATAGGACGGCACATAAAGCCAGTGGTCGAGGTCGTTCCGCTTTTGCACCGGCTTGTCAGTCTGCCCGAAACTGGGCAAGGCCAGTTGATGGCGCTGCTTAGGCTGCCAGAATTCCTGGCGCTCAAACGGATAGGGCGGCAACGGGACACGTCTAGGTGCGCGCGCTTCGGTGAACATCTCCCAGTCGATCTCGACGCCTGCGGTCCAGAGTTTGCCCACCGTCTCAAGGGCAAAGGTCTGATCGTCCCGATCCAGTCTTGGATGACGGATCATCGAGGCCGTGCTCATCCGGTCTTTGTCGAAACTGTCGTTTTTCAGCACCATGGTGCTAAGAGCCCGGCCAGGTCCGAGCTCGATGAAAGCAAGTCCGCCCTTGGCGCATAGGGCCTGCACACAAGAAGCAAACAATACGGGTTTTCTGATCTGGGAGGCCCAGAAATCAGGATCGGTCGCCTGTTGGTCGGTGAGCCAGTCACCCGTGACATTGGAGACCATCGCTAGCCGCGGCGGCGACAGCGCGACGCTTGCCATCACCCCGGCGAATTCCCGCTCTGCCTCAGCCATCATCGCCGAGTGGAAAGCGTGGGAGGTTAACAAGGGCTGGGCCTTGATATCCTTCTCGTCGAGGGCGGCGATGAACCCTTCAATCGCCGCGGTTTCTCCGGAAACGACCGAAAGGCCGGGGGCGTTCTCAGCGGCGAGTTCCACACCCAAAGGCAGGAGTGGTGCAAGCTTGTCAGCGGAAAGCGGTATGCTCGCCATGGAGCCAGGCGCCATCGCCTGCATCAGCCTGCCACGCTCGGCAACCACCCGCACGGCATCCTTCAGTCCCATCACCCCAGCTTCAACCGCGGCAGCATATTCACCGATGCTGTGGCCGATCACCATCGCCGGCGCTAGACCCCAGCTATGGAGCAGCCGGCCAGCGGCATATTCGATGGTGAATAGAGCGGGTTGGGTGATCGCGGTCTGCTGCAACTGTTCTGTCGCCCGCTCGCCATCATCGGCGAAAATTAGCGTCTTGATATCCAGATCGAGATGCTCACGGAACAAGGTGCTGCAGGCGTCGACCGCTTCGGCAAAAGCCGGTTCGTCCCGGTAAAGGCCTTTCGCCATGCCCGGATATTGCGCACCTTGCCCGGTATAGAGCCAGACCAGGGAAGGCGGGCTGGAGGTAGCGTTACCGGCAACAATGGCGTTGTCCCGATCCCCCTTGAGGGTCGCCGCTATATCCTTAGCATCCTCCACCACCACCGCCCGACGTTGGGTGAAATCGGGCCTGCCAGCTCGCAGCGTAAAAGCGACATCGGCCAAATCGAAGGCCTCTCCTGCGGCGTCTCGATCGGCAAAAGCCGTGGCCAGGTCGGCCAGGCGCTGATCGACAGCTGCTGCGGTCTTGGCGGAAAACAGAAACAGTTGTTTCTTGTCCGAAACCTTTACCTCTGGCCGTGCCGGCGCCTCCTCCAGCACCACATGGGCATTGGTGCCGCCAATGCCGAAGGCACTCACCCCTGCACGACGTGGATAGGGGCCAGCCTCCCAGGGACGAAGGGTCTGATTAACGAAGAACGGACTGTTCTCGAAGTCGATTTCCGGGTTGGGCTTGGTGAAGTGGAGGCTGGGCGGAATCTCGCCATGGGCGAGGGACAACACGGTCTTCAGAAAACCCGTGATACCGGCGGCGGCATCGGTATGGCCGAAATTGGTCTTGGCCGAGCCGATAGCGCAATATTGCCGGCGGTCGGTACCAGCGGCGAAGGCGCGGCTGAGTGCAGCAATCTCGATGGGATCGCCAAGCTTGGTGCCGGTACCATGGGTCTCGACATAAGTGATCGAATCCGATGTGACGCCTGCCAGCTCATGAGCAAGCGCGATCACTTCCGTCTGACCGTCCTCACTCGGCGCGGTGTAGCTGAGCTTGTTCGAACCGTCATTATTGAGGGCGGTCGCCTTCACCACTGCCCAGATGGTATCACCGTCCTCGATGGCGTCCGACAAGCGCTTGAGGAGGGCAACGCCGCAGCCCTGACCAAGGGTTGTGCCCTCGGCATCGGCATCGAATGCCCGGCAGGTGCCCGCCGGCGACAGGATCATGCCGGGCTGATAGAAATAGCCCACACCTTGGCGGAAATTGGCGGTCACCCCGCCAGCAAGCGCCATCGAGCATTCGTAGTTGAGCAGGGATTGCACCGCCAGATGCACCGCGACCAAGGAGGTGGAACAGGCGGTCTGCAGGGTGAGTGCTGGGCCGCGTAGGTTAAGGCGATGGGACACTCGGGTCGCCAGGAAATCCTTGTCGCTGCCGATCAACTGGTCGAAAGCGGTCAGCGAGTCCGAAGGATCGGCCACCCCAAGCAGAGCCGCGTAGTCATTAGGATTGGAGCCGGCGAACACGCCGATCGCACGCTCATAGCGGTAGGGGTCGTAACCCGCGTGCTCAAGGGCCTGGTAGCAGGTTTCGAGGAAGATCCTCGCTTGGGGATCCATCATCGAAGCTTCGCGCGGCGTATAGCCGAAAAAGGCGGCGTCGAAACCGGCGGCGTCGGGCAATTTGGTGCCGCGGTTGATGAAATTTTCCCGCCGATAATAAGCGGCGGGAATGCCCAGTTCGTCCATCTCTTCGTCGGCAAAGCTGCGGAGGCAATCCTGTCCGTCGCGGAGATTGCGCCAGAACGCCCCGATATCCGGGGATTCTGGATAGCGGCCAGCTAGGCCGACCACCGCGACCTGCTCGATATCCCCACCTTCTTCTTCGATCTCGGTCGTCATAATGTTTCAGCCGCCCCCGAAGCAACCATCAATTCAAATCTACTAGCGCTGTGCCTGCGCCCGGCGGCGGCGCTGGCGTGCATCCTTCTGCTGGCGCGCTAGCGCAATGCCAGACAGAATTTTCTCATCTTTGGCGTCTCCCTGACCGGCCAGATGCTTTGCCTGCTGGGTAATGGTCGTAAAGCGCATCAGATCGGCAACCCGGACCTCACGGCCGAATGCCTCGGCAAGCCGATGGGCGAGGCGGATCACCGAAAGCGAACTGCCACCAACCGCGAAAAACGTATCGCCTACCCCGACATCCTCATGGCCGAGCACCTGATGCCAGACAGCGATCACCTTTTGCTCGGCATCCGTTGATGGTTGGACGATGTCCTTTCTCGGCGCGATCGCTGGCGCCGGCAAGCGCTTTCGATCCACCTTACCGCTGTTGTTGAGGGGTAAGGCAGCCATTGTCACCCATTCCGATGGCACCATGTAATCAGCGAGAAACTGGCCAACATGCTGACGAAGCCGCTCAACCTCTATCCCGTCACCGACGACATATGCCACCAGCATCTGCTGGCCCGGCCGATCCTCCCGCGCCACCACGACCACCTCGCGAACGTTGTCATATCTGGAGATAACCGCTTCGATTTCGCCAAGCTCGATGCGCAGCCCATGGATCTTCACCTGGTGATCCAGCCTGCCGAGATACTCAACATTGCCGTCCGGCATGAAACGCGCGAGATCACCCGTCTTATACAAGCGCATGCCGGCTTGATGAGGGTCGTCGACGAAACGGTCGGCGGTCAACTCATCGCGGTTCAAATAGCCCCGGCCCACCTGAACGCCGCCGATATACAGCTCACCGGCGGCACCGAGGGGAAGCGCGCGCATCTGCTTATCCAGAATGTGGATCTGGGTGTTGGCAATCGCCCGCCCGATCGGCACCGTGGAGAGAAGGCTCTTGGCATCGCAAGCCCACCAGGTGACATCGATCGCTGCCTCGGTCGGTCCGTAGAGATTGTGCAGCTCAGTGTCTAGGATCTGAAACAGCCGATCCTGGAGCTCACGCGGCAAGGCCTCGCCGCTGGCAATAACTCGGCGGATCGAGCTGCAGGCCGCTACGTTGGGCTCTTCCACAAATAGCTGCAGCATCGACGGCACGAAATGGATGGTGGTCACACCCTCGGCCTGGATGATCTCCGCGAGGTAAGCGGGATCACGATGCCCTCCAGGCTCAGCCATTACCAACCTTGCGCCCATCTGCAACGGCCAGAAATGCTCCCAGACCGAAACATCGAAGCTGTATGGGGTCTTTTGCAACACGGTGTCGCCGGCATCGAGCTTGAAGGCGTCCTGCATCCATAAGAGCCGGTTGACGATGCCTCGATGCTCGTTCATCGCGCATTTCGGCGTTCCGGTAGAGCCTGACGTAAACAGGGCATAGGCCAGCTGATCCGGTCGGGTGATGATCTCCGGATTGGTCTCTGGATAATCGGCGAACGGCGTTTGGTCGCCATCGAGGGCGATGATGTCCGGTCCGTTTTCGGGCAGCTGCGGCAGCAGATGGCTTTGGGTCAAGATCAAGGCTACGCCGGCATCCTCGGCCATGAACGCCAGTCGATCCTTGGGCAAATCGGGGTCCAAGGGCACGAAAGCGCCACCCGCCTTGATGATGCCGTAGATACCGAGCTCCATCTCGAACGAACGCTCAACCGCCAGACCGACCAGCTGATCGGGACGCACACCTACCTCGCGGAGATAATGTGCGAGCTGATTGGCGCGCTCGTTGAAGGTTCGGTAGGTCAAGGTGGCGCCACGGAAAACCAAAGCATCGGCATCTGGGGTCAGCGCCACCTGCCGCTCGAACAGCGCCATCAAGGTCGTGTCGAGATCCCAATCATTGTCAGTGGCGTTCCAGGCCGCCAGCTTCTGCTGCTCGTCGTCGGTCAGATAGTCAAGGACCACCGCCTTTTGGTCTCTTCCGGCCGGCATGGCCGTCAGCAGATTGATCAGCTGACGCAGCACCCGCGACGCCGCCGCCTCGTCATGGCGGTCGCGGTTATATTCCAGCCGCAAGACCATTTCAGGCTCGGCATAGGCCAAAAGCGTCAGATCAAAATTGGTCTGGCCGTAATAGAAAAAGGTCCGTGACGACGCTCGCTCGCCCAAACGCTCGGCCATCCTGCTGTTCAGCGTCGCCTCATCGAACATCACGATGTTGTCGAAGACCGGCGTGGTACCGAGGTCGCTGACCGCCTGGATCTCGGTAAGCGGCGTGGTTTCGATCGCGCGCAGCGCCTGTTGCTCTCGGCGCACCTTCTGCAGAACGTCGATCACCGTGTCATCGGGCGAAAGGGTGACGACGAACGGCACCGTGTTGATCAAGAGCCCGATCATCTCCTCGGAGCCCTCCACCACATGACGTCCAGCCCGGGTCGTGCCGAAGACTACGGTTGACTGCTGGCTATAGTGATGCAGCAGGAGCGACCAGGCGGCCTGGACCACATTATTCAGACTGACGCCGGCCTCGTGCGCGAAATCCTTGAGGGCTGCAGTCGCCTGCGCTGAAAGACTGGCCTCCACCGGCAGAACGGCCGGGCCCTTGCGATCGATAACGTCTTTCCGGGTCTCCCGATAGGGGGTATCGATCGATGTCGGGCTATCGATCGACGCCAGGCGCAGGCGCCAGTTTTCCAGAGCCTCGGTCTGATCGATGGCCGCAAGGGTGTCGACATAAACGTCGAAAGCCGGCTTTGGCGGCTCCGGCGCCGCGCTAAGGCCGTCATAGACCGCGAAAACCCTCTCAAGCACTAGGTGAAAAGAGCGACCGTCCAAGAGCGCGTGATGAAACGTCCACAATACCCACCAGTGGTCGTCGGCCAGTCGGGCGATCGTCAGCCGCATTAGGGGTGCCACATCCATGGCAAACCCCCGAACCCGCTCCTCAGCCAGCCGCGCCGCCTGCATGTCCTTCACGTCGAGGCCGGACCAGTCGACCCGACTGACCGGCACTGTCACCTCGTCATGAATCACCTGTCGAGGCGCATTTGCCCCTTGCCAAGCAAAGCTGGTACGCAAGATCGGATAATGCCGGCAGAAAACCTGCCAAGCCTGGATAAAGCGGTCGACATCCAAGGCCTCTTCGAAGTCGATGGCGACTTGTTGAATGTCAACGCCAGCGTCCGGATGCGCCAGTGCATTGAAGACCATACCAGCTTGTAAAGGGGTTGCGTCACAACCTGATGGATCCATCGCGGTAGTATTCTTCACTCAGTTCCTCGTTAGCTTTGCAATGCGCTAATGACCTGGCGCTCTATATAAATTTATAGTTTTATGCTCACTTGTTTTTGTCATTTTAACCGCTTCTTTCTAGTCTTTTCGGCAGATCGCTTCAAGCTGCTACTCCATTTTATTTGATGTGACAGTACTCCTTGCGCTTGTTGCACATTCATGATGATCAGTGCGTGCCGGCAGCAGCAATCGCACCGACCTGGTCCAAATGACGACCGGCCGAGAATCTCCTTTCACTGTTACAAGGAAATCGTAAAGACACTGTAAAATGTAAGTACCATCGTTTTAATCCAACTAAAACTTGATCTCAGAAAATGACCATCTCTGATTCGGTATCAAGACCGCCTGTCATGACAGAACAGAGACCTGATCAGTGCCGACGCCGATGAAGACGGTCATCCGAATTGGGACGGTTTTCATAATTGGCGAGACTTGATCTTGAACGCCATTCTTACGCTCGGACCGCTAATGCCCCCTAGAATTCGACTATCGAGACAAGGTGTACAACAGTTCAATCACCCATCAATTGATCCAGCAATCGAGCTCTCTCAAGAAGTTGCACAAAGATCGACAGGCCTTCAACCAGGAATTATTTGTCGTAGAAATTTCACTAGGTCTAACTCGATATACGCCTACTGGTTTTCTTTCAAAGCGATGTTCTCTATAGGGAGAGATTGGTTAGTACATGCTCACAGTATCATGTGATGCGCTGCCTTTACCTCACCGCCCTCTCCTTATTGAGCCGATTGATGATCCAGAACCTTCTACGCCAGCTGCGTTCAAAGGCGAGCGCCCATGATCTGATGTCGAGGCTGATGCGCGGTGCCGCTCTGGCGCTCATGGTCAATGTTGCTGGCTTCAGCCTCGGCTTTCTGGCCCAGCTTGTGGTTGGCCGCAGCCTGGGGATTGGTGGCTACGGCGTCTACGCCTATGTCCAGGCTTGGGTAAGCTTCGTCGCCATGATCTGCGGCCTTGGCCTGCCCTTTGCCCTTTTGCGTTTCGTGCCCGAATACCGGGGACGGGACGAATGGCCGCTCATGCGTGAGGTTATCTTCTATGTCGAGCGTCGTGTGCTTGTGGTCAGCCTGGCAACCGCCGTGATCGGTGCTCTGCTGCTGACCATCTTCGGCGAGGGACTGGATCAGGAATTCCGCTGGACGATCTATATCGGCCTCGTCGCCATGCCGTTTCTCGCGGTTTTGCGGGTTTGGTGTGCAGTGCTACGCGCGTTTGGCCGGATCGTATCATCGCTGGGCAGCGATCTGCCAGTGCGCGAGGGCTTCACCTTCCTGGCGGTGGCGGTCTTCGGTCTGGGTTTCGCTCTTATCAACGATGCCATCGACGCCATGGTGGTCTGGACCCTTGGCACGGTCATCGGTGCCTTGATCAGCCTCACCGTCTGGCGCCGTCAGCAGCTACCCGAGGCTTGGCATGATACGGTCGAGATTTCTGCTGATACCCGTGCGCATTGGCTGCAGGTGGCGCTCCTACTCCTAGTCGTCCAGAGCCTCGCCATGATGATCCGTCGTCTCGATTTGTTCGTGGTCGGCTGGTGGTTCGAGAAGGAGGATCTGGGGGTCTATGCCGCCGCCAACCGTCTTGCCGAAATCATGATTTTCCCAACCTATGTTCTCAATGCCTATTTCGCCCCGACCATCTCCGAGCTCTACAGCAAGAGTGACCTCGCCTCCCTGCAAAAGGCGACCACGCTGACCGCCAACATGGCGCTCGGCAGTGCTCTGATCCTGGTTCTGCCTTTGCTTCTGTTCCCAGAGGAGGCTCTCGGTCTGTTCGGTCAGGATTTCACCCGAGGTGCCACAGCGCTTCGCTATCTTGCGGGCGGCGAGTTTGTCGCCACCGCCATTCCCTTTGCCACGATGATGCTGACCATGACCGGCCATGAACGCGCCGCCGTCAAACTGATGTGCGTCGCCAGCATCGGCACGTTTCTCTTGATGATGATGGCGGCCGCAACCGGCACCATCGAAACCGTGGCCATGGCGCGTGCAGCAGCGGTCATCATGATTCAGCTTTCATTTTGCTGGCTCATCCTGAAAACCACCAAGATTTCCCCCTTCCCCCTCATCAAAGCATAATCCGCCCCACGGAATTGTTTGGATATCCCTTGTGATCTGGTTCAATCAGTCGATAGCAAAGTCTTTGCGGCACTTGTTCTTCGGCGGCACGGCCATTGTTCTTGCAGCGATAACGGCGCTGACGATCGATGGGTTGACCGATAAAATCGCGCGCAGCGACGTCATTATCGTGCTCGGCAACGAGGTCCTAGCCGATGGAACACCGTCGGACCGCCTGGCGGCAAGGCTCGACAAGGCCCATGACCTGTTCAAGGCAGAAATGTCCGAGGCCATCATTGTCAGCAGCGGCATCAACGCCGCTGGCTATGATGAGGCTGACGTGATGACCACTTACCTCGTTGATCGTGACATTCCGCGATCGGCCATTATCAATGATAGCGCCGGCGTTAATACCCGGGCTACCGGTCTGAACGCGAAGGCGATCATGAAAGATCGCGGTTGGCGCTCGGCGATCGCCGTGTCGCAGTACTACCACATCTCAAGGACGAAGCTCGCTCTGCGCCAAGCCGGTATCGAGACCGTCTATAACGCCCATGCCGAGTTCTTCGAGTTGCTAGATATCTATTCAATTTTTCGTGAAATTCCGGCGTATGTCACATACCTCGTTGAATGAGCCCTGACCAAGAACAAAAGACCAGCTTGCTGTGTCGCGTGATCAGATCATCGACGGATCTAAGCTGGCTTTTATGGGTGCCGCGATGCGCCTCAGATCAGCAAAGCCGGAACATTGATCTCTAAGCCTGGCCACGTCGTCTTTCATCGGATCTCTTGCTGACTTCGACTCAATTCTTCCAAAATTAATCGGATTAGCCCGTTCTTTGGAGCATTTGATGGCCAGACCGCGAAGACGTCGATTCCTTTCGGTTCCCAATTAGGCAAAACACATTCGACACGCCCCGCGGCAATATCGTCTGTGGCCAGAAATTCAGGAACGATAGCAAGCCCAGCACCGGCGCACGCAAGTCGATAAAGGGCCTGTGCATCGTTAGAAAATATGTGCGCTTTCGGCTTTATTGTTACCTGCCCCGACCCAGGTCTCTGGAACATCACCGGAATATTCCGAACAGGCGTTAGTTGAAGCCAATCCCAATCGAGGAGCTGGTTTGGTTCGCTGACCGATGGCCGCGTTGAGAGATAACGCGTGGAAGCGACAAGCCTGCGCTTAACCCTGAAGAGCACCCGTGACGTTGTCGAGTCCTTACCACCAAATCCCATTCGGATTGCGATATCGAATCCGTCTTCGATTAGCTCCCTGCGCAAGTCCGAGAAGTCCAAAGACAGTCTTACCCGAGGGTACGCCATGGAAAATGCGGCGATTGCATCCGTGAACCGCGATTGCGACAGAACGGATGGCACTGTTAGGCGGAGTTCCCCGCTTGGCACGCTTGCCGATACCGAAAGCTCAAGAAGCTCGCCTTCGACGGCTTCCAACATCTTGCGTGTTGCTGCAAGCAACCTCTCCCCCTCCGGTGTCAACGTGAGTTTGCGCGTGGAGCGATAGAGTAGAGCGACGCCGAGATGCTCCTCCAATTGGGAAATATGGTGACTTACAACCGACGGTGACAATCGCAGCTCACGCGCAGCCCCACGGAAAGAGCTATGATCAATCGTCTTAGCAAAAATTGCCATCTGGCGAAGCCGATCGATCATTATACTATTCATCCGAACAGATAGTTCAATTAATCGCATCTTATCGATCAAAGAAAAATTGTCCACGTTACGGGGGTGACCTCGCGCTGCGGTGCGCGGGGTGAACGATGGCCAACTGGGAGGACCTCACATGACCAAGCTTCGAAACCTCGGAGCAATACTTACGCTTGCTATGGCATTGGCTGCGACAGGTGCTGCAGCAGACGACAAGACGAAGGTACAAAAGTTCTATGACCTGCTCAGCAATCCGGGTTCGGAAGATCGTACCGCCGCCTTTATCGCGGTGACCACGGACGGCTGGGAGAGCATCGGCGACTATTCCGGATCGAACAAAACACGCGACGCGTTCGTCGGCCAGGTTGGTGGCTTTGGCAAACTCATTCCGGACCTCAACTGGGCGGTTCAAGATATGCATCAGGACGGCAACGTGATCACGGTGAGGAGCCGTGCAACCGGAACGCCAAACGGTCCTTTTTTCGGTGTCGACGGTGAAGGTCGCAGTTTCGACATCATGACCATCGATATTCACGAGCTCGAGGACGGCAAAATCGTCCGTACCCACCACGTGGAAGACTGGGCAGGTGCGCTTCAGCAGCTTTCCGGTCGCTGACCCCAAGCTCGATAGCGGCAGCGCCTATCAGATGCCGCGAAACCCCAACCGATAGGAGACACACATGAACCGCAGAGCACTGTTTGCTGCAATCATTGGCATCGCACTCGGTTTTTCCATCGCCGGGTCTGTGTCGGCGCAAAGCATGGATGCAAAGAGCCAAGCCACATTTGACACCGTGATGGCCTTTATGGGGGCCATGGGCAAAGGTGACATGGAGGCCATGACGGCCCTGATGGCTGACGACATGGTCTGGCATAATGAGGGTGATAAGAGTCTTCCTTGGATCGGCCCTTGGAAAGGCAAGGAAACGATCATGGAGTTCCTGGGCATATTTGGCGACAACTTCAAAACGACAGCCTGGGAAAATACTGATGCATTTGCCTCAGATGACACTGTCGCAGTCTTTGGCAAAATGAATGGAGTGACGACGAAATCGGGCAAGGAAATCGGCGAGTTCACCTTCGCCCTGCGCGCCAAGGTCCGTGACGGACAGGTTGTGCTTTGGAATTGGTTCGAAGACAGTTTTGCGGTGAGCCAAGCCTATCACGGCCGCTGAGTTCTAAAGGACATCAGTTTCGAAGCCGTGGCCAGTGGTGGCGAGAAATTCGGTATGCTCAACTATCCAGGATTACTTCTGATCTCGGTCGCGGCACTTTCTTGCGCGGCGCTTATCCCTGCCAACGCGAATGATGAAAACCTGCCCATTCGGACAACACCAAGGCCAGAAACAACAAACGGCGTGCCCCATGTCCAAATTGGCGCTGAGGCAGTGCCGGAGCTAGCGGCCGAACTCCTGCGCCGCGTCCAGGAGATACCCGATGTCGACGTCCGCGACACCGTTGTCTCTTTGCCCGGTGCCAAGGGCTTTTGGTTGGCGGACGACCTGCCACTGAAACGCCCAGATGTGATCGTCGGTGGCCGGGAATTTGCCCATATTCATCCTGACGGAAGCCTGCACGCTTCCTTGCATCCTGCGACAGCTAAGGCAGCCATAGAAACCGGCTGGGCCGTTTCTCATCCCTGGTCAGATCGACGGCCGGGATGGGAGGGGCTTGTTATGATTTATACGCCCGTTTCAGCTGAAGAACTCGACGTTGTTTTCCAGCTGGTTCTAGGTTCCTATAACTTCGTCACCGGCAGAGCCTTGAGCGAAGAGCAGTGACATTCTGCTAGGTCCCACAGACCTAAAAGTGCTCACCCGATGCATTCATGTGTAACGAACGAGCGAAAGTCCGCTTTGGTCGACATGCCCGACCTTCCAAGAATTCACTTATCTGAAGTTGGTACCATCCTTGCTCCCAACCTTATGGTAACAACGGCTCAAATTGAGGCCATTCCAGCCGCGGAGCTCGAGTTAAAATTTTACCCAATTCGGACTCAAAACCCTGCGGCGGTGGGCGACACGGGAAGCCATCAGGACATCAGCCAGGGGGCGTTGGCTTCGAGGGTTTGTTTCACGGACGCGATGATTTCGTCAGACTGCCGACAGTCGATCAACCCCTTGATACTGACGAAAACGACATCACGTCCGCTCGTCGCTACTGAAGCTGGGAGAATCAATCGAACGCCTAGTTCTCGATACGAACCACGGCGAAAACTAACGATGCAATCAAGTCGTCTGGTCCATATTGACTGGATATCTGCCGAGCAGACAGCTTCGCGGATACAATTTCGTACCCTATCAGTCTCTCGAGCCCAGCCAGTGGGTAAGAGCTCGTAGATCTCTGAACAAAAGCCAATGCTGAACTTTCGACTATTGATATCAGGCGCGATCGAGCAGGTCGCCTCGGTCAGCAGCTCGAATGCAACAGCAATCCGCGGGAAATACTCCTCACCTTCAGCCGTCAGGAGGAGACCTTGCGGTAACCTGCGGAACAGCATCACGCCAAGGGAAGCCTCCAACTTTCTGACGAGCTGGCTCACCGCACCCGGGGTCACGCCCAACTCGGACGCCGCTGCCTTAAAGCTCAAATTGCGCGCCGCTGCCTCGAAAGCCTTCAAACCATTCATCGGCGGTAGTCGATAGGTCATCTCTTTCCTCTTCGACCACGAATAAAGCATAGCTTGGCAGAAGAAGACTCAGTTTTTCTAACCCTCGCGAGCAGTTTTTCTCGTTTGAGCCGAACAAGCAGACCCGACTAAGGTCACACGACGTCACCAGAAATTTTGGAGCAGAGCCGCGATGTTTGAGAAGATCACCGCACCCGACGCGCACAGCCTCAACTCCGGGTATTCCCAGGCGATTGCCGTAACCGACGCCAAACGAACCGTTTATGTGAGTGGGCAGATTGGCTTACGTCCGGACGGCTCGCTTCCAGACGACTTTAGTGGCCAGGCTCGGCAGGTATGGTTGAACATTGAAGCACAGCTCAAGGCTGCTGGCATGGGCTTGGACAATATCGTGCACCATACGACTTTTCTCTCTGACCGGAAGTATCGCGCCGAAAGTTCCGAGATACGGAAGGAGGTTTTTGGCGATCTCGAACCTGCTTTGACCGTGATCATTGCTGGTATTTTTGACGAGGCCTGGCTGTTGGAGATCCAGGCCATCGCCGCCGAATAATTGGCGCTGACGTCAAATCCGCAAATAAGACCCCCATTGTTCCTCAAGCTCACCAATTCGGTGTTTATTGCTGAGGTCATACATTGACACATTCTTCGCAGAAGCGTTCCGGCAGGAATGCTCCCGAAAGACTGCGCCCCGAGTGAAATCCTTTCCCATCGACAAGCTAAGGGACCAATCATGAGCGAGAACAGCGGCTTTGGAGCGATCAGGAGCATGGATTACGTGATTGTCCTGTGTAACGACCTGGACAGGATGCAGCGTTTCTACAGAGATATTTTCGGGTTCTGCATCGCACCCTACCCAGGCAAAAACTCTATTGAAGATGACGAGCTGGGCAAGTGGGTCGGGTTCCGGGTCGGAACGTTGTTCCTCGGGCTCCGGCCGCGGGGGCGCCCCTATGATGGGCCCAACATTATGGACGATTCAGCTGCTGTCCAGCTCAGTTTCCGGGTTCCGCCGGCTGACGTCGATATTGCTTACCAGACACTCAAGGATAAGGGCATCGACGTCATCGAGGCGCCCACCAACCAGGACTGGTGCCATCGCACTTTGTTCTTCGCCGATCCAGAAAACAACGTTATTGAGATCTACGCCGACATCCACCCGCGGGATGCAGCTTCGGTCCCATCGACGATTCACCAGGTCAGTGCATGAAAGGAGCGGAATTCCGTCATCAAACCTCATTCCAAGGGTGTTCCGACTATTGTGACATTCGGAGCGGTTGACCGGTTTCAGCAGGATTCGGCCCCCAGCCTTGCGGCAGCGCTGACTTACATTGCGGACATGCCAACCTCGCAGGTGGCTATTTTCACCCGTTCCTGACTCCTGGCTCGCGGGATGCTAAATGTTAAACGAGCCCCGATTGATCACCATTTCGCTGATCGTTTATCAGCCGAGACGTATGGCGGGACCCAAGCATGGTGAGCACGGAACATCAGGACATCATCGGCATGATCGCCAATGCGCTTCATGAGGCACCCGACGTTCGGGCATTGTTTCTCAGCGGAAGCCATGGCAATGGCCTAGCAGATGCCTACAGCGACATCGACTTCATCCTAGTCGCCAAAGACGGCGCGACCGACGCGATTGCGGGGCTATGGCGCGAAGCCGTCAATCAGACCGGCGAGATTGTCCTCTGGTGGGACCGCACAACCCGCCGCCACCTTATCAACGCTATAACTGCTGACTGGACCCGCACCGACGTTGTGATCCTAAAGCCTGATCAGATGGGAACACAAACCCAGGCCGACTTGAAGCCTCTGTTTGACCATGACGACATATTCAAGGGCCTCGCTAACGTCCCTGAAACCAAGGCGCCGAACCCGGCACGCATAAGACATCAGATTGAAGAATTTATAAGGATACTCGGGCTTCTGCATCTCGCGGCGGGCAGAGAAGAATACATCAACGGAGTCCTTGGCGTGTTCCATCTTAGGAACCTGCTCTTAGATCTGTTGATAGAAGAAACGGCGGCTCCAAATAGAGGTGGAGCGCTGCATCTGAACCGGCTTCTCACAGATGAGCAGAAGGAATTGCTAACCTCTCTGCCACCCGCGGTTCCCCATCGTGACGCTATGATCTCTACCCATCTCTCCTACGCCAGGGCTTACTTGCCGCGTGCGCGAAAGTTGGCTCGCCAATGGGGTGTCAAATGGCCTGAGCGCTTCGAGGCCGTAACGTGGAAAATGTTGCGTGACACCCTTTCAATCGAACGGCCATATAGTCAGGCATGACGGGCGCTGACGTAATGCAGCTTCGACCGCATCCTCACCGGTAAGGTAGAGATCGCTTAGGTCGCCTCCTGGTACGATCCTACCCCAAGTCTTCCGGCAAGAAATTGCCCAAGAGCTGCCCCGCCGAGGACTTACCAGCCAGAATGGTAACTTAGGCGCTAAGTGTGACAGCAGCATGCTGCTGTCAGCCCATGATAACTAAATGCTGGGTCATCAGCTTTTCATGTCGATCAGCTATACGGGATGCCGTGCTTTGCGAAGATCGCCCCACCTACCTCTGTGCGCGTCATTTGGCGAGCTGCCAATTGCTGATCGCTGAGTGAGAGCAGCGCCTCGATATCCCGACCCGCACTGATATAACGGCGATACATGTCGAGCTTATCAAACAGTGCATTAATAATTTGAACGATTGAGGCAGATAACACAGTACCCCAGTGAAGACGTGAAACAGAGCTCATGATCGCTCTCCCATCGTGCGCCGTCGGACATGACAAACTGAAAATGGGTATGGCGCTTCAAGAGTTCCAATATATGTTAGTGCCCTCTTTCATATCTTGGAGATATGCATTGGAGCTCCGACATCTTCGCTACTTCGTCGCTGTCGCCGAAGAGGGGCACATCACCAGAGCAGCCGAACATCTGGGCATTCAGCAACCGCCGCTCAGTAAGCAGATCCGCATTCTTGAAGAGGAGATTGGCGCCCGGCTGTTTCGGCGCACGCCGCGGGGTGTGGTCCTCACCGACGTTGGTGCTGCCTTTTTCGAGGACGCACAGATAATCTTAGGCGATGTTGATCGCGCCGTTGCGCGAGCGCGGCGAACGGCAAGAGGCGAGGCTGGAAGGATTGTCGTCGGCTTGACCAGCTCGGCGACGTTCCACCCGTTGATCCAGCAGATCATTCGACAGTTCCGCGAAACAGCGCCGGACGTGTCGCTCGAACTCCGTGAAAAGGCCTCTGTGGAGCAAGTCGAGGCGTTGTTCGCGGAAAGCCTCGATGTTGGGTTCATCCGTACGGCGGTCCCGAAGCAGGCTGGCATAACGATCTATCCATTGATCGAGGAGCCGATGCTAGCGGCCTTTCCCGAAGGCCATCATCTCGCCCGGACGGATGAAAAACCGCTGTTGCTTGAAGCGCTCGCCGATGAGCCCTTTGTCCTCTATCGGCGCTCGACGGGCGCTGGGCTTTACGATTTGATCATTGCCGCCTGCAACGCTGCTGGATTTGCACCGAAGAGAGAGCAAGAAGCGCCTTGGGTCGGTGCAACGCTCAACCTGGTCGCAGCAGGATTGGGTGTGACGCTTGTGCCCGAGTCGTTCAATCGCTTACATTTGGACGGTGTTGTTTATCGACGTCTCACTGCTCATCCTCGCCTTACCGCACGGATCGATCTCGCGTTTCGGAGGTCCGGTCATTCATCTGCCGCTGGAGCGTTCGTCTCGCTTGTTCGCGCCGTAGCACCTGATATGCCGACGTCTCAAGTGCATCCCTGATAGGTGCTGGACTTCGGCCATGCTCGCTTATGCCAACTAGGGGATTGGCAGGTAATGGGAGATTGGTTTTATCGATGCTGGCCAAGTGATGTCGATATGCCACGATGAAAGCCTGACGGATCGGCATTTTGCGAGATGCAGCAAGGCGATTGCTCGGCCAGCCGGTCTTGTTCGTCGGCGTCCGCTGTCCAATCGAGACCATGATGGAGCGCCGCCGCGCGGGCCAGGCCGGGCGTGAGGGACGTCATCTATCGGCGCCGGCTGACGAGAAGGTACCTGGCCAGATTGAACGATGGCAGCGTGAGCTCCCTTGTCCCGGCCTTTATGGTCTGGAAGTCGAGACCAGCAGAATGAGCCCTTTGGCTTGCGCCGATTTGATCCGGGAGAGACGAGAAAAAGGTGATGCCTCGCCATCGGCCTTCCAACGCCTGGCGGCAGGCGGGGTCTGAACCCGGCTCAAGTAAGCTCAGCGAGTGTCGGCCCGATCACCGGCCCAAACCATCCCGCGCCGCATGATCATTGCCATTTCCGGCACCTCGAATTCACGCGCGACATGGCCAAGGGAGGAATAAAAAACACGGCCCTTGCCGTGTAGGCGTTTCCAGACGACGGGCATGACCACACCCTCGATCCAGGGCGCATGCTCGCCGGTGAAGGTCGTGGTCGCCAAGACCTCATTCGATGGGTCGACATGCAGGTAGTATTGCTCAGAGTGGTAATCGAAACTGCTGATCCCAGCCATGATCGGATCGTCAGGGCGCGTAACGTCGATGTGGTAGTCGATGATGTCGCCGGGATGGGCAACCCACTGGCCGCCACAGATGAATTGGTAGAGTGGCTCGTTGCGAAAAGCGTCGCCCATGCCGCCGTGATAACCGGCAATGCCAACGCCGGCGAGCACCGCTGCTTCGAGATTGGCGAGTTCGTCATTTTCGATCGACGACATCGTATGGATCGGCACAATCAGGGAGAGGTCGCCGAGCGATGGGTCGAGAAACGCCGCGGTCTCGGACCGGACGTCGACCTTGAAGCCTTCGTCCTGCAGCATGTCAGCGAGAACGTTCGCCCCGGCCTCGGGCTCATGGCCTTCCCAGCCGCCCCAGACGATCAGTGCGTGCTTGCTCAATTCTCGTCTCCTCGCCGATCAGAAAAAGACGTGTTCACCCTCGCCTTTGGGTAGCGCTGCCGGACGGTCCAGCCGGCTTTCGATGGTGAGATGGCGCTGCTCGGTGGCCGAGCGGCTCAGCGCGTCCATCACGTCGAGCACGTGCAGCGCCATCATACCACTTGCCCGATGTGGGCGGTCCGCCTGGATCGCCGCCGCCATATCGAGCAGACCGATGATCCGGTAATCAGCAACACTGGTGCCGTTCTTGGAGGGACGGTTCGGTATGCCGAAAGCAAAGGCCGAAATATCCAGATCCTCCCAATCCCCGCTTCTAACCGCGACCTTGGGCTCACCGCCGAAAAAGTTGGGGTCGGGGACCAGCATTGACCCCGTCTCACCATAGACCTCGATCGGACGCCGATCATGAGCCCAGACATCCCAGGTGGTGGTCAGCGTGACGACGGCGCCATTCTCAAACGTAAGGACGCCGTGAACCGAGGTTGGCACCTCGACATCGATAGCCTTGCCGGTCATCGGGCCTTCGCTGGTCACAATTCGGCTTGGAAAGGCAGCTGAGGTCATCGCCGTCACCTGTCTGACCGGTCCGATCAGGTTGATCAACGTGGTGAGGTAATAGGGCGCCATGTCGAGCACCGGCCCGCCGCCAGGCTTGAAGAAGAAGGTCGGGTTGGGGTGCCAATCCTCCATCCCATGGGTCAGAAAACTAAGCGCTCCGCCCACCACCTTGCCGATTTTCAGTTGGTCGACGGCCTGGCGGCAGGCCTGATGTCCCGCGCCCAGAAACGTATCCGGCGCACAACCGACGCGGAGGCCGGCTGCGTTGGCTGCGGCCATCATCGCTTTGCCATCATCGAGCGTCGCCGCCAGCGGCTTTTCCGAATAGACATGCTTGCCCGCGGAAATAATAGCCTGGCTGACCCCTGCATGAGCGAGTGGGACGGTGATGTTGATGACGATCTCGATGTCGGGATCGGCGAGGAGAGCATCGATCGACGGCGCTTCGACGTTATAGGCTTTTGCCTTCTCAGACGCTGCATCAGCATTGAGGTCGGCGACAGCCTTGACCTCGATAAGATCAGAGCGGGCGGCCCCCTTCAGATAAGCATCGCTGATATTGCCGCAGCCGATAATCCCGATCGTCGTTTTCTGCATCAACGTCTCACACCGTCATGTTGGCGAGGAAATCGTAACTTCGGCGCACACAGCCGGCGGGATCAGCAGGTTTGTCATGTTCGACCACCATCCAGCCCGCACCTTGGGCACGGCAGACTTGCCAAAGTATTGGCCAGTCAAGGGTGCCATGGCCGACATCGGCCCAGCCGTCCTGGTCGGTATTCTCGCCAGCTTTCGCGATATCCTTTACATGGGCGGAACGCAACCGGTCGGCGTAGCGCGCGAGCCAGGTCTCCGGATCGGCGCCGCCTCGGACCAGCCAGGCGACATCAGCTTGCCAGGTAAGCGGACTGTCACCGGCCGCCTCGAAGACCAACTCCAAGGCTGTCTTGTCGCCCTCTTTCGGCTTGAGCTCCCAATCGTGATTGTGGTAGCCGAGATGCTTGCCCTGCACGAGAAAATCCTCGGCAATGTCACCCAGCTCTACGCCAAGCGCCCGCCAGCCGGCGGCGTCCATATCTCGATCATCAAACGGCACGGCTGGCATGTAGAGTTCATCGATGCTGAGGGCTTCAGCGGCGTCGATAATCGCTTCCGACTTCTCACGCAGCTGCTCAAGCCCGACATGACTGGAAGAGGCCTGAAGCCCGTGAGCTTCCAACCGGCGCAAGGTCTTAGCCGGGTCATCCAAATGGGCGCCGATCATCTCGACATAGCGAAAACCCGCATGGGACGCTGCTTCTAAAATTCGGTCGAGATCACCAAGCTCCCGCAAGGTGTAAAGCTGGATCGACAAAACATCCGCGTTGCGCATCGTTAATCCTTTGCTCCTTCAAAGCCGCCTATCGGTTTCACTCGAAAAGATCGATAGTTGATCGATAGGCAAAGTGAGCGGTGAGATTTCCTTGTCTGTCAAGATTGTTTCGCCAGCGAGGCGCACGCAGAGGGAAATCTCGTCATCCCTGAACCAAACAAGGCTATCCGCCCCCATCGGCTCCACCATGTCAACGGCGAGACCTTCGAGGCGGCAGGGACCGCTCTCGCCAACCTGCAGATGCTCCGGGCGGATACCGAGCGTCACTGGCATCCCGGCTTCAGGTTGCTTCTCGAAGGCATAGCCGGTGACGAGCAAACGGCGCTCGTTGGCGACAAACGTGAGGTCGCCGCTTTGTTTCTCCAATCGCCCTTCCAGGAAATTCATGCGCGGCGAGCCGACGAAGCCAGCGACGAACCGATTGGCCGGGCGGTTATAGATTTCTGATGGCGTGCCAAGCTGCTGGATCTCTTGATCCTGCATGACCGCAATGCGATCAGCAAGCGTAAGGGCTTCGATCTGATCGTGGGTCACGTAGATCATGGTGGCATCGAGACGCTGATGAAGGCGTTTGATTTCGACACGAAGCTCGTTCCTTAGCTGGGCATCGAGATTGGACAGAGGTTCGTCGAACAGAAAGACGCGGGCGTCCCTGACAAGAGCACGGCCGATGGCTACACGCTGGCGCTGACCACCAGAGAGCTGGTCCGGACGGCGATCCAGAAGGTGATCGATCTGCAGGGTTGCTGCCGCTTCGCTGACCCGCCGCTGGATCTCCGGTTTCGGTGTCTTCGCCATTTCCAGGCCGAAGGAAAGATTGCGGCGCACCGACATGCGGGGATAGAGCGCGTAGGACTGAAACACCATGGCGATGCCACGGTCCTTCGGCTCCTCCCAGGTGACATTCTTCTCACCAATCCAGATCTGCCCGCTATCGACCTCCAAGAGACCGGCGACTGCATTCAAAAGTGTGGACTTGCCACAGCCAGATGGACCGAGCAGCACAATGAACTCGCCGCTCGACACGTCGAGATCGAGACCGCCGAAAACGCGGACCGAGCCAAACGCCACCGTGACATCCCGTACCGAAACTTCAGCCATGATCAGCGCCCAGTCCGAACTTAAAAAAAATCACGTTTTTCGTCGCTCCCATCGAGCTCGGCCAAAGTGGTCCAAGGCAATGATGTGGCCACACCACTAGCCCTTTACGGCGCCGGCGGCGATACCGCGAACGAACCAGCGGCCGGAGATGAAATAGACGACGAGCGGTACGAGGCCAGTCAGCATGGTCGCGGCCATGTCGACGTTATAGAGCCTTTCGCCTTGCTGCGAATTTACGATGTTATTGAGCTGCACGGTCATCGGCAGGTTGTCGCGTCCCGCGAACACCAGACCGAGGATAAAGTCGTTCCAGATACCGGTGACCTGGAGGATGACCGCAACGATGACCATCGGCGTCGACATCGGCAGGAGCACCTTGAAAAAGATCGTCCAGAACCCGCCGCCGTCGACGCGTGCAGCTTTAAACAGTTCCTCCGGCAGCGAGGCGTAAAAGTTGCGGAAAAGGAGGGTCATGATCGGCATGCCGAAAATGGTGTGGATCATCACGATGCCAAAGAGGGAATTGTAGATGCCGATGGTCGAGAAGAGCCGCACTAGGGGGTAGAGAAAGACCTGGTAGGGAATGAAGGCGCCGATCAGGAGAATCGCGAACATCAGATTGGCACCTTTGACGCGCCAGTAGGTGAGAGCATAGCCATTCACGGCACCCAACAGGATCGAGACGATCACCGAGGGGATTAGGATGCGAATCGAGTTCCAGAAACCGACGCTAATCCCGTCACATTGAAGACCGGTGCAGGCGGATGACCAGGCGGCGATCCAGGGTTCGATGGTGAACACCTCAGGCCAAGCCAGGATATTGCCGAGCCTGATCTCCTCCATCGGTTTCAGGGAGGTGACGATCATGATCCAGAGTGGCAGGAGGAAGAACAGTGCGACACTGATCATGAAGACGTAAAGGCCAAACCTGCCCCAGGTAACATGCCGGGGTCGCCGGCCCGTGGGCGTCAATGTTGACGCTGTACTCGCGGCACTCATGTTCGGGTTTCCCGACCGTTCGGGCCATATTGTGCGTAGAGCCAAGGTGCGAGGACGACAATCACGGTGATCAACATGAAGGTCGCGCAGGCCATGGCGAGGCCAACATTCTGGCGCTCGAACAGATGGTCCATGACGAACTTCGCCGGCACCTCAGTCGCGCGCCCTGGCCCGCCGCGGGTCATGGCAACAACGAGATCATAGACTTTGACCACGTTGATCGCGAGCAGCACGGTCGCGGTAATCACCATCGGACGAATGATTGGGAGAACGATCGAAAGATAATAGCGCCAAGCAGGAACACCATCGACGCGCGCTGCTTTGTAGATCTCGGCGTCGACGCCTCTGAGACCGGCGAGCAGGATCGCCATCACTAGGCCAGCAGATTGCCAAATCGCGGCGATCACCACCGTGTAGATCGCCATGTCGCGGTTGACCAGCCAGTCGAAGGTGAAGGTCTCGAAGCCGAGGTCGCGGCCAATTTTCTGAAGCCCTAAAGTCGGGTTCAAAAACCACTGCCAGATCAGACCTGTCACGATGAAGGAGAGCGCGTAGGGGTAGAGATAAACCGTGCGGAAGATGCCCTCAGCCCTGACCCGCTGGTCGATGAACACAGCTAGCAGGAAGCCAATCACCAGACAGCCGATCAGGAAAAGAACGCCGAAGACCACCAGGTTTTCGATCGAGATCAAAAAGCGACTATTCGCGAACAGCCGTTCATACTGGGCGAGGCCGACGAAATCGAACTTGGGCAACAGCTTGGAGCTGGTAAAGGAAAGCCTGACCGTCCAGAGCATGCAGCCGAGATAAACGACAATTACCACCAGAGCCGCCGGCAGCAGGGCGATGGTCGCTGGGATCTGCCGGCGTATCAGCCTGCCACGACCTGCGGTCACTGCTTGCGATTGCATCACGATGGCGATTATCCGATCAGGCCTTGGCCGGCGAGCGGAAGGTACCGCCCGCCAGCACGCTCAGTCAGCCTGCAGTTTCCATGGCTGAGACCGTATTCTCGATGAAGGTATCGACACTCATGCCAGGATCGTTCCAGAATTCCGTGACCACGTCGGTCATGGCTCCGGTGAGGTCGGGGGTGGCCAGGAAATTGACCGACGGGATCTGCTTCGCTTCGTCTTGCAAAATGGCCATGCCCTGCTGCGCACAGGCGTCCATTGACGACACGTCGACATTCAGGAGAACCGGTACGGAGCCCTTTTTCTCGTTGAACGCCACCTGAACCTCTTGGGACATCATCTGGCGCGCCAGAGACTCCTGACCGGCCATATGAGCCTCGTCATCGACGGTCGGAAAGACGAAGACATCACCGCCGATGATGTAGCCGTTATCCTCGTTGATTACCGAACAGCCATACTCCTCGCCTGCAGTCATACCAGCTGCGATGAACTCACCCTTTGCCCAATCGCCCATGACCTGAACCGCGGCCTTGCCGGTGATGACCATGGAAGTGGCGTCATTCCAATTGCGGCCGGGACTGCCTACATCGACCAGCTCCCGGAGTGCCGCGAAGGTCTCCGCGGCCTCGCGAAAGCCGTCGCTTTGCGCTGCCTCGATATCGTTATCGCCAAGAATGGCAGTGTAGAGATCCGGACCGCCTTCGGAAAGCAGGACGGTAAGGAAGGTCAAACGCTCCTGCCAGGCTTGCCCGCCGAGAGCGAGCGGCGTGACGCCGGCTTCCTTAAGTGCCGGCCCGGCTGCGATCAAATCAGCAAAGTTGCTGGGCGGCTCAACACCGGCATCGGCAAGGACCGATGTATTGTACCAGAACCAGTTCTCGCCATGAATATTGACAGGCACGGCAAAGATCTTGCCCTCACGTTCGATGGCGCTGGTAATCACCGACGGCAGGTTCTCACGCCATTGTCCATCAGTAGCAATGTCATCGAGGTCTCTCAGCATGCCGGCTTCGACCAGCTCATCGAACTGCTTGCCGGTATTGAACTGCATGGCGGTCGGCGGTTCACCACCGACAATCCGATTGACGCCCGCCGCGCGCGCCTGTTCGCCGCCCGCAATCGCCGTATCGATCCACTCACCGCCGGATTCGGCAAAGGCATCAGCGAACACTTTCACAGCGGCCGACTCGCCGCCTGAGGTCCACCAGTGAAGCACCTCGGCCTTTATCTCTTCCGCGTTCGCCGCACCGCTGATGACGAGTGTTAACGCGGTGGCTTGGATCAAACTTTTGAAAATCTTCATGATGGCCCATCCTCCCAGTTTATTGACCTAAACCGTAGCCGGGTGCCGCCATGGCTGGCAAGTAACGATCGGTTACCCCCTCGCCGAGGTCTTATCGTTTTGAGATCATGATGCTGTTGGCCAGTCTTGCCGCCAGATGACCGATATCAACGAACATCGATCTTGTCCGCCACCTCGTCGACAACATGGGTCTCAGGCGGCGTGGGTATGACCCATCTCGACCTTGAGCGGCGCAAGCGCTTCAATATGTTTGGGTGAAAGGCCGCAGCAACCGCCGATGATCGAGATGCCGTCAGCCATCCATTCGCGCGCGAAACGTTGAAATTCATTAGGCGCGATGACCGCTTCGAAGTCCCAGTGAGGCATCTTGAAATAGCCGGAATCGGGATACGCCAAAAGGGGGCCGTCAAACCCGTCATGCAGGATCGCCATCGCCTCGCCGATGAGATCGGAGGGCGAATGCATGATGCCTGCAGCCGCTACATCGAAATCAGCCATCACCCGGGCAAGCTCCTCGAAGGGTATGTCCTCTTCATCGGCGTAGGCCAGGATCCGGCCATCTGCAGCGCGCCTCACAGAAAAACCAACCCAGACGGGCAAGCCGGTCGCGGTCGCGGCTTTGATCGCCGCCGCTGCCCGATCCGGATGACGCATCATCTCGAGGAGAATGAGATCGCATCCCCCATCTCTGAGCAATCCAGCCATCTCATCGAAGGCCTCGCTCATCTCGGCCAGGCTTGGCAGCCGCCGGAGATCGGTCTTGCCGGAACCTTTAATGATGGGCAGCATCTGCGAGAGGGAGCCTGCCACCAGGACATCCATTCGCCCGCTCGCGGCACGCGCTCGGTGGGCCGCATCGATAGCCGTTCGATTGATCTCCTCGAGCTGGTCGCCATAGCCGGCTGGCCCCAGCATGAGCCGTGAGGACGCATAAGTATTGGCGGTAATGACATCGGCTCCGGCAGCGATATAGTCGCGATGGATGGACTCTAGGACACTCGCGTGATCGAGCGTTGCCGGTCCACACCAGGCATCTGGATCCATCGGCACACCACGTCGTTCAAGCTCCGTGCCAGTGCCACCGTCGAGAATGACAAGGCCGCCTTGATCGATCCGATATCCTAGCTCGGCATATCCCATCCATCGTCTCCTGATATTCGCTTCTTTCGATGCTCGCTTAAAAACAATCCGGTGCTTCTAGAGCAAAGAAGGAGACGACGGCAATGGTTACCATGTTAATGGTAGCCATAAAGTTAATACTGAACAGTTTTTTTTCTAGGATTGGTCTTTATAGAAGAGAAACTTTCGAAATAACGACCTTGCCAAAGGAGCTGGGCAAGCTCGAGCATCTACATCGTCAAACTGACGCAACAATCAGATGCAGATACACGAACGCTGGATCACAAAATGCCTTGTTCAGCCACGAATGGCGTTCAAGGCGATGTCGAGAAAGAAGGCGCCGGGCAAATCGCCCATCTCGAGCACCATAGCCGCCTTCAGGTCCTCCGCTGTCTTGGTTTCTTCGAGCGCCCTTTGCCAAGATCGAAGAAGCCTTCGATGATGCGCTATGCCGCTGGCATCGTTTTCAGCTTGCTCGGTACGATGGCCGGGAATGATCGCCTTAGCACCAAGGGTCTCAATCTTGTCCAGGGACGCCAACCAGGCGTCGGCAGCCAGCGGCATCGGGCGTCTCTTTCAGCCATGCCCAGCTGCCGTTATAGACGAGATCAGCGGCGACGATCGCGTCGAATTACGGCAAGCTGACAGGGGTGATCTCCTTGGTGTCGCCGACTATCAGGTCCATGACCTCGAATTCCTCGCCTTCACTCCTATCTCGACCGGCTGCTGCTCCCGAGCCATGGCCGCAGGCGTTTTGCCCTGAAGGTTGCAAGCTTTGCCGCGACCGCGAGGTTGCTGCCAGGCACCGACATCATCGCAACGCTGCCATCGAAACTGCAAACAGCCCTGCTCCGCCGTCTCTCCTACTCACGCGCTCCTGTTGCCGGCGGGTCTCTATCGCTTCATCTGGTATGGCATCGCCGGGACCATGAGCGCCCGCTCAACCGCCATCTACGCGACCTGATCCAAAAGGTTGCGGCTTCACTATGGAGTGTATCCGCTACAAACGCCGAAGACTTGGCCGCATGCCGTCAATCCAGGCTATTGCGGCGGGCAACTCCATGAAGTGGCCATGCCACTAGCTGGCCCTGGTCATCGTCTCCAACATCCTGATGATCCCGGAGAAATCCTTGCCCTTGCCGCCCGCTTCCACGAATTGCCGGTACAGTTCGGCCGCATGGGCGCCGAGCGGGGTTGCGGCACCGACCGCGTCAGCTGCTTCTTGGCTAAGGCCGGTATCCTTCACCATCAACTCAGCGGCAAAACCGGGCTTGTAGTCGCTGTCAGCCGGGCTCGCCGGGCCGACACCAGGGACTGGGCAATAACTGTTAACAGACCAGCATTGTCCGGATGAGGTTGACACCACATCGAACAATTTTTGCTGATCGAGGCCAAGCTTCTCGGCAAGCGCAAACCCTTCACAGGTTCCGATCATCGAGATCGCAAGAATCATGTTGTTGCAGATCTTGGCCGCCTGTCCCGCCCCAGCTTCGCCACAGTAGACCGCTTTTTGCCCCATAATCTCGAACAGGGGCGACGCTTTGGCGAATGCCTGATCGCCGCCGCCGGCCATGAAGGTGAGCGTACCGGCTGTTGCGCCGCCGACCCCGCCTGACACCGGCGCATCGATAGAAAGGAGCCCAGCTTTCGTCGCCATGTCGTGAGCAGACCTGGCACTTCCCACATCCACCGTCGAGCAATCTATCATACAGCAGCCGGGGGCGGCCGCCTTGACGATATCCTTGTAAACCGAGCACAGGATCTGCCCATTCGGCAGCATGGTGATGACCATGTCCTTCTCGACGGCGACAGCTTCCACCGATGCGCCCTTGGTAACACCCTCAACAGAAATATCGGCGAGATCGAAACCGACCACGTCATGGCCCGCCTTTGCCAGATTGGCCGCCATGGGTGCGCCCATATTGCCGAGGCCGATGAAGCCGATTTTGCTCATGATAGCTGTCTCCTAACCATGTCAGTTCTCTCTAAAACGTCAGCTCATTGTCACCGAGATCGGCTACCATCGCCTCGACATCGGAAGGAGCAACATCGCCTAGGCCAGCCTTTGCCCATTTGGGATTGCGGTCCTTATCGATGACAGCGGCACGGATGCCCTCCATAAATTCGCCTTCATCGAGCGAACGCCAGGTGAACCGATACTCCATCGCCAAGACCTCCTCGAGGCTGGTCATACCCTTGGCTGCCCGGATCATGCGAAGGGTCGCGTGCAACGAGAGGGGGCTGCCTCGGCCAAGGGCCTGAAGTGCTTTTTCCTGCCAGGTTTCTTTGCTGTCGCGCTCAAGGGCGTTCATGATGTCGGCAACACTATCATGGGCGAAGACCTGATCGATCCCCGATGTCGCCGCCGCGAGGAGTCCATCTGGCGGCATCTCCTTAAAGCGATCGATCAACCGAATATCAGCGTCGTCAACCAGGGCTGCGATCAGATCATCCATCCGCTCGACCGGCACAAAAAAATCGGCAAAGCCGGCCAACATGGCATCGGCTGCCCCCATGCGAGCACCCGTCAGGCCGAGATAAGTTCCAAGACAACCCGGCGAGCGGCTGAGCAAATAGGTGCCACCGACATCGGGAATGAGGCCGATAGCGCATTCTGGCATGGCCACCATGGATCGCTCGGTGACGATACGGTGCAAACCATGAGCCGAGAGCCCAACGCCACCGCCCATCGTGATGCCGTCCATGATCGCCAGATAGGGTTTCGGATAGTTCTTGATCCGCGCATTCATGCGGTATTCGTCACGCCAAAAATTGCGCGAAAAGGCGAGATCGCCTTCAAGTGTTCGCTGATAGAGCTCGGCGATATCGCCGCCGGCGCAAAAGGCACGATCACCTGCCGCATCAATGAGCACCATCGCGACCGCATCATCATCTGCCCATCTCACAAGTGCTGCATCGATCTCCTCCATCATGGGACGGTTGAGAGCGTTCAGGGCCTCAGGCCGGTTCAAGGTCACGCGCCCGACAGCACCTTCAATTCGAATATCAACACCAGCCATCAATAAGTTTCCACAATCAGATTTGGTGCGATGATCGCCCACATGATTTGGTTGGTTCCTTCCTGGATTTGATGAACGCGCAGATCGTGTGCGATCTTGTCGATGCCTATATCGACGAGATAGCCGTAGCCACGACGGAACTGCAAGGCATCTTTGGCGGCCTTAATGGCAGTGGGGGTGACGACGCATTTGGCCAAGTCAAAGATAGCTGTCGCTCTTCGCTATGCCCGAATGCCATATCGTCTCATCGATAACTGTCCTTGTCCCAAAAGCCAGATCCGTATCGATGTGATCGACTTTACCTCATTTTAGCAAAAAGCCGGACCATGCTCCAACGGAGACATCATGACCCGCCGAGCACATTGGCCACCGCCTTGGTGATGAAACTGGAAAGCGTTGTCACACGCTCGGTATCGATCGTGATACTTGCCGTCATCCCGGCACGCAGAAGTGGCAGGCCATCGGCGGGGTCGACATCGATCCGCACCGGCAAGCGCTGCACCACCTTCACCCAATTGCCGCTCGCATTCTGGGGTGGTAGTAGCGCGAATTCAGCCCCCGTCGCAGCACTGATACTGGCAACTTTACCGTTCCATTCGTGGTCGGGATAACTGTCGATGGCGATCGACACGGATTGTCCGACGGCAACATGGGTAAGCTGTGTCTCCTTTAAATTCGCCTCGATCCAGCTGCTGCCTGGGTCCACGATGGTAAAGACCGGCTGACCTTCTTCGACCCACTCGCCACGCTCGAGCCCCATGCGGCTGACAATGCCGGAGATGGGCGCTTCGATGGTCGTTTTCTCGAGCTGAAGGGCTGCCAGTTCACGCTCGGTCACAGCTTCTCGGTAAGCGGGGTGAAGGTCAACAGCGATATCCGGATCACCACCGAACCTGGCCAGAAGGGACCTCAGCTTTTCCTGGAGTGCAGCGACCTTCCGATCTGCTGCCGTCATTTCCAGTTCGGCCTCCTCCAGCCGAACGGCCGCAGCAATACCTTGGCGTTCCAACGCTCGCTGACGTTCCGCCTGCTGTCCATAATAGGTCAATCGCTCCTCGGCTTCCTCAATTTCTATCAGGACCTCGCGATACTCAGCCCGCCAACCTTCGATCTGATACTTCGCGGAGACCATCCGCGCCGCTGCCCGGTCGCGGTCGATCTCCAATCTCTTGGCATCCAGTCGGAACAGCGGATCGCCTCGATCGACCCATTGATCTTCATCAACATTGACATCCACGACACGACCGTCGAGATCGGCGCTAATCGCAACGATACTGGCTTTCACATAAGCATTCTCGGTGGAGATATAGCGGCCGCTCGTGACCCACCAAGCCAATCCTGCCAGAATGACGAGGGACGGGAACAGAACAAGCAGCACAAAGCGACGTCCCGCGGATTGCCAGCGTGGCTGGCTCAGTTGTTCTGTATCAGACAAGGCGGCTCAGGCGCTGAGGCTCAATCACGCCGCTGCCCCCGTGGCAGAATGCGCCAGAACACATCACCAGGCGGCGTTGAAGATTGTTCGGACATGGATTGACTGCGCTCATTTATTTGTTGTTAAGCCTTCCAACCTACCGATCTTGAAACCCGCCGCCAAGTTTCGTGGGACAGCTTTTGCGGGATGATTAAAAAAAGTCACCAGAAAGTGTATGCTGAACTAGTATCCAATCTAGCCTTCACCATTTTTTGTGATAGAACCGGAAAAGCTCCTCACCCGTTAACCTAGGACAGAAGCTTTGACGCCTAGCTCACTGTTATTCAATAAGAAAAAGAAAGAAAAAAAGGAGAAAGAAGGTAGTCGAGGCATCCTCTATGCCAAGCGAACCCTACAGCCTGAAGAAGAGATCATTTACGTCTCGAAATTTCATTGGATCTACACGCTTCGATCGATCGTCCCACTGCTGGCAGCCCTCCTGGTGGTTTTCATCGCCTGGCTGCTGGGTGTGATCACTCCTTTTTTGATCGTGCTCAGCCTACCGATCCTGTTCGCGCTGGGTCATTTCATGAAGCAAATGGCCTATAAGTGGACCAACCAGGTCATCATCACCAATAAGCGTTTGATCATCCAGAAAGGCTGGACCAAGAAAAACACGATGGATCTCGGGCTGGATCGTATCCTCGGCCACAAGATCGCCGAGGATGCCTGGGGTCAAACACTTGGCTATGGTAAATTCATTCTGGTCGGTGCCGGCGTTGGTGAAATCGATCTTCCGGGCTTCATGTCAAATCCTGCCCGGTTTCGCGTGGCCCTGACGGGTAAAAAAGAAGAAGAGCCCGAGACGGAAAAGGCGTAATCGGCAGACGCCGGCGCACCCTACTCTATCCCTGGCATGGCGCCTCTTTGGCCAGGCTTTATTGACCTGACGGCTTTTGCCATCAGCAAGTCGATGTCTTCATGAAGGCGGGCGACGCTGCCGCAACCATGCGGTCATCGGGCGGCCAGGTCTTGCAACCTTCCGTTCTTTCACTACCTTGTACCTGATTAATCAATCGGCGATACTGTCCATCTGTAAAGGACGCCGAGCAGCTTTTCGTCAACTAATGCCGGATCGAGAGGATGCGCGCGTTAGATCCCAAGATGATTTTCGAAGGCGAGCATATCGTCTTCACGACCGGCTATCACTGGGTCTATGTCTTTAGAGCCTTCTTTCCGCTCATATTCGTGGTCATCATCGGTTCCATCATCTGGTCGTTCATGCCGAGTAGGCTGACATCGGCGCTGATCACCCTTGCCATGCTCGCATCGATCGTCTGGGTGGTCCTCAAGATCATCGAAACGATCGTCAAGAAAGCATATGTCACCAATCGACGCTTGATCTATCGGGTCGGCTGGACCAATCGCGACACCGTCGATGTCACGCTGGACCGTATCGGCGGCATCAAGATGGACCAGGACTTCTGGCAGCGCTTCTTCGGCTATGGGACCGTGCAGGTGATCGTTCCCGTGGTCGAGATCATCCTGCCGCGCTTTCTGCGCAATCCGCTGGCCTTTCGCAATGCGCTCTATATCAAGCAGCCTGAGAAGGAAAAGCCGGATGACGATGAGATGGCCGCAGAAGAGGATGCCCGCCTCGCCCGCGAACGCGAGGAGAATGAGGGCGACGATCAGGAAACAGTGCCGTTTAGCGAATACGCGTCAGTGGCGGATGAGACCGGCACTGAGCTCGGCACGGATATGGGCGCGGATGTGAGCGCAGACGTGAGTTCGGATGCCCATGAAAGCGCTGAGGTCGACGTCGCCGCCGATACTGGCGATGACGGATCAAGCGACACCTGAGCGGCGGGCCGCCGCGAGCGCAGCTTGCCTGAGCCCAAAAAAACAAACGCCCGAGCCGAAGCTCGGGCGTCAATGCAAAGCCAAGCCAGCGGCAGCTTGCCGCCTCTTAGATCTCGTTCTTGCCCATCTGCTCGGCGATGTAGTCGGCCTGGCGGAGGGCCAGTGCGACGATGGTCAAGGTCGGGTTTTCGGCTGCACCGGTCGTGAACACGCTGCCATCACTGACAAAGAGGTTCTGGATGTCGTGGGTCTGGCCCCATTTGTTGACCACGCCATCTTCCGGCTTTTCGGACATGCGATTGGTGCCGAGATTATGAGTTGATGGGTAAGGCGGCGTGTGGTGGGTCCATTTCGCCCCGACCGCATCATAGACAGCACTGCCCTGCTTGTAAGCATGGTCGCGCATGGCAATGTCGTTGGGGTGGTCAGTGAAGGTGACCTTTGGCGCCGGCAAGCCATGGGCATCCTTGAGCTCGGGATCGAGTTCGACCCGGTTGCTCTCTTGAGGCATATCCTCGCCAACGATCCACATACCCGCCATATGCGCGTAGTCATCCATCTTGGCGGCAAAGTCGCGGCCCCAGTCACCTGGCTCCAGAAACGCCGCCATAAACGGCAAGCCTAGGGACAAGGTCTCAAGCTCATAACCGCCGACGAACCCACGGGACGTATCATGCCGGCTCTCATCGGTAATGATGCCGGCCATGGTGGTCCCTCGGAACATGTTCACCGGCTCTTCGAAACCGGCATAGACCGAGCCGGTCATGTGACGCATATAGTTCTTGCCGACCTGCCCCGATGAATTGGCCAGACCATCGGCGAATTTCGAGGAGGCCGAATTCAGAAGAAGCCTCGGGCTCTCGATCGAGTTACCGGCAATGCAGACAACCCGCGCGCGCTGGAAATGTTGATTGCCCTCAGCATCGGCATAGAGCACGCCGGTGACTTTGCCGGTCTCGTCATGCTGGACCTGCAGCGCCTGACTTTCTGGGCGAAGCTCGAAGTGATCGGTTTCTTCCGCCTTCGGAATTTCCGAATAGAGCGTCGACCATTTCGCGCCCATCTTGCAGCCCTGAAAACAGAAACCAAGCTGCTGGCATGACGTACGGTCGTCGCGGTCTCTCGAATTGATGGCCATGCGGCCGGTATGGCAATCCTCGTAGCCAACCTTCATCGCACCATTATACATGACCTTGAAATTATTATTGCCCGGCAGTCCTGGGATGTCATTGGTACGCGTAACACCGAGCTTGAATTCGGCCTTATCGTAGTAAGGCTCAAGGTCGGCAAGGGTAAGCGGCCAGTCCAACAGGCTTGCGCCGTCGACCTCACCATATTCAGTCAGCGTTCGAAACTCATGGTCCTGGATGCGCAGCGATGCGCCTGCCCAATGGGTGGTGCTGCCACCAACTGTTTTGCAGATCCAAGCAGGCAGGCCTGGAAAATCTTGGGCAACCCGCCAGTCACCCGCTGTCGATCGCGGATCTAACCAGGCAAGCTGGAGGAATGACGACCATTCGTCATTCAGATAAGTATCGGTGCTTTGCCGCGCTCCTGCCTCAAGCATCACCACATCGATGCCACGCTCGGCAAGCTCGTGACCGAGCGAACCGCCGCCAGCGCCGGAGCCGATGATGACAACCACACTGTCGTCGTTTAATTCGTATGTCTTAGCCATGGTTCGATCCCTCCCCGTTAAGCGTCTTGTGCCGGCGGACTTGCCTCTTTGGGCGGTGCCGGCAACCAGGAAAGATCATCGAACCCCCGGAACAGGTAACCGCCCTCTTCGTAAGAAGCGCCCTGATAACCGAAGATCTTCCAGACCTCTTGCGAGTTATAGAAAACATTGACCATCTGCCCGCGCACTGCCTGAAAGAAGGCGGGATCTTCCGAGCTGGCTTCAGCTTCCAGAGCGGCCTCCTTGGCGTCTTCATCGAGATCGGCGAAGGATCCTCCCGCCGCCTCGTTCAATCGAGCAACGCCGTCTTTGTAAAGAGCCAGGCCTGCCTCTGGATCATCAGCACCCGCAACCGCGCCATCGAGGGACTTGATCACCTCGGCATAATGAACGTCACCCACTTTTTCGTGGGGATAGAGCGCCCTGGTCATCTGCAGCAACGTGCTGGCGATGTCGTCGTCGAAAGCTTCGAACTCCATCGCCCAGGCCTTGCCAGATCCAACCAGCCAAGTGATTCCGGACGCCGTTACCGCATAAGCACCGGTCGCAGCAAAGGCTGCCTTCAAGACCGCCCTTCGGTCGACGATCAGATGCGATCCCTCGGATTGTCGAAGAGGTGGTGTCTTGTCCACCCGCCGATCAAGTATCGTGTTCGTCATCACCTAGCCTCCCTTATAGCCTCACCTATGACACTCGCGACCCGACGTTTCGGATTGCTCGCAAGCATCGTCAACCTGTTCTCATGGTGCGCATCGAAAATCCCGGCGGCATCGCGCCATACAAAAAGTCAGGTGTAACGTCCATGACGCTGCAGCATTTCGATCTTGTAACCATCGGGATCCTGGACGAAGAAGAACTTCGCCATCAAGCTGCCGTCTCGGAAGAATTCCTTAATGTCAGCGGGCTCCAGGCCGGCTGATTTGAACCGCGCATGCTCACCGTCTAGATCGTCGACGGCAAAGGCGATATGCCCATAAGCATCGCCATGCTCATAAGGCTGCTCCCGACCTTCATTCCAGGTCAGCTCCACCTCGAAGTCGATTTCCGGATTGCGCAGATAGACCAGCGTAAAGCCGTCAAAATCAAACCGATCGGCAACGTCCAGATCGAATGCCTTTTTGTAGAAGTCGATTGACTTTCCAAGATCCAACACACGGACCATCATGTGGATGGCCTTCGCCATTCAAGCACTCCCTTGTCTGCTCTCGCACTGGGCCATTAACGACCTCATGCAAACAAGCTAACCGAGGAGCAGAAACTCGTCCAGTGATGGTTCACCTGTCGAGTAATGTCCCGAATTGCGCGGCACCAAGCTACAGCCAAAGCGCGCGTCAAGCGCCCCAGGTTTTCCGCAAAACGCGCAGCCAGTTCCGATAACAGATCTTTTCGATCAGCGGCTCGCCATAGCCATGATCTCGCATGGCAGCAACCAGTTTGGGCAAGCCATCCACCGCCTTGATCGCCTTTGGGATCATTGCGCCATCGAAATCCGAGCCCAAGCCGACCCGATCTTCGCCCAGATGTTCGAGCAAATGATCCAGGTGGCGCAGCATCACCTCAAAAGGTGTGGCCGCATTATTCTCTCCGTCTTCGCGCAGAAAACAGACAGCGTAGTTCAAGCCAACCATGCCGTCGCTTTCGCGAATGGCGTGCAGCTGCTTATCTGTCAGGTTTCTGGATACAGGGCAAAGACTGTGGGCGTTGGAATGGGTCGCCACCAGCGGAGCATCGGAGCGTGCCTGGATGTCCCAAAAGCCCTTTTCGTTCATATGGGAAAGATCGATCAGAACCTTCAGATGATTGCAGGCATCGATCAGCGCTTTGCCCGCCTCGGTCAGTCCAGGTCCGATATCGGGGCCGCTGGGAAATTTGAACGGCACGCCGCAGGCAAAGTCGTTGGGCCTGCTCCAAACCGGACCGATCGACCTCAAGCCTGCCTGATGAAGAACCTCAAGAGTGTTCAGATCTGGATCGATCGCCTCCGCCCCCTCGATGTGAAGAGACGCCGCGACCACATCGCCTTCAATGCAGTCTTCGATCTCGGCGACCGTGCGCACGACCTTGAGCTGACCTTGAGACGCCGCCTCGATCCGAAAGAGGTCAGCAGCCAGGCTCAATGTCGTTGCCTGCGCATCGGCGAGCTCGGGCGTCGGCGGAAAGGCTTCTTCATAGCCGTCGATGGTTCGCTTGACCTGCTGCTTGGCGCGCTTGTCCGATGGCACGAAGCAAGCGAACATCCCGCCCGCAAATCCCCCTGCCTTCGCCCGTGGCAGATCGAGATGACCGCGATCGACGCCGGCGATGAAGGTTTCGGGGCTCTCATCCGCATTCATCTGCAAACGCAGCAAGGCATCATTATGGCCATCAAAGACCGGGATCATCTTATCGGTGGTCATCTGGCTCAATCTTTCTTCGCATCCGGCACGATCGGCGCCCCGGTGAATGTTTCATAGACCTTGACGAAGGCGGCATCATCGATCCTGCCATGACCGCTTGCAACCGCCATCATCACCAGCTGGTGTGCAGCAGCCGTCATCGGGACCGGCATGCCCATGGCTTTCGCGGAATCGAGCACCAGACCCAAATCCTTTGCCCAGATATTGACGGCACTCTTGGGGGTATAGTCATCGTCCAGCATATGGGGCACGCGATCGGCGAACATCCAGGAACCGCCCGCTGCGTCTTTGATGATCTCGTATAAGAGCTTCGGATCGGCCCCCTGAGCGACACCAAACGCCATGCCTTCGGCCGCCGTGACCAGATTGACCCCGGCGAGGAGCTGGTTGACCGCCTTGACCGAGGAGCCGATCCCAACCTGATTGCCCAGTCGGAAAATCCGGCTGGAACAGGCATCCAGCGCAACATCGGCTGAGGCGAAGGCCTTGGCCGAACCCGAGGCCATGATGGTCAGAGATCCCGTCTCCGCGCCAGCCGCACCGCCGCTTACTGGCGCATCCAAAAGCTCCATGCCCCGCTCGGCTAGACGCTCTCCCAGACGCTTGGCGAAGGCCGCCGGCACGGTGCTGCACATTACCACTGTCGATCCCGGCAACAGGGTAGAGAGTGCTCCCTCGTCACCGAACAGTACCGCTTCGACCTGCGCATCATTGACCACCATCAAAAACAGGAGATCGGCGCCGTCCGCAGCATCCGCTGGGCTTGAAGCCGGCCTACCGCCGTTCTCGTCAAGCCAGACAAGCGCCTCCTTGCGAAGATCGAAACCGGCAACCTCGAACCCGGCGCGCAAGAGATTGTCGACCATGCCGGCCCCCATCGCCCCCAGCCCGACAAAGCCGATCGTCGGTAACGTCGTCTCACCCGCCTCAGACATCTTTTCTCCTACTTAAATGAAAGGCCGTTACAAGACCTGAAAACCATGGGCATACGGATCTCTGGAATCAACGAAGATGGTATTCAGCCCGGTCAACCTGGCCCAGCCGGCAATACTCGGCAGGATCGCCGCCTGGTCGCCAAGGCTGACCGCGCGCTCGACCTTGCCTTCGAACAGACTGCCGATGATGCTTTCGTGAACGAACCCATCGCCAACCGCGAGATGACCTTTGGCCGCAAGCTGCGCCATCCGCGCCGACGTGCCCGTGCCACAAGGGCTTCGATCAATCCCTTTCTCGCCATACAAAACCGCGTTTCGGCCATGGGCCTTCGGGTCACGCGCAGCCCCTGTCCACTGGATATGGCTGACCCCTTTGATCGTCGGATCGTCGACATGGGTAATCTCGACCGCCTCATTCAGCCTTTTGCGCAGGACCGGGCTCAGCCGTTGAATATCGCCCGCAGACAGGCTTTCCAAGCCGGAAAAATTCGGCTGCGGATCAATGATCGCGTAGAAATTACCGCCATAAGCGATGTCGACCACCAGCTCTCCGAGTTCCGGGCAATCGACCTTGACCTCGGCCATGGCGAGATAACTCGGGACATTGGTTATTCGAACATCGGCGATATGCGCGCCATCCCATCGATAGGTCGCCGTGACCAGACCGGCCGGCGTGTCGAGGCTGAGCGTCCCCTCGTTCGCCGGCGTGACCAACCCCTCTTCGAGTGCAAAGGTGACCGTCCCGATGGTGCCATGGCCGCACATCGGCAGGCAGCCGCTGACTTCGATATAGATCACGCCGATATCGCAATCATCCCGGCAGGGTGGGTATAAGATCGTGCCGGACATGACGTCATGGCCACGCGGCTCAAACATCAATGCCGTCCTGACCCAGTCATGATGATCGATGAAATCCACGCGCCGCTCACTCATCGTCCGACCGGCCAGCAATGGTCCTCCGCCAGCCACCAGACGCACCGGATTGCCGCAAGTGTGCCCATCAATGCAAAAGAACGTCTTCTTCATCGCGCCCCTGACAACTTGTCGGCCCCACGCATAAAAAATGATGGTCACAGTGAACCAACCGCGACCTGATCGGCAAGTCTTGATCACGTCACCTGCCACCCTTTTTGCCACCCATCGATGATGGCGCTAGCGCAGACGATATCACCTTCCATTTATGGAAAAATTTCGAGTTGAATGCTAAAAATCTGCAAATTTTTCATTAAGCGCGTTCGTTGCAATGCTAATTTTGAAAAAACACTTCAATTAATTCGATTAATCATATGATTTAATTTGCCTTATCAAGAATAAGAAGAATGTGGACTGATTAAACAAAGAGGTCAGCAGATTCTCTTTTTTCGCCTATAAAATAATTTACCGTGAGATGTTCAGAGCTATTCTAGCGAAATTTCTCGCGTTTTGGTTGAAGAAGGTCGATTTCTATGCTCGGTTGTCACTTCCATCGCCTGGGGCTGATCCTGTCCTCGATCGACGCCTTGATCTGTTGTTTCATTTTCTTTCTGTCCGGACGTTTTTTTTCTGATCGGCACCGGTCAGGTCAACGTCGAGACTTGCAACACTGTCTTGTTGCCGAGTGGCCTGGTCCTACTTTGCCTGACGCTCTTTGGCAGCTATCACCTCGATGCTTGGCGGTCTGTCCAGGTGATGGCCAGACACCTGTTCGCCAGCACAATCTGCGGCTCGTTGCTGATTATCAGCACGCAGTATCTCGTTCTAGGTGACAGGCCGCCCACAACCAACATCGCGTTTGTGCCTCTTGCAGTTGCCTGGTTGCACTCGGTGCCAGATTGATCAGCCGACGCCTTAAAGGGCTTCGTTCCAGAATCAAACAGTACGCCTTGATTCTCGGCGCCGGCGAACAGGCCGCCTTTCTCTGGCAAACACTCAGCAATGGCTTCATGGGTCTGACGGTCAACAGTTTCGTCACCCTGGAGAGGATGGACGGCTCGCTGACACGTTTGTGTCCGCATCCAGAGCAGTGCATTATCGACATGCCCGGTGATCTGGCAAGCCTGCTCCAAGCATCGTTGAGGGACAACGATGGAGTCTTATTGCGGCAATGATGTTTCGTTTGAACCGTCGAGTTTTTGCGGTGTCGATGGAACGGGTCAGATCGTGCGGGAGGCAACGGTTGCCAGCATTCCCGGCAAGTCTGCGCCCTTTTCGGTCTGACGCCGAAGCGCTACCAGCCCGGCGAGAAGGAGGTGAGTGGTCGGATCTCCAAGATTAGTGATCGCGGCTTGCCCATGGCGCTGTACGAGGCAGCGCACATTATTCTAACCAGACCGGTAAAAACAGGAGCTCTCAAGAGCTGGGCCATGCGCCTGGCAGCATGCGCCGGCAAGAATAAGACTACAGAACAGAGAGTTTGGCGACAGGATCAAAGCTCAACAAGAGGGTGGACCAATCATCGCCCGTTACAAAAGAGCATTTCCTAGGCAGGTAGAACCAGCTCTCTTCCCCGCAGGGCCACCCGATATGGTGTAAGCCTGCCGGGGAGAGGGCTAGCGCCGCGTAATCCTCATCGGGAAATGCTCTGGGCTCTCCAACACCCGACCTTAACTCTAGGCAGCAGGGTCAGATATGGAAGATTCGATGATATAATATCCTAGAATTCGTTCCAGCCACCATCATCAATAACGGCTGAAGCAGGTGTTGCTTTAGCTACAGATGGAGAGGATTTGATCACTTTCGGCTGGTGCGATAGCGGTCGCCGACGATCCCCCGATGCAGGCGCGGACTTCAGCTTGAAGAAGGCCATCAACTCGCCAAGTTTGATAGCTTCATTGCTCAAAGCACGCGCTGCCGCCGTGCTCTCCTCTACGAGCGCTGAATTTTGCTGGGTCATCTGATCCATACTATTGATCGAGCCGTTGATCTCTTGAACACCTGCCGCCTGTTCCTGTGAAGCGCTTGAGATTTCCCTGACGATACCGGTGACTTTACCGATAGATCCCACGATCTCACCCAGGGCCTCGCCAGCCTGATTAACTAACTGAACACCATCTTTGACCTGATTGTTACTATCTTGGATCAAGGTACTGATATCGGACGCAGCCTGAGCTGAGCGTTGCGCGAGTTGTCGAACTTCTTGAGCAACAACGGCGAACCCCTTGCCCGCCTCACCAGCACGTGCAGCTTCAACGCTGGCATTCAATGCCAATAGGTTGGTCTGGAAGGCGATTTCATCGATGACGCCGATGATATCGGTGATCTTTTGAGCTGAGCTTTCGATACCACTCATCGCACTAACGGCCTGCTCGACAACCGCGCCGCCTTTACCAGCAGTCTGATTGGCATCTTCCGCTAGTTGATTAGCTTTTTTCGCATTCGCGGCATTTTGCTTCACTGTTGCAGACATCTCATCTGTTGCGGCCGCCGTCTCCTCAAGGTTGCTCGCTGCCTGTTCGGTACGATGTGAGAGATCTTCCGTGCCGCTGTTGATCTCGGAGGCCGCGGCAGAAATTTCTCCAGCTGCGGTTTTGACATCACCAACGATGGTCGCAAGCTGGGCTGCCGTATTGTTGGCATTGTCCTTGAGAACGCCGAACTTACCCTGGAGATCCACCTCAATCCGACGATCGAGGTCACCTTCAGCCATCGCCGCAAGCATTTTCGCAAGCTCGTCGGTTGCTTGCGATACGACGCGGGTCAGCTCATTCATGCCGCCAGCCAGACCTCGATAGGTGCCATCGACCCCTTCAAGATCGATGGTCTGGTCGAGATCGCCCTGACGGGCCGCATTGATGACCCGATCGATTTCGCCTTGCATCGCTAGCTCGACAGTTCTATCCGCCCACTCGACCACGGTGCCAAGATGAGTTTGGGCCGCACTCTTTACCGGATTAACAATCAAACGGAGGTGCCGGTCACCAACTTCGATGTTCACATCTCGGGCCGACTTAAGATTATCAACGATGGTTCGATTGTGAGCAGGGTTCTTGTGGAAGATATCGAAGTTCGCACCGAGCAGCTCGCTAGCATTAAAGTCTGGCAGATCGCGTCGGATCGCCGTCTCATAGGTCTCCAGCATCTTTCGCAGGCATGGATTGACATAGACGATCTCGCCACGCCGGTTGGCGACCATCACCATGGTGCTGCAGCCGTCAAGCGCAGAGCGCAAGCGAGCCGCCTCTAATCCCTTTTGGCTGATGGCTTCTAGCGAGCGGCTAACCGATCCAATCTCATCATGTCGCTCGATACCGGGGATCTGCGTCTGGTCACCCTTCGACATCACCTCAACAGCCTTAACCATCTGAACCAACGGCTTTGCCACATCTCTCGCCAAATACCAGCCAATGACGGCAAGGGCTATAAGAGCAGCACAGGTGATCAGGAACAGGCGAACTGCCAGACCAATTACTGGCGCTAGGATCTCGTGCTTAGCCATCTCCGCAATCATGGCCCATCGGATCCCGCTGAAATCGATGAACGTGTATGCAGCGACAGCTTCCTCGCCATTCAAATCGATCAGGTCGGTGGTGCCATGTTCTCCGCGTAGGGCCATTTCGACAGGACCGTGTTGAACTTTTCGTACAAGGATCGTCGATTCTTCGTCGAATCGACTGTCTGTGCGCATCAGATCGTCATCTCCGACAAGGAAAGATTGCCCAGTCTCACCCAAGCCTGCGGTCTGCTGGACAACGATGTTCAACCGATCGATCGGCATTTGGAAAACAAGCACACCAAGCGCTTGGCCAGCATCGTCGAGGATTGGCTTGGAAATAAAGCTCGCCGGTGCACCATGGCTCGGTGCGTAGGGACGGAAGTCAAAGAAAGCCTGAAAACTCTGATCTGGATTATCACGGGCTGCCGTGAACGCTTTACCAAGATCAGTATCCTGATACTTGCCGGTCACTAGGTTGGTCGCGTAGTCGAGCTCCTTGAAGACTGTATAGATCAAATTGCCTTCAAGATCGAACAAGAAGATATCGTAATAGCCGCGTTCACGCAGAAATTCTCTAAACCAGGGATGATAGGTACGATGGGCCTCGCTGTAGGACGAGCCGTCAGAGGCCGCATCCAGATTGTCCTTAGCTCCCAAAGGATGGGGATTATCGTCGATATAGAGCTTCTGCAGTGTTTGTTTCTGACGGCTGCCTAATTCATGCCAGCTCTCTCGAAAGTCGACCAATGCGCTTTTCGTCGACGGATTGGACGCGACGAACCTTAAATCCTGCTCGATAGAACCCAGGTAGTCTTGGAGGGCTGCCTTGCGACTATCAAGCAAGGCTTCGAGACGAGATTTCGCCTCTTGACCAAGCGTATCAGCAGCATTCCAATAGGCAGCAAAACCGATACAAATACCGACCAAACCGCCGGCGCCAACGATCATCAACGGTAATTTCCAAGCGATCGAAAGCTTCTTCAGTGAGAATGACACGGGTCAAAACTCCTTATCGGCAGCTGAAACGCAAAATGACTATTGTTACGAAAATCTTGCCAACTTTTTCTGCGATCATTCTCTAATTGAGAAAATTTAACATCGTGTTAATCGCCATTGACGTGCTCGCTTCATGCGCCAATGAATCGAGTTACCTTCTATGCTGGACCTCAGACGATGCTCGGCATGTCATTGATTTTTTTATTTCTTACAGATAGTTAGAGATTTCTAAGATTGCCATGATGATCACCAACATGAAAAATTCAGCGTAACGCAATGCGCGATCCGAACGCACCCTCAGAGCCTTTCAAAAACCCGTTCCAGAGAGACCCTGTTCAACCGATAAGCTTCGAAACAGATGGGAGATGGCTCAAATAGATGCGCATGGGTTTCACCCAGCACGGCGGACGTATGGCTTGCGGAGATCAACCAACGCTTTCTAGCAGCTCCCATTGATTTCAACATTTGCAGCCAAACCCATGCTTCACGATCAACCGTTCGCTTTGGTAAGGGCAAGTAGAGATAAGTTGTCCCAAAGTCCTCCCGGCCATATCGATACAGCATGCTAATGAGCGCTATAGGATTTCGATCTAACTCAATAGAATTTCCCATCAATGCCTCCTCAAATCAAAATAAACGGTGAAATCTTCCCACATCTGCATTCCCCTTCTTTTGTTTATTGAGCTAGACGCACGCCGCTTAGTCGCGGCGCTTCAAGCCTCCAAGCCAACCGCCGTTCCCCTCCGCGCGGTCCTGGTTGAGCGCCAGCCCTCGTTCGACAATGTCGTCGATCAGCGACGGTAGCCTGCTGAACGTCCTGATCAGCCAATAGAGCCAACCGACAGCGATAGCTGCCGCGGCAGCTTTAAACGCGACGGGCATATGATCGACAGCGGCTGGAAATGCGCCCCAGACGACCACCAGCAGAGCGCACCAGCCACCAATTAGGCTCGCCATCGGGATTATCACGACATAGGCACGAAGCATCTTCTTCGCTGCTTTCGCGTCGATCGGCGGACGATGATGTGCCATGGCTATCGCCCTATAATCACGTTGGGCCGCATCAAGACGAGCAGAATGATAACGATAACAAACCCGACCAAAGCAATGGATAACGCCTCCTGCCCTCGCCTTTCATCTGAGGCCACTAGAAGCTCGGTCTCGGCGAGAGTCGAGGCAGCCTCCTGCTCGGCGACAACGATGCGCGCCTGGCTCTCGGCGATGGATACATCACGCCAGAGCATGCCGATGAGCACAGCACTGCCGGCAATGATGGTGATCGCCAGGAGGGCCAGAATCGCGATGTCCCGAAAAATCTTTTCCCGTTGCACCTCGGTGTTGTTAAAGGCGATACGGTGTGACCTCACTTGAGGTCGGCCCTCAATTCGGTGGGCTAGGCGTGAGTGCAACGGTTCGATCATTACGGAACCGTCGAGACGCTTAATCGGTAAGCTGTATCTTGTCATGATTAATCCCCCACAATCTCAAAGGAGACCCCGTCTCCCATTCAGCCAAAAAAGCGAACCAATCGGAAAAACAAAAAAGCGAGCGTGCCGACAGCGATCGCCCAGCTCAAAAGCCCTGCCATGGAATGCAGGACAGATCGGAGCAGCCGCCAGATGGCACGCAAAAGGAAAAGGATTGCCGCGATGGCAAAGCCTGCCAGCAAGAGATCGCCAAGTATGGCAAGGTCGGCAGGACTAAACGTCGAGTACTGAAGAAAAGAAAATGCATACCACATCAACCGCCCCCCGGAGGTGATTGGTGAGCCGAGTTAAATCAACAGTCTAAGTCGGTAAAACTAAATTCACGTCAAACACAACTATTCTCCTCTCACTATTTCTCCACCAAAAGGCGACAACAAAACCAATACAAATCGCCTTAACCAATATTTGCATTGTATCGTATGTATCGCCTAAATTCAATACGAGCATTTTATTCGGCTTGTGTGATGTATTTCTTGTGCTAACCTATTGAGGTGTTGAGCGATTGAATGGCTTGGTTGGTTCAGAGGCAGTGGAGATGAAAAAAAATATTCAACGAGGCACTTCTGTGGACGCTGGCTGATTAGCACTGCGAGATGAACTGGATGACATGACGATGGGCAAGCGACTTCACGAACGGCGAACGGATCGCGCGAGCACTGATGATGTCATCGAGATGGAGCGGCAGTTATGGGAATTCGCCAAGCGCCCGGACCCATCGGCTGTACCCGAAGCGAAACTCAGGCCGGGCGCGTTTCTCTATCGCGTTCATCGGGCTTGGCACTCGCTCGGGCGAGGATCAGGCATCGCATCTCATAGTTTTAGAGCGCTGCGTGATGAGTTATTGAAACGCGACCCACCTGTCAGAAATCTCCAACCGAAGCTTTACGGCACATCACCACTTTCACAGGCTGATGCGAGTTCGCTTATCGATGTCATGCTTGAGACGTGGCACGTCGCCAGAGGTACAAATGCGGGTTGGAACGCAACTGCCCTACCTCGTCACAAGGAAGCATCAGGGCAACCAGCAGACGCACGTGATATCGATGCTATTCGAGAGAACCTTTTGCATACGCTATTCAGAGGCGATGACAGTCTCCTCCTAGAAGAGCCGGTTGGTGTAGCTCCAGAAATATTTTACAGGCAACGTGGACACACGTCTCTTGCTTTAATTATTCCAGCCAAGAGCGAAACCACGGCTCACCTGTCACCTTCAAACGCCTACGGCGGTTTTTCAAGCTTGTTAGATCTCTTTCTTAAAGATGCCATTGAGCGCATGGATGCCGGGCGACCTCTACCAGTATTAATTTGGATTCTAAAACTCGAACTAATTCGTGATAATGCTGAATTTCACCAGTCATTTCATTGTCTAATGACCTATTGGGCATGTATAACAAATTGGTACTTTCGCCTCAGAAAGATACATAACATCGAAAAAGAAAAAGCAGATGCTTATTGGGACTTTTTGATCAAGAACTGTGCATTTGTTATATATGGACTTCCAGATTGGATTTCTGGTGTTGATAGTAAAATTCGAGAAGAAGACAAGGATCTAATTGATAATCAACTGATAGAGCTTGGACCAAGCTTTTTCATTCCAGACCGTCTACCCATCTTGTTGAATAGCCATAGGCAGGTAAAGAGGCATCAAGAGCAAAGTTTCAGCTTAAGTGTCAGTCTGGAGCCAGATCTCGAAAACACCACGAGTGCTGATGGACGGCTTAGCTATTGGCTCTACCCAGATCGGCCAAGAGGTGACTTGGAAGCGACTGCTGAAACAACAGGCCTTCCTGTTCTCGAAGCTGGCTTTTCGCCAGGTGAAGACTACGATCTTGCATTTATGTCGACTTATGATGCTGTAGTTTATCACCTTGGATTTCGAGATGAAACACATTCGCGTAGGAGCTTTACAACGCTCAGAGCGATGGGTTGGAGAATTCTCACGATTGAGCAATTTCAACGAGCGCTATTAGTAGAATCCGACCTCGGAAAAGTTTTACCTTAGTAGTTCTCAGATTAGCGTCTCTAACACCATGACAAATACAAATGGCACAGAAGACTCGCGACATTTTGTCGCTTTTCATTGAACTTTGAGGCCAACTCCCTATAGTGCGCTTCTAAGCTTTATTAATTACATGTTTATGATGGTAATCATGTATTAATACAGTCATAAATTTGGAATCAAGGAGATTTCCGTGGCCCTTCAGGCAGTTACTGCGTTTTTAAGCCAATTAGAAAATCTGCCTGAGCGCGATCTTCTCACAATAATTTTAGCCGGGGGTTGCAATCTAAAATGTAGTTGGTGTGCTGTAAGCGCACGTCGAGAACGGCAAAATGGACATGAGACCTTCCAAGCTGAAAACTATCGCTGTCTTATATCGGGTTTGGTTTCCGAAAAGTTAATTTCTGGCGTGGCCATCGTTGGCGATGAACCGCTTCTTAATTCCGCTTGGCCTGTTGCTCGCGACATTCTTGATTGTGCTGACCATCACCAGCTTCCGAGTGCGCTCATAACCAATGGTACGAAGTTATCTGAGCGTAGCCGCGAGTTGGTGAACCGGCAGAACAAGGTCTTGGTCAGCCTGGATGGCACGCGTGAGTATCATGATGCAACCCGGCGGGTGCCGGGAGCTTATGATGCGTTGATCGCCGGTTTTCAGGCAGCTTCCGAGCTGCCTGAACTTCTTGATAGGATCACAGTCAGTAGTGTGGTTCAGCCGGACAAGTATGAGTATCTAGATGGTATTCCTGAGGTACTGGCTCGTTACGGCATCAAGCGTTGGGCGTTGGCGCCGTTGATCCAGTTCCGCCGGACGAAACCGGGGCGGCTGCACCCTCGACTGTTCCCTGCACTCTACAAAGAACTACCTCGGCTGATCGAGCTTGGTGAAAAAGCAGGCGTTGATGTCATGATCGATGATGGCCTCAGTATGTTGCTCCAGGCAGACCGTGAGGGGCAGCTTGGTGATGCGCCGGTCGAGCGACCAACGATGGCTGATATTCGCGTGTTGCGCATGCGGCCAGATGGTTTGACGGTCCGTTATAACGACCTACTCGACACCGACACCTCCCGTGGCCTTACCTGGGACGGTGTGGAACCACCTGCCGACTTCTACCGCCGACTCTACGCTGCCAATCCCGACACGGCAGCCGCCTGACCACAATTTTTCCTTAGGCGATGACATCTTTGCGGTGTGATGCGTCATGACTGGCTAGTTTGCGGCTTGATGCAGCATTTTTACGCAGCTGAAACCGATTGCCCTTTAGTAGTTGTGGATCTGACCTGACAACTGCCTGTTGTTGCGTTGTTTGGCTTATTGTTCACGTTAGCCAGCTACGACAGAACCCCGGCGTCAACTCGTTCGAATGTCGACCTCTCTAGGACGTGGCACTTGCCCCGGGTGCTTGCCATGCACACATCTCTCTCATCTCGATCTGGAGCGCGCCGTTTCGCCTTGTTTGAGGAAAGGAGCAGAGCCCTTGACAGCCATTACCTCGACCGCGAACGCCGCACCGGAAGCCATTCATAAAGGGTATCAGTTCGACCTTGAGCCCGTTTTCAAACGGGTTCGCGTCGAAGTCAATGGCGTGACAATTGCTGACAGCGCGCGCGCCATCGTCATGCGTGAGACGCGATTGGCGCCAGTCTATTATTTTCCACAAGATGATGTGCGCATGGACCTGCTCCAGCGCACTGAGCTTCACACCCATTGTCCCTTCAAGGGCAATGCCTCCTATTGGAGCTTGGCGGTAGGCGATCAAACGATTGAAAACGCTGTTTGGAGCTATGAGGAACCGTTCGAGGAAGCCCTCAGCGTCGAGGGCTATGTCGCCTTCTACTGGGAAAAGATGGATGCCTGGTATGAAGATGACGTAAGAATTTTGCGACCGGCGGCGCCCGCGACTGTGGCGGCCAATCCGTTCGTCGACTGGCTAGTGCGCAAAGCGCCCCTGGCGAAGACACCGGAAGAGCTCGTTGAAGGTTTTGCCCGTACCTTGGTCGACGCTGGCATGCCGCTTTGGCGGTTACGAGTCATGATCCGGACATTGCATCCTCAATTACTGGCGAGTGTCTATTCATGGCAAAGCGATCGCGATGAGATCGAGATCAGCCAACCTTCCTATGAAGTCCTTGAAAAAAGAGAATATCAAGCGAGCCCCTTTGCCCTCATCCTGAGAGGTGAAGGGGGCATTCGCCGCCGGCTTGATGGGCCGGCACCGAAGCTGGACTTTCCCATTCTCGAAGAGCTGCATGACCAGGGTGCGACGGACTATGTCGCCATGCCGGTCAAGTTCTCGGACGGTCAGCTCAACATCATCACCCTGGTATCATGCGCGCCCGGTGGTTTCAGCACCGAAGATCTGGGGCAATTATACGAAATCCTGCCCATGCTGGCGCGGCTGCTCGAGGTCCATGCGCTGCATCGCACGGCCGCCTCGCTTCTGGATACCTATCTCGGACGAAATGCAGGGCGCCGGGTGCTGGATGGAGAGATCAAGCGCGGCGACGGCATGGATCTCCATGCGGTCATCTGGTTTGCGGATCTTCGTAACTCGACGATGCATTCCGAAACACTGCCTCGCGCCGAGTATCTTGCCCTCTTGAATGGCTTCTTCGATTCCGTCGCCGGCGCCATCATGGATCATGGCGGCGAAGTCCTTAAATTCATTGGTGATGCTGTCCTCGGGATCTTTCCGATTGATGACCCCACCAACCCGCATCCCGTAACCTTGACGACCGCGATCGACGCCGTACGCGATGCCGAACACCGTCTCGCTGTTCTGAACGAAGCGCGACAAGCGAGGGGCGACGAGAGTCTTGGTTATGGCATCGCTCTCCATCGCGGCGACCTGACCTATGGTAATATCGGTGCTGCCGAACGTCTCGATTTCACCGTGGTCGGTCCGGCGGTCAACCTCGCTTCGCGCATCGAGAATATGTGCAAGACGCTGAAGGAGCCGGTGCTATTATCGGGAAGCTTCGCGAAAAGTTTCAGAGGCGATCTACGCTCCCTCGGCAAGCACCGATTGCGCGGTATTGCGACAGAGCAGGAGCTCTTCACGCTTCCTTCAGGCAGCGCGCTCGAAACGGCAGCGGAATGACAGTAGACCGGCAGCGCTGATGAATGGTCTTGCTAAGATCGTTGATCTGCAGCGATAATGTCTATCTAGGTTCAACAGAGGAAAGGAGGTGATCCAATGTCAAGTGATCTTGGTGCCACGTCGATCGGCTCTCGCGCTCACCGTGGACAGAGGAGCAGCCTCTTCTGCTTGCGCTGACGTCGTTCTGATTGGAGCCATCGCGTGTGTCCAATCACGGAAAGGCGGCCTTTGTGCCGCCTTTCTTGTTGGCACCGCTCCCCTTCTTTCTTAAATTCTTCCATCGATCAACGACAAAAAGTCTGAAGCAACGGCCTCCAAGTCGCTTAGGTTGCTGTGATAGATCATCTATTGCACGGCCTTGACACCGGGATAGGCGGCGCGAAAGGCTTGATACGCATCGTCGAATGATGCGCGCTGATCCGTGTCAGGCGTGATCGTCTCGCCGAGCGCCGGTGGCGCCATGATGCGTTCCGGCGCATCGCCGGTCGAAGCAGCCATGCCGAGCCTTGCCGCACCGAGTGCAGCACCGAATTCGCCACCGCTTGGCAAACTGAGCGGAACGCCGAGGATCGTCGCGATCAAACGAAGCCAGTAGCGGGACGCCGTGCCGCCGCCGATCGCGATCAGCTGCTCCAGCTTCGCATCGGTGGCGACCAAGGCCTCAAAGCTATCGCGCAATCCAAACGCGACACCTTCAAGGACGGCGCGAACCAAGTCATCCCGTGTGGTTTCGGTGGCAAGGCCGGTGAAGGCGCCTCGGATGTCAGCATCATTATGAGGCGTTCGTTCGCCCGAAAGATAGGGCAGGAACCGAACCCGTCCAGGATTCTGGATCTCATCGCCGAGGGAGGTGGTCAGCTCAGCCGGCGATTGGCCGGTGATGCCCGCAAGCCAGTTCAAGCTGTCGGTCGCGGAAAGCATGACACCCATCTGATACCAACGCCCCGGAACGGCATGGCAAAACGTATGTACCGCGGTTTCGGGTGCTGGACGGTAACCGTCGCGCGCGGAAAGAAGAACGCCCGACGTACCGAGTGAGACGAAGCCCTGCCCCTCATCCAACGCGCCGATCCCACAGGCAGCCGCTGCATTGTCGCCCGCACCACCGGCAACCGTGACGGTCCCGGACAATCCCCATTTGGAGACGAGATCGGCACGCAGCTCGCCGGCCGCCGCTGCCCCTTCCACCAATCTCGGCATCTGCTCGCGGCGCATATGGCTGACATCCAGCAGCCGATCCGACCAATCACGTTTGCCGACATCCAACCAGGAAGTGCCGGCACTGTCCGACATATCGGCGACGCAATCACCAGTCAGATAGAGATTCAGATAAGCTGCCGGGAGAAGGACCTTGGCGACCTGATCAAAGATCGCAGGTTCATTACCGCGCACCCATTCCAGCTTGGGTGCGGTGAAGCCGGGAAAAACGATATTGCCGGACAGTGCCCGCACATGATCGATAGCGTCTAGGCGCGCCGCCTCGGCGTGGGAGCGCGTGTCGTTCCAAAGGATACAGGGCCTAAGGACATTGCTTGCCACGTCCAGGAGCGTTGCGCCATGCATATGTCCGGCGACACCGATCCCTTTGATATCGGCAAAAGCTGGATAGGTGCCGCGCATCTCCTCAATGGCCGCTTCAAGAGCATCAATCCAGTCGCTTGGATTTTGTTCCGACCAGCCAGAATGAGGGTGGGAGACGCTGTAGTGACGCTCGGCCGCACCGGTGGGCCGGCCTTCGTCATCGATGAGCAAGGCACGAAGGCCTGATGTCCCAAGATCAATCCCAAGATAGGCCATTTAATTCCCCTCAACATACCGCTTGAGAGCGGCCTCCATGCCATCACGGTAGATCAGCGTAAGCCAGTGCGCGAATGTTTCGGCGAAACGCGGCTCGTCAGCAAGGTTCCCATAGAATTGCCGCATCTCCAACCAAACTGATGGAGCCTCGCGCGCTTCTTTCGCTTGCCTGGTCAGCATATCCCAAAAAGGATCATTTGGCTCGATCACGCTGCCGTCCTCACGCGTCCCCTCGCACATCCGTGCCCAGGCGGCCTCGACCAAAGCGAGCCCCTCGATTGGGCCACCGGTTTCGAGCGCGTCGCGCAGTGTCGGCAAGATGAAGCCAGTATGGCGAGATGAGCCATCGAAGGCCACGCGCCTGGTCGTGTCGACGATCTTCGGATTGGCAAACCGCCGATTGATCAGGTCGACATATTGATCCGGTGTCATGCCTGGAACCGGCGTGACGTGAGGCACGATCTCCTCGAGTTCGACCTTACGAAAGAAAGCGTGAATTGGCGCATGGTTCATGGTCGCCGCGATGGTGTCGATACCAAGCACTTCAGCGGCGTTCACGATCACCTGATGACCGGCATTGAGGATACGGATTTTCTGGGCCTCATAGCCATGCACATTATCCGAGAACATGGCGCTGGCCTTGTCCCAGTCAGGCCGCCCGGCACAAAAAGCATCCTCGATCACCCATTGCCGAAAATTCTCGTGGCTGACGGGAGCTGCATCATCGATCCCTAACTCCTCCACCAAGGCTCGGTCCTTGGGTCCAGTCGTCGGTACGATGCAATCGACCATGGAATTGGGAAAGGTCGCGTTGGCCTCGATCCAAGCCGCCAGCTGCGGATCGGAGAGGCGTGCAAGCGAAACGACGGTCTGGCGAAGGATCCCACCGTTGCCCTGGAGGTTATCGCAGCTCTGTCCGGTGAACGGTCCAATGCCGCGATCACACCTGAGCTTAAGGGCGGCGACGATCGCGCCAAAGGCGGTCCGGGGCCTGTCCGGATGAGCGACGTCGTGCTTGATATCAGGATGGTCACTATCGAACCTGCCGGTGACCGGATCGATATAATAGCCGCCCTCGGTCACTGTCAGCGCAACGATGCGGATGGCAGGATCCGCCATCTGCTTGATCAGCGGGCCATTGCCCTCTTCCACTGGCACATAGTCGATCATCGATCCTACGATCTCGACCGAACTGCTTTTCGGGTCCAACTCAATCAGGGTCGTCAGATAATCTTGCTCTGCCAGTTTTTCGCGCATCTCGCCGTCATACGCACGAACGCCAGCGCCGATGATCGCCCAATCCTGAGCGAGACCCTGCTGCATCAGCCGGTGCAGATACCAGGATTGGTGCGCCCGGTGAAAATTGCCAAGCCCGATATGGACGATACCAGACGTCAACGCCGATCGATCATAAGTCGGGCGCTTGATCTCGTCAGGCAAACGCGCCAACGCAGCGTTGTTGAGTTTGATCATCTTTATCGTCCTTAATGCCTGAAGATATCAAATCCTAGTGGTGTGACCACGTCATTTGCTTGCCCACAGTTATGGCTTGGATTGGCTGTATGCGGCCAAGTTTCCGACGTTGGTAACGGATATAATCGTTCAAGACACATCAAAGATCAGCATATCGAACACCAGGAAAGCCCAGTTCACCCTGGCTATATCATTCATCCAACGGAACTGTAGCCATTGTTCTACGAAGTCTGCCCGCCTGTTTTCATTGCGGTAATTCGATCTGCATTTTGACATCTGACGGCGGCGCAGATGCTGCGATCTCGAAGGCGCGCACACTTTCGTCAAAGGCGAAGGTTCTTGTGATCAGCGGCTTCACGTCGATGGCGCCCGAACCGAGCATAGCGACGCAGCGTGGGAAAGCGTGGGCGTAACGGAAGATGTTCTCGACCCTGGCTTCGCGCACCATGGCAGCCCCCGCGTCATAGCTGATCGGCTCGGCCTGCCCGCCGATCATCACGACACAGCCGCCGGGTGCAAGCGGTTCGAACACTTTTGCCGCCGCCTTGGGCGAGCCTGTCGCCTCGAACACGACATCAGCGCCCCAGCCACCAGTCTCCGATTTGACCCGGTCGATGACCGAGGAGGATGTGGCGTGGACCGGCGCGATCGCAGGCGAAAGGCTTCCCGCAATCTCCAGCTTCTTCTCGGCAAGATCCGTGACGAACACACGCGCGCAGCCCGCCGCAAGTGCCGAGAGTGCGGTCACCAGGCCGATGGGTCCAGCCCCCAAGACCACGGCAATATCGCCCGGCTTGATGCGTGCCTTGGTGGCAGCATGAACACCCACAGCAAGGGGTTCGACCATCGCCGCTTCGGCAAAGCTGACATGATCCGGCAGTTTGAAGGTGAAGGCTTCGGGATGCACACAAGTCGGGCGAAGAATACCGTGGATCGGAGGGGTTGCCCAAAAGCGAACAGCTGGGTCGACATTATACATGCCAAGACGCGTCGCTCTGCTGTTGGGGTCCGGAATGCCCGGCTCCATGCAGACGCGGTCACCGTTCTTTAACGTCGTGACCTCTTCGCCAACCTCGATGACAATACCAGAGGCCTCATGGCCAAGAATCATCGGATCGTTCACCACGAACGGGCCAACCCGGCCATGGGTGTAGTAATGAACATCCGATCCGCAAATGCCAACCGTGTGGAGTTTGATGCGCACATCACGCGGCCCAAGACTCTCTTCCGCGCGGGCGATCTCAGGGACATCGCGGAGCGACAGTTCGTCCTTCTTTTCCAGAACAAGGGACTGCATGGACCTAACCTTTCCTGATGATGAGGGCGCCCGCGCAGGGGCAATGATGTTGGTGATCTGAACTGATGAGCCGGGCTGGATGAGGTTGTTCAAGATGAGCGGCAGCGCATTCGAATTCATGACCGTGATCAAGGAACGGCCGAGCCCCTCTGTTTCGATCCGTGATCATCGACCTATCTCCCTGGCCGGCCCAACGCCTCATTGCTCGACAGCATCGAACTCATATCGATGCGCCACATTTCTTGCTCATGACCTTACACTGTCACCGCACAGAAGGTGAGACCCTAGGCAAGACAGGAAAGTTCGTACCCAAAGGCGGTCGGCGCCTGGATGAGAGCGAAAGCTACGATCAGCGTTCAGTCATGTCTATCATAACGGTGCAGCAGTCAACGCTCGCCTGCATGACCCATGGTCATGCGGGACAACAACGACGATAGATGGAAAAAATGTCTGGAGCAAAGTTGGCTCCCCGGGCCGGACTCGAACCAGCGACAAAGCGGTTAACAGCCGCTCGCTCTACCAACTGAGCTACCGGGGATCACTGAGCAAAAATGGCTATAGCAGAGGGTAGCGTTGTGAAACAAGCGTATATTGCCGTGCAACGACATTAAAAATCGACATAGGACGAGCGCAACATTCGAAAGAGCTTATCAGAGACGAAAAAACGGCGACGTGGATCATCCTCGACGCAACACACCAATCCACAAAATATTGGCTGGAGCGGCGGAACCGCTAGTTCAATGTTGGGGGAAATGGAGGCCGGAGGCGGAATCGAACCGCCGATCGAGGATTTGCAGTCCCCTGCATTACCACTTTGCTACCCGGCCAGGCGCGCAACTTATCCATGCAGAGCATGGCGGTCAATGTCATGCAACGAGAACACACTCAATTACGAATTTCAGCAGGACGATTGCTCGAATGAAATGACGGGTCTATAGTCCCGTCAACTTTGGATTATCGATCTGGACGCTGGTCGTGACCAGCGCCGATCTGCTTCTGGGCAATTGATGTCGATGGACTTTGCTAAAGCTCGGACCGCGATGGTCGACGGCCAACTACGGACAAACCGCATCGATGATCCGGCGGTCTTAGCCGCGATGTCCGATGTTCCTCGCGAACGTTTCCTGCCCAAGGCGCTTCACGGTGTAGCCTATACCGATGAAGACTTGCCGCTGGCGGATGGCCAATTCCTGATTGAACCCTTGGCGCTTGCCCGATTGCTGCAGGCGGCATCCATCCAATCGAGCGACGTTGTTTTGGTGGTCGGCTGCACGACCGGTTATGCCGCGGCCGTTGTCTCCAAGCTGGCGGCGACCGTGATTTCCACTTTGACGGATCAAGCCACAGGGGAACAGATCCAGCCACTGCTGGACGATCTTGAAGCCGACAATGTCGTAACGGCGATTACCGCAGATCCGATCGCTGGCGATGCCGAGCAGGCACCCTTTGACGTGATCTTGGTGATCGGCTCGTTGGCCGCATTGCCGACCTCGTTGGTCGATCAGCTCGGTGATCGGGGTCGGATGGTTGCCATCATCGGGGAAGGTCGTGTTGGAAGAGGCGTGATCACCACTAAAGTCGACGGCGTGGTTGCTAAACGTGTTTTGTTCGATGCGCGCATTCCTGCTCTTGCAGGCGTCGAGCAATCCGTGGATTTCGCCTTTTGAACGGGGTGGGAGAACAGCTTGAGGCGCATTCGAATCCTCTCGAGATGACGCCCCAGGCCTTGGTGGCACTGCTGCTTGAGCACAAATCGCACGCAATCTTGGATGTTCGCGAAGCTTGGGAGCTTGACATTTGCGCTCTAAAGGATTGTCTGCATATCCCGCTTGGCGATCTGGCCAGGAGGGTCGACGAGTTGCCGAGAGATTGTCCCATCGTCGTCGTCTGCCATACGGGGCGCAGATCTTTATTGGCAACCCAGCTTTTGCGGCAACACGGCTTGGTTCAGGCGGTTAATCTCGAAGGTGGCGTGGAAGCTTGGGCTACCGATATCGATCCAGAGATGCAGCGGTATTGATCATTAATAGCGTGGCGTGATGCGATGCAGTTGTTGGAGAACAACGTAATGGACCCGAAAGTTGCTGCTGGTGGATGCGTGTCCATCGCCATCGCGCTGATGCTGGGATCCGTAAGCATCAATGACGCGGCCGCACAATCTCTCGAAGAAGCCTTGGTGTCCGCCTATCTGACCAACCCCGATCTGGAAAGCCAACGTGCAGCGCTAAGAGCAACCGACGAGCTGTTGCCTCAGGCATTGGCAGGTTGGCGACCAACCCTCCAGCTCGCGACAAGCGCCGAATACTCCGATATCAACAGCCCGGCTGGTGATGGTAACCTTGGTACGATCGCTAATTCCATTTCCGTTGATCAGAATGTTTATGCGGGCGGTGAAACCGTGGCGAATACGCGCCGCGCTGAGCGCCTGATCCGGTTAGAGCGTTCGCAGCTGACAGCGGCTGAGCAGGATGTCTTGCTGAGCACCGTCGAGGCCTATACCAGCTTGCTGAACGATCTCGCCGTGCTTGAGTTTGCGAAACAGAATGAAAATCGGCTGAAGAGACAATTGCAGGCGACAAGGGATCGGTTTGAGGTCGGCGAGGTGACCCGGACCGACGTGGCCCAGGCTGAAGCAAGTCTCGCCGGTGCTGCCTCCGAGCGTGTCAGGGCTGCGGGCGCAATCGAGGCGTCCAAAGCAACCTTTCGAAGGGTGATCGGTTTGGAGCCGTCCAGCCTTATTCCGCCGAATGCCCTAAAAGATTTACCCGAGACCGAACAGGCAGCCCAGCAGCTCGCTGAGTCTTTTAATCCCAATATCTTGGCGGGACAATTTAATCTAGCGGCTGCAAAAGAGGATGTGTCCGTCGCGGAAGCAAGCCTCTATCCAAGCCTTTCGGTTAACGGTGAATTAACCTATACCGATGAACCGAGCCTGTCGGTGGAGTATCAAAGTGTCGCGTCGATTGGGGCAACGCTGGCGATTCCGCTCTACCAAGGAGGTGGAGAATATGCGCAAGTTCGACAGAATAAGCAGACCGTGCGGCAGCGCCAGAGCGATGTCGATTCTGTCTATCGAACGGTCCGCGAAGAGGTGACAAGTGCCTGGCAAGCGTTGATGACAGCTCAATCCAGCATCGTGTCGTTCACGGAGCAGGTTCGAGCTGCGGAGATTGCTCTCGATGGTTCGAGGCAGGAAGCTTTGGTTGGTCAACGAACCACGCTCGATGTGCTTGACCAGGAGAACGATCTCTTCCAGGCCGAAGTGGATTTAGTAGGAGCTCAGCGCGATGAAATCGTCGCAAGCTACCGCGTCAAAGCAGCAATTGGGGATTTGACCGCGCAGGCCATCAATCTGCCTGTCACCCCTTATAATGTTGAAACTAACTACGAGGACGTCCGCAGTCGGTGGTTCGGATTAGGGGAAGACCCGATTGATGAGCGCCAGAGGTGAATGTCTTGCCTGACACTAAAGACGGTCAAGCTGTCTTAGCAGAAGATCCAAGGGCAAGCCTCCCAAATGGAGAATGACGTGAGTACTCAGCCGAAAGATCAAGAACCATCGATGGAGGAGATTCTATCGTCCATCCGCCGTATCATCGCGGATGAAGAGACTGAGGAATCCAAACCCGATGACGAGCTGCAAGGGGAGGCTGCTGTGGAGAACAGCGGACTCGACGCGCTTGAGATGCTCGATGATGACGATGATGATGACGACGTCGATGATACGACTGATGTGCTCGAGCTGACATCGGTCGTCGATGATGACGGCGGTATCGTCGAGCTCGATACAAGCTCATCAGCACCAACCACGCTCGAAATCGTCGACGACTCGATCGACGAAGATGATGATATCGAAATCGATGATGACATTCCGTCGATTGAAGATCTTACCGAAACCGACATCGTCGAACCGGAACCGGTTGAGATGTTGCCGGAAATTGACTTGACCCCGGTCGAGGCTGAGATGCCAGCACCGGAACCCGTTCATACGATGCCCGTTAACACGATAGATGCTGTTACCATTCAGGAGGATGAACCAGCCGTGAGTACGAAAAAGGCAGAGAGTGAAGCCCTTCTTTCCACCGGAACCGCTAGCACCACCACCGGTGCTTTCGCGAAGCTGTCCAAGGCATTTCGGCCGACCCCCGTCGAAGAATCCGTTGCCGACGGTGCTGGCCGCACAGTCGAGCAGTTCATTGAAGACATGGCTCGCCCGATGTTGAAGGATTGGCTCGACGAAAATATGCCGGCCATTGTCGAGCGTCTGGTGCAAAAAGAGATCCAGAAAATCGCCCGCCGCGCAGAGCTTCTCTAGACAGATCAGATTGCTTCAAGCGCAGACCATCTCGTCTGCGCGCCCGCGTCTCGGTGCGGCAGTTTGATAGGGTTTCTGCCGAATTTTTTATGGGTCGGCAGATATTAGCAGGCTGTTTGAAGCGATTGATCGCCGCCTTCTCAGGAGAAGTTTGGGCAAGCGACAGCTTGCTCCCGTTGGCATGCGCCGCAATGCTTAAGCAAGGCATTTGCACAGGAGGTTCGTGTGCTGGACCATGACTGACGTCTGGTGGTGATCGTCAGCCGGGTTTTGCCCTCCACGCCGTCAGCATTTGCCAAATTGCACTCGTCTAGGGTGTGATTTGGCCTTGTGCATTGCGATCTCGGCAGGCAGTGATGTCAGTTTTCATCGCCCTAAACTTGCCGTCACCACGGATTTCCCTTATAGCCCAGGGGCGGTGCTCTTCCGCATCGTTTTTCACATCGGACTATTGGGGTGGTTCAGCAATGCTGGACAAGACGTACGAACCCACCGAGGTCGAGCAAAAGCACGATCAACGCTGGGAAGCCGAGGGTCATTTCAAGGCTAGCGAAGCCGCGGATCGAGAACCCTATTGCATCATGATGCCGCCGCCGAACGTGACCGGCAGCCTGCATATGGGCCATGCGCTCACCTTCACCATTCAAGATACCCTGGTACGTTTTCACCGGATGCAGGGCCGTGCCGTTCTCTGGCAACCAGGCAGTGACCATGCCGGCATCGCCACCCAGGTCGTGGTGGAGCGCCAGATTGCACCGGCCAGTCGACACGATCTCGGCCGCGAAAAATTCGTCGGAAAGATCTGGGATTGGAAAGCCGAATCCGGCGGCATGATCAGCAAGCAGCTGCATCGCCTTGGGGCCTCACCTGACTGGTCGCGCGAGCGCTTCACCCTGGACCAAGGCTTGTCCGATGCGGTGCGCAAGGTCTTCGTCGACCTCCATCGCGACGGGTTGATCTATAAGGACAAGCGCCTGGTCAATTGGGATTGCACGCTGCAAAGCGCGGTTTCCGATCTCGAGGTCGATCAGAATGAGGTGGATGGGCATCTCTGGTATATCCGTTACCCGATCAAGGAAGAGCCCGGACGATCCATCACGGTCGCGACCACCCGTCCCGAAACCATGCTTGGTGACAGCGGCGTTGCCGTTCATCCCGAAGATGAGCGCTACAAGGCACTCATAGGCAAGCATGCGATCCTGCCGCTGGTCGGGCGCGATCTGCCCATCGTTGCCGATGACTACTCGGATCCCGAGAAGGGATCCGGTGCGGTGAAGATGACACCGGCACACGACTTCAACGACTTCGATGTGGGCCGGCGCCACGATCTGGAACTGATCAATATTTTTGATGCTGAAGGCCGGGTCAACGAGCTTGCACCCGAAGCCTATCGCGGTATGGATCGGTTTGAGGCACGGAAGAAAATCGTTGCTGATCTCGAAGCAGAAGGCCTGATCGAGAAGATTGAGCCGATCAAGCATGCCGTTCCGTTCAGCGAACGCTCGGGCACGCCAATCGAGCCCTATCTTTCGGACCAGTGGTATGCGGATGCCAAGACGCTGGCCAAAGACGCGATCGAAGCGGTCGAGGACGGCCGCACCCGCTTCGTGCCCAAGCAATATGAGAACGTTTATTTCGAATGGATGCGCAACATCCAGCCCTGGTGCATTTCGCGTCAGCTTTGGTGGGGCCATCAGATACCCGCTTGGTACGGTCCGGATGGTGAGACTTTCGTTGCGATGGATGAGGCCGAGGCCGCGAAGCTCGCGGAGGCTCACTATGGCAGGCCCACCGATCTTAGCCAGGATGAGGATGTTCTCGACACCTGGTTTTCATCCGGCCTTTGGGCATTCTCGACCCTTGGCTGGCCGGAAGAGACATCCGAGCTCAAGCGCTTTTATCCCACCAGCGTTCTCGTGACCGGTTTCGACATCATCTTTTTCTGGGTCGCCCGGATGATGATGCTAAGTCAGAAATTCATGGGCGAGGTGCCATTCAAGGATATCTATATCCACGGTCTCGTCCGTGACGAGCGCGGTCAGAAAATGTCCAAATCCAAGGGCAATGTCATCGATCCGCTCGACCTGATCGAGAAATACGGCGCCGATGCCTTGCGGTTTACGATCCTGGCCAGCACCGGGCAAGGGCGCGATATCAAGTTCGGTGAAAGCCGCGTTCAGGGCTACCGTAACTTTGCAACCAAGCTTTGGAATGCAGCGCGCTTTTGCGAGATGAACAGCTGCGATCTGGACCCCGATTTTGATCCGGCACGTTGCAACAATATCGTCAATCGCTGGATCATCGGCAAACTGAGCACGGCCAGCCGTCAGGCACAGGATGCCTTCGCCGCCTATCGCTTCAACGAAGCCGCCAATGTGCTCTATCAGTTCACCTGGAACGACTTCTGCGATTGGTATGTCGAACTCGCCAAGCCGATGCTCATGGGCGATGACGAGACGGTCAAGGCGGAAACCCAAAAGACCGCCGGCTGGGTGTTGGCCAAGATGCTGCATCTCCTGCACCCCGCCACACCTTTCGTCACGGAAGAGCTTTGGGAGCGCCGCTATGGTGCGCCAGGCGGCCCATTGATCGCCGCCTCTTGGCCGACATTCGAGCCGAACTTGGTTGATACGGAAGCGGCGAGCGAAATTGATTGGCTGATCAAGACCATCAGCGCCATCCGTGGCGCACGAAGCGAGACCGGCGTGCCGCCAGCGACCAAGCTCGCCTTGATGGTTCATGGCGCAAGCGAGGAGAACAAATCGCGTTTGCGCCGTCATCAGGCAGCCCTTGAACGCCTTGCCCGGCTGGCCGAAATCCTGCCGACAGACGAACCGATTGCCAAAGGCTCGCTTCAAATCGTCGTCGATGAGGCCACCTACGCCTTGCCGCTCGCGGATGTCATCGACCTTGAGCAAGAGCGCCAGCGGCTCGACAAGGAACTGACCAAAGCGCAGACCGACCTCGACAAGATCGAGAAGAAGCTGTCCAACCCGCAATTTCTCGACCGCGCACCGCCTGAGGTGATCGAGGAGCAGCGTTCGCGCCGGGTCGATATCGAGCAAAACAGAGAGAAGCTGAACGCCGCCCTCGCCCGCATCGCCGATTGATTTTTTTCGGCCTGGACGGCGCCGATTTTCTTGGCCGCTGACCTGCCGCTGATGGCGATCTGGTCATGGGGAACAAGAAGCGGACCGAAGCTTCGACAACTGAGAACCAAGGGAGACTAAGCCGGTGCTGGATTGTTTCGTCGCCGACCAGGATGACCTCGATGCAAACCCTCTTGCGGTTGTCAGCGCTGAAGACTTCGAAAACTGGCTAAACGGTCAGCCCGAGGCGACCAAAAACTGGCTGAAGAGCATCAGCTTTCGTGCCAAGGCCAAGCGTGCTGCCATGATACCGTCGGCAGACGGCAAGCTAGCCGGGGCGGTCATGATCCAAAGCAAGCCTTCGGACCTCTGGGATTTTGCCAAGCTCAGACGTGCCTTGCCGGCCGGCAATTGGCGTCTGCCGTCCGAGATGGCAGATGGGCAGCGAGGTAAGGCAGCGCTTGCCTGGGCGCTCGCTGCCTATCGATTCAATCGTTACAAAAAAATCGACGACGAGCCGATTTGCCTCGCGCTTAGCGAGGATCGCCATAGCAAGGAGGCTCAGATTCTGGCGGAGGCGATTTATCTCGGCCGCGATTTGGTCAATACGCCAGCCAACGACATGGGACCGGCCGAGCTTGAGGCAGCTTGCCGCAGGGTTGCTAAGACCTACGGTGCCGATGTCAGAACGGTTGAGGGCGAGGCACTTCTCGAGGAAAATTTCCCAGCGATCCACACCGTCGGCCGGGCCAGTGATCGAGCGCCACGCATGATCGATCTCACCTGGGGAGCTGAAGACGCGCCCAAGCTGACCCTCGTCGGCAAGGGCGTTTGTTTCGATACTGGCGGGCTCGATCTAAAGCCGGCCGCCGGCATGGCCATCATGAAAAAGGATATGGGCGGCGCTGCGACAACCTTGGCGACCGCCCAAGCCGTGATGGCGCTTGGCCTCCCGGTCCGCTTGCGCTTGTTGATCGGCGCCGTCGAGAACAGTGTCAGCGCCAATGCATTTCGCCCAGGCGACATCATCCAAACGCGAAAAGGCCTCAGCGTCGAGATCGGCAATACCGATGCCGAAGGGCGTCTGGTGCTGGCCGATCTCTTGGCGCTCGGTGATGACGAGCAGCCTGATTTGATGATCGATTGCGCGACGCTGACAGGGGCAGCAAGGGTCGCCTTGGGCGCCGACCTTCCGGCATTGTTCACCCCGGACGACCAGCTGGCCGATGCACTACTCAAGGCGGGCCTGGTTGCCGAAGACTCGCTTTGGCGCTTGCCACTGCACCGCCCTTATCGGGAGATCATCGACAGCCCGATCGCCGATATCAACAACGCCGGTGCTGGGGGCATGGCCGGCACGATCACCGCTGCTCTTTTCCTGAAGGATTTTGTCACCGCGACCGAAAGCTGGGCGCATCTCGATATCTATGGCTGGACGCCGAGTTCAAAACCGGGCCGACCGAAAGGTGGCGAGGCGACCGCTCTTCGAGCACTGGTCGAGATGATCAAGACACGGTTTGCATAGGCTGTTTTAGATTTGAGCAACCGATGACCCAAGACCAACCCTTGTCGCGAGAAGCCTTCAAGGCGTTCTTTGATCTACCGACCCGGTGGATGGACAACGACATCTATGGTCACGTCAACAATGTACAGTATTACAGCTTTTTCGACACGGCGATTGCTCATTACCTGATTGAGAAGGGCGGGCTCGATCCCAAGTGCAGCGAAAGCATCGGTTATTGTATCGAGAGCGGCTGTCGGTACCGAAAACCAATCACCTTTCCGGAAAGGATTACAGCCGGCATTCGCGTGACTAAGCTTGGTCGCACCAGCGTGCGCTACGAGATCGGGCTGTTTCGGGAAGACGATCAGGAAACCGCAGCAGATGGATATTTCGTCCATGTCTTCGTCGATCGCGCGACGGAAAAGCCGACCCCGCTTTCGCCAACACTGCGCGAGGCACTTTCGAAAATCATCGCTCCATCGACTTGATTTTTTGCCTCCAGGCCGATCAGCTTGCCTAACGCTGCTTAACGCGGCTAGATTGCCCGTGCTGACAATCGGTTAGTGCAAGGCTTGGCAGCGGAGAAGCTTTTGGACGGGACGAGGGCACGGCTCAAGATCAACCTGTCTCAAGGTGAGTTCGAGGTTGAAGGCAGCGAGGCCTTCGTCGAGCGCTATGCTGAACGGATCGATGAACTCTTCGCCAGCCTCGATCAACGTCAAATCGAGACGACACCGGTGATCGCGGCGGTCGTCGAGGAGACGGACGCTCCCAACGATCAGGCGACCAAGGATATGCCTGGCCATATCGGCGAATGGCTGGAACATCTGCCAAGATCGTCAACTGACGTTGATCGCATGTTGCTCGCCGGCTATTTCGCCCAGCTCAGAAGCGGCGATCAGTCCTTCGGCACGGGCGAGGCCAACACATTGCTCACCGATCAGGGTATCAAGGTCGGCAACCCCTCCCAATGCGTTAAGCAGAATCTGGTGGCCAAGCGCGTGTTTCGCCATCAACGCCGCTATCGCGTCTCGCAAACCGGGCTCGACCAGCTTCGCCAATTGCTGGGCCCCATCTTCAAAATCTAGGCCCGTGGCGGGCCGGCCGTTATTTGGGTCTGCGGCTGAGTTTGCTGCTGCGCGCTCTGTTCTGGTGAAAGATATCGAGGCCAAGGTCGCGCGCTACGGCAATGGCGACGGTGGCAAGGCACTGGACATCAGGGTCTTGGACGTGATCGGCAGGATACCACGAGAAGAATTCGTGCCGGAGATGGAACGTGCCGACGCCTACGCCAATCGACCCTTGCCGATCGGCCATAGGCAGACCATCTCGCAACCGCTGATCGTCGCTTACATGACCCATCACCTCCAGCTTTTGCCGACGAGCAAGGTTCTGGAGATCGGCACCGGCTCCGGCTATCAGACCGCCATTCTCGCCGAATTTGCGGGCGAGGTGGTGACGGTTGAGAACGTTGCCACCTTAGCGGTTGCGGCAAAAACGAGGCTGACAGCGCTTGGCTATCGCAACATTCGTTTTATCCAGGGTGATGGAAGGCTTGGCTGCCCTGATGAGACCAACATCGATCGCATCATCGTCACTGCTGCCAGCGAGGCGATCCCCCCTGCCCTTCTCGACCAACTAGCGCCGTCGGGCCGCTTGGTGATGCCGGTCGGAGGCGGCAGTGGGCAGCATCTTGTCCTCGTCATCAAGGACATATCTGGCAACATCGAAGAACGCCGGCTTTTCCCGGTCGACTTCGTTCCCCTGACCCATGGCTGCGGCTAGAACAAAATGACAATGTCTTCTCGGGCGGCTGTTGCCGGCAGCACATGTTAACCCTTCACCATAAAGCTCATCGATCTGGTCCATGTGATCCTGGGAATTCGAACCTTGCCCAACTTTGCTGCGAGCAGGTAGATCGCCAGGATCACTTGGACCTGTGCAGAAACCATAAAGCCCCAAAGTTTAGGCTTTGTTAGCTTGAGATAGGACACATTCTAACCAATTGTCGTCACTGGCTAGAGAAAGCTGGAGCAGCGCAAGCCTCTTGGTCGTCCTGGCCCTGACAAGGCAATCGATGGAACAGTGCTTGATCAAATCCAGCTCTCGTTTTAAAGTTTAACCATGTTGACGTCTCACCATAGCGGCTCTTTGCGAATTAGCTGCCCGACCTCTTACCGAGGTCGGGATAGTGTTGCTCGCCTAGCCGATATCTATGTCGTGGAGTGTCATCATGCCGTTCGTCCAAGCGCCTAACCACCAAAAAGTTACCTCATCTTCATCAACGACCAAACGGATCGATTGCTTTTCGGTCACCACTGAAGCCGACCCGTCGATCCTTCCTCGTATCCTCGATATCGTCGCGATGTTCGACCAGGTGCCCGAGCGCTGCCATAGCTCCAGGCTGGATCACGAACCCGGCCGTCCCCTTATAATCGATCTGCAAATCGCCGGTCTTGCCGCCGATGAGGTCCATTTGATCGAGAAAAAGCTGGAACGAATGGTCCTCGTTACCCAAGTATTGTGTTCGGAGAAACGCCAGGCAGCCGCCTGATCTGGAGTTCCAGGACGGTCGGCTGCATGAAGCCGAGGCGAGATCGAGATCTTACCGCGGCGCAAAAAAGACTGGATTGGACCCTCATATGCTTTGTTTTCGATGGCTTTCGAGCGGCTTGCTTACCCTTTCAGCCCTAACCTTCCTGGGGACGACGAGCGCATCGGCGACGACTGAGCCCTGTGACCGTCTGTTTGTGCCGGAAGGCTACGAGCTGACCTGCACGGTCGAACGCCTGGAAGGCGACGATTCCTGGGAAGTCTCTGTTCACCCTTTGGATGGAACCTTTGCCGGGCTGAGCGAACTCAAGCTAGCGCCAGTGATGGATGACGTGAGCGATCCCGAAACTTGGCTTCAAGAGCAAATCAGGATCGATGCAAGTGGGCTTGAGGACGCGCTGACCAGCTTCCTCGATGATGAGGACAATCCATTTTCCGCCGAGAGCTGGTGGCAGTCTCTCAAGGGTTTGAAGGACGTAGTGCACACCCTGTCTGATCTGCCGCTCGATTCCTGTGAAGCGCCAGTGGAGAATAGTGATCTTGTCAGCTGGAAGATCGACTGTGATTGGGGGATCGGCTCGCTTCGTCAATATCTGAGCGTCCATCTGGTGGAGCGCGACGGGCAATATTATATGCTACGCGTGCAGACCATGAACGAACGCCGCTATCGCCACCTCTCCGCCATCGCCAACTCGTTCTGATCCGATAGCGAACAACATCAGGGAAGCAAAAGCCATGTCATCGCCAGCAAAGGTTCTCGACAGCACGCCGGGCGGGCTAAACGACAAGAAGAAGTCGAGCTTCGATTGGGAAGACCCTTTCGGCCTCGAAGCACAGCTTTCCGAGGAAGAGCGCCTGGTGCGCGATACGGCCAGGGCCTATGCGCAGGAAAAGCTGATGCCGCGCATCCTTGAAGCCAATCGGCATGAGCGGGTTGAGCGCAGCATCTTCAACGAAATGGGCGAACTCGGTCTGCTCGGCTCGACCATCGAAGGCTATGGCTGCGCTGGCGTCAATGCCGTTTCCTATGGGCTGGCAGCGCGCGAGGTGGAGAGGGTCGATTCAAGCTATCGGTCGATGCTGAGCGTACAATCCTCCCTTGTGATGTACCCCATCGATGCCTTCGGCAGCGACGAGCAAAAGGAAACCTATCTGCCACACCTCGCGACCGGAGAACTGGTTGGTTGCTTTGGCCTGACTGAACCTGACCATGGCTCTGATCCGGGATCGATGACCACGCGTGCCAAATCGGTGGATGGTGGTTATCGGCTGAGCGGGGCTAAGAGCTGGATCACCAATGCGCCGATCGCCGATGTTTTTCTGGTCTGGGCGAAGGATGACGATGGCGTGATCCGTGGATTCCTTTTGGAGAAGGATGCGGAAGGCCTGGCTGCCCCCAAGATTGAGGGCAAATTTTCGCTCCGCGCCTCAGCCACAGGCCAGATCCTGATGGATGAGGTGTTCGTCCCGGCTAACCGCGTTCTGCCGAAGGTAACTGGCTTGAAAGGCCCCTTTAGCTGCCTCAACAAAGCGCGTTTCGGCATCGCCTTCGGCGCGATGGGGGCAGCCGAATTCTGCTGGCATGCAGCTCGGCTCTACACCCTGGAGCGCAAGCAGTTCAACCGCCCGCTGGCGGCCAACCAGCTGGTCCAGAAAAAGCTCGCCGACATGCAGACTGATATCGCCTTGGGTATGCAAGGCGCTCTTCGTCTCGGGCGCATGATGGATGAAGGCGAGGCCGCACCGGAGCTGATCTCCTTAATGAAGCGCAACAATTGTGGCAAGGCGCTGGAGATAGCACGGATAGCCAGGGACATGCATGGCGGCAATGGTGTCGCCGACGAATATCATGTCATTCGCCATGTCATGAACCTCGAGGCCGTCAATACCTATGAGGGGACTCATGATGTGCATGCCCTGATCCTAGGCCGCGCCCAAACAGGCCTCCAGGCATTCACCGCCGGCTAGTGGCATGGCCACGTCATTGACTTAAAGTCAGCTTAACCGTGCAAGTGGCCGTTTGACAGGTCAGCGGTCTCGATATGTTGGGTAAGAGCGCAAGTAGAGACGGATGACGACGGCGCAACAAAAAACCACCTCCGGCCGCTCGGCCGAAGGTGGTTTCAATCTGAAAACGTAACGCTGATTAGGCGGCGGGGCGGATCAAGTCGCCGAAGATGAAGCCACGGACACCGTCGATCGTCTCGACTTCGAACCAATTGCGGCCATTGACCTTGCCGATCACGGTGACGAAATCGCCGCGCTTTGCAAAGCCAACACGATCAGCTTCTGGGCTCGGCGCAGCACGAACATTGGACGCGCGCAGCGCTTCATAGCGAACGCCAAGTCCAAGGGACGCAGAGGTCCCCCCGTCTTCGTCGGCCTGACTGGCCTCTTCTTCTTCGAGCGCACTGACGTCGATCGGTTCACCGCCAAGAAGCACAGAGCGCAGCATACCTGCAATTTGCTTTCGAACCGTGGAGAGCTCGCTGTCCGCCTCATCGCGTGCCGTACGCGCTTGCTGGGCTCTTTCATTGGCATCCGCCAATTCAGTCCGCGTGGCCTCAAGCTGCCCGGTCAGCTCGGCGATCTCTTCACTAAGCTCTCCAATCTCACTACCCGCTTTATCCAATCCACCTTCGAGGGTCGTGATCTGGTTCTCAGCTTCGATGCGCGCAGATTCGATCTCATCAATACGGGCCTGGCGCTGATCCAGCATTTCCCGCTGCGCTTCGATTTCGATCTTGGAGCTATCCACCGATTGCTGCAGATCGAAGATCTCCCGCCTGGCAGATGCCTGTTCGGTCTCCAACTGGCTTCGGTCGCTCTGGGCTTCGGCAAGCGAAGCAGCTAAGCGATTATTCTCCTGGATGCTCGATTCAAGCTCATCGCGAAGCTGTGCTGCCATGGCGGCAAGCTCTGTTGCCTGGCGCAGTTCGTCGAGTTTCGCGCGCGCGCCCGATAGGGCTTCATTCAGGTCTGATGCAGCCGAATCCAACTCTTCGAACGAGGGGGTCTTCGACGGATCGCTGACACTGATTTCCGCCTCATTCAGCTCGTCGGCTGTCTTGAGCAAGTCTGTCGTTGCTGAGGGCTGCTCGCTGGCGCTTGGCACGAGAAGTCGTTCGCTCGTGCTAGTCGCACCATCCGTTTTCGCTTCCTGGGCTAGGACCTGGATCCCTGCGGTATTCAAACCCAGCGCCAATCCTAAGGCGATGCCGGTCCGGCAGACTGAAATTCTTGAAAACTCGACGTGTTGCAACATGGTGCTTTCGCCCCTTCTTTGCCCAGTGCGCTGATGGCAGGGCAGATCTTCGTCACGAAGCGAACTGTAATAATGTCGTTTCCGGATAACGACAAGCCTTCGTGCCAAATATCACTTAAAAGCGCGAATAAAGCGAACAAGCTTTCTCACAAAAATAGATAAAATATAATGAATCGGGCTTCTGCAAAGAAGAAATTCAATTAAAAGGAGAAACTCGTGCAAGGCCCGATTGAGGTGAACATGCCGCGAAACGGGCGATGCTGCCAATTGGCCCTTGTCGTTTCAATATATCGTCGACCGTTTAGGATCTGAGCGGTGCCACTGATGATGATGCCTGACGCTTGATCAGATCGATGGACACGAAACCATACCGATCCTCACCGAGCTCAACGCGATACCAATCGAGATCGACCACCTTCCCGGTGACCAGCAGCGGACTGCCAGCAACCACCGTCGCGATCGCTGCAGCCTTTTGATCGGGTGCGATGCGGACCGCCGTGGTTGCCAGCACTTCGCCTCTCATCACCATGGCCTCGACATCCATGGACTGGAGACGACGAGCCTCAGCGACTTTCCTTGCCGTTTCATAGTCGTCGAAGCCTTCATGATGCAATTTGCTAGAGATCGACGCTGCCCAGGCCGTGATCTCTTGTGAGGTCAGGCTGCCTTCGACCTGTCCAGCCTTCGGCTTCTCAACCGTAAACGGCGTCTCCCGATGAGGGGCGAGCGTGTGGAGTGCATCGATGATCTTGGTGCGGACGGCCTCGATGTCGCCCACGGCGTCTCTTTGCATATCATCCATCTGATCGAGCGCTTTGCGGACATCCTCGATCGCGGCACCCTGTCCGTTGAAGTCTTCCATAACATCGTCGGGCCTGACGTCGGGCAAACGCCGCGGCCTCTCCAATGAGGTCTCTTCCTTCGGTTGCAACGCCTTCCAAAGAGCGATTAGCTCAAGGCGAGCCTCTTCCGCGACCGACGTCAATTCGATGATCTCGGAAGCCGCTTTTTGCTCCCTGACCTCCAAAGCCTGACGTGCCTCCGCCACCTCAAGCAGGATCGACGTCAAATGACCGTTCCATTGCCGGCTTAGGATGAGCTCTTGGCGAATGGCGCCGACAAGGGCTTCAGCTTCCGGATTGCCCTCGGCATTGCCGGACAGGCGTTCGACCTTTGCACTTGCACCGGCAAGCATGTCGCCGATTTGTTCGGCATGTTGCTTCAACTCATCGACCGTGACTTTGCCGCTACCGCCAGAATCCTCTAACCCAGTTAAGCTCGAGGCAGGAAAAGAGGGCTTTGGTGCTTGTACAACCTGCCCCCATGAAGGGAGCGAACTCACCAAGAGCGCGGAAACCGTTACGGCAATAACAGAAGCTCCGCCCAGACGACCAACGATGCCGGCTGCCAGCATGATCCCTCCTTCAATCATTTATAGAAGAAACACCAGGAACAAGGTGCGTTAAAATTGATTTTTGTTGTTTAGTATATTTTCAATAACACTTCAATCAATCAATTAGATTATTTGAGTATAAAATAGAGAATGTATAAAAATTTATACAATTTTTAATATAACAACAAATGACTGGAGAAGATTTATTGCCGTTAGAGAGAGGGACGATCC
>JBOEHJ010000065.1:0-22772 GCA_050633905.1 Geminicoccales bacterium
AACACCATCTGGAAGAACCAGTCGGATCCTGCCGAATAGGCACCCGAGAAGTCGGCGCCGGTTTCGGCGAGAGCGACACTGTCATCAGCGCCCCAGATCGCAAAGCTACCGAAATAGCCGCCTTCGACGCCCATATACATGAGATTGTAGCCGACCAGGTAAAACATGATGCCGGCGAGCGAATAGAGCGCGACATTCTTCAAAAGCTGGGTAGCAACACTTCGCTTGCGCACCAATCCAGCTTCGAGCATGCAGAAACCAGCAGCCATCCACATGACCAGGAAGCCATGCATCAAGAAGGACAGCGAATTGAAGATATAAGCGGTTTCAGCGCCGACACCCGCTTCCTGCGCGGAGGCAGATCCAATCGATGCAAGCATGATGGCGCTGGCCGGTAGTGACCATCTCAGCATGGTGGCGATCCTTGTCCTGTTGTTCATCTTGTTCCCCTCAAACCCCTTCGGCGTACGGTTCAACGCGTCGCCGACATTCATCAGGCGGCATGCGGGAAGCTGCAAAGGCCGTGCCAGCCAGCAAAGTGGCTGATTTGAGGGCAGTTGTGATGATTGGCGCGACTTACTGCTTATTTTTTAGACATCAAATGAATTGATGATGAAAAAATAGCCATAGCGTTATTGTCTGCGGAAAGTTGATGCAGAGCTGGCACCGTAGGCGCAATAAAGGCTCGACCCGTCTTGGACAGGCGACGGCGGTGGGGTCAGCGTCCCTTGAAGACAGGCTTTCGCTTTTCGACAAAGGCGTTGACGCCCTCCTGGCCATCCTCGCTCATCGCCATCTCATAGATCACGCGGGTTTCGCGCTCCATTTGAGATTCGAGACTGTCATTCGGGGCCGTTTGCAGCAACCTCTTGATGCCGCCGTGGGCGAGCGTGGGCCCCTTAGCAAGACTATTCGCCAGTTTTTCGACTTCTTCCTGCAGATCGCCCGCTAGCACGACCCGGTTGACCAGCCCCCAATCCAAGGCCTCTTCAGCGCTCAAGACGCGATTGGTCAGATAAAGCTCCGCGGTCTTTCTGGTACCCAGGATACGGGTCAGGAAATAACTGGAGCTGCCGTCCGGCGTGAGGCCGATATGGGTATAGGCACTGGTGAAGGTGGCGTGATCGGCAGCAATCGCGAGATCGCAGAACGCCATCATGCTCAAGCCCGCACCGGCGGCAACACCATTGACCGAGGCGATCAAGGGAGCCTTCATCCAGGCGAAGCGGGAGACGGCCATATGCAGATAGGTGGTCATCTCCTTCAAGAAGATCCCGATCTCCTCCCGGTTCTCGACGAAGGAAGCGACATCCCCACCGGCGCAAAAAGCCTTATCGCCAGCCCCCCTAAGCACCGCGCAGCGAACCCGATCATCACTGCCGCAGCGATTCGCAACATCGAGGAGTTCCTTGACCGCTTGCAGATCGAGAGCGTTATAGCTCTTTGGCCGGTTGATCGTGATCCAGGCAATGCCATCTTGAATGTCGAAATCGAGGGCCTGGTAGCTCATGATCAGATCTATCCTTTGCTGAGCGGGGATCTTCGGCGATCGCGTCGAAAAGTCTGTTCCAGCATGACAGGCCCCCATTGATCACCCGGCTGTTCGCTGGTCAAGACGAAGCCGTGACGCTCGTAGAGCCGTCTTGCGGCATCCAGACCCTTGAAGGTCGAAAGCTCGACCGCATCGAATGCCTGATCGTCGCAAAAGGTGAGTGCCTTGTCCATGAGAGCCTGACCAAAGCCCTGGCCTCGAACCGCATCGTCGATCAGGAACCAGCGAAGCTTTGCGACATCTCGGCCTGCCCCCTCGCCATCAATCGCGATACTGCCAAGGATTTTTTCCTGGTCTTCGAGGGACCAGATAGCACTGCCCGGCCGTTCCAGTCTCGGGATAAAGTCGGCAAGGCCACCTGCGACCTTACTCTCGAAGATCGCTCCGAAACCGACCGTGCGGCTGTAATAGCGGGCATGCATCTCGACAATCCGGCCGATCAGGGACGGCATGTAACCTTCCTTGACCGTGATGTCGTGAGATTGATGTTGAGAGGTCACCGAACTTGCTCCGCCAGCCTGGATGGTAGTGTCTCAGCTTATACCCGATCGACACTGAAACTCGAAAGGTCAAGATCGCCGCTCCAGCGCCAAGCGCCAAGAAAAGGTTCCTTCGAGGTCCGCCTGCCATGGGGCACCCAGGCTGGGTGATGGATCAAGCTGCCGGGTGCCTTTGTAATATATGGCCCATTGTCGACAGACCATTCAGCGACGCCCGAGATGACGATATAGGTCTCCTCACCTGAATGACGGGACATCGGGTAGTCGATTGCTGCATCCGAGATCAGTAAGCCAATGCGAACATTGTCATCGACGATGTGCCCGTCAGGCCCGATCAATTCGGCTGTATAGAGCCCGGAGGAAAGATCGTCAGCCAGGCCTTCGCCCGTCCAATTGGACCAGGCGATAAGGGACCGACAAGCCAGGATCGATGCTGCTACAGCCAAGGCGCCTGGCTGTGTGCAAACAGTTTCCAGGAGCGACTTGGGATCGGCTGTCGCCTGAAAACCGCGATATGGCTGGCTTCGAGCTCGCCTCAAAGCTGCGGCCGCTGCTATACCGCCCGGTCGATGTTCCTCCTCGAAGGTCGGTATGAGGGCGGCAAATAATCTGTCGAGATCTGTCCGTTGGTTCAAGAGTGGAGCTGCCATGTGAGACCTCCCTTGCCCCTTCGGCGAAACGCTCACGAAGTCTAGGTAACAACAAAAAGGTCAGGCGGGCCAGAGTTTCGGGAAAAAGTCGCCCTCGATCCGATCACCGTCTTTGTAGCCGGCAGCTTCGATCATACGGCGCTCTTCGATGGCCCAATCACCGCGATAGCGGATCATGCCGTCTTCTGCCGTCATTCTAAGCGTGTAGCGGCGCAATGTCTCGCTTGGCGTCACGCTGGATAGCCCGCCATGGAGGGTGCGCATGTCAAAATAGAGGCAATCACCGAGATCAAGATCGAACTGGATAAGATCATAAGCCTCGGCATCGGCTTCGATGTCGGGTGTCGGTTCGTAACGCTCACCATTGACCTCGGTGACGCGGCCGCCGGTCTGGTGTCCATCGGCGAAGCGGGTGCGCAGGAATAGCTTGTTCCAGAGGTGGGAGCCCTTCACGAAGGTGAGGCCGTTTGCCTTGCTGACCGGCTCCAACGGCAGCCAGAGCACGCACATCCTGCCGGTGAAATCAAAATACGAAATATCATGATGAAAAGGCGGGCGCGAGGTCGAACCGGCTTCGCGCAGAAACCAATTGTCCATCACCAGATTAATTTTCTGGGCACCAAGAAGCTCGGCGGCGAGAGGGGCAACGGGTGACTGGCGAACGAACTGCTCAAAGCCCGGATAGCGGCTCCAGGACCAAAAATCCTCAAAATAGCCGGGCGCGTTCGGATCCTTGGTATGGCGCGTGAAATTCCCGCTGGGTTTCGCCATGGATTGATCAATCGCATCGCGCAACATGTCGATCCATTCCGGCGCAAACGCCTGGCGAAGCCCAACCACCCCATCCCGCCGGAAGGTGTCGATCTCATCCGTATCAATCAAAGCTTCTCGGGTCATATCCCACCTTCAACAGAAAACACACCACCCAACCCATCGACAACGCCGTCCCTCGCAGGGACCACCACCCCGCGTAGAGGCTAAGCGTTTTCCATACGCCGTCGATACATGCCTTGAATGATGCGGTCGATCACCATCGCACAGAACAGGATCGCGAGACCAGCGAGCATGCCTTGTCCCTTGGCCGCATATTGCAGGGCTTCCAGGATGTTGGCGCCGAGCCCGCCTGCGCCGATGAGGGAGGCAATGACGACCATGGAGAGGCACATCAAGATGGTTTGGTTGATGCCGGTCATGATGGAGGGCATGGCAAGCGGGATTTCGACGTTGCTGAGGAGCTGCCATTTGGTGCAGCCGAAGGCGACGGCGGCTTCCTTAGTGCCTTCTGGAACCTGGCGCATGCCGAGGGCGGTGAGGCGGATGACCGGGGGCATGGCGAAGATGATGGTGGCGAGAACCCCGGGGGGTTTCCCTGTACCAAAGAAAGCAATAATCGGGATCAGATAAACAAACGCCGGCATGGTCTGCATGAAGTCGAGGATCGGCAGCGCGGCGGCGTAGGCACGGGAGCTTTTGCCGAACCAGATGCCGAGCGGGATGCCGATGATCAGGCAGAGAAAGGCAGCGGCACCGAGCAATGCGACCGTTACCATCGAGACTTCCCAAAGACCAAAGGTAGCGAGATAGGCGAGTGCGGCAGCGGTAAAGACTGCGATCCTCGGACCTGCGAGGCGCCAGGCCATGACGACGATGACCAGCATGACGACAGGCCAGGGTGTCTGGACTAAGATGACTTCAAGGCCATCCAGGACGGCGCGGATCGCGGCAGTCACGCCTTTAAAGACACCCCCGAACTCGGTTGCGAGCCAGTCAAACCAACCTTCCATCCAATTCGCGACTGGTGTGAACCATTCCTTCTTCATCGGGAACTCGGTGATGAGCTCGAGCGGTTTTGCGACGGTGAAGCGGTAAATGGTGAGCGGCCAGATACCGAGCAGCAGCAAGCCGCCGAAAATGATATTCGTCTGGCTCACGCCAGATGGTGTGTCCGGTCGGGCGCGCCAGCGGAGATATTGCTTCTCATAGGCGACATTGCCGTAGAAGCCTTCGACGATCTTGATGGCGAGGAGGAGGGCGAGGCCGGTCAGGAGAATGGTGAGCGCTTCGGCTGATGCCGATTCGGCTGCAGCCTGTGCCTTGTCCGCAGCCTTCTGAAGGTTGCCGGCAACCTTGAGCGCGGCATCAGCACCGGCCTGATCACCTGATGCTACCAGCTCTTCGGCCTGCTGCTTGCGCTTGGCGATATTGTCGGCGAGTTTTTCGTAGCGCGCCATCTGATCCGCGCCGAGATCACCCCAAAGACCACGGCCGATTTGCACCAGCGCAAAAAGTTCGAGAACCAGAAACGTCCAGAAAAAACCCCAGAGACCGCGAAAAGCGCCCCAGAGCGGGCCGGCGAGGGCGGCTGCTCCGTTCCAGGACCAGGCGAACCCGGTCTTGCCCTGAATTTTGGCGAAGGCGTCGTTGTAATATTTGTCCTTCTCCACGACGAAATCACTGACCGAACTTGCAAGTGACTTCGGGCCGAGTTCGAGGCCTGTGTCGGTGCTCATGCCTTACCTCCCTGGATGCCCTTAAGGAGGGTCGTTTTGTCGATCACGCCGATGTCCCCCCCGTCATCATCGGTGATGACGATCGGATGGTCCGTGGTGGTGGTGATGTCGATGAGCTGATCGAGATCGGTGCCGTGGGGCGCGCGCGTTGCTGCCGAGAGGTCAATTTTCTGGGACGCCTGATATTGGTCCAGCGGAATCATGATCGAGTGGGCAAAAACCAGCTTCAGTTTGGAAATGCCTTCGACGAAATCTCGGACATAATCATCGGCGGGCTTGGTCACGATGTCTTCGGGCGTGCCGATCTGGACGATACGGCCATCTTTCATGATGGCGATTCGGTTGCCAATGCGGATCGCCTCATCGAGATCGTGGGTGATGAAGACCGTGGTTTTGTTGAGATCCGCCGACAGCGCCATGAACTGGTCCTGGAGCTGACGCCGGATAAGCGGATCAAGGGCCGAGAACGGCTCGTCCATAAGGAGCACTTCGGGGTCCGAGGCGAGCGCTCGCGCCAAACCGACGCGTTGCTGCATACCGCCTGAGAGTTCGCGCGGAAAGCGGTCCTCATAGCCATCGAGATTAACCAGCTCCAGGCAGTGCTGCGAGACCTCCCAGCGCTTGGATTTCGGCTCGCCGCGCACCTGCAGCGGAAAACCGACATTGTCGCGCACGGTGCGATGGGGAAGGAGCGCCATATGCTGGAACACCATGCCGAGATGCACGGCGCGCATGGTGCGAAGTTCTTCGCCACTGAGGGAAAGCATGTCCCGACCCAGGACCGAGATGCGGCCGGCGGTGGGCTCGATCAGCCGATTGAGATGGCGCACCATGGTCGACTTGCCAGAACCGGAGAGCCCCATCACGCAAAAAATCTCTCCGCGCGGTACGGTAAACGAGCAGTCGGCAATGCCGACCACGCAGGCAAATTTTTCCAGAACTTCGGGCTTGCCCAACCCTTCGTTTTGAACCGCCCGCATGGCTTCGTCAGCGCGGTCGCCAAAGATTTTCCAGACGCCGTCGAGCTCGATGACGGGGTCTTCAGCCGTTTGAGATGGGGAGGACATGGGCGCGCCTTCCGATCAGGGCGCCTTATGGCTGCCCGTGTTGCTGGCGGGTCATTTTTCTTGGGGGGTCACATAAGTTTCTCAGGCAACCACAGAAGAAAACAGGGCGGAGAGTGACGGCTGAGACAAGGCCGCCACCCTCCGACAATCGGCTACTGGAGCCAGCCATCCACCCGGTCGCTATTTTCGGCGACCCAGCTCGCGGCAAACTCGGCGGGATCCATCTTGTCGACGACCAGCGCATAGGTCATGGCGGAGACGGTATCCGTGTCAAGATCGACATTGGCGATCATCGCCGCCGCGGCCGGCTGAGCTTCTTCCAGCGCAGTCGCGTAGTGGATCACTAGGTTCGCCGTGTTCCAGGCAACAGGCGCGTTGGACTTCTCCAGCCATTCCGGATCGTCGGTCGGCTGAATAACGGTCCACTGGGCCTCGTCATAGGCAGGCTCTCCCAGCTGAACGAGCTCATGCAACGCGAACATGTGATGCGGCGTGTAGCAAAAGAAGACGATGTTGCTGTCCTGGGCAACCGCATTGTCGACCTCGGCGAGCGCCAGCGTCTCGTCCATTTCCTTCAGGGTCATGGTGGCGTCGTAGCCATAGGACTTGGCGCGGATTTTTTCGACATTGGTGGATGCCCAACCGGCAGCGCCGATCCAGATCTCGCCCATGCCATCGCCATCGGTGTCGAAATTGGCGGCCATGTCAGGATCGGTCAGATCGGCGAGATTCTCGATGCCGGTGCGCTCGACCGTGCCCTTGGTCACGCACATGCCCTGATCGCCAGCGACGAAGTTCGGATTGCGCTTCACCGTGGCCTTCTCTTCGACATAGGTCTGGTAGAGATTGGCCTGGTTCGGCAGCCAGACTTCGGGATGCACATGCATGGCACCGCTGTCCATCGCTTCGAACACGACGGGGTTGGTGCCGTTCTGCAGTTCGACTTCGAGGCCGAGATTCTCTTCAAGAGCCACCTTCAAGACATGAGCGGTCGCCAGAACTGAGGGCCAGTTGGGCACGCCAATAACGACATCAGCCGCCATGGCGGGCATGGCGATCGTGCTGGCCATAGCGGCCATGGTCAGGCGCTTAAGCGTAGTTTTCATGGATTCCTCCGAGATGGGTTGTTGGCAGCACATTCTCATGAATGCTTCTGATAGAGACGTTAGCGTTCCGATGATCCGTCGTCCACAGCCAATACCTGCCGCTAAACTCTACCATGACCACCACTTTAGCGGAGATATGGAGAATGATTTCATGACTTTCATCAGTCGAGCAGAAGTCACCGCGATTCAATCTTTTGATGTCCGTGAAAAATAACTTTTCACTGAAATGTGTAAGGTTGTATGACACAAACGAACAGCCATCTTATTATTGATCTTTCATTGGAAGCCAATGTCTTCCAGGCACTGCGGCAAGCAATTCTTTGGTGTAGTCGTCTTGCGGTGCATCGAAGATTTGGGCTGTCGGACCCATTTCTACGACCTTGCCATGGCGCATCACGGTGATGCGATCGCAGACCTGGGCGGCGACACGCAGATCATGGGTGATGAAGATCATCGAGAGCGACAGCCGTTCCCGGATTTCATCCAAAAGCTTGAGGATCTGGGCCTGGATAGAGACGTCCAGGGCCGAGACCGGCTCATCGGCGATCAGGACCTCTGGATCAAGGGCGAGGGCGCGCGCAACACCGATCCGCTGGCGTTGACCGCCCGAGAATTCATGAGGAAACCGATTATACGCCCGCTCGTCGAGGCCGACGATCTCCAGGAGTTCTCGCGCACGCTTTTCTGCCTCTGATGCCGTGATGCCCTGAATCAAGGGGCCTTGAGCGATGATCTTTCCCACCTTGGTTCTCGGGTTAAGCGACGCAAAAGGGTCCTGGAAAACCATCTGGATTTTAGCGCGATGGGGGCGCATAGCGGCCCGGCCGAGTGGTCGAAGGTCAGCGCCCTCCAGCAAGATTTTGCCCCCATCGGCGTCGTTAAGCCGGACGATACAGCGCGCCACGGTCGATTTGCCGGAGCCGCTTTCGCCGACAATGCCGAGGGTTTCGCCGCGTCTGAGCTCCAAGCTGACATCATCGGCGGCATGAACGAGCCGCTCCTTGCCGCCGAACCCGAAAAAGCCGCCACCACTCCGATAGGTCTTATTGAGATTTTCGACGCGCAGAACTGGTTCGTCCGATTGATGCCTTGCCGGCCTCGGGGTCAAGCTCGGCACGGCTTTGATCAACGCTTGGGTATAGGGATGTTCCGGCGCGTTCAGCACCTTGTCGGCTGGGCCCGATTCCACAACGATACCCTGCTGCATGACGGCAACGTTATCCGCGATATCGGCGACCACGCCGAAGTCGTGGGTGATGAACAGAACACCGGTATCGTGGTCGGTCTGCAGCTCTTTGATCAACTTCAGGATCTGCGCCTGGGTGGTGACATCAAGCGCCGTCGTCGGCTCGTCCGCGATCAGGATTTTCGGATCGAGCGCCAACGCCATGGCGATCATTGCGCGCTGGCGCTGGCCGCCTGAGAGTTCATGCGGGTAGCTATCCACAATCTGTTCGGGATCGGGTAGATGCACATCGTCGAAGAGAGCAATGGCCCTCTCCCGCCTCTCTTTGCGTCCGAGCCGAATATGGAACCGAAAAACCTCGTCGATCTGGGCACCGATGGTCATGACCGGGTTAAGCGCGGTCATCGGCTCTTGAAAAATCATCGAGATGTCGCTGCCGCGAATCGCACGAAGGCGGGCTTCGCTGACCTTGGCCAGGTCCTCATCACCGAAATGGATCGAACCTTTCTCGATCCGGACATGAGGTCGCGGCAACAGGCCCATCACGGCACGCGCGGTGAGCGACTTGCCGGACCCGCTTTCGCCGACGACGCAGAGGACCTCGTTCCGGGCGAGTTCGAGATTGACCTTCTGGACCGCATGATGCCGCTCAGAACCTTCTGGCAACGCCACGTGGAGATCGTCAATCCTGAGCAAAGGTGCTGCGATCATCGGCGTTCCCGAAGGCGGGGATTGAGCGCATCATTCAAGCCTTCGCCAACCAGATTGATCGCGAGCACGGTCATCAGGATCGCCACGCCTGGAAAGGTGCAGACCCACCAGGCGCTGCGCAGAACCGTCCGCCCAGCGCCGATCAAAAAACCCCAGCTCATGATGTTGGGATCACCGAGGCCAAGGAAGGAAAGGCCTGATTCGATCAGGATCGCGGTCGCGACCATCAGTGAACCTGTGACGATGATCGGCGACAGGCAATTGGGCAGGATCTCGCCGAGCATGATTCTTATGTCACTCATGCCGACCGTGTGACACGCTTGAACGAACTCTCGATTGCGAAGTGACAAAAATTCGCCGCGCACCAACCTGGCAACGGCGGGCCAGGAGACCACGGCAATCGCGATCACGATGCTTTCGATCGAAGGCTTCATGATGGCGACCAGAAGGATCGCAAAGACGAAAGAAGGGATCGTTTGGAACATCTCCGTAACGCGCATCAAGAGATCGTCGATCCAGCCACCATAGTAGCCCGCAAGCCCCCCCATGACGGCGCCGAAACCCACAGCGACCAAGGTCGCAAGCAGCCCGATCAGCAGTGATGTTTTCGCGCCGTGAGCAATCCCCGAAGCGACATCACGCCCAAGGCTGTCGCTACCCAACAAGAAACCTTCGACGCCCGGTGGTGACATTGGCTTGCCGGCGAGCTTGAAGGGATCGTCGGGGAAGAAGAGATGAGCTGTGGCGGCGAGAAAGATCACGCTGCCCAGGATGATCAGGCCGATAACGGCGGAGCGATTTCGGCAATAGAGCTGCCAGAATTCGACCATCGTCAGGCCACCTCAATGCGCGGATCGAGCACCGAATAGATAATGTCGACCACCAGATTGACGGCCACAACCAGGAGGGCGGAAATCAGGAAAATACCGAGCAGCAGATTAAGATCACGCGCGAACAGGGCCTCAAAGGCGAGCATCCCAAGACCAGGCCAGGCAAAGACCGATTCGACGATCACAGAGCCACCGATCAAGGCCCCGACCTGCACGCCCGCCATGGTCACGACCGGCAAAAGAGCATTTCTGAGGACATGCACGAACATGATCCGACGCTCGGTCAATCCTTTCGCACGCGCCGTGGTCACATAATCCATGCCTGCCTGTTCCAGCATCGAGGCGCGCATCAGCCGCGTGTAGAGAGCGAGATAGAAGAGTGAAAGCGTGATGGTCGGTAGCACCAGATGATGGGCGATATCGACCACCCGGTCCCAGCCATCATGGAAGGCCGCAATATTCTCCATGCCGCTGGTTGGGAACCAGCCGAGATTGAGCGCAAACACCACGATCATCATCAAACCGACCCAGAAAAGCGGGGTCGCGTAGGTGACGAGCGCAAAGATGGAAATCAGCGTGTCGCGCCAGGTATTCAGCCCGCTCGCGGCCAACAGACCGAGCAAAATGCCGACGCCGACAGCCAGCAGGATGGTGCTCACCATCAATAAGAGGGTGGGCACGAAACGATCCAGCACCAGTTCGGAAACCGGCATTTCATGCCTGAAGGAGTAACCAAGATCGAAGGTGAGGACGTTTTTTAGGTAAATTCCGAGCTGGACAATCAGCGGCTTGTCCAGCCCGAACTTTTCCCGAAGCTCCGCCATATATTCCGGCGTTGCCGAGCCCGCTTCGCCCGCCAGCACGTCGACCGCATCCCCCTCCGCCATATGCAGTAGGAAGAAATTGACAACAACGATCGCCAGCACAATCGGCAACGCCTGCAGTAGGCGCTTCAGCACATAACGAAGACGCTTCACAGCCATGTCGTGGCACGACTCGCTTGACGTTGCCGCAGTCTTGAAGCGCGCGGCAGTGTTTCACGGTAACAGAGGGCTCGTGTCTCGGTTCGCCCTGTTGAAGCGTGTCGGGGCTGGTTCAACGGTACATTAACCTTTCTCCCCCAAGATGCTGATCAGGTCCATGTGATCCTAGGAGTCCGAGCCTGCCCGAAATCTCCAGGGTTTGGGCGAACGCCCAGAATCGCACGGACCATGATCTTCCTTGGCAGGACTGGTTTAACACGCGCTTAAGCCGACTGACGCGGTCAACGTTGACATTGGAGCCTAGCCGGAGCACAGCCAGCCGGGCTCCAAGTCAACGCTATCCGTATCTGGCGTCCGGATTATTCGTCGAGCCAGGCATCGGCAAATGAACCGTAGGAGCCCATCCCCGAGGTGTCGTGGTCCTTCAGCTTGTTGTTGAAGACGGTGAGGAACTCCATCTCAAACAAGTTCACGACCGGCAGATCCTCGGCGAGGATCGACTGGACGCCGGCGTAGATCTCCGCCCGCTTGGTCGCATCTGGTTCGACCGCGCCGGCCGCTAGCAGCTCGTCGAGCTCGGGATTGCTGTAGCGCGAGCTGTTGACGAAATGGGTGCCTTGGCGGATCTGATCTGTGCCGTAGTGGCGATGCACGCCCAGCACCGGATCAGGAAGCTGGTAAAAGTAGTTGACGTTCATCGCAAAGTCGTAGTCCGCGTAGACCCGCTTCAGCCAAGTTGGCACATCCTCATAGCGAAGCTCGAGTTCGATGCCGATGTCGCCAAGCGCCTGCTTCATATACTCGCCGGCACGACGCCAATCCTCACCATAAGGGATGAGATCGAGGACGGCTGATGCGCGCACGCCGTTAGCGTCAGCCTCGAAGCCTGCATCGTCGAGCAGCTTGTTGGCGGTATCGAGATCGGGACTGCCCGGGTAGTTCGGCAGGCCTTCGGCGTAGAGACCGGTGGCTGAGAAGTTCGAGGAAAGCGCCGAGGTCGCGGGCTTGCCATAGCCGAACCAGATATTATCGATCAGGAACTGCCGATCCAGCGCCATGGAGATGGCCTGGCGGATCGCGGGTTGGTCAAACGGTGGCTCGGTGGTATCGAACTCGATCAATGAGACCGGGTTGATCATTGCGTAGCCGTCGGTGGTGACACCGATTTGATCCATTTCGCGAAGGCGCACGACGTCGATGTTCGGAATGGCGCCGAAAGCACCATAGTGCACTTCGCCGTTCTCCATGGCTGCCGTGCGGGTCGACGCATCCGGGATGAAGCGGCCGACCAACCGGTCCAGATAGGGCTTGCCCTCCTGCCAGTAGTCCTCGTTCTTGTCGAGGCGGATATATTGNNGCCGGATTGGCGAGCTTGAAGATGGCGGTATGCTCGTCCGGCGTCTCGATCTCGGTCACTTCCTTGAAGGAGTTCGGACCGCGCGGATGGACCTTGCTCAAGACCTCCATCACGGTGAACTCGACGTCGGCCGAGGTGAAGGGCTCGCCGTCATGCCAGGTGACGCCCTTTTGCAGATTGAAGGTCACCGTCTTACCATCCTCGCTGACCTCGAAGCTTTCGGCGAGCGCGGGAACAGGGTTTAGATCATTGTCATAGTCAAGAAGGCCTTCGTAGATCTTTGGCGCCACCAGCCCAATCGGTCCCGAAGTGGAGAGATAAGACGCCAGCGATGGCGGCTCCGGCTGCACGATCTTTACGAGCGTACCGCCCGCTTTTTGTGCATAAGCGGCCCCGCCGCCTGTCATTATCGCCCCGGCAATAAAGGCGGCGCCTAACCATGTCTTGATCGTCATGAGATCAGTCATCCCTTTGTGCTTGTCCCTGATGGTTGGGATTTTGAAAGTCTGCAATCATCGTGCCAACCCATTAGCCTAGCCGATATTGCCTTTCCCATCTTTTCCGTGAATGAAGCTTGCACGCGAATTGATGCCAGCTCAAGCTTCGTCCATCAAAAACTTGGGAATTTTGACGAATCCCTCGGAGGCTGCCAACAATGGTCCGGCCTCTGATGACGGCTTTGCGAGAAGGGGATGTCGATGGCCAGCACCAAATCCGCCGCACGCAGCAAGAATCGTTTTGCCAAGCCCTTTACCCAGCAGGAAGCAATCCCCGAGGCCGCGATCGAACGCGCCATTGAGATCATGCGGGGAGGACGCCTGCATCGTTACAACGTCGCCGATGGCGAGATTTCCGAAGCGGCGCTTCTGGAACAAGAATTCGCCGCCTATCAGGGCAGCCGCTATTGCATCGCCTGCACGTCGGGCGGCTATGGCCTCCATGTGGCAATGCGCGCCGCTGGCTTGAAACCGGGTGACAAGGTCCTCGCCAATGCCTACACCCTCGCCCCGGTGCCGGGAGCGATCCATAATGCCGGCGGCATTCCGGTCTTCGTCGAGATTGATCGGGACTACCATATCGACATCGCCGATCTCGAGACCAAGGCGGGCGCCAGCGGCGCAGGCTTCCTTATGCTCTCTCATATGCGCGGGCATATCGCCGAGATGGAGGCAATCGTCGAGATCTGCGAACGCTACAACATCACCATGATCGAGGATTGCGCCCATACCATGGGGGCACGCTGGAACGGCAAGCGCTCCGGCAATTTTGGCAAAGCCGCCTGTTTCAGCACGCAAACCTACAAACATATCAACTCAGGCGAAGGCGGCCTGATTACCACCGATGATGCTGATCTCGCCGCGCGTGCCATCATCCATTCCGGCTCCTATATGCTTTACGGGCGCCATGGCGCTGCCCCCGATGAAGACGCCTTTGCCAAGGTTCGGTTGGAAACGCCCAATTACAGCGGGCGCATGGACAATCTGCGGGCCACCCTGATCCGCGCCCAGCTCAAGGATCTCGATCACCAGATTGCTCGCTGGAATGATCGTTACCGGGTCCTCGAAACGGGGCTACGGGCGGTCAATGGCATCTATCTCCCAACGCGCGCCCAGCATGAGGCTTACGTCGGCAGCTCCATCCAGTTTCAGGCCGAAGCCCTCACAAAGGAAACCATTCCAGCCTTCATCGCGCGCTGTGCCGATCGTGGCGTCGAGCTTAAGTGGTTTGGCGAGGATCAGCCGCGTGCCTTCACCAGCCGTTACGACAGCTGGCGCTATATCGAGGATCTGCCGGTTCTGCCGCAAACGCTGGAAGCGCTCGCCAAAACCCTGGATATGCGCGTGCCGCTCACCTTCACCGACGATGATTGCCGGGAGATTGTTGCGATCATCGCCGATGAGACCGGCGAGGCCAGCGCCGAGCAAGTGGGATCTGATCGGTGACAACAATACCGCCCCATTTCGATCCCGAGCGCATGATGGACAGCCTCTATTGGTGGGGCGTGCCGACGCTCTTTGGCTGCCCGCATCACCAGAATTTTGCCGAGATCGACATCGCGCTGGCGGGGGTGCCCCACTCCACCGGCAATGGCACGACCGAGCGGGATCAGCATCTTGGCCCGCGCGCTGTCCGTCATGTCTCCAGAGGCCAACGCCGCGTGCATATGCCCTTTGGCTTTTCACCCTGGGAAACGGCCCGGATCGTGGATGTCGGCGACGTCCCGATGCCCGAAGCCAACGACAACGAAGCCTGCATCGCCCGGATAACAGATTTTTTTGCAACACTCGATGCCGCTGGCATCCCGCCAGTTTCCATCGGCGGTGATCACTCGATTACCGGTGGCATTCTCCAAGCGCTCGGAGGCCCAAACACTAACCTCGCGGAGGGTCAGCAGGTGGCGTTGCTCCACATCGATGCCCACACCGATGTGTTCGAGCATCTGGATCATTTTCTGGGCGCCAAGAAGTCTGCTGCCCATTGGGGCAGTTATCTGGTCCATCAGGGCCATGTCGATGCCAAAAAGAGTGTCCAGATCGGCCTTCGTGGCAATCCAAGGGCGCTCGACTGGCTACAACCCAGCATCGATCTCGGCTACGAGGTCATCACCATGTCTCGCTACCGCGAGATTGGCTTAGCCAAGAGTATCGACATCATCGAAAAGACAATTGGCGACAGCCCGGTTTATTTAACCTTCGATCTGGACAGTCTGGATCCGACCATAGCGCCCGCCGTCTCCAACCTCGAACCCGGCGAAGAAGGGTTCCGGATCAATGAGGCAATGGCGCTGATCCGCAGCCTGCGCGGCAAGAATGTCATCGGCGGTGATGTCGTCTGCCTGATGCCGACCAAGGATCAGCCCAACAACATCACTTCAATGGTCGCCTCCTCCGTGATGTTCGAGATCGTCAGCCTAATCGCGGACCGTCATCAGCGATGATTGCTATTCTTTAAGGGGCCGCCCGCCTATCTTCGAGAAGCCATTGATCGGCTTGCGTTTTCCCGCGTTTTAGAAGACGCTGGAGGTGAGGTTCAAACTGCGGAGGACCATGCCATGACCGGTAGCGATCACTTGCTCGATGCGATGCATGAAGCGATGCCGATCAAGCTCGGCAGTTACGCCCCGTTCGCACAACCGACCGGCCTGGTGATCGTCGATGAGGTCAACGGTTTTTGCGCGGTCGGCGGCGGCAATCTTGCGCCGCCGACACCTGATGACCAAGTGGCAAAAATGATCGACGAGACGGACAGGCTGGCCAAACGTTTTGCCGAAGCCAAATCGCCGATCCTGGCTTTTCTCGACACCCACGATCCAGGCAAAGCCGAGCCGCCTTATCCCCCCCATTGCGAGCGTGGTACAGGCGAAGAAAATCTCGTGCCGGACCTGGAATGGCTCGAAGGCTGCGGTCAGGCGACCTTGATGCGGAAGGACTGTATCAACGGTTTCATCGGCGGCATCGAGGCAACCCATGGCGGCAGTTGTCAGGGCCAAAGCCACAATAAGGTGGTCGACTGGGTTAACAGCCACCGGCTGTCGGCGGTTTTGACCGTTGGCATCTGCACCGATATCTGTGTGATGGATTTTGTGCTCACCTTGCTGTCGGCCCGAAACCACGGGCTGATGCCGACGCTTAGGGATATCGTGGTCTATGAACCGGCGACCGCGACCTACGATATGCCACTGTCGGCAACCAAGGATCTGGGCCTTCCAGCAACTGCCGCCCATCCCAAGGCCGAAACCCACCATATGGGCCTCTATTTCATGGCCTCGCGCGGCGCGATCCTCGCCGCCGAACTCACCTAGGCAAAGCTGGTCTTGCATCCGTTAGTTTTTGACCGCTCTGCGCTCAGAAAGCGCCGCGACCGGGCAGTCGGTCGGTACGCCGACTTCGACTTTTTGGTCAATGAGATGGTGGATCGCTTGGTCGAGCGCCTTGATGACGTCCGCCGTCGCTTCGGGACAACCCTCGTCCTGGGATGTCATACCGGGCAGGTCGCCAAAAAACTGCCGCAGGATCAGGTCGGTGACGTCATCCAAGCCGACATGTCACCGTCCATGGTCGAACAAGTCAACGGTGCACGCGTCGTGCTCGATGAAGAAAAATTGCCGTTTGGGTTTGATCGGTTCGATCTGGTGATCGCCACCGGCAATCTGCATCTGGTGAACGATCTGCCCGGCGCCTTGATACAGATCCGCTATGCTCTGAAGCCGGATGGTTTTTTTCTCGCCGCCATGCCGGGTGGCCAGACGTTGCGCGAGCTAAGAGCGTGCCTAGATAAAGCCGAGGCCAAAGTCACCCAGGAGGCGGGACCTCCGCGGGTTGCTCCGTTCATCGACGTTCCCGATGCCGGTGCCCTCATGCAGCGAACCGGCTATACGCTGCCCGTCGTCGATATTGACACGGTGACCGTGACTTACGCTGATCCGATGCGGTTGATGCGCGATCTCCAAGGCATGGCCGAGAGCAATGTGCTAACGGAAAGAAAACCGATCAGGCGCGATGTGCTGTTGGAGGCGTGTCGTCTGTATCAAGAAAGCTACGCCGATGAGCGTGGCCGTATTCCCGCCACGTTCCAGCTCCTCATGCTCGCTGGCTGGAGTCCCGGCCCTGGACAGCCGCAACCCCTCAAACGTGGCACCGGCCAAGCGAATTTGGCCGATATCCTGGGCAAGCCAACCGAATCGACTTGATCTGAATATAACCTCATAGTGTGGCCCTGCCGTCGATCAATCGATCGGGTTCCTAAAGGAGAAAAAAATCATGAAGGCCATCGGCTACACCAAGAGCCTGCCGATTACCGACGACGCCTCCCTGCAGGATTTAGACCTGCCCGATCCGACGCCCGGTCCGCGCGATCTTCAAGTCGAGGTGAAGGCAATTTCCGTCAACCCGGTCGACGTCAAGGTCCGCATGCGAGCAGCACCTGGGCCCGGCGAAGGCCCTAAGGTGTTGGGTTATGACGCATCGGGGATCGTTCGTGCGGTGGGTGATCAGGTGTCCCATTACACGCCTGGCGATGAGGTTTTTTATGCGGGTGCCATTGACCGGCCGGGCACCAACAGCGCCTTGCATGTGGTGGATGAGCGGATCGTCGGTCACAAGCCGAAAAGCCTGTCCCACGGAGAGGCGGCGGCGATCCCGCTAACCGCAATCACTGCCTGGGAGCTACTTTTTGATCGGCTGGCCATCGAGGAAGGCGGCGATGGCGGCAAGGCGCTTTTGGTGATCGGCGGTGCCGGCGGTGTCGGCTCGATCCTGATCCAGCTCGCGCGAAAGCTCACTGATCTGACGATCATTGCAACGGCGTCCAGGGATGACACACGAGCCTGGGTGACGAAAATGGGCGCTCATCACATCATCGATCATCATGCCGACATGCCCGCTGCACTCAAAGAGCTGGGCCTCGCACCACATTATGTCGTCGGATTGACCCATACCGACCGCCATTTCCCGGCCATCGCCGAGCTCATAGCGCCTCAGGGCAAGTTCGGCCTGATCGACGACCCCGATCCCGCGACCATCGACATGTCACTCTTCAAGAGGAAGGCGATCTCGTTTCATTGGGAATTCATGTTCACGCGTTCAATGTTCCAAACCGACGATATGATCGAGCAAAAGAAGCTCCTCGACCGTGTGGCCGGCATGATCGACGATGGCCGCCTCCAGACCACGGCCAATCATGACGCCGGTGCGTTCACCGTCGACAATCTAAAAAAGGCGCATGCTCTGCAGGAAAGCGGCCGTGCGATCGGCAAAACCACGCTGACGCTTTGATCATTCCGACCGGCCCCGAAAGCTTACCCGTATACCGTAGAACCAGGCGATATCGATCGAACCCAACTGAAGTGGCCACGCCACCTAAGCTGCTGATTCGGCCTGTAGCTCGAGGTGCTTTACCAGTTGGTCGGGTAGCGAGAGGCGGCTGGCGAGTGCCTTGAGATAGGCCTGCTCGGCAGGATGGTCGGGATCGATAGCAAGGCGCGAGACGAGATAGAGTTCCGCTGCCTGTTCCGGCCCTTCAGCTAGGCTCTGCATGTCTTGCAGGCTTGGCGGATTGGCCAGCGTGTCGAAGACGAAGGCTTTATCTTCGGCATCGAGAGGCATCTGCCCCACCTTATCGAAGATGAGGCGATGCTCGTCGGTGTCGATATGGCCATCGGCATTAGCTGCGGCGACCATGGCCATCACCAGAGCAAGTTCGAAGGGCTTGCCATCGCCGGCAGGCGCTGCATCAGGGCGAAACTTGGAATCGGGTGGCAACATCGGCGGGGTATTATGATCAGACGTCGTTGGCGGCGGTGTCGATGGGCCACCTTCCTGTTCGGTCTGCCAGTTCTGATAGGCGCGATAGGCCAGAGCGCCGAGGGCAGCGGCACCGCCATAACCCACAACGCCGCCCGCCATCTTGCCGATCGTTTTGCGTGCCTTCTTGTTGCCCAGCAAAAGACCGAGCAAGCCACCGGCAGCAACACCGCCTGCCAAGCCGCCCATACCGCTATTAGCCAAAGATTCCTTCGCGTTCTGCACACTTGCGCTGGCGTTCTTGCTGGCATCAGGGCCAAGAAACTGCTCGAGAAGCTTAGCGGGATTCATTGTTCACCTCATCGAAGAAACATTCGTCTCTTAGATGGGAATCGACGGCATCGATGACAATTGCCTGATCGATCGAGTCTCGACAAATTTGCGTCAAAGCCGTGCGAAAAGCCTTCTAGTCTTTGAGAGGCATCGGCCGGTGACTTAACCGGTTAACCGGCCTGACTACCAAGACCTGCGCCCAGGCGCTCAGTATAGAGCCTGAGATTGTCGTATTCCTGCGCGATCGCCTTAAGTTCAGTCTCGACCGGGACGGAATAGATGTTGGCCAAAAAGCCATAGGCGATGGCATCAATCGTGGTTGGGCCGTCACTGTAGAAATAGGGCCGGCTGCCAAGCAGGACGGAGATGGCTCGAAGATCGGTGCGGCCAAGGGCGTAGAGTTCGTCCTGTGTATGGCGGCCAAGACCTTGTTCATGCAGCGATCGACGGACCTGCCGCCTGATAAAGCTGGAAGCAAGCCCACGCAGGCCCGGCGGCAAAAATCCGAAAAAGGCTGGTTGCACGATCTCCCAGCCGACTGGATCGATCCAGCGACTGTAAACCTGAATGAAGTAGAAATGATCCTCGAACAGACGCTGCAGAACGATCGCTTCGGCGCGTTGGCGTTCGGTCAATTCGTGATCCGGATCGATCTGGCGCGTGCGTTTCAGGTAATCGATGATCAGCGTGCTGTCGCCGATGCGCGTGCCGTCCTCGTCCTCGATAAAAGGAAGCTTTCCCTTGGGCGCCTTGCCGGGATTGTGAGATGAGACGACCTGGTAGTCGATATGGGAAAGCTTCAGCCAGGTTTCGAGCTTGAGCGTAAATGGGCTTACGTTCATGCCCCAGGATGACGGATATTGGTAGAGCTTGATCATGAGGTGGCCTCCCGTGGAGGCTGTCAGGCGAGCTTTCGGCTGACTTCCTCGATCGCATCGTCAAGAAGTGACTTGCCCTGCGTGCCGGCAACCTTGTCGGCCAGAAGGCGACCGGTGGTCATGATCGCCAGATTGGCGGTGCGATCCCGGACATCCTGCAATGCCTTGGCTTCTTCTTGTGCAATACGAGCCATAGCCTGCTCTTCGCGCCGTTTCAAGCTCGCTTCAAGATCGGCCTTGTGACGCTCCAACATCCTCTTTGCCTCGACTTCGGCCTGCTCGACGATCTTCTTGGCCTGGTCTTCGCCGCCGCTCAGCTTTCTTTGCTGCTCGGCTAGAAGGGACTGGGCCTCCTCGCGCAAGCGCTTGGCTTCATCCAGTTCCGACTTCACCTTGTCCGCGTGACCATCAAGGATATCGGTGATCATCTTATGAGCACCAGTTTTGTAGATCACGACACCGAGAATGATCAGCGCCAAAAGCAGGAGCAATTCGTACATCAGGCGGCCTCCTTCAAGACCTGTTCAAGCGCCGCTTTCGCGTCCGACTTGTCGACCTTGACGCCAGAGAGACGCTCGGTAGCCGCCTGCGCGGTCGCAAGTGCCGCTTCATCCAACTCGCCAAGAGCTTCCGCTTTCGCTTTGGCAATCCGGCCTTCGGCGTCGGCGATCTGCTTGCTAAGTTTAGCTTCGAGCTTGGCTTGGGCGTTGGCAGCTTCTTCTTGGAGCTTGGCCTGGGTCTCGGCTATTTGGGACTGAGCCTTGCCCTGGGCTTCCGACACCACAGCATCGAAGCTCGTCATGGCTTCCTCGGCCTCTTTCTTGAAGCGCTGCGCCTCATCGAGGTCGACACGGATGCGATCGGCGCGCGCTTCCAAGATCTCGGCAACGCGCGGCAAGGCCTTTCGGCTCAAGAAATAATAGAGCAGGCTGAAACAGACGATCAGCCAGAAGATCTGGCTGATATAGGTCGAAACCTCAAGCTGCGGCATCGACAACTCCAGACGTTAATTGGGCGATGCCACTCACAAAGGAGGGATCGCCGGCAGGATCGGCACCGATCAGTGGTCCGATAAACCCGAGCCTTGGTTCAGTGCTCAAGTTCTCGGACCAGTGAACCGATACCGCTCAGACCAGATGTCTAACCAAAGAGAACCATGAACGCGATCAGCAGTGCGAACAGGCCAATAGCCTCAACCAGGGCAAAGCCGATCCACATCATGCCGGAGACCTTATCCTGGACTGAGGGATTGCGGCCGATGGTGGAAATGGTCGTGGCGAACACATTGCCGATACCAACACCAACGCCGGCAAGGGCGATTGCGGCAAGGCCGGCTCCGATCATCTTGGCTGCTTCGATTTCCATGAATTCTCTCCTGGGGTCGATTTATCTGTTGGTGTGTTGGTTAGAAAGCCTTGGCGGATGACCTCCGCCGCAGCACTCAGTGAAGGTGAAGGGCCTCCTGCAGATAAATGCAGCTCAGCACCGTGAACACATAGGCCTGCAAGAACGCAATCGCGAGTTCGAGGCCGGAAAGGGCGACTGTCAAGGCAAGAGGAGCGAGTGCCGGCAGAACGAAATAACCGCTAAGTGCGATGATGAAGCCTGCGAAAGTCTTCAACATGATATGGCCAGCCATCATATTGACAAACAGGCGGACCGAGAGGCTGATCGGGCGGATCAGGTAAGAGAGAACCTCGATCGGGACTAGGAGCGGCAACACCGGTGCCGGGACACCCTTCGGCACGAAAAACGAGAAGAAGTGCATGCCATGCTTGGCAAGGCCAATGAAGGTCACGGCAACCACGACGAACAGCGCCATGGTGAAGGTAACGATGATATGGCTGGTGAAGGTGAAGCTTCCCGGGATCATGCCAAGCATGTTGCCCACCAGGATGAAGGTGAACAGCGTGAAGAAAAACGGAAAATACTTCCGCCCTTCGCGCCCGGCATTGCTTTCGATCATGTCGGCGATGAAATCGTAGACCATCTCGACCACGGACTGAAGCCGGCCCGGCACCATGCTGCCATGGCGTGAGCCCATCATCACCAGCGCATAAACGCAAAGGACCGTGATCACCATCCAAAGCGAGGAGTTGGTGAAGCTCAGATCGAAGCCCAGAAGGGTAAAGTTCGGTCCTTCCGTGATCAGCGGATGGATTTCGAACTGCTCAAGCGGACTATGCGCTTCGTGAGCCGCATCCCCGTGCTCTACTGTCTCTTCCGTTGCCACCGCAACCTCTCTCGCTTCCGTCAGCCACCGCCGCTTGGCGGATCCTGCCGTTTGTTCATCCGGTTGATATACCGGAACGCGTTCAACATGCCGGCCCCCGCGCCCGCAAAGAACATGACCATGAAGAAAATCGGCCATGTTCCCAGCCAGCGATCGAGCCAATAGCCGAGGAAGCCTCCGACAAGAATGCCCGCGATCAGTTCGACACCGATCTGGACACCTGCCCCATACCCCCGCGGACCCACCGGTTTTTCCGGCTCGTCATCTTTGGCAAGGCCTGTGTCCTGCCGCAGCTTATTGATGCGGCTGTCGAGATCGTTGAACTTGGACGACTTGTCGTCGCGTACCATCAGCTTCAACCCATGCTTCGAACAACGATATTTCCTGAGTGAAGAATATCCCCGTCGAAAGCGTCGGCACCATAGATTTTCGCGGTGGATAAAGTCAAGCGAACCGCCATCCCCTGCGTCAGGCGGTCGCTTATTGGGTTAGCCTTCTCCAACCCCACTCCCCCGCCCAACCACCCACAGTGACCACCATATCGGGTGGTTGGGCGGGGGAGTAGGCTGGTTCCGAATGATCGGAAAATGCTCTAGCTGATCGTCGGTAGCTTCTTGATGTCGACGGCGTGTTC